>JBFWNY010000015.1:0-88816 GCA_050250815.1 Hyphomicrobiaceae bacterium
GCATAGGCGCCGGGACGAAGTTGACTGTCGGGATTGTCAAGCACAAGCCGAACCTTGCCGGTGCGCGTCTTGGTGTCGACGGTGGGGTAGACGTACTCGACCTTGGACAGGATTTCGCGTCCAGGGAGATTGGGGAGCGTAATGCGCACTGGTGTGCCGATCGAAATGAAGCCCAGATCCTTTTCCGGGACGGATACCATCAACCAGACCTGAGAGTAGTCCTGGATGCGGGTCAGCATGCTTCCGCGCTTGACATAGCTACCGGGCCGCAACTCGATCATGGAGACGGTACCGTTGCGGTCGGCGTAGTAGGGTACGAAGTCGAGTGCTTGGCCCTTCTGGACGAGTTCGTCGATGGCGCGATCCTGCATGCCGAAAGCGCGCAGGCGCGTCTTGACCGATTCAATCCGCGTGCGATCCCGGCCGTTGAGCGCGTCGAGATAGTCGCGTTGGGAAACCGCGAATTCGGGTGCATAAAGTGTGAAGAGGAGGTCGCCTTCCTTGACCTCGTCGCCGACCGCTCGGATTCTCAGTTCCTCGATCCAGCCTTCCAGACGCGCGGTCAGCTCGGTCTGAAGTCTCTCGTTGTCGGCAATGATGCCATAACTTCGGATAAGGCGGCCGAAGCTGGAGAGCTCGGCCTTCGACAGCCTGACACCCATGGTCTGCATGGTCTCTGGTGTAATCGAGATGGAGGTGCGACCGGGCCTGCCGTCGACGTCACCTGCATCGCCGCTGCCAGTCTCGAGCTTGACGAGGTCCATGCCGCAGATCGGGCACGGTCCGAATTCATTGGCGATATAGTGGGGATGCATCGGGCAGGTCCATTTCTGGGCCTTGCCTTCTGCCTTCGGTTCGGCAGCCTTGGCCGCCGGCACAACTCCTCCGAGGGGCACTGGGCTCGGGGATACGGTTGCGAGAACGAGCACGCCCAGAAATAGCGCCGCAATGTGGTTGGCATTCATGGAACTTCTCCTGAAGACTTCACGGCACACGGCTCCCTTCGAGCACGGGCCAGCGGGCCACTACAGCGGCCGCAGCGAAGGCTTCAGGTATTCAAATTCTCATGTGGGAATGACGCGCGAGGACCCGTGCGGCGCCTGTGCCGCCGGTCGCCGGATCGTCAGGGGGCGCGGTGGGCCAATACGCCGGAGTGGAAGAGATCGGGACCGTTGCCCACTCGGATGCGCCGGGGAAGAACATCACATTTGAAGCGTCCGGCGCCTTGACGAGAACTGATGCCGGCAAAAGCTTTGCGGCGATGGTATCGAGGCAGGCGGCGGCGCAATCGCGGTTGGTCTGCTGGTCATCGGCTGCCGTGGCGAACTGGCCGACAGGCAGGGCGTGGTGTGGCGCCGAATGATCCGCCGGGGCGTGGAGCGCGTGTGCGCCCGACTTCAGCTGCGACAGGAATTGCGCATGCTGATGGCCGTGACCGGAGGGGTGCGCACCGATCGTGGACCCGGCAAGGATACCGGTCGCCACGCTCAGAAAGACGAGCACAGCGGCAGCAATTGCGACGATCAATCTGCGGACCAGGATCATGCCGACATGGAATCAGAGGTAGCAATGACGGTCAAGAGGCAAGGTCTAAGAGTCACTTGACGCTCACGATATTGACGCTCACGATCCAAGTGATTTTACCCCACATTCAGGCCTTGCCTGCGGCCCCGACGAAGCGCTTTCGTGTCTGAAATCCTTAACAGCGACACGCGTTCGGTCGACCAAAACCTGCCCGCTCCTGCTAGGCCCTTCGCGCCATTTGCCGCATGTCGGCGTCTGAGTGAATTGCGCCCCTGATCTGAGCGAACCACGACAGCAGGTTTGCGCAGAGCCGCGACGACCGCTAACTCTGCTAAACGGAAGAAGCGCCGGAGTCTTAGACAGGCTCCCGCCCTAAACCCTTATTCAGTCCAATAGGTTACCATGCCCGAATCGTCGCCGGCTTAACGGGATCGCGTCAGTAGACCGAACCTTGTGCGGGGTCCCATCGCCTGTTCGGAGACGTCGGGTCCGAAAATAGGATTTCGGAATACCTGTTCATGCCGATGTCGTGTCGTCGCAAGGCTGCCAGCAATTCAGCTTTGCACTGCCCGCCGATCGCAAGCTGTCTTAGCCTTGGCGGGAGAGCTCGTTCTATTGTCTTCGCGGTAGCGTGTCTTTGAAGATTGCCCCGCCCTTCATGATCAGCCGCAGGCTCTGGTCGGGCGTGTCGCACCAGGAAACGTCCTTCTCGGGGTCGCCGTCCACAACCAGGAGGTCGGCGTGCGCGCCCTGGGCGATCACGCCTAGCCTCCCCGGATAAGGCGAGCGCTCTCCCGACATGGCAAGCAGCTCTCCCGCCGCGCCTGTGGCCTTGTGAAGCGCTGCGAGCGGCGACATGAAGCGCGAGAACTTGGCCAAACTCCGACCCTGGGCTTCACCCCCTCTAGCGCTGAACAGAATGTCCGTGCCGAAGGCGAACTTGACCTTGAAGCGGTCGGCGAGCTCGAAGGCGCGGACAGTCCCTTCGGCCACCTGTTTCTGCTTCGCCGCCGAGCGCGGATCGGCGTAGGAGTTGGAATCCTCGTCCGCGAGGAACGGCTGTAGGCTCCACCAGACGCCGCTGTCCGCCATCATGCGCACCGATTCCTCGTCGGCGAGCTGGCCATGCTCGATGCATTTCACTCCGGCGCGAACCGCCCGCTGGATCCCGCGCGGCGTGTAGACGTGGGCGCAGACATAGGTGCCCCAGTCCTCGGCGGCCTCGACCGCAGCATGCATCTCGCGTTCCGTAAATTGGGTCGCATCCAGCGGATCGTAGAGCGAGGCAACGCCGCCGCCGGCCATGATTTTGATCTGGCTCGCGCCCTTCATGAGCTGCTCGCGCGTGCGCCGCAGCACATCGTCCGCGCCGTCCGCGATCGCCGCGACACCGCCTGCCTCGGTCTGATCCGCCGGCGTGGAAGGCATCCGCGGCAGTGCATGGCGGAGACGAAAGTCGCCATGTCCCGATGTCTGGGAGACCATGGCTCCCGACGGGAAGATCCTCGGGCCCTGCACGACCCCGCGGTCGATCGCCATCTTGAGCCCGAAGGCTGGACCGCCCACGTCGCGCACCGTGGTGAAGCCGCGCTGCAGCGTGGCACCTGCTTCGCGCCCCGCGATCAAGTGCACGAAGCCAACGTCCTGGGTCATGGCCGCCATCTGGGTAACAGCCACGAGTGTGGCATGCCAATGCGCGTCGATCAGGCCAGGGATGACTGCGCGGCCACCGCAGTCGATCACCTCGATATCGGCCGGACCCTCACCGCGCCTCGGTAGTGCGCTGATGAGCCCGCCCTCGATCAGGATGTCGATCCCTGTCCGCATCGACAGCGTCTCTCCGTCGAACAGCCGGAGGTTCGTCAGCAATCTCGGCAGGCCGGGGGTCTGTGCCCGCACCTCCCGCGGCTGCAGACCGAAGCCTGCGAACATGCCCAACACGGCCCCCAGTCCGCCAAGGACCTCCCGGCGCCTAAGGTCCTTCTCTAGCCGCGCGTAGGCTGCCAGGGTGTAGGGTGCCCCACAGTGACACGGGCTGAGACCGGGCAGCAGGTTGCTCGATGCATGGTCGCAGACGGCACACATGATTCGTACTCTACCAGCGGCAAAGCGCTACGCGGCCCGCATAAGGGTGGCCGGTTCTTGCACTCGAATGCGGAGCCAATGTCGGGAGGTGGGTTGCCGGGGCGACCGTCCCCCTACCCACCACATGTTGCGTTGACGTTATGCGGACAGCCAGTGCGGCGCAAGCTTGGGAGGCGTGCATTCGTCGTCGGGTCACATGCAGCCATCGGCCTTCGCAATTAGCCTTTCCTGGCCGTCCGTAACGCCGATCCCTCTCATGGCATAGCGATGGCCGGCCGTAGGGTGCGGGCACCAGCAGTCATCTCCTCAGAACCCGGTCCACATCGCGTACTGGCCGATGACACCGCGCGTATTCAGAGCCAAGGCACGAGCCGGCGCGAATTCGGTGAGCTGCACTTGTATGATCTTGACACCATAGCCGTTCAGCGCGTCGCCAACACGGGCGGTAAGCTTGTCGCGGAACCCTTGGCGGTCGGCCTGTATCTCCGCCATGGTGTGTGCGCCGATGACTTCGTAGATGCCGCCCTGCGCGCGCTCCATGACGTCGGAGGCGAGATCGGCGACATGGGCGAGTGCCATCACCACGTCATCGATATAGTAGGTGACGAGCGCGCCTGCGATGACCGTCTTGCAGTCGCTCGTCATGATCACCTTCGACTGGATGAGCTGGGTCTGCCGTACGACAGCAATCGTTTTGTAGGTCGTCGCCACAGGCCAGTACCAGTGCAGACCCGGACCCCACTTCTTGACGTGGCGCCCTCTTACGAAGGCGACGCCTTCATGTGTCGCAGGAACGATCACCAGCCAGGGAAACAACCTCATCAGCGTCTGGAAGATTTCGCCGATCCAACCAAGTGCCTTGTCCACGCCGTATCTCCTCGCGCTTCTCGCGCTTCTCGCGCGAGAATCCTTGCCGCGTTCGCGGCCTAGTCGCTGACGGTCGTTCTCTCGTCATCGCTGAGAACGGCGATGCCGCAGCCCTCGAAAGCGATCGAGCCGCCAGCGCTCGAGCGTCGAAAGGTTCCGCCTGTCCCCTGATCCAGTCGCAGCACGTCGCACCCGGTCTCAAGGTGGGGCGCCAGCACGCCCAGATCGACGCGTTGCGACCGGGCCAGAGTGTTGACAATGATCGCGCTACGGCGGCCTCGAGCATCCCTGGCGATCACTGTGTCGATACCAGGCGGAAGCGGATCGCCGTCGACAAAGCGGATCGCGTCGCCGTGGCTGACGTGCTGTGCGATGACCTGCTTGGCAAGAGCCGCCGGTGTCGGCACGCCGTCCTTGCTCAAAAGCCCGTAGGCGTCCTCGCGGCCGTACCAGTGCTTCGCCGTCGCGGTCCATCGCATTTCGAGGTCGGCGCCCCCTCGCATCAGGTTGATCAGGGCCGAACCGTAGTAGACCGCGCCGAAGACGTTTCGATTGAGGTCGTTGGTGAACTCGTGCTCGTGATGGGCGATAGCATTGAGTTCACCGCACACGTTGAGCACGTCGCGCCCCGCGATCAGTCGACCGACTGCTCGCGCACGCGCCTCGTACTGCGGGGTGTGAGCCATCGTCAACGCTTCGAACACACGGCCGCCGGGCGGCGGCGGATCGTCGACGAGCTTGACGGTGACACTGTCGAGCGGAGCGGCGGGCCGCCAGTCGGCATAGGTGTGCCAATTGACGAACGCGAGACGATCATCGTCCACATCCGACAAAATGCGCGCGATCCAGTCGAGCCAGTAGGCTCTCTGGGTCCCATCGATGGACGGGCCACCGATCTTGATGCGCGCGCCGCCCGTGTGCGGCTTCACGAGCTCGATGACGGACTGAGCAACGGCCTCGTAGATGGGCAGATACTCGTGATAGCGCAGATTTCCGCCGACATCGGGATTGTTCGGCTCGTTCCAGACGCACCAGTACCAGTTCTTGACCTCCTCGCCGCCCCACTCTTCGAGCGCGCGCCAGACGATTTCGCGCACGCGCTGTACGAAGCGATCGATCTGGCGCGCGCTCGAGTATGGCGGGTTGAACTTGGCGAACGTGATCATTGGCTTGGCGCCAGAGGCGAGCACCGCATTGACCACGCCGGCAAAGTCGGACCACATCGTGAAAGGGTCGGCGACCGGCTTGTCGAAGACGAACAGCCTAATCACGTCGGTCTTCATCAGTCGCAGGCGGCGCCAGATCTCATAGCGACCATCGCGGAAGGCGAAATCGGGCCAGCCGTCGATCTCGTTGAAGCCGTAACGGAGCCGGTTGGTGCGCCATCCCTGCTCGACGATGCCTGGCCCGCGGCCCCTATTCTCCATCGATTGCTATTCCTCGATGTAGGCAATGAGCTCGCGCAAGCGCGCCTCGGGCGTGTGGCGCACCTGGAACTCGCGGCGGATATCCATGACAATCTCGGCGTAGTATTCGGGTCGCGCCAGCACATCTAGGATCTTGTCGCTGTCCTCTTCGCCCGTGATCATCAACTCTGTGGCGCGTTCGCCAAACATGTCGACGACATACTCGCGGTTGAGCAGGAACAGCGGGATCGTGCCGGAAGCCGGGGTCTCGAACGTACGGCAGGTGACGAAGCCGAGCTGCTCGAACACCGGGCGGTAGACGACGGGGTTGAAGACGCCTTTCTCGATGGTGGGCGCAACCTGGTCGAAGGCTACCGCGGGCAAACCCTCGAAGCGGTGCTTTGCCATGTAGGCGCGATCGACATAGTGCTTGGCCTTGGCCTCGCCTTCTTCCATCCACGGCACGATTTCGCCCCAGCCTTCGCCGACGAGGCCGACGCGGCCGACCCGGTCGCGCACCTTCTCGATCGCCTTGAACACCTTCAGCATGCCGCGCCAGCGATGCTTCGTATGACCGACGTAGATCATGTCGAACGGCTTCTCGCGGTCCGTGACGATCGGAGACTCCCACGCGCGATCGTAGATGTGGAACAGGAACGAGCGCACGTTGCTGCGCCGCGGATGGTACGTCGGCTGGAATATCTTGTCCGACAGGCTGTCGCAGAATGCGATCCACTCGTCACTGAGCTGCATCGAGCGATGGTTGTAGTCACCCATGAACCAGATCGGTTCGTTGTAGTGGCCGTCGCAATCGATGACGACGCGTCGCTCGCGCGGCACCGCATCGAGCAGGCGCAGCCAGTCGACATTGTCGCCGAACTGCAGCGCTGTCGTCCATTCGACAACGAAGACCAGCGCATCGACGCCCGTCAGGTCCTTGGAGTAGTCGAGCGCAAAGGCCCACTCGGGCGGGCCATAGACGATGACTTCGTGCCCCATGGCCTTGGCCGCGCGCGTATAGCCGCGCAGATCGAGCATGGAGCCCGCGTTCTCGTAGCCCCAGTAGACGAAAGCGATCTTCATAAGCCGGTCCCCGGCATGTGGCGGAATTGAACCTTGCAGGGTTGCATGCCTATCTCTCATTCAGAATGGCGAACAACTCCTGCACGCGCTTTGCATAGGGGTGATGCTTCATCAGGTGCTCGCGCACGTCGCCAACGATGCCGCGATACCGCTTCTCGTTGGCGAGCGCATCGGTGATCTTCGACGCGACCCGACCGGGCAGTGTCAGCTCGCGGGCTGCCGGCCCATAGACGTCTTCTGCATGATCGGGGTCGAGCATCAGCAGGGGGATCGTGTCAGCGAGAAAGACTTCGAAGTATTTCAAAGTCAGGTGCCGCAGGTGGCGCAGCAGCGGGCGCTGCGTCAGGATGTTGACGCGCGCGGTACTCATGGTCGCAATGACGTCGGTATAGTTGACCGCACGCGGCGTCTCGATGGCGAGGCGCTTCAGGGCATAGGGGTCGGACCAGAATGCTTCGGTGGCTCCCGCGGCCAATCCCTCGGCCGGTGGCGCGTCCCACCACAACCCGATGAATGTGATCCGGCCGATCTTGCTGCGAACACGGGCAATGCCTGGCAGCAACTCACTCTCGATCTCACGCCAGCGCCACCAGTTATGACCAAGATGCAAGACGTCCCACTGCTTTGGCGGGCTCGATGCGGCACTGATCTGGCGCGATGAATCGTACCCGAAGAACGGCAGCGCCCGCGCCTTCGGATACCGTGGCCTGGTGAGCAGGGTTTGCGCGACCCGGTCGCCGAGCGCATCCATATAGTCGATCCATCGCCGCTGCTCAGCGCCGGTGCGATGATTGAAATCGTAGCCGTCGAGATGGATCAAATCGTTGTAGAGGCCGTCGGTATCGACAATCAGCCGGTGTTGCCGCGGAAAGTGACCGAGCATCGTCGCCTGATGCATCGAATGGATGCCATAGAGATCCGTCTCGAACAGGTAGACGACGCGATCGAAGTCCTCGATGTCCATCGAGAAGCGCAGTTCTGGAATGTACCAGATCGGCGCACCGAAGATCGCGACGGAGTGATCGTGCTCCGCGGCGAGCCGCATATAGTTTGCCACCGCGTGCGTGCTGCCCGCGTTGCCACGCGTCTTCATGACGAAGAGAACGTTCACGAGGCCACTCTCATCGCCTTCGACCCTGCGCGCAGAGCAACGAGCTCCGCAAAGCGCCTTTCCATGGAATGATGCTCGGCGAGGTGTTCTCGAGTAGCCATGACGGCTCGCCAAGCAGCCACCGGATCGTCGAGCATGCTCGTCAGATGGTGGGCGACCCCAGCCTTGGGCACCAGCTTCAAGGCCGCCGGCCCATAAATCCGCTCGACGAGCTTCGGCGGCAGCATCAGCACAGGCACCGAGTCTGCAAGGAACGTTTCGAATGTGCGGTTCGTGACGAATCCCAGCTCGTTGAAGAGCGGGCGGTGAAATACCGGAGCGAAGCGGCCTTGCGCAAGCAGTGGCACGACCCTGTCAAATCGCACACCCATGCGCACCTCGACGCGCAAGTCCGCTAACAGGTCGGCATCGGTATCGACGCCCGCAAGCGCCAACTCCACCGCCCAGGACGGCCGCTCCGCCCAGTCCCAGCCGGCAAGGCACACCTGGCCGACCTTTTCTGCGGCCTCGCGATAGCCTTCGAGGAAGGCGCGCACTTGCGTCCAGCGCTGCCAGTTGCTGCCGACATAGACCACGCCATAGGGGCGGGCGCCTCGATCATCGCTGGTCCAGGCCCGCGCCGCGTCCTCGGCCGTCGCATGCTTCACCGCGATTTCGTCGGGCGCGAAGCCGTGGAACAGAAATGAGCCGACATCGGCGCGGCGCGGGTTCAGCGTCGGCTGCACGATGCGACCGCCCAGTGCCGCGATTGCCTGGTGCCACTCCCACGAGGGATGTCCGTCGAACGATTCCAGATGATTGAAATCGTGATCGATTCGGATGGTTTCGTTGTGGCGGCCCCACAGGTCGATCACCACGCGCTTGGCTTCGGGAACACGATCCAGCAGGCGGGCGAGCCCGGGCATGTCGGGAATGTCGCGCGGCAATTGCAGAACAAAGACGACCAGATCGGCGTCATCGATGCTTTCCGAACCTGGAAGGTCCGGCAGCTCGGCAACCGGCTTGCCGTAGAGAGCGACATCGTGACCAAGCCTACCCGCGACTCGGGCATAGCGCAGCATCGTTGCGACACTGCGCGTCCACGCGTCGACCGATCCGACGAGCAGGATTTTCATACTCAGTTCCCCGTTGCCACGTGATCCCCACCCGGCGTCCCGCTGCCCCCGGCCCACTGCATGGTAGCCGCGAGCCCTTCTTCGAACGTCACGCGCGGCATCCAGCCGAACGTCTCGCGCGCCAAGCGGATGTCCGCCTGCACGCAGCGCTGCTCCCCCGGCCGCGACGGCGCATGGCGGACGTCGTACTGGCCGGGCCCGAACCTATGCGCCGCCAGCACCTTGGCCGCCAGTTCGTTGATCGAGTGCGGCCGGCCACTGCCCAGATTGAACACCTTACCCGCCGTCGCCTGCGGGTTGTCGAGCGCTGCGACCCAGCCCTCGACGATATCGCCAATGAACACGAAATCGCGGGTCTGCTCACCGTCCCCGAAGATCGTAATCGGCTCTCCGCGCTGAACCCGCCCGAGGAAGATCCCCAGCACACCCTGGTAGGGATTGTCCCACGCTTGCCCCGGGCCGAAAACCGAATACATGCGCAGCGACGTGACGTTGAACGGCACCGCCAGATCGGGTCGCGCCGCCGTCGCATGCACGAAGCGCTCCGCTGCGAACTTTGTGATGCCGTAATAGCTGTCGGGGCGGCACGGCTCCGATTCCGGAGTCGGTACCACGCTCGTGTCGCCGTAGGCCGTCATGGAACTGGCGTAGATGAGGCGGGGCACCCGGTGCGCAAGGCACATTTCGACGACGTTGACGGTGCCCTCGACATTCGTGCGCAGATCGGCCACGGGATTGTCGAACGCGCGGATGATCGATACTTGGCCGGCCAGATGGCAGACCGCGTCGAACCCGGCCGCGAATACCGCCTCCAGATCCTCTGTCTTCGTAACATCGCCGAAAACGAACGTCGCCCCATCGGGAACGCTGGCGCGGCTCGAATTGAATTCGTTATCGATCACGGTGACCCTGTGTCCGTCGGCAAGGAGCCTGCGGCACAAGTGGGTCCCGATGAACCCGGCTCCGCCGGTCACCAGAATTCGCACGAATTCCCCTCCCCCAGAAACCGCCGAGCGTATCCGCTGCGGCCGACGGCGCCATTGCTCGTGCCGCGGTTTGTTCCGCGGCCGTCGTAGCAACGGCGGCACATGGCATTTTCCGTCGGACCCTGCCTCAACCGACTGCGCCGGCGCCTGCGCGAGACTACAGCACCATCACCGGAGAGCATCACCCGCGGGGCACCGTCTATAAGGGGATAGTTCTCTTGAAGCCGGACGGGCGCCGCGCGCCGGTCGTCGCGGGAGTTCTCGACCATGCCATGCGGCACATGCCCCTCTTGTCGCCGCCACGCGACTGTCAGGCGCGACTGTTACGCACCCAGTAGCCGCCGTAGTCGTCGATCCTCACGATAGGGTCGCAGATACCCCGCTCGGCCCGAAAGGTGTCGATTGCCCGCTTGTTATCGGCAAACAAAAAATAGTCGTCAAGTATCACGCTCCCCCCCGGCGAGAGCTTGTCGTAGAGCGCGTGCAGCGTGTGGTGCGCACTGGCGAAGGTATCCCCGTCAAGTCGCAGAACAGCCAGCCGCTGCGTCGGCGCGTCGGCCAATGTCTCGCTGAAATCGCCCTGCAGAAAGACAACCTGCTCGTCGAGCAGACCGTACCGGTAGAAGGCACCCTTGACCTCGTCGAGCGGCACGGCGAATGCCTGATTGGTGCCGAGGAAGGCCGCCGCGTCGGCCGGATCCGTGGCTGCCGGTAGTCCCGAGAAGGTGTCCGCCGCAATCACCTTGCGCCCCTCCTCGCGGTATGCCGCAAGCACGGCGCGCATCATGATGGCGGCGCCGCCGCGCCACACGCCAGCCTCGAGAAAATCTCCGGGAACCCCTTCGCAGATGACGCGCTCGCACTCGTTGCGCAGATGGGACATGCGGCGCCAACCGATCATGGAAGGTGCGCCGGACGGCCAGTCCCAGCCGTTGAGCCGATGCTCTTCGTCGTACCCGGACAGATGCTGCTGGAGCGGAGGATCGCGATTGAGGCGACCGACGAGACTGTCGCAAACGACGTCGAGATATGCCGCGCGCAAGCGCGCAACCTCCCCGGCAACGACGTCGCAATCGCCTCTGTCACCCATCAACGTCCAGTATCGACATATTGCAGGGCTGGTCGCAAGGCTGATGCCCCAGCGCCCAGCGCATATCGGATCCCCGATGCAGCCGCGTCAGTTTTATGCTTGGAGTAGCGACGGATTTCGTGTCGACTAGCGTTCACTGGGTTGGCGCGGCCGCGACGGCGACATTTGCATCAACCGGGGGAAGCATGCCAACGAAGCGCGTTCTCATCACCGGGGGGGCTGGGTTCATTGGCTGCAACGCCGCACTCTATTTCGCCAACCGGAACTGGCGCGTCACGGTTCTCGACAATCTGTCGCGCGCCGGCACCGACCAGAACCTCGCGTGGCTCGTAGAGACCGCCGAATTCGACTTTGCCCGGGCCGACGTGCGCGACGCCGCCGCGATTGAAGACATCTTCCGCCAGCAGAGTTTCGACGCGGTCATCCATCTGGCCGCGCAGGTAGCGGTCACGACCTCGGTCACCGATCCGCGCGACGACTTCATGATCAACGCACTGGGCACGTTCAATGTGCTCGATGCGGTGCGTCGGCACTGTCCGCACTCCGTCTTCATCTTCGCCTCGACCAACAAGGTCTACGGCAAGATCGGCGATGCCACGACCGAGCTCACCGGAACGCGCTATCGCTACACGAACCGGCCATTCGGTATCGACGAAGCCGAGCCGCTCGACTTTCTTTCCCCCTATGGATGCTCAAAGGGCGCCGCGGACCAGTACACGCTCGACTACGCCCGCATCTACGGCATTCCGGCTGCCGCCTTTCGTCAGTCGTGTATCTATGGTCCACGCCAATTCGGTATCGAAGACCAGGGCTGGGTCGCCTGGTTTGCGATCGCCGCTCTGGTCGGGCGCGACATCACCATTTTCGGCGACGGCAAGCAGGTGCGGGACGTGCTTCATGTCGAGGACCTGGTGCGCGCCTACGAAGCGGCAATTCTCGCGCCCGACCGGATCGCTGGGCAGGCCTTCAACATCGGTGGCGGTCCGCGACGCGTGATGTCGCTGATCGATCTGATCGAGATGCTGCAGCGGCGGCTGGGCCGCAAGATCCCGCTCAAGTGGGCCGACTGGAGGCCCGGAGACCAGCGCGTCTACATCAGCGATATTCGGAAAGTCGAACGGACGTTGGACTGGACGCCGTCGATCGACGTCGAACGCGGTATCGAGCGGCTTCTCGATTGGGTCGGCGACAACCGCCACGCGTTCGAGGCTGCCAGTGAGACACCGCCGCCGGCGAGCGATCGTCCGCGGCACAGCGAACCGGCCTGAGCCTTGCCATCCCCCCAAACCGCAAACCGGAATTCAGCGATGACCACAATCGATAGACGGCGGATATTGGTCACTGGCGGGGCGGGCTTTCTCGGCTCACACCTGTGCGACCGGCTATTGCGGGATGGCCACGAGGTTCTCTGCGTCGACAATTTTCTCACCGGACGCAAGGCCAACATCGAGCATCTCTTGTTGAACCCGCGCTTCGAAGTAATGCGGCACGACGTGACGCTGCCGCTCTATGTCGAGGTCGACGCCATCTACAATCTCGCGTGCCCGGCGTCTCCCATCCACTACCAGCACGATCCCGTTCAGACCACGAAGACCAGCGTACATGGCGCGATCAATCTTCTCGGGCTCGCCAAGCGACTGAAGTGCCGCATCCTCCAGGCATCGACATCGGAGGTCTATGGCGATCCCGACCAGCACCCGCAGCGCGAGGACTATTGGGGCAACGTCAACCCGATCGGTCCGCGCTCCTGTTACGACGAGGGAAAGCGCTGCGCCGAGACGTTGTTCTTCGACTACCATCGCCAGCATAAGCTCGAGATCAAGGTTGCGCGCATCTTCAATACGTACGGTCCGCGCATGCATCCAAACGACGGCCGCGTGGTTTCCAATTTCATCGTGCAGGCCCTGGCGGGAGACCCACTGACGCTCTACGGGGACGGCGAGCAGACGCGTTCGTTCTGCTATGTCGATGACCTGATCGACGGCCTGCAGCGACTGATGGAAAGCGACAGCGCATTCACAGGACCCGTCAATCTTGGAAATCCCGTCGAGTTCTCCATCGCGGAACTCGCCGAACTCATTCTGGAGCTGACCGGATCGAGATCCGAAATCCGCCGCCTTCCGCTGCCTCAGGATGATCCGCGGCGGCGGCAGCCAGACATCTCAAGGGCCGCGAAGCACCTTGGCTGGAAGCCCGTCACGCCCTTGCGGAAGGGACTGCTGTCGACCATCACATACTTCGAGAAGCAGCGGTCGAAGCCCACGATCAATCACGTCGACGCGCATGTGTTGGCGTCCGAAGCCGTGGATAGCTCGGAAATCGGCCTGCGCGGGGCGATCGGTTAGCTTTGCCTTGGCAGAGCTGGCGCCTGAGGCTGGCGGCTGCCCCAGAGGCCCCTTGCGCCATCGCAGGATTGCCCTCGCGGCGCCATCGACCGAAACGCGGGCTGCGTCCGATGCCATCGATTCCCATCTGAGCAGCGCCCAGCACCTGTACCCCGCACCGAATTCTGCCCGGTAACATTGTCGGCGACGTGGGCCCGTAGGGAACTTTACCCGTACGGAGTGGCAATTACTTTGCTAGGTATCGGGATGGCTTGAATATTGGGCAGTGTGCACCAGAACCGTGCTGATCGCTGTCTGGAGCTTGGTAGAGGATTTCGGCTACGGAGCCTTCGATGGATGACGGCAACGCTGAGATACGTGGCGGGCCCGACCAGAGAAAGAAGCGCATCGGAGATGCCTTCTTCTACAAGCTCCGCACGTTCGTCGAGATTTCCGCCGCGCAGATCGACTGCGTCCAGTCGCTGTGCCATCGCGAGACTACATTGAACCCGGGTTCGTCCGTTGTGCGTATGGGCGAGCCTCAGGACACAGTCTATGTGCTCAACGAGGGTTGGGCGGCACGCTATCGCGTCCTGAATGATGGCAGCCGGCAGGTGGCCAACTTCATCTTGCCGGGCGATTTCATGTCGCTGAATGCCTGCATCTTCCCGGTATCTGACTACAGCATATCTGCGATCACACCCATCCGCATCGCGCACTTCACCACTGCTGGAATCATTCACATGACCCAGCTTCACCCGCTGTTGTGCGCAGCGATGTTCTGGTGCAATGCCCGCGAAGAGGCGATGCTCATCGAGCACTTGACCAACGTCGGACGCCGCAACGCTCAGCAACGGGTTGCCCATCTCCTTCTCGAGCTTGCGCGTCGGCTCGAACTGAGCGGCCAATCCGTATCGGGGTCGCACCCGGACAGTCTATGCTTTGACATGCCGCTGACCCAGGAACTGATCGGCGACGCACTTGGGCTGACCAACATCCATGTGAACCGAACCATGCGGGCGCTGGAAGAGGATGGCCTCATCAAATGCGGTCGGCAGAGTGGGATCAGGCGTGTGGTGATTAAGAACCCGGTTGGCCTCAGCGAACTTTCCGGCTTTACCGACGACTACCTCCACTTCGCGGAGATCCCGCAATCCACGAGGCGCCTGCTCGACACGGCGGAACGAACCCGCAAGACATTTGCCGGTGAGTAATTTCGTCGGCGGCGGGTTGGAGATGAAATAAGCACAGGAAGGTTCTCCGCGACGTCGCACCGTCGTGGGCTGAGCCAGACATGAAATGCGATGTCCGCTCACCGGCGCCATCGAGCCGATGGACGCCGGTGAGCGACAGAAGCGGCAGCATGTCCGGCCGGACGACGACTGCCTCAGTTGGGTTTGGCAGCGCCACCTTGCGGAGCCGGCGGCGGTGGGGGCGGCGCGTAGCCATAGGGCGCGCCGTAGCCATAGGGTGCACCGCCGTAGCCATAAGGCGCACCATAGTACCCCGGACCATAGCCGTAGGGGCCGCCCCAGCCCGGATAGCCGTAGCCGCCATAGTAGGGCTGACCATAGCCACGGCCGTTCATGTTGGTGTTGCCAGACATGTTGAAGCCGAAATTGCCCGACCCCGAACCGTCACCCCACCCGTTGCCCCAGCCGGGACCACCCCAGCCGGGTCCGTCCCAACCGGGCCCCCAGCCCCACGCCTTGGCCGCTTCTAGCGGTAACACGGCCGCGCCGGCGGCGAGCACGGTGGCAATTGCCAGTGCCTTGATCTTGTATGACATTCAATACAACTCCCTATTGGGGCATCCAACTTGACATTGATTGCTTCGCGAAGCGGCGGACGCGCGCCGCTGGCCAAGTAGATCACGCCGCAAAACGGACGAACCTGATCCATAGCAATCGCGCAAACACGCCCGACGCCAATTTGGAACTTCATTAACGGGGCGTTCTTCCCAAAAGCCGCGGCCCGCCCAGGGAGCAGAGTCGGCCTATGGCCAAAGTACGCTTCACCGCCAACATCCAGCGACACGTGGCCTGCCCCGCCACGGATGTCCCTGGAGGAACGGTGCGAGAGGTGCTGGACAATGTGTTCGCGAACAATCCGCGCGCGGCGTCCTACGTGCTCGACGACCAGGGCGGCCTCCGCAAGCACATGAGCATCTTCGTCGACGGCAACCTGCTGCGCGATCGCGCACGGCTGTCGGATCCCGTCACCGACGACAGCACCATCCATATCTTCCAGGCATTGAGCGGAGGCTGAATCGCATGTCCGACACGTTGCTCGTTTCGACACGAAAGGGCTTGTTCTGGGTGCGCCGCGGCAGCTCGGGCTGGACTGTCGATCGCGCGGAGTTCCTAGGCGACAATGTCACGCTGACGTTGACCGACCGGCGAACCGGACATCATTTCGCGGCACTCGACCACGGTCATTTCGGCGTCAAGCTGCATCGCAATCGCGGTGGGGGCTGGGAGGAAATCCAGGCGCCAGTCTATCCACCCAAGCCCGAAGGCCTTGAAGAGAACGACATGTGGGGCCGGCCGCTGCCGTGGAGCACCGCGCGCATCTGGGCGCTCGCTGCCGGCGGCGCTGCCGAACCCGGCGTTCTGTGGTGCGGTACGTTGCCCGGCGGCCTGTTCCGCTCCGACGACAATGGCGAAAGCTGGCAGATCGTCCGAGCGCTCTGGGAACACCCCAAGCGCAAAATGTGGATGGGCGGCGGTGCCGATCTGCCCGGGATCCATTCGATCATTGTCGACGGAGCCAATCCGGCGCGCGTTATTCTCGCCGTCTCGACGGGCGGCATCTGGATCACCGAGGATGGCGGAGCCACGTGGGGACAGCGTGGCGAAGGCATGCGCGCCGATCACGTGCCGCCGGAGTTGACGAACGATCCGATCGCTCAGGATGTGCATTGCCTCGTTCAGTGTCCCGCCGCGCCAAGCCGCATGTGGGTGCAGCACCACAACGGGATCTTCGTATCCTCCGACGAGGGCCGCACGTTCCGCGAGATCACCGATGTCGACCCATCGACTTTCGGATTCCCAGTGGTGGTGCATCCCAAAGACCCCGATACCGCCTGGTTCGTACCCGGCGTCAAGGATGAGCAACGCATTCCACCTGCTGGCCGCCTCGTCGTCACGCGCACGCGCGATGGCGGCCGCTCGTTCGAAACGCTGAGCAAGGGGCTGCCGCAGACGCACGCCTACGATATCGTCTACCGTCACGCACTGGACCTCGACGCGACGGGCGAACGGCTCGCCTTCGGCTCTACGACCGGAGGTCTGTGGGTGAGCGAGGACGCCGGCGACAGCTGGCAGAGTGTCATTCACACCCTGCCACCCGTCTACGCCGTGCGCTTCGCCTGAACCGGCGATGGCGCGCACAGGGCGGGCACGGCCGAGGGGGCACAGGCGACCGGTAACGAGAGTTCCGCTGCGATGCGCACGATATCGGCCTGCCGCGCCGCGCCGATCTTGTCCATCACGCTCGTCAAGTGGGTCTTGACCGTGCTGAGTGCGATCGAGAACTGCGCGGCGACGGCCGGCAGCGTGGCACCTTGCGCGATGGCCTTCAGCACGTGGGATTCCTTCGGCGTCAGCTCGAAAAGAGCGCCCAGCGCATCGGCCGAGACCGATGCGGACTGCCCCGGACAAGGCACGAGAACCGCAACCACCGCCGAGGGCAGCAGCCCGCTGTCGCGCATGTGGCGGGCAATACGGCAGACGTAGGCCACCGCCGGACGCGCAGCGTGGTTGGGACCGGAGATGGCGACGCACGACGCTTCGTGCCCCTCACACGTGGCTTCAGCCTTGTCGCGAATGACGTGGGCGAGACGCGACGCTGCGTCCTGGCAGGCAAGGCCCAGCCGTGCTCCGCGCAGACGCAACGGGCCTTCACCCGCCATCATGCGACGCGCCGGGACATTGGCATGAACGACAGTGCCTTCTGAATCTGTAAGCACGACAGCGAGTGCGAGCTGATCGAGCAGTCCCGTAAGGCGCTGAGCGATCGCACTATCGCTCGCGATCCTGCCATCGAGTTCGATCGCCCTGCGCAGATGCGGCGAAATCATCCGCAGCATGCGCAGCGCTTTCGTGTTGCGGCGACCGCTGTTGCCGGCGCCGCCCCACGTCCAGCGGGCGTAGCCGACAAGACCGCGCTCACGCAGGAACACGACGCCCGCGTGCTGTGGTCCACCGCTGGTGGAACCACGGGGTGAAGCGCTTTCAACCACGGGATGGTCGCGCATCAATGTGGCTAGTGCCGCAAGGCTCCCATCGTCGTTGTCGGCCATCGCGTGGCAAGCATCCTCGCCTGCCGAGCGCGCAGAGAACACTGCACGCGCCGAGGAGCACTGCACGAGCGTGAGTGAGCCGGCATCGGCGTTGATGGCCCTGCCTATGGCGTGGAGCGCGGCGGGCCACCTCTCGGGCTCGCCGGGGCACGCGTAGATCGCAGAAATAAGTTCCGAAACATGCTCTGTGGATGTCGCGTTGCGCATGGCTTCCGTTGACCTGGAAAGTTCGACGCGAAACGTTGGAGCATCCCGGCTTCTCTCGCTCGGCTCTGTGTGGCCTGCATCCCTGACGGTACTGTGTCGCTGCTCTGACGCTTTACGTTCGAGCGCGCGAAGCCCCGAACTCGAAATATTCTTTCCGCTTGTGCGGTGCTACCGCTGCAGGCAGCATTGTTGCGCCCGTGCCGCCGACAAAGGGACGGCGGCCATCGGCAATCCGGATCCTGAAACCGGATCGCGCGCGTCCTTGCACGCGGCGTGCAACACTCCCCTCAGAGAAACGACATGCGCACCTCGGTGCTCGCAATGGCAACTGGCCTGCTGATGGCAGGTCACGTGCCGGCATTGGCCGTCGACAGCTTCACCGCGAAGCTCACAGCCTTCAATCCCACGACCGGCCTGATGGTTCTCAACGATCGCACCACGCTTGGTGTCGACAAGAAGATCATCGAGGGCCAGCTCGAAGTCGGAGCAACGGTGACCGTCTACTTCGTGGGGACCGAAAATGGTCTTGAGCGAATTGACAAGGTCATAATCACCCCACCGGGCGCCGCTCCGGCGGCCAAGTAAGGGGTCGGGGCGACCCGCTCTCAATACGCAACGGAACCGGCTCATGTACGCGGTGGTGCGTCGACTGGCAGTGACATGCGGTGTGCGTGCGCGACCGCTGCTCGTGGCCGCGCTCATCGTGCTGTGCGCCGGCGTGCTCTGCGTGCCTACGCCCGGCACGGTATCCACCGGCGCGGATGGCGGGGTACTGCGGACCCGCGACGGTGTCCCGCAAGCACGCGCACCTTACAGTGTGCCGCGCACGCTCAGGTCCGAGGGTCCTGCCAACGGAAGCATCGAGCAGCGTTCGCGCCGCGTCGACATCAAGGTGCGCACGGCTCCCCATCCGCGCGGCAGGACGCCCGGCGACGTTGCCCTGTTCCTCGAGCCGCGGCCGGGTGTGAGCGTTGAAGCCGGCCAGCTTCGGCCGCTTGCGGTGACGCGCGGCGGAACCCTGGGCGCGCGCGCGCCACCCCTCGATCCCGTCATCTAAAGCCACTTCCCGTGACGCCGGCGCCGCATTTTCGCGACGCGTTCGGTTGTGTGCGCTGTCAATCGGGAAGATGCGCTGACCACCCACAGACATTCACTCGTGCCTCGCATGCCGACGGCCAGAGCCGCGGCGCGAGCACATGCGGAGTACACATCCATGACCGGCTTCGAAACGGCGCTGGCTTTCGTCAGCGGATTGGCCCTTCTCTCCACGACCTGGCTCCTGTTCCTGCGCCTGCGGCCGAGGAACGGCGTCGCCAACGCTCTGGTGGCGTCACGGGCGGGTCTGGAAGTGGCCACACTAGCGTTCGTATTCGGCAACGCCCTGGGTTTCGCGCTCGTCGTTCACGGCATCATCATGCTGCTGAAATAGGGCTTGGCGCGTGGGCGCCGCGTGAGCGGAATGCTCGTGGCGCGGCTGATCTCCAAACGAATGCGGTGGCATCCACGTTGGGCACGGATTCCGACAGGCTTCGCGCGAACGGCCAGCTCAGCGAAGCCCTATGCGCGTCGCGCTCGCGATGCCGATGTCGGCAAGATAGTAGCTGTTGACCCAGCCCGACGTCCTGCCGTGACGCACGGGGCACCACGCATCGCGACAGCGGCCCACCACACGGACCGAGCGGCTGTTGGGCGGGATGACTCCCACGGCAGCGTGATACTCGGACGGGCCGGAACGGACATTGAGCACGTCGCTCGCATCGACACGCGTCACGCGGAACATCGCGATTTCGGGCATCGAGGCGGACGACTGCGAAGCCGAACGATATGCTTCGAAGGGTTCGCTCGGTCGCCGCGCCATCGCCGCAGCTTGGCGGCTACTGCGCTCGACCTTCGCCTCGGGCCAACGCGCCGTGGCGACGGACGCCGCCGCGGTGGTCGCCGCCCGTGCGGCCTCGGCAACAGCGGAGAAGGCAACCAGCCCGCGCGGTAGCGGGATGGCGACAGCTTCAGCCTCGCCCGCAGCCCCCGCGTTCACTATGACCGGTTTGACCGAGGTCGCCGGGATCTCGATGGGGATTTCGGTCGCAGAGGCTGCCGCCAGTGCGAGCGAACGGTCCTGTCTCGGAGAAGACTTGTCCTGCGACGGGATAATGGTCTGCGCAGCAGTTGCAGCGGCGGCTTCGCCCGCCACGTCTTGGCGGGTACCAGCGCCGCTGTCGGCGACCGAGCTGCTGTCGGCGACTGCCGCGCGCGCTACCGTACGCTTTACCGGTTCATGAGCGACCCGCGTCTCCGTGGCACCGGGCTTCTCGGCAAGTTCGATCTCGACAGCCGGCTTGGCATCAGCGGCGGCGATGAGCGTCGCGGTACCGCTGTCGCCGCCTTTCGTCTCCTGCCAATGGATGCGGTCGCCGTCACGCCAGACCTTGATGCAGCGCGACTGAGCCTCGAACCAGCGGAACCACTTGGCACACAATTCGTCCTGGGCAACCCACCAGCGCCCGCGATCGCGAGCCGCGCCCAGGTAGCCCGCCAGTTCCCCCGCGGTCCCCTCCATGAGCCCGTTGGGCAGGAATCGCACCGGCAGCTTCATCCCCAGAGGTGCGTCGATTTCCAGATGGGCGCCAGGCAGCGTGCGGCGCAGGTCGGCCTCACTCAGCCGCTCGGGTGCCGCCTGGGCAACGCCCGGCACGAGCACCAGAATGAAGGCCGCAATCCACCGCATCATAGAACCCTGTACGCAAACCACCAGCCGCTGTCGCCCGTTGGACAGAGGCCCGACCAGGTACGCCGACCCCGTCAGCCCGCCGATTGGACAACAGAAAGATTAAGCTCCGGTGCTCCCTCGCCCCGCAATTCGCGCAAACCTCCCCCGAGGTCTGCCCGCGGCGTGCGACTGACAAGCCGCCAACCCGTCACAACTATCTGCCGTGGCTTCTCGGTTAAACTGTGGCGGGCGAAGGGAATTCTAAGTCCAGGGCGGACACTTGAAGATGCATTCCGGGGACGTAGTCATGCGTTGCCTGGAGGCCCGGGTTGCGGCAGACGCGCCCGAAATTGACTTGCCGCAGCTGGCTCTGCGGGTAGAACTTCGCACCTTCTGTCAGGGCCTCCCGGGCCCCTTGCCCGACGTGAGCCCCCCTCGCCCATGCCCAATCCGCCGCATTCCGATCCGCCGGGCGACGTGCCTCCGGTCGACACCGCAGTCCAGCATCGCCTGCAGGCCATCGGCCTGATGCTGCTCGCCGTCGCGTTCTTCTCCGCGCTCGACACCTGCGCCAAGGTACTGGCGACGCGCCAGGGCGTGCCGGTGGCCCAGTTGTCCTGGATGCGATTCCTGGTGCAGTTCCTGGGCCTGCTCATCTTCGTGCCGGCGCTCGGCCTGATGCCCGTAGGCCGCCTCTTCATGACGCGCAAGCCGGTCAAGCAACTGGTACGCTCCACCCTGATGGCGGCGACCACCGTATTCAACTTCGTGGCACTGCAGACCCTGCGGCTCGACCAGACCATCACCATCGTGTTCCTGGCGCCGCTGGTGGTGGCCCTTCTCGCCGGACCATTGCTGGGCGAGTGGGTCGGCTGGCGGCGCATGGTGGCGATCCTGGTGGGCTTCGGCGGCATCCTCATCGCCGTGCGGCCGGGTTACGGCGACGTGCCGCCCGCGGTGCTCTACTCCTTCGCAGCGATGCTCGCCTACGCGCTGTTCATGCTGCTGACCCGGCACCTGGCGCCCTACGACCCGCCACTGGTCACCCTGTTCTACTCGATGTTCGTGGGCACTGCCCTCGGCGCGCCGATCGCAATCGCTCAGTGGGTCTGGCCGGAGCATTGGTCGACCTGGGCCATTATGCTGTCGTTGGGCGTGCTCGGAGGAACCGGCCATTTCCTGTTCATCCTCGCCTACAACCGCGCCCCTGCGTCAGCGATTTCTCCGTTCCTCTATTCGCAGCTGCTGACCATGGTGGCGGCCGGCTATCTGGTGTTTGGCGACGTTCCGGATGCCTGGACGCTCTCGGGAGCGGCCGTCATCATCGCGTCGGGCATTTACCTTATCCATCGCGAGCGCGTCACCAAGGGCCGGGACTAGCGGGCGCATTCATCATCCCGGCCGAGCCAAGTCTCCGCCGGGATGGCGATGCCGGGTCAGTCGTGTATGCTCGCCAGCCAAAGCGACAGGCCGAACGACAGCATGACACTTTGCCGTCGGATGGGTGCTGGAGCGTGCCGTGCCATACCTCACGCGCATTCGGTGTGGCGTCCCATTCCGCCCTGGAGAGGCAAGATCCAATGAACGAGCAGGAAAAACTTTTGAAGGCCAAGCAGCGGGTCGAGGCCCTGACGGGCTTCTACATCCATCTCGCGATCTTCGTGCTGGTGATGTCGCTGCTCATCTTCATCAACGCCATTACCGGCGGCCCGTGGTGGGCGCACTTCGTCTTCCTGGGCTGGGGCGCCGGCGTACTGGGACACGCCCTTCTCATCTTCGGCCAGGGATCGAACTTCATTCGCAACTGGCAGCTGCGCAAAATCCACCAGATCAAGGACAAGATGTAGGCGCGCGTTTCGTCGGCCGAGTGCAACCAACCGGACCGGTTCGCGCGCTCCAGCGCGGTGCGAGGCGCCGGCGTAGTGCGAGGCGCCTCAACCGGCCTTCCGCGCCAGCCGATTGAGCGTCGCGCCGGCCCAGGATTCGAAACGGCCTTCGGCAATCGCCAAGCGCATCGCTGCCATGAGTTGCTGGTAGAAGGCTGTATTCGACCATGACAGCAGCATGGCGCCCAGCAGCTCTCCTGAACGGATCAGATGGTGCAGGTAGGCGCGCGAATAGTCACGCGCCGCCGGACAACTGCTTTCGCGGTCGAGCGGCGACAGATCCTCCGCATGGCATGCATTGCGCAGGTTGACGCGCCCGTTCCAGGTGAAAGCCAGCCCGTGCCGCCCGTTGCGCGTCGGCATGACGCAATCGAACATATCGATGCCGCGTCGGACGGCCTCGATCAGGTCCTCGGGCGTGCCCACGCCCATGAGGTAGCGCGGCTTGTCGGCCGGAAGCTCGGGCAGCGTCTCCTCCAGAGTCGCGAGCATCGCCTCCTGTCCTTCGCCGACCGCGAGACCGCCCACCGCGTAGCCTGGAAAATCCATCGCGACCAGCGCCCTTGCGGACACCTTGCGCAGCGCCGCGTCGGTGCCCCCTTGGACAATCGCGAACAGTACCTGCCCGCGCCGGGCGCGGCCCCGCTCCACCTGCGCCTCGAACGCCTGCCGCGAGCGCGCGGCCCAGCGCAACGACAGCTGCATGGCGCGTTCGACCTCGGCGCGATCGGCGGGCAGCTCGATGCACTCGTCCATCTGCATCTGGATGTCCGAGCCGAGCAGGCACTGTATCTCGATCGAGCGCTCCGGCGACAGCAGATGACGCGAGCCGTCGATGTGCGACTGGAAGGCCGCGCCGTCCTCATTGATCTTGCGGATGCGTGACAGGCTCATCACCTGGAAGCCGCCCGAGTCGGTGAGGATCGGGCCATGCCAGCGCATGAAGTCGTGCAGGCCGCCCAGACGCGCGATGCGCTCAGCGCCCGGCCGCAGCATCAGGTGATAGGTGTTGGCGAGGATGATGTCGGCGCCCGCGTCACGAACCTGTTCGGGATAGAGCGCCTTGACCGTCGCCACGGTGCCCACCGGCATGAATGCCGGCGTGCGAATGAGACCGCGCGGCGTCGTGATCTCGCCCAGACGCGCTTCCCCCTGGCGCGCGAGAAGCCGATAGCCCCAGGTCTGCTTTGGTTGCGCGCTTTCCTGCATGCCGCTCATCCCGCCTCCGGCGTCATCGCGGGAAACAGTAGCGAGGCATCGCCATAGGAATAGAAGCGGTAGCGCGATGTGACGGCATGCGCGTAGGCGCCACGCATCGTGTCCAGGCCCGAGAAAGCCGCAACGAGCATGAACAGCGTCGATCGCGGCAGATGAAAGTTGGTCATCAGCGCATCGACCGCGCGGAAGCGATAGCCCGGAGTAATGAAGATACCGGTGCCACCCGCAAATGGCGCGATGCGTCCTGTCTCGTCGGCCGCGCTCTCCAGCAGTCGCAGCGATGTCGTCCCCACAGCGACGATGCGACCGCCCTTCGCACGCACCTCGTTGAGTGCGGACGCCGTATCCGCGCTGACCTCGCCCTGCTCGACGTGCATGACATGATCGCGCGTATCGTCCGCCTTTACCGGTAGGAACGTGCCTGGCCCGACGTGCAGTGTTACAAAATGACGTGCGATGCCGCAGGCCTCCAGTGCTGCCATCAGCTCCGGCGTAAAATGCAGACCCGCCGTGGGTGCAGCAACCGCGCCGTGGTGCCTGGCATAGATCGTCTGGTAGTCCTCGCGATCGCGCTCCGCGGTTCCACGGCGGCTCTCGATGTAGGGCGGCAGCGGCATCGCGCCGCGCTCCGCGATTGCTTGATCCAGAAACGCAGAGTGCAGGTTGAAGGCGAGCGTTACGATGCCACCTTCACCACGCTCCTCGACGACCGCGTCGAGAACACCCTGATAGCAGACCTTGCCGTCCTCGCCGAAGCGCACGAGATCCCCAGCCTTGAGGCGCTTGGCCGGACGTGCGAACGCGCGCCAGCGGCTTTCGTCGAGGCGTTCGATCAGCGTCACGTCGATCGCGGCCCGGCTGCTCTGGCGCGTGCGGGCGCCAGAAAGCGCGACCGGCATCACGCGCGTGTCGTTGAACACCATCGCATCGCCAGGGGCCAGCAGGTCCGGCAGATCGCGCACGCCGAGGTCTTGCGGAGCAGCACCCGGCCGCACCACGAGCAGACGAGCGGCATCGCGCGGGCGCGCCGGATGCAACGCTATCAGTTCCTCGGGTAGCTCGAAATCAAACAGGTCGGTGCGCATGGCAGCCGGACTTGCGCTATTTCGCTGCGGCGCGCAACTCGAGAATGGCGGCCAGCATCGCCATCGCCCAGCCCGCGATCATGCCGCTGCCGCCAATCGGTGCGGCCATCGGAAACAGGCGCTGTCCCGCGAAGGCCCGCAGTGCGATGTCGCCGGCGAAAAGTGCCGTGCCGGAGAGCAGTAGAATGGTTGCAAACAGCCATGCCGCAGGTGCCCGGCAGCGCGTCGCCAGAGCGATCAGGCCCAGCGCCGCAGCGGCGTGCATCACCATGAATTGAGCCGCGGTGACGAGGGCCGTATCGCTGACGCGATGAGCTGCTGCTGCCCCCAGCCCTACGCCGATTGCACCCATCGTGGCCGCAGCCGCGACCAGAACCCATCGTGCGGTCTCGCTCATTTCGCACCCGCCTCCCTGGCGCTGTCATCGCGAGCGAGCGCGCGGATCTGATCCAGGATGGCCGGGTCGGCCCAATCCCGCTCGCCAATCGCCCGCAGCACCTGCCGACCCTGCCGATCGACGACGAATGTCGTGGGCAGGCCGATCGTCCCCCACGCCCGGGAGACGGCGCCGCTCTTGTCGATGAGAACGGGGAACGTCACCGCCATGTCGGCTAGAAAAGTCCAGATCTGGTCGGCATCGCCGCCCACGTGAACACCGATCATCACAGCGTCGTCACCCAGCAGCTCGGATGCGCGCTGCATCGAGGGGATCTCCGCGCGGCACGGCGGGCACCACGTCGCCCAAAAATTGACGATGAGAACACGGCCGGCAAGAGCATCGAGCGATTGGGATCCACCGTCGAGGTCGCTCAGCTCGAAGCCGGGCGCCGAAGGCGTGCCGGGCATCGGTTGCAGGAGCATTGCTGTCGCATTGCATGGTGCGGACGACAGCCCCAGAAGCGGGGGGCTCACAGCGATTGCGAAGGCCGCCGTGATCGCTTCCCGGCGTGACAGTCGAAAGGACCGAACGCCACCATGCAGTCGCAAACCTCTCATGATGCACACTCCAGCCCATCGATCCGGTGGCGATGCAGCTGTCCGTCGTGCCGCCAGGAGACATCGAGAGAGAAGCGCGTTCCTGGGGGCAACCCCGGGGTGATGAAACCCCAGTTGTGATCGATTGGCGCGAAGACCTGCTCGGCCGGGAACAGCGCCCAGTGGAAGGCCACAGCTGGCGCGCCCACCAACCCGCGGCCTTGCCAGATGCGGTCCCAGTCGGCACGGACCAGCGGCGGAGACTCATCCCTGCCTTCGGCGAGAACGCGCCATTCCGTGAGCAGGACTCTGATCTCGGGCCCGCCAGCGCTTCCGTACGCGTTGCCAATGGCGGACCGATGGATGCATCCAGTGGCAAACGCAAAATCGGCGTCCGCCGCATCGAAGCCACGGCCCAGAATGAAGGCACGTGCCTGCTCTCGCGTGAGCGGGGCCAGTTCCAGCTTCAGGCCGTCACGCTCGATACGGTGTACGGCAGCGTCACCCTGCCCCGCCGCGACGGAGGGCGACAGGCTGGCGACAACAACCAGGACCGTCTGCAAGGCATGCAATCTCGAAAGTTGCAGCCGGGCTCTATGACGGAGTCCGCCCACTACTTCGCGACGTCGGCTGCGACCTTTACCGAAACCATCTTGTCAGGATTGCTCACCGGTTCGCCGCGCTTGATCTTGTCAACGCTTTCCATGCCTTCGATGACCTTGCCCCAGACGGTGTACTGCTTGTCGAGGAAACGGGCGTCGTCGAAGCAGATGAAGAACTGGCTGTTGGCCGAATTGGGGTTGGAGGCACGCGCCATCGATGCGGTGCCGCGAACATGCGGCTCGGCGTTGAATTCAGCCGGCAGGTTGGGATAGCTGGAGCCACCGGTGCCACGCCCCTGCGGGCACCCCGTCTGCGCCATGAAGCCGTCGATGACGCGATGGAAGACGATGCCGTCGTAGAAGCCCTCGCGCACCAGCTGCTTGATGCGCTCGACATGCTTGGGTGCAAGGTCGGGACGCATGGCGACGACGACGCGCCCCTTGGTCGTCTCGATGATCAGCGTGTTCTCCGGATCCTTGATCTCGGCCATATCAGCGTTCCTTCGCTCGTAAATCGGGCTTTCTCGAATAGGGCACGTTCCAGCGCGGCGCAGCGCGGGACGCCTACTTCTTGACGTCGGCGAGCACCGACATCTTGACGATCTTGTCGGGGTTGGCGACCGAGCCGCTATTGGGCTCCCCCTTCTTCAGGTTGTCGATGTGGGTCATGCCTTCGACCACCTTGCCGAACACGGTGTATTGGCCGTTGAGGTGCGGCGTGTGCGTGAAGCAGATGAAGAACTGGCTGTTGGCGCTGTCCGGATTGGGCGTGCGTGCCGCGCCGATCGTCCCGCGCTCGAAGGGCGTGGGCGTGAACTCCGCCTTGAGGTCGGGGTACTTGGATCCACCCGCGCCGGTGCCGGTCGGGTCGCCGGTCTGGGCCATGAAGCCGGCGATGACGCGATGGAAGACGATACCGTTGTAGAAGCCCTCCCGCGTCAGCTTCTTCACCCGTTCGACGTGTCGGGGCGCGATGTCGGGGCGCAACGCGATCGTCACCTTGCCCGTCTTGAGCTCCATGACGAGCGTGTTCTCCGGGTCGAGTTCGACGGCGCGTGCCGCGCCCGAAGCGAGCATCGGTGCGACAATGACGGCGGCGATTGCGAAAAGACGCGCGAGCGGCTGGATCAAGGAGATTGCTCCATTCATGGGATTGGCGATGCGGATACTCGCCTTGAAGCGCCCTCTTATGGCTGCATTCGGGCCAGCGTCAACCGCCCGGCCCGCCGCCGGGCCGCCGGCGACGGGCACTCCGGCTGCAAACGGCCCCGCCTCGAACTACCCCGACCGGCCTCCCGCACGCCGGATCAACCCTTCTTGGCCACGAGCTTCCGCGCAACGGCCGGAGAGACGAAATGGCTCGCATCCCCGCCCATGGCCGCGATCTGGCGGACGAGATTTGCGGCGATGTGGCGCACAGCGGGGCTAGCGGCCACGAACACGGTCTCGATGTCCGGCGCCATTTCACCGTTCATTCCGGCCATCTGCATCTCGTAGTCGAAATCCGTGCCATCCCGCAGCCCGCGAAAGATCACGCTGGCCCCCGCCCGGCGCGCGGCGCTGACGGCCAGATCATCGAAGGTTTCGATCTGAATGACCGTGCCGGTGGACTTGGCCACCGACTTCGTCTCGGCAGCAAGCATGGTGCGGCGCTCGTCCGCTGAGAACATCGGCCGCTTGGCCGGGTGTACCCCGATCCCGATGACGAGCTTGTCGACGAGGCGTGCCGCCCGCCGGATAATGTCCGTATGGCCGAGCGTCACGGGATCGAACGAGCCCGAGTAATAACCGATGCGGGACATCCTGCATGCCTCGTCGTGGATTGGCGTGAGCGTGGCCCCCGGACTGACGATGGGCCGGCGCGCGTTAGGCGGACCACCTATCTAGCTGGGCTCGGCCAGCGGGACAACGCCGCCGCGCGGGCCACCGAGCGCGTCCTTGCGCCCTGCGTCCGACGTGCTAGCGTCGGACCTGGTTGCCTGAAATCCAGGCTGGCGCGGCTCGACGTGCCTGCCACACCGGTGCCTTGGGCCCCAGGAGGAACGCATGCTCGACCGCCGCAAGCTGCTCGCACTGCCGGCAGGCATGGCCGGCGCTGCCACGCTCCATCGCCTCTCTCCCCTGCCCGCGGTCGCCGATACTGCAGCCGTCAAGCTCAACGACGACGGCCTGCACGTTCAGCCCTGGTTCGAGAACACATTCCTCGATCTCAAGGAGGACCACGCCGACGCCACCGCCAAAGGCAAGCATCTCGTCGTGTTCTTCGAGCAGCGCGGCTGCCCCTACTGCGGCGAGATGCACAAGGTCAATCTCTCCAGGCCCGAGATCGCCGACTACATCAAGACCAATTTCTACGCCCTGCAAATCAACATGTACGGAGCTCGCAAGGTCACCGATTTCGATGGCACGGAACTGGAGGAGCGCAAGCTCGCCGAGCGCTGGCGCGTCAACTTCACGCCGTCCCTGGTGTTCTTCCCTCAGGAGGCGTCGGAGGTCATCGGCAAGTCGGGACGTGACGCTGAGGCCTGGCGCCTCATGGGCTACTGGAAGCCGTTCCATTTCCTCGGCACCCTCGTCTACGTCAAGACCGGGGCCTACAAGACGGAACCAAACTTCCAGCACTGGCTGTCGGAATACCGCGAGAAGCTGAGAGCGGAGGGCAAGGACGTGTCGCTCTGGTAGGACGCGCCGCCACCGCCCTCAACACTCCAAACGCCACGCGACCCAAACAAAACGGCCCGGATCTCTCCGGGCCGTTCGTGCAGTGATTGGGAGGGAGAACGCGTGCTCACTTCAGCGGTTCAGTGTAGCGCGGTCCGAACAGGTTGAAGCGGTAGCCCAGGTTGACGCTGATCAGCCACGGATCGATGTCGACCTCGCCGCGCAGGCCAGCCGTGGTCCAGTGAACTTCGGTGTCGATCCAGACCTTCTTCACGTCAGCGTTGAGGTACCAGCCGCCGCCCATCTCGACGTCGACACCGGCCTGCAGCGCGAAGCCGAATGCGTCATCGATGTTCACGTTGCCGTAGGCAGACTTCTCGTTGAAGAAGTGGATCCACTGCACGCCAGCGCCGACGTAGGGCTTGAATCCGCGGAAGCTGTCAAAGTGATACTGCAGCGTGACGATCGGCGGGAACACCCAGAAGTCTGCAACCTCTCCCAGAGGGGCGATCGTGCCCTTGGCGTCGGCGTTCAGCTTGGCAAAGCAGCAGAAGAGCTCAGCGGCGAGGTTCTTGTTGAAGAAATAGGTCAGCGTCGCAGACGGAATGACGACAGTGTTCACTTCGCCGTCGGAACCCGGGATCAGACCGCCCGGAACAGCGAACACATCTGCACTCGAGTCCGGTGCCACGACCGTGCCACCGAGCCGCACCATGAAGTCGCCACTGTAGTCTCCGGCGGCGGCCGGAGCGGCGCCGGTGTAGGTCACAGCGGCCATCGCGGCAGCGGCAACGAGCATTTTAATCTTCTGCATGTCCATTCCCCCGTGTGCGGCTGACCGTGTTTGGAGTGTCCCCACCGTCCAGCCCGAATACACAACCTTAATGGCGTGTCCTGACCGACTGTGGCGAGCAAAACCCGGCGACCGCATCTGACGGACATCAGCCCGCATTCGCAGGCACTTGCGTTGTTGCGCGCCGGTCACGGAAAATGTTGACCGAGATCAACCAATGGCGTCCGAAAGTCGAGCTGCTACTGAATTTCTGGTGGCTAAAACCGCTGCCGTCGGCGACTCGGCGAACACGTACGCTCAGACCGCGTGCCTCTCGATTGACCAAATGAAATTCCCTTTGCCTCGACTTTGGTCATGAAAATTGTCGCACGTCCCGTCTCGTTGATCGGCATCAAGGTCATTTCCGCATCGCACAACAAGTGTGTCTCTCCGCGCGGCGCAGCACATATGCAGGCCGCACCGCGTTATGGAGCGCACGATGATGACTGCTCGAAAGATCAGTTCGGCGCCTCAACAGGGCGACCGAACAGAAAAGCCACGCACCGAGGTGCCGCTGGAATTGCTCGATGGCGGGACGACGATCACGCTACGTCCGCGCCAGCGACTGTCCATCTCGGGGTCCGAAGATATTCTCTACATCGTCACGGACGGTGTGCTGCTGCTCGACTGCATGCCGGGGTCCGATAGCCGCCAGATCGTCGACCTGTTCTATCGGGGCGATATGATTCGTCCGGATTTCGCCCCGGGGCTGCCGGGGCTCGGGCTACTTGCTGCCGGGCGCGCGGAGGTCTGCCGGCTCGGCCGGCGCAAGCTCGACGCGCTGCTAGCGGCAAACGCGGAACTCGCCACGTGGTGTCTGCGCCGCACGGCCGATCAGGTCCGCCGGCGTCTCGCGCATATTGCGGCAATCGGCGTTCTGAAAGGCGAGGAACGGCTTGCCACCGTACTGGTCGAACTCGCGCTGCGCATGGGCGAGCCGGGCTACGAGAACGCCCGCACGTTCGACATGGCGCTGTCACGCACCGACCTGGCGGACTATCTTTCGCTCAATGCCGATACGCTGAGCCGCATCATGTCGCGGTTGCGGCAGTCGGGCGTGCTGGGTACGGCCGGGCGCGGGCGCGCCTACACACCCAGCTTCCCGGCGCTTTGCGCGCTGTCGCCGATCGCCGACACGGTGAAGGCCCTGCACGGCGGCTCGGTCGGGCCCTGAGGCCCGCTCACCATGACCCCGTTGCTTCACGATCTACGGCACTTCGGTCCGCAGTACGTCGGTCCGTAGTTGGTAGGGTGCGCAAGCGCACCTCGGTCAGCACTGTCACCCGGTGCTGACCGGATTGGCATGCATCATCCAGCCGGCGCCAAGGCGCCGAGCCCCCGGCACCCCGCCCATCCCTGTCGGTCAGCCTATCAATCGGCGCTCGCGGCCCCGGCGGCGCCAGCATCCGGCTCGTCGTCACCTTCCGCCTCCCCTTCCTCGGGGATCCACTCGACAGAGACGACGCGTTCATCCGCATCGGTGCGGAAAATGCGCACGCCCTGCGTGTTGCGCCCGGCGATGCGAATGTCGCGAACCGGGCAGCGGATCAACTGGCCGGCATCCGTCACCAGCATGATCTGGTCGCCATCGGAAACCGGGAAGGAAGCGATCAGCGGGCCGTTACGCTCGTTGACCACCATTGCCAGGATGCCTTTACCGCCGCGCCCGCTGGTCCTGTACTCGTAGGACGAGGAGCGCTTGCCGAAGCCACGCTCCGAAACCGTCAGCACGAACTGCTCGGCCTCCGCTAGCGCCTCGAAGCGCTCGGGCGAAAGGTCGGCCTCCGCCAAAACACCCTCCTCCGCATCGACCACCTCGACGCCGTTCTCCTCGATCTCGGCCCCTTCCGCGCGCCGCTGCAACGCTGCCTGCTTGAGATACGCGGCACGCTCGGCAGGCGAGGCATCCATGTGGCGCAGGATGGCCATCGATATGACCTGGTCACCATCGTCGAGCCGAATACCGCGCACGCCGGTCGAGTCGCGTCCCTTGAAGACGCGGACGTCCTCGACGGGAAAGCGGACGCACTGGCCGCGGGCCGATGTCAGCAGCACATCATCGGCGCTCGAGCAGATTGCGACCTTGACGATACGGTCGCCCTCATCGAGCTTCATGGCGATCTTGCCGTTGCGATTGATATTCTCGAAGTCCGAAAGCGCATTACGCCGCACGCTGCCCGAGCGCGTCGCAAACATCAGTTCGAGTGTGCTCCAGGTCTCGGCATCCTCAGGAAGGGGCAGGATCGAAGTGATCCACTCGCCCTGCTCCAGCGGCAGAAGATTGATGAGCGCCTTGCCCACCGACTGCGGCGTCGCCGCGGGCAGGCGCCACACCTTCATGCGGTAACACATGCCGCGGCTCGAGAAGAACAGCACCGGGGTGTGGGTGGACGCGACGAAGATCTGCGTAACGAAATCCTCGTCGCGCGTGGTCGCGCCCGAACGCCCTTTGCCGCCGCGCCGCTGCGCCCGGTAGGTCGAGAGCGGCACCCGCTTGATGTAGCCCTTGTGCGTGACGGTGAGAACGACATCCTCGCGCTGGATCAGGTCCTCGTCCTCGACCTCGCCCTCGATGTCGATGATCTCAGTCCGCCGCGGCACGGCGAACTCGTCACGGATGGCCGTCAGCTCGGCCTTCACGATATCGACGACGCGGGCGCGCGAGGACAGGATCTCCAGATAGTCGCGGATTTCGTCGGCGATCTTCTTCAACTCGTCGCCGATCTCGTCTCGGCCAAGTGCCGTCAGCCTCTGCAGGCGCAGATCGAGGATCGCGCGCGCCTGCTCCTCAGACAGCCGGTACGTGCCGGCCTCCGTCACCGTGTGGCGCGGATCGGCGATGAGGCGGATGAGCGGTACCATGTCCTTGGCCGGCCAATCCCGCGTCATCAGCGATTCGCGCGCATCCGCCGGCGTCTGCGACGTGCGGATGAGGCGGATGACCTCGTCGATGTTGGCGACCGCGATTGCGAGGCCGACGAGCACATGGGCGCGCTCGCGCGCCTTGTTGAGCAGGAACTTGGTACGGCGGCTGACCACCTCCTGCCTGAAGGCGGTGAACGCCTCGATCATGTCCTTGAGATTGAGGCTCTCGGGCCGTCCGCCGTTGATCGCCAGCATGTTGGCGCCGAACGAAGTCTGCAGATCCGAGTAGCGCCAGAGCTGGTTTAGGACCACTTCGGCAACCGCATCGCGCTTCAACTCGATGACAACGCGCATGCCTTCGCGGTTCGACTCGTCCCAGATGTCGGAGATGCCCTCCACCCGCTTCTCGCGCACGAGGTCGGCGATCTTCTCGATCAGCAGGCGCTTGTTGACCTGATAGGGGATCGCGGTGACGACGAGCGCCTGCCGGTCCTTACGGATCTCCTCGATCTCGACACGGGCCCGCATCTGGATCGAGCCGCGGCCCTTGTGGTAGGCGGCCTGGATGCCCGCCCGGCCCAGAATGAGGGCACCGGTCGGGAAATCAGGGCCGGGAATGATCTCGATGAGTTCGTCGATGGTGATGGCGGGGTTGTCGAGCTGCGCAAGGCAGCCCTCGATCACCTCGCCCAGATTGTGCGGCGGGATGTTGGTGGCCATGCCGACCGCGATACCGCCGGCACCGTTGACCAGCAGGTTGGGAAACTTGGCCGGCAGGACGGTCGGCTCCTGGCGCGAACCGTCGTAGTTGTCCTGGTAGGCAACCGTATCCTTTTCGAGGTCGTCGAGCAGATGCTGGGCGACCTTGGCAAGGCGGCACTCGGTATAGCGCATCGCCGCGGGGGGATCACCGTCGACGGAGCCGAAGTTGCCCTGGCCATCGACCAGTGGCACGCTCATGGAGAAGTCCTGCGTCAGGCGTACGAGCGCCTCGTAGATCGCGCTGTCGCCGTGCGGGTGGAAGTTGCCCATCACCTCGCCGACGACCTTGGCCGACTTGACGTACTTCTTGTTCCACTCGAGCCCAAGCTGGCTCATGCCGTAGAGGATACGGCGGTGCACGGGCTTCATGCCGTCGCGCACATCCGGCAGCGCGCGAGAGACTATGACGCTCATCGCGTACTCGAGATAGGAGCGCTTCATCTCCTCCGTGATGGACACGGGGCGGATGTCGCTCGGCCCCTCGCCACCGGCGTTCTGATCGTCTGAGTTGTCGGCCACCTGGTCCCGCCTGATCGACGCCGCGCCACTTCGACAAGCGATTGCGCGCGACGCATTGAGCGCACGCTTATGGGGCGTGCGCTCATGGTTTGAATCGGTCTGCCCAGCAATCTACCAAGGCGTTGCCGCAGTGCGCAACGCCAGGGCGGAGGCGCCTCAGAACTCCATGATTTCTCGATGGAAAATTCCGCGAGGATGAGATCGCCATGCGTCCGCAGCATCGCCAAGACCGCAATTGGCCGCACACGGGTGACTTGTTCTGGACACAACGACGGACTATGTGCCTGCCCGGACGGCGGCCACAATGTGCCGGCCGCAACGGGGCGCCACGCGCCGCATGTTTGGGACGGATACAGCCATGAAGAAGACACTCGCATCGATGTTGGCGCTCGGCCTCGTGCTGGCCGCGCCCGCTCTCGCCCAGGCCCAGTCGGCCGCAAAGGACATCTTCATCGACGCGCAGAGCAACAGCGAATACCTCGCCAAGGATCTCCTGATCGGCGCCAAGGTGCACAACGACGAAGGCAAGATCATCGGCGACATCGAGGACCTCGTGCTCAACGACTACAACGGCGTCGAAGGCGTCGTGATGGGGACGGGCGGCTTCTTCGGCCTCGCCGAGAAGAAAGTCGGCGTGCGCCTTTCGGCACTCACCTTCAAGGAGAAGGACGGCAAAGCCTACGTTACGCTGCCGGGCATCACCGCCGAGCTTCTGAAGGACGTCGAGCCGTTCAAGCGCGCCAAGCCCGCCAAGACGTTGCTCGAGCGCGCCATGGAGAAGGCGCAGGAGTTCAAGGACAAGGGTTCGGTGACGGCGAAGGACGCCTACGACAAGGCCAAGGAGCAGGCCGGCCCCGCCTACGAGCGCGCCAAGGAAGCGGCCAAGGAGACGTATGACGCCGCCAAGGAGGCTGTACAGAGCGCTGCCGACACGGCAAAGGAAGGGGCGACGCCCAGCCAGCCACAGAAAGCAACACCCGAAGCTAAAGCAGCAGCGGCCCCGTCTCGGATGCGAGACGGGGCCGCTTCTCGTTTCTGGGACATTTGCCTTTGCGCGCACGCTAGCGATCCAAGCGCGCTCCGACCACTCGGAATGGGCCACTCAGAACGGGATCTCGTCGTCGAGGCTCTTGTCGAACCCGCCCTTGGCGCCACCACCGTTGGACGCGCCACCGCGTCCGGAACGCCGAGGTTCCGATCCGCCGCCGCCGCCACCGTATCCACCGCCCTGGTCGTACCCACCGAACGAGGAGTCCGCATAGTCGGCTTGGCCGCCCTCCTGGAGACCGCCGGTGCGGGCACCGGCGCCACCATCCAGCATCGTCAGCGTCGCGTTGAAGCCCTGCAGCACGACCTCAGTCGAGTAGCGGTCCTGCCCTGACTGGTCCTGCCACTTGCGGGTTTGCAACTGCCCCTCGATGTAGACCTTCGAGCCTTTGCGCAAGTACTGCTCGGCCACCTTGCACAGGCCCTCCGAGAAGATGACGACCGAGTGCCACTCGGTCTTCTCCTTGCGCTCGCCCGAGTTCTTGTCGCGCCACGTCTCGGACGTGGCAACGCGCAGGTTGGCGATGGGGCGCCCGTCCTGCGTACGGCGGATTTCAGGATCACGGCCGAGATTGCCGACCAGGATCACCTTGTTCACGGAACCGGCCATGCGATAGCTCCTCTTGGTGCACGTGCGCGCCGGACCACGGCGCACAGTTATGGCTGTCTCAGCATCTGGCGGCCGGCAGCCCGGCCGGCGCGCTCTGTACCAGACCAGCAGCGGCCAATGCGATTCCCGGCGCATCCTAGACCGATCGCGCAGGTCAATCGCCCTGCTGCCGACCCCGCCCGCGGGCTTGTCCACGATATTCCGGTCCGACAAAACCCATCGAGACCATAGGTTCTTGTTATGTTCTAATCTAGGCGCAAAGGGCGAGTAGCGCAAGGTGTGCCCCGCGTTCGCCGGCAGGAGCGTCGCCGGGGCGGGCCGTCAGTTGTTGCTGCGCGCAACGTCGACCGCTGCCGTCAGCTCCCGCATCACTTTGGCCGAAGCCGCCTGCCCGGCCGGACAAGCTGGCGACTTCAGCCGCTCATAGATCGCCATCATATCACCGCGAAACACGCCGGCCTGCGCCCTTCGGGCAATGCCGGTCGCGACCGAACCCTGCGACCAGCGGGGCCGGCACATCACCGTTGCCAGATGCTGCGTCAGGTCGCCCGAGAATGCGTCGCCCGCCGACTGCGCGACGCTCGAATCCTTGAGCGAGACCCAGCGCTGCCAATCCGGACTCGATCTCCAGCGCCCGCTCTGCGCCGCATCGAGCACCGGCGCCAGCGCTTCCTTCACCAGCGTCTTGGTACGCGGCAACCCGATCCGGTCGATGGCGCGCTGCATGGCGGCAATGTCGATGTCGCTGGGCGCGGCCAGATTGACGTTCGACATATCGGCGAGCTGCATGGTCTCCGATGCCGGCGGAGAGACACTCCACACGTCGGCGTACCGAAGGTCGGCGCCCTGGAGCTTCGCTCCTGTCATCTCGGTGGCGAACAGCTTGGCCTGCTGGATCGTCGCGCCTTCCAGATCCGCGTCGCGCATGACCGCTCCCTGCAGGCCGGCGTAGTTCAGCCCCGCCCCCTGCAGCCCGGCGCTGGAGAAATCGGCATACTGGAGCTGCGCGCCGGTGAGGTCCGCGCCCTGCATTTGCGCGATGAGGAAGTTGGCGCCCTGCGCCTGCACGCCGCCGGTGAGGTCGGCCTTCTGCAGATTGGCGCTGGAGAAGCTGGCGCCCACGAGCACAGCAAACGTCAGCTCCGCCTCGACGAGCCGCGCCTCCTCGAGCTTCGCACCGGTGAGGTCGATGCCGACCATTTGCGCCCCGTCGAGCCGTGCGCGTGACAGATCGGCCTGGCGCGCGCTCGCGCACAGAGCCGTGTTCCGGTTGTCCGACAGCAGCAGTTCGTTGAGATCGGCGCACTGCAGCCACACACCCCGCAAGTCGGCACCGATGAAGCTCGCGTCTGAAACGTTCGCGCCAGTCAGATCGGCCTGGTGCAGATCGGAGCGGTCGAGCCGCGCATAGCGCAAGTCGCGGCCGCGCAGCTTGAGTGTCGGCTCGCCAGCCGTCACGTCGCGGTCGGCCACAAGATCGGTGTCGGTGACGACGAGATTGCGCGTGAAGATGCCAAACAACGTGCCGTCGGCGCGCGCGCCTACATATGGCAAAACGAACCCGCCCAGATACCTGTCGCCGCGCCGCGGCGTGGCCTCATCGGCGACATTCACGCCCAGCATGCGCTGGCCGGTCTTGTCCAGCCACTCGCCCGGAATGGTCGCAGCGATGAATGAGAACAGGGCCACGAGCCCCAGCACGCCGGCGGTCACGATGAAGCTCACCGGGTGTGCCATTGCGATGCGCGCGAACGCCCGGAAGAACGAGGTCTCCGCGCGGATCAGGAAGATGCCGATCAGCACCAGCATGGCGATGTCGACGACGAGCGCTATCCGGTGGCTCCAGGTGATGGCTATGTCGTGGTAGGGGAGGAACACGACTTGTATGTAGAGAATGAGCACGACCGGCAGCACGACCAGCGTGAGCCAGCTCATGCCATGCAGGAACGCGCCCATCACCGACGACCGCTCCGGTCCGGCGATGGCCTGCACGAAGAAGAAGTTGTGCAGCTCGAGCCGCAGTGGATGCGTGCGCCGGTCCGTCGATTCCAGCAGCCGTATCGCGTGGTCGAATTCGAGCGTCTTGCGGGCCAGAAGCACAAGTTGCGAGACGACGCCCAAGTGCAGCAGAACCAGGATGACGGGGGCGAACTGGAAGAATTGAGTGAGCTGAATAGAGACCTGGAGGATCGGCAACGAGACCGGCGTCTCGAGCAGCAGGTCGCGATGCGTGACGCCGGCGACCGCCACAGTCAGGTAGGTCATGAGGCCGAGGAAGATCAGCCAGGCGCGGTGCGCTGTATCGCTCGAGTCGTTGACCGCCTCGAGCAGGCTGTAGGGGTTGACGGGCGTATCGCTTTCCGGCCGCGGTTGCACAACCCCGGAATAAAGGTTGGACATGCCGCTCCACTCCTACTCCCTGCCACCCGCACACTAGGCCAGACCATAACGGATAAAGTTAGGCTGGCCCACGGCCGCGGCCGTGCCGCTTGCGGCGCCCTCCTCGACTGTGGCGAAGTTGCCCCATTGCCGCGGCCCGGCTTCCGGGCACCTGAACGGTGCCCCACTGCCGGTCGGGCTTGACCGCGGGCGAAACACGTATCATCGAAGCAGTGCGGCACCTCGATCCGACAGCGTCATCGGTTCTCCCTTGCTGACCGGCGGGGCCGCTCGGGCCAAGTCGCCCTTGCTCTCCCTTCAGCGCGGGATACCTCGTTCCCAATGGCTCAATACGATTGCTCCAAGTGCCCCGGCTACTGCTGCTCCTACCCGCTGATCGCACTCGACCGCCGCGATGTCGAGCGGCTGGCCAAACATCACGGCCTGGAGTTTGACGAGGCCAAGCGCGCCTTCACCAAGGAGGCGCACGGCCGCAAATACGCCATGCGGCGCAAGAAGGACGAGATCTACGGCCGCATCTGCCGGTTCTTCGACACCAAGGCGCGGCGCTGCACCGTCTACGAGGCACGCCCGGCCGTCTGTCGCTCGTTTCCCGGAGACGGACGCTGCGGCTACTATGATTTCCTGTCGTTCGAGCGCCGCGCACAGGACGACCCGGAGTTCGTGGCGCTGACCGACCACAGCGACTGAGCGCACCCCAGCATCGCCGCACCGTAAGGGACCGCCGCATGATCACGCTCTACACTTTCGGTCCCGCCTTAGGCCTGCCCGACCCTAGTCCGTTCGTGACCAAGGCCGAGGTCCTGCTCAAGCTCGCCGGGGTGCCCTACGAGAGGAAGCGTGCCGACGTGCGCAAGGCACCCAAGGGCAAGCTCCCGTTCATCCGCGATGAGGACGGCACCATCGTCGCCGACAGCACGCTCATCCGCCTGCATCTGGAGCGCACGCGCGGGCTCGATTTCGACCGTGGTCTGACGCCGGCCGAACGGGGCATCGCCTGGGCGTTCGAAAAGCTGCTCGAGGACCAGCTCTACTGGGTGGCCATGCGCGAACGCTGGCTCGACGACGCCAACTTCGACCGCGGCCCGCGCCACTTCTTCAACGGATTGCCCGCGCCCATGCGATCGCTGGTCATTGCGATGGTGCGCCGAGAGGTGCGCCGCAACCTCTGGGGCCAGGGCATCGGCCGGCTGGCGCCCGAGGAAATCGAGGCGGTTGCGGCGCGCGCCGTGCAGGGCCTCTCGGACTTCCTCGCCGACAAGCCCTTCATGTTCGGCGACGAGCCTCGCGGCGTGGATGCCACCGTCTGGTCGTTCACGACCGGGATGCTGTGCCCGGTGTTCACCTCAGCGCTGCGCCGCATCGGCGAGCGGCACGCCAACCTAGTCGCTTATCGTGACCGCGGCATGGCGCTCTGGTTTCCCGAACTCTCGAAGGCGTGAAGGGGATCGAACCCTCCGCGCTGCCAGCGATGGCCAAGAGCCCATCTTTCTAACTGGGCGCGGCGGCGATAGGATGTGTACACATCCGCGGCTCCATCCGTGAGGTCGCCCGTGACCGCTCCGCAGTCCATTTCCCCGCAGCCCTTCCTCGATCCCGGCCTGATCGCCGATCTATGCGGCGAGAGAACATTCACGGCAGGCGAGCGCCTGCGGACGAAGGGACTGCTATCGATCGACATGTTCCTTCTGACGCGCGGCGAGGTTGAGATCGATGTCGGCGACGCTCCGGCAACGCTGATTGCCGGGCGCGGCTCGCCGGTTGGTGAGATCGGCTTTCTCACCGGCGTGCCTGCAACGGCGACCGTCACCGCCAGGGGCGACGTGTCGGCGCTCTATATCGACAACGGCACTTGGCGCGCCATCGCGCAGCACAAGCCCGAAGTCGCAATTGCGCTGCACCGGCAGCTCGCCGAGATCGCGGAGGGACGCCGCAGCCACAACCTGCTGTTTATCGAAGGCGCCGACGCTACCAGCGGTGCGGCCGTCGATGTCGTTCTCTGCCGCGATCCCGACCAGTTGTTCGAGGCGCAGCGTATGCGCTACGAGGTCTACTGCGAGGAACTGGGCCGTACGTCTCCCAACGCGGACAAGGAGCGCCGCATCATCGCCGACGGCCTCGATCATAATGGCCATGTCCTGCTGGCGCTCGCCGACGGCGCACCCGTCGCCACGATGCGCCTCAACATGTCGCGCGAGGGCGGCCTGGGCCTGCTCGAAGGGCTCTACGGGATGGCGCAGCATCCGGGCCACCCGCAATCGACCGGAATTGTGACCAAGTTCATCGTGCGCAAGGAGCACCGATTCAGCCAAGCCGCCTTCAAGATGATGGCGACTGCCCTCGAGATGGCGCAGCGGTATGCTGTCAAGCACTGCTACATCGATTGCATTCCGACACTGGTGCCGGCTTACATGGCACTCGGCTTCGCCCATGCGGCGCCGGCCTTCCTGCACCCAGAGAACGGACGCTCGCATCCCATGCGGCTCGACGTCGACCGCTATGCCAAGCGGGTGTTCCGACTGGCGGGGCTTGTTGCCCGCTGACACTCCCCCGGCAAGGGATCGAACAGAGGAGGAGCTGTCGTGACGTGGGGAGAGATCACAGCGCTCATCGTAATCGCCACGCTCGGACACGTGATGGCCGCCTTCTGGTATGCGGCATATCGCGGTGAGTGGACCTTCTGCAGCAAGAAGATCTACGCCATCAAGATCAGCGACAAGCAGTTGCGGCGCGAGCTTCTCAACTCGATCCACACGCCCATTCACGCCGTGATCCTGGCGGCGTTCATGCTGCTTGGCTTCTTCGCCGAACGCTCCTGGACGGGCTTCTTCGCCACACTCGCGCTCGCCTTCGTATGGGCGGAGGTCTGGCACTACGTCTCGCACCGCGCTTTCCATCTGAAGCCGCTGCACTGGATCCATGCCGAGCACCACAAGAGCCACATCAACAGCCCGTTCACCGCGATCTCGTTCTCGTTCTGGGAGAAGACGATCTTCGACTTGGGCTACCTGGGCGTTCTGGCGCTGATCGATCTGGCCGTGAGCCTCAATTTCTACGGCATCGCCGGCTGGTACGTCGGTTATCTGATCGTCAATTCGTTCGGCCACGCCAATTTCGAGATCAGGCCCGGAAGTTACAATGCGGTGCTGGGCAAGGTGCTGACGACCTCGACGTACCACTCGCTGCATCACTCGCGCTACACGGGCAACTATGGCCTCGCCACACGCGCATTAGACCAGATCTTCAAGACCGAGTGGACGGACTACGAGAAGCTCTACACGCGCGTCACCGGCGACGGCCCGCCGCTCTCCTCGCTGCGCGAGCGCGTCGACTGATGGGCGGTGAAGCGCCCGGCGCACCGCAACGATGCACCGGGCGAATGCTTCTCGGGGCTTCCGCTTCAAAGCAGAATGTCGCTCTCCACGATCTGCGCCGACGCAGTGAGGTTCGAGACAAGTTCGATGGCGAAATCGGCCACACCATCGCCGTCGACATCGCCCATAAGCGTCGAAAGAAAGTAGCCGTCTCCTGCATTGGCGGGATCGGTTATCATGAGTTCGCCCGCGACCCCTGAGAACTCGTCCACGATGTGGAATGCCTGATTGCCCTGCGTCAGCACGTCGGCATCGATTTGGCGCAGGTCGAGCGTGTCCTCGCCCGACACGAACCGAAGGATGTCGTCGTAAAGGCGCTGCGGCCCCAGTCCCGTCTCGACAAACTCATACGGGCTGTCCTCCACCGAGGTGTAGATGAAGGTGTCCGCGCCTTCCTCTCCACGCAGGCTGTCGCGACCAAGGCCTCCAACGAGGCTGTCGTCTCCCTCGCCGCCGAACACTTCGTCGTTGCCTGCACCTGCGTCGAGGTGGTCGTCGTTGTCGTAGCCAAGGATGATGTTGTCGTTGTCGTCGCCGATGATCTTGTCTGAATACTTTGAACCGAAGACGCCCTCGATACCCATCAAGGTGTCGCCCTCAGCATGTCCACCGCCGGCTTCCAGTGTCGTCAGATTGACGTAGATGCCTTCCGGCGAGAGCGAATAATCGGCGAAATCGATTCCCGGTCCGTCTCCGCCGATCAGCGTGTCGGCGCCGCCGAGACCCGCAAGCGTGTCTTGCCCCAGGCCGCCGTCAAGCGTGTTGGCCTCGTCGTTGCCTATGAGGGTGTCCCATGCATCCGAGCCAATCACGTTCTCGATCGAATAGAGCCTGTCGCCCTCGGCATGGTACCCCGAGCCGACACCGGTCCTGAGATCGACAATCACTCCGGAAAAGACCGCGAAGGGTGAATCCGAGTAGTCGGCGGTGTCGTTACCTTCTCCGCCGTAGAGATCGTCGGCGCCATCCAATCCGGCCAGCACGTCGTCGTCGTCGAGACCATCGAGCCGATTATCTTCGAAGTTGCCAGTGATGTGGTCAGCATGATTGCTGCCCGTGACGTCCTCGATCGATGTCAGCGTGTCGCCTTCGGCATCGCCGCCCGAAGCCTGACCGGTCAGGAGATTGATCACCACTCCCGCTGGCGAATACTGGTAGATCGCACGGTCGATGCCGTCTCCGCCATCGAGGATGTCGGCACCACCGCGGCCGTCGAGGTAGTCGTTGAGGTCGAGGCCTTCCAGGCGGTTGCTCTGCGCGTCGCCCACCAGCCAGTCGGAACGAAGGCTTCCGGTGACGTTCTCGATCGAGATGAAGCGGTCGCCTTGCGCATCGCCACCCGTTGCGATGCCGGTGGTCAAATTGACATAGACCGGTGCCTGTGACGTGAAATAGTTCGCCGTGTCGGACCCATCGCCGCCGTTGAGCGTGTCGGCGCCGCCGAGCCCTGTAAGGGTGTCGTTGTCGCCCCCACCCTCCAGGACATTGTCTCCCGCAGTGCCTGTGATCGAGTCCCGGTACTGCGAGCCCCTGACGTTCTCGAAGCCATCGAGGATGTCTCCGGTGGCGTGTCCGCCCCAGTTGCCCCCGATCGTGAGGTTGACGAACACAGCGGCATTCGAGGCAGAGTAGTCGATCGTGTCGATGCCGCCGCCCGCGTCGATCGTGTCGGCACCGCCGAGGCCGGCGATGGTATTGTCTCGCTCGTTGCCCGTGATCGTGTCGTTCCAGCGGCTGCCGACGACGTTCTCGATGCTGCGCAGCGTGTCCGTCTCGTTGTGGTAGGTGGCCACCGGGTGCCCGCCGACCACCGACCACGTGGCATAGGACGTCTGCGCGTTCCCCATGCCGCCGTTCAGCCCGAGCGCAACGGTCGTCGCCCCCAGGTTGCCGGAATAGTCGATGGTGTCGCTTCCGGTGCCGCCGTCGATGAAGTCGTTTCCGCGGCTGCCGAAGATCGTGTCATCGTCGCCATACCCGAAAATGCTGTCTGCGCCGGAGGTGCCCGTCAGGACGTCCCTCCAGTTCGTTCCGAACACATTCGCCATGCGTGTTCTCCGCCAAGCGCTTCAATGCCTTTCAGCACACGCATGGATGTATCGGAGGTGACAAATACGGGCTGTTCCATACGGAACAGCGCGTCGACGCGCTGCTATTTCGCTTTCCTGCGCCGCCGCTGGTCGCGCCAGGAGACGCGATAAAGATCAAAGCGCCGGTCCTTGAGGTTGCGCGTCGTGCCCGCCCCGCGCGCCGCGCGCAGATCGCCGATGTTGAGATCGGCGAACGCGATCGTCTCGGTGTTGGCCGCCGTGTCGGCGGCGATGCCGTCACGTGCAAAGGCGAAGTCGCACGGCGTCAGGATGCAGCTCTCGGCATAGTGGATGTCCATGTTCTCGACATTGGGTAGATTGCCGACAACGCCGGAAAGCACCACGTAGACCTGGTTCTCGATGGCGCGTGCATGGCAGCAGTAGCGCACGCGCAGGAAGCCGCGGCGCTCATCCGTGCAGAACGGAACGAACAGGATCATCGCGCCCTGGTCGGCCAGATGCCGCGCCATCTCTGGGAACTCGCTGTCGTAGCAGATCATCACGCCTATGGGCCCGCAGTCGGTATTGATGACCTCCGCGCGCGTGCCGCCCTTGATGTTCCACCAGTAGCTCTCCGATGGGGTTGGGTGGATCTTTTCCTGCGCATGCACCGATCCGTCGCGCAGGAAGACGTAGCAGACGTTCTTGATGTCGTCGTTGTCGTCGATGATGGGGTGAGTGCCGCCGATAATGTTGATGTTGTAGGAGACGGCAAAGCCACTCATGAACTTGATGAACCAGTCGGTGTAGTCGGCGATGCGCTCAACGCCCTCCTTGGGTTGCAGCGGCTTTTCCTCGAGCGACAGCAGTTGCAACGTGAAGTTCTCCGGAAAGACCACGAAGTCAGCGCGGTAGTCGGAGGCCACGTCGACGAAGTACTCGATCTGCTTCTTAAACTCGTTCTTGTCCTCAAGTCCGCGCATCTGGAACTGCACGGTCGAAACGCGCACCGTCTGCTGCGGAGCGAGCCGGTCGTGCTTCTCGTGCTCGTCCGATTGGTAGCGCGGGTTCGTCCAGACCATGTGCGTCGCATTGCCGGCCGACGGCTGATCCTCGACGTCGTACTCCTCCAGCACGCCGATCGGCTCGAAGCCATTGGAGAGATGGAACGAGATCGTCTGGTCGCGCTGCTCGCGCGCCACCACGGCCTTCACGTAATCCAGCGGATCGGGGAACTGCCGCCGCTTCCTCGCGTAGCCCGGCATGCGGCCCCCGAAAACTATGCCCTTGAGGCCCCATTCCTCGCACAGGTTGCGGCGCGCCGTGTAGAGGCGCTGTCCGATGCGCAGGCGGCGGTATGAGGGATCAACCGAAATTTCCATGCCGTAGAGATAGTCGCCTTCCGCATCATGGCGCGCGGCAAAGCCGTTGCCGGTGATCTCGTCCCACGTATGCGGCGCCAGCGCCACGTCGCTTGCAATGATGAACGTCGCGCAGTGACCAACAATGCGGCCGTCGTATTCGGCCACGAACTGCCCTTCGGGAAAATTGTTGATCTGGCCACGAATCATGCGCGGTGTCAGCGACGGGTTGGGCTTGTAGACGCGGCGTCCGAGTTCGGCGATGGCCTGCACGTCGCCGGCCCTGGCGCGGCGCACGATCAGCTTGGGTTTGGATACCGGCCCGGCGTTGCTCTCCCCCGCCCGGTCGGCGCCACTCCGCGCAGACGCCGGCCGCGGCTCGGCTGCTTCGGCGCGGGCTGTCGTGCGGCGGCTGGTCGTACGTTCCGGGGGCATCTGAAAAATTCTCCTTTGCGTCAATGTGTTATCACAGCCCGGCGACACCCCGGCATGGGGTGCAACCGCACCCGGCCAACCCTGGTTCCAATTGCCGGCCGGACCTCCTTCGGATACCACGTTGCGCCATGAGCAGGGCCCCCAAGAGCATGGCAAAATCCAAGTCCGTCACCCCGGCCGACCCCCAGCGGACCATCCACGTCCGTGGCGCGCGCGAGCATAATCTCAAGAACGTCGATCTTGAGATTCCGCGTGATGCGCTCGTCGTCTTCACGGGCCTGTCGGGCTCGGGCAAATCCTCGCTCGCGTTCGATACCATCTACGCCGAGGGCCAGCGCCGTTACGTGGAGAGCCTGTCGGCCTACGCGCGCCAGTTCCTCGAGATGATGCAGAAGCCCGACGTCGATCACATCGACGGACTGTCGCCGGCGATCTCCATCGAGCAGAAGACGACGAGCAAGAACCCGCGCTCGACCGTCGGCACTGTGACCGAAATCTACGACTACCTGCGCCTCCTGTTCGCGCGCGTCGGTGTGCCCTATTCGCCCGCAACCGGCCTGCCCATCGAAAGCCAGACCGTCAGCCAGATGGTCGACCGCGTTCTGGCGCTGCCTCAGGGCACGCGGCTCTATCTGCTCGCGCCCATCTCGCGCGGCCGCAAGGGCGAGTTCAAGAAGGAGCTGGGTGAGTTGCAGAGGCGCGGCTTCCAGCGCGTCAAGATCGACGGCACGTTCTACGAAATTGCGGAAGCGCCGAAGCTCGACAAGAAGTTCAAGCACGACATCGACGTCGTGATCGACCGCATCGTCGTGCGCGGCGACATCGCCTCGCGGCTGGCCGACAGCTTCGAGACCGCCCTCGCCCTGTCCGATGGACTGGCCTACGCGGAACTTGCCGACAAGCCGCTGCCAAAGTCAGAGACCGAGGGCGCCAACAAATCGAAGAACGACACGCACGAACGCATCACGTTCTCGGCGCGCTTTGCCTGCCCGGTGTCCGGCTTCACCATCGACGAGGTCGAACCGCGCCTGTTCTCGTTCAACGCGCCCGCCGGCGCCTGCCCGACATGCGACGGTCTTGGCACCGAATTGCAGTTCGAGCCAGACTTGGTCGTTCCGGACGGATCGCTGTCACTGGCGGAAGGCGCCGTCTACCCCTGGGCCAAGACGGGCGCGACTTCGCCCTACTACGAGCAGACGCTGGAGAGCCTCGCCCGTCACTACAAGGTGAAGATGGATACAACCTGGGAGCGGCTGCCCAAACACGTGCAACTCGCCATCCTCTACGGCTCGGGCGATGAGGAGATCAAGTTCACCTACTTCGATGGCGTTCGCGATTACACCACGCAGAAGACGTTCGAAGGCGTCATCGGCAACATCGAGCGGCGCTGGCGCGAGACGGACTCCGACTGGGTCCGTGACGAGCTGTCCCGCTACCAGGGATCGCGACCGTGCGACGCCTGCAGCGGCTACCGCCTCAAGCCGCAGGCGCTCGCCGTCAAGGTCGGGGGGAAGCACATCGGCGAGGTGGGCGACCTGTCGATCCGGGCGGCTAATCAATGGTTCGCCGAACTGCCAAAGGCGCTATCCAAGCAGCAGACCGAGATCGCCACGCGCATCCTCAAGGAGATCACCGAGCGCCTGCGCTTTCTCAACGATGTCGGCCTCGAATACCTGACTCTGTCGCGCTCATCGGGCACGTTGTCGGGCGGCGAAAGCCAGCGCATCCGTTTGGCCTCCCAGATCGGCTCGGGCCTCACCGGCGTGCTCTACGTGCTGGACGAACCGTCCATCGGTCTGCACCAGCGCGACAACGACCGGCTGCTTGGCACGCTGCGCCACCTGCGCGACCTGGGTAACACCGTCATCGTGGTGGAGCACGACGAGGACGCCATTCTCACCGCCGATCACGTCGTCGACATCGGGCCTGGAGCGGGCGTGCATGGCGGCGAAATCGTCTCCCAAGGCACGCCCGACGAGGTCATGGCCGATCCCGACAGCCTCACCGGGCAATATCTTTCCGGCGTGCGCCAGATCGCGGTGCCCAGGTCGCGCCGCCAGCCTCAGAAGGGCAAGTCACTCACCGTCGTCGGGGCGCGCTCGAACAACCTGAAGAACGTCACCGCGGAAATTCCACTGGGTCTGCTCACCTGCATCACCGGCGTTTCGGGCGGCGGAAAATCGACGCTGCTCATCGATACGCTCTACAAGGCCGTCGCACGGCGTCTCAACAACGCGCGCGAACACCCAGGCGAGCACGACAAGGTGCTGGGGCTCGAACACCTCGACAAGGTGATCGACATCGACCAGTCGCCAATCGGCCGGACACCCCGCTCCAACCCGGCGACCTATACCGGCGCCTTCACGCCGATCCGCGAGTGGTTCGCAGGCCTTCCCGACGCGAAGACGCGCGGATACGCGCCCGGGCGCTTCTCCTTCAATGTCAAAGGCGGACGCTGCGAGGCCTGCCAGGGCGACGGAGTCATCAAGATCGAGATGCACTTCCTGCCCGACGTCTACGTGACCTGCGACCAGTGCAAGGGCAAGCGCTACAACCGCGAGACGCTAGAGGTGCGCTTCCGGGACAAGTCGATCGCCGACGTGCTCGACATGACGGTCGAGGAAGGCGCGGCCTTCTTCAAGGCGGTGCCCTCGATCCGCGACAAGATGGAAACGCTCGCCCGCGTCGGACTGGGCTACATCCACATCGGCCAGCAGGCGACGACGCTGTCGGGCGGCGAGGCGCAGCGCATCAAGCTCGCCAAGGAGCTGTCGCGCCGCGCCACGGGACGCACGCTCTACATCCTCGACGAACCGACGACCGGCCTGCACTTCCACGACGTCGCCAAGCTGCTCGAGGTGCTGCACGAGCTGGCCGACGCCGGCAACACCGTTGTCGTCATCGAGCACAATCTGGAGGTGATCAAGACGGCCGACTGGATCATCGACCTGGGCCCCGAGGGCGGCGACGGCGGCGGCGAGATCGTGGTGGCCGGCACGCCCGAAGACGTGGCCGGCTGTGCCGCGAGCTACACTGGCCGCTATCTGAAGGAACTTCTCGGACGGCGCGCAAAAGGCGCGGCTTCGGCTGCGAAGGCCAAGACCGCCCGCAACGGTAGACGCCCGCAAGCGGCGGAGTGACAACGCAGCCGATCGATCGGAGCAGCAGCCCCATGTCGACCGCGGGACCCGATGGCTCACCCGGCACCAAAACGCTGACGTTCGATGATCTTCACGTCGGACAGCGCTTTCTCAGCGGCGAGCACACGATCACAGCCGAGGAGATCAAGGACTTTGCGCGCACTTACGACCCGCAAGGCTTCCACCTCGACGAGGATGCGGCTCGAGGAACGTTGTTCGAGGGGCTCGCCGCAAGCGGCTGGCACACCGCGGCCATCACAATGCGCCTCGTCGTGCAGTCCTTCCCGATCGCCGGCGGCGTGATCGGCGCCGGTGGCGAACTCGTCTGGCCGCGCCCCACGCGACCGGGCGACACGCTGCGGGTGGAAATCGAAATACTGGAACTGCACCCGTCCCGGTCGCGCCCCGACCGCGGTAGCGCGCTGCTCCGCAACACCACGCTGAACCAGCATGGACATGCGGTTCAAACGTTCACTGTCCGCGTGCCGCTGCCGCGCAGGTCCGCGGCGGACTAGGGCCTCGCCTCCGCGGGTGGGAACCGTTTGCTCACGGGATCGACCCCGACGCCGCCAGGTTCGATCCGGCTTCCGAGTTCACATCGCCCGCCGACCTCGTTGCGTCGACAGGTCTGACGCGCGGCCAGAAGATCGCGGCGCTCGAACGCTGGGCGCAGCAGAGCCTCGACCGCCTCGCGGCGACGAGCGAGGGTATGGCGACGCAGCTAACGTCGGGGCGCGACACGGGGGAACTCGACGCCGTCAACGCCGCGATCGAAATGCTCAAATGTGCACCTGAAACGGGCGCGAGCTGACGGCAGCAGCGCGCATCGCCCGCAGCCCCGCGATTGCAGGGGCGAGTGCAAGGCAAGCTCCGCTTTGACGCCAGCGGTTACAATTTAGCAAGCAGGTCAAAGCCATGCTGCTGCCTCAGTTGGCATCGATCAACGCCCTGGTGGGCGGGAGGATCGATTCGGGCGAGCGACGCAAATTCGCGCCGCCTCGCTGATGCCGCGGAGGCGACCATGACCCACATGCTCGATGCATTGCGTGATGCGTTCACCCAAACCCGGATCAAGGCGGAGACCATCCGCAAGCTCGAACTCCTGACGGGAGCCCGTGTCGATCCAGCGTTCATTTCCGAGCACGGGCACGAGTTGTGCTGCCGTTGCGGCTACGACACCGGCGTGCCAGCGCTGACACCGATCTTTCAACGGCACCGGTACGTCACCGGCGTCGGCCAGTTCTGCCGCAACTGCTACTGAGTCCGCTGGCAGGCGGACGGCATGGACCGAGCTAGCCGCTTTCGCCTTGCCGGTTCGCACGCTTCGCGAACTCCAGCGGCAACTCTGTCGTGTACTTGATCTGCTCCATCGCGAAGGCGGACGACACCTTGGCGATCTCTATGCGCTCGATGAGCTTCTTATAGAAGACGTCGTAGGCGGCGATGTCGGGCACGACCACGCGCAGCAGATAATCGATGTCGCCGGACATGCGGTAGAACTCCACGACCTCCGGAAAGTCGACCACGGCGCCGTGGAACCGTTCCAGCCAGGCAAGCGAGTGCTGGTCGGTCTTGATCGATACGAACACCGTCACGCCGGCATTGACCGCGGCCGGATCGAGCAGCGCCACGCGCCGACGGATGACGCCCGCCTCTTCGAGCTTCTGGATGCGGCGCCAGCACGGCGTGGTGGACAGCCCCACTTCCTTGCCGATCTCAGCGACGGGGCGGGTCGAGTCCTCCTGGAGCAGACCGAGTATCTTGATGTCCATGTCGTCCAGCATGACGGGTGCCCTCCCGGAGGCATCAGATTTCCTTCTCCTCCCCATCTAGGATGATTTTTTCGCTCTGTCGATAGATAGACGGATAAATTGGTATTTTTTTGCCGCCCTGTGCCCTCCGTCCCTTGTTTCGCGTCTCATGACCGCGATATCTTGGGGACAAGCCGACACGCTTATCGGAGCCCCGTCATGACCGAGATCGTCTACATCACGCCGGAATTCGCAGTGACGGGTGCGCTTGGCCCGGACGATTTCGCTGAGATCGCGGGACGAGGCTTCCGTGCCATCATCAACAACCGCCCCGAAGGCGAGGAGGAGGGGCAGCTGTCCGCCCAGGCCGCCGCACCGCTCGCTTGGCGCCACGGTCTCGTGTACCGCCACATTCCCGCCGGCAAGCTCGATCTGTTCACCGACGCCGTCGTCGGGGCGACCGAGGATGCGCTGGCCAACCTCGAAGGCCCGGTGCTGGCGCACTGCAAGTCGGGCTTGCGTTCGGCCATCGTCTGGGCCGCCGCGCGTGCGCGCCACATCCCAGTCGACGATATTCTGGCCGCGCTCGAAGGCGCGGAATTCGATCTCGACTTCCTGCGCGACGATCTGGAACAGCAGGCCGATCGGGCACGCTGGATGCCGGCCGCAACCGCTGCCGCCGAAGCCCAGACGCGCGCTCAGGCCGCAGCGGAAGGCCGCGCGGCCGCGTGATGATGGCGTGGCGACGCGCGTGCGCCGCCACCATCAGCCAGAAAGCGCCTGCGCCACCTGCGCACGCAGCGCCGCAACCGCTTCGGCTTCAAACCACGCATTGCGCTTGAGCCACCCGTTGTTGCGCCAGGACGGATGCGGGATCGCAAGCATCCGGGGCCCCGCGGCATCGAGACGAAGGTCGCTCTCAAAGCTGCGTCGCACAAGATCGGCCATGCTCTCGCGCTGCGGAATGTGCCAGCGGTGCGCGTAGCCCCCGACGAGAACGGCGAGCCTGATCGCGCTCAAATGCATGAGGACCGGAGCGCGCCAATGCACAGCGCATTCGGTGCGCGGCGGCAGGTCGCCGCCCTTGGCGTCCAGCCCGGGAAAGCAGAACCCCATCGGCACCACCGCCACGCGTGCTGGATCGTAGAAGGCCTCGGAGCTGAGCCCCAGCCACGCGCGCAGGCGGTCGCCGGATGGATCGGTGAATGGGCGGCCTGAGGCATGCACCCTGGTTCCGGGCGCCTGACCGGTGATCAACAGCCGGGCACGCGGGTCAGCCTGCAGGACAGGACGTGGCTCATGCGGCAGCGGCGATCCCACCGGCTGATCCCGGCAGATCCGGCAGCGGGCTATGCGGTCCAATAGCGAAGCGAATGCCGCATCGCCGCTGGCGGGCGGGGAACCGCCGCAGGAGCCCGACGTCATGGCCACACCGCACGAACAGACCGGATGGCAGCCTCACTGCAGATCTGGCTCGCTTCCCGCATCACTCGATATGCAGGACCAGACCGTCTTCGGCGATCAGGATGCGATCGTTTTCGACCCGCCGCACCTGCTCCAGCATCGCGGGCCCCATATGCGTGAGCATGACTTGGCGCGCGGTGATGCGCGGCATGTTTTCCTCGATTACACGCCACGACATGTGAAACTTGGTCGGCGGCTCGTAGCCGTAGCATTCGCTGATGTAGAGGTTGGCGTCCGCGGAAACTTCGATCAGCGCGTCAACCCATTCCGTATCGCCGGAGAAGGCGAGGACGCGACCGTCCACCTCGATGCGCAGGGCATGCGACGGTGCCCCCGAAGGATGGCGCACCAGGAAGGCCGATACTGTCAAACCGGCGATGCGCATCGGCGTGCCGGCCTCGATCTCGTGAAACTGGAGCTTGAAGTTCTCCGGATCGGCGGAGGATGTCGGAAAAAGCACCTCGCAGGCTTGCCGGTAGCGTTCCTCGATCCCGCGCGGCCCCACGACGTCGAGCGGTGCGGTGCGCCGGGAGACGTGCTTGGCATGCAGCATCCACCAGACGAGGCCGCCGAAATGGTCGCCGTGCAGGTGCGAGATCAGGATCGTCCCGACGCGGTTGGGATCGAGCCCCAGGCCGTTGAAACCGATGACGGACGTGGTGCCACAATCGATCAGGAAGTTGCCGCTGCTCGCGGCAACGTGAAAGCACGTCTGCAGGCGCCCACCCGAGCCGAACGCGTCGCCCGAACCGATGACCGTCAATTTCATCGGAGTACCATCCGACCAGTCTCCCAACCGTCGCTTCTAGCCCACCACGGCTCCGAGCGCTGTTCCCTGGGGAACATCTGCCGCCTTGCGACGACAAACGCAACGGTCCCGGGCGAACTTCGGGCTTATGCCGCGGCGCTCGGGCGGGCCGCCACGGCCTCATGCCAGCGCGCCACGTTGGCGTACCCCGTGGGCCTGTCGATGCGGGCGGGCTTCATGAACTCCAGCGCCACCAGAAAAGTGACGTCGGCAATCGAATAGGAATGGCCTGCCAGAAAGGGCCGGTCGGCGAGCCTGTCCTCGAAGATGGCCAGCGCTTCGAGCGCACGCTGCCGATTGGCCTCCGCCCACTGCGGCACCTGCGGCACCTCCAGGTGCGCCATCTTCGGGTGGAGATGCCGGAAAACCTGAGCCACCGGGTAGAAGAATCCCAGCTCCACCCGCCGCTGCCACATCTCGACCTCGGCGCGGCCCAGCGCGCCCTGCCCAAACAGGGCCGGCTCGGGTTGCAGCTCCTCGAAATACCGGCAAATGGCCACGGTCTCGGTCAGCACGGTGCCGTCATCGAGCACGAGAATGGGCACGCGCTGGAACGGGTTGAGGCGGGTGAACTCCGGTGACTTCAGCGCTCCAACCATCAGGTCGCGATCCTCGAAGCGCACGTCGATACCCTTCTCCGCGAGGAAGATCCGGACGCGCCTGGGATTGGGTGCGCCTCGCGTCTCAATGATATGCATGGGGGCTGTCTCTGCTCAGGTCTGCGAGGCGCCGGTCGACGGGCCCCCGGTCGATCATTTACCGATCCCGCGCTCGTGCCGCCACTCCTGCGGCATCTGAAACTGACCGCTCCAAAGTCCGCGCCGCTCGTGTTGCGCCGCACGCTCCTCGCTGCGGTAGCCACCAAACGACACCGCGAAGCCGCGCTCCACCATGGCCCGGTTGACATCGGTTGTGCCTGCCACGCAAAGCGCCAGCGCCCGGTCGTGCTTGTCGATCTCGACCGACCGGCAGCGCACGGTGCGGTTGCCCACCAGCGCCCGTAGCTCGCGTGCGGCCGCCTCTCCGCAGGACCAGTCCCGGCCGTCGCGCTGGCAGATCTGCCGCCCTTCCGGCGCGTCGATGTTCTTGAGGCGTATTTCCCGGCCGTCGATTACCAGACTGTCGCCGTCGATCACCCGGGCTATCCCGGAGATTTCCGTGCCCGGCGTGAGCGTCGGCCCCTTCCCTTCGCGCTCGAAAAGCCCCGGTTGCAGACGGCCGAGGATTGCCAGCAGGACGAGCAGGATAAGCCCGGCAATGAGACGCATGTGCCTCGGTTGCCTCGACAATCGTCGCCCGATCGCTGCCAACACCGTGTCGCGCCGCATCGAGATAACCCTACGTTAGCGAATTGGACCGAGATTAACGGACAATTGGTGCGACTACGTGCGAGCGCGCTCCGAGGGCGTCCCCGAATACCACATTCCGGCGCGGATCGAGCGAACGTCGAACCTGTGCCGGCCACACATGACGAGCGGAATGGATCACGCGCCCACGAATTCGGCCGGCACGCCCTCCGTTGCGGGTCGCGGAGCGCGCACCCGCTCGAGCGGCGATTTGCGCGAGACCCGCGAACGCCTTGCGCGGGGCAGCGACGTCAAGCCCGAGTTCGAGTACGAGATGCTGTCCATCTTCGTGCGCAACGAGCTTTCGGCTGCCGTCACCATCACCGGCCTGTCGGCGATCTTCTCGCTCGCCTCGATGTTCTGGGCGCCGGTCCAGCAGGCGATCCTCTGGCTGTTCCTGGTCATCGCCTCCAAGGTTCTGCAGCTGGAGTTCTGCCGCCGCTTCCAGCTCACGCCACGGTCCGAAATCGACCTGCCGGCCTGGCGCCGCCGGCTGTTCTTCTCCGAATTGCTAAGCGGCATCACCTGGGCCGGGTTCGCTCTCGTGGGCGTGGGTGCCGACATGCACGGCGCGCAGGCGCCACTGTTCTCCTCGCACGTGTTCCTGTTCGCCGCGCTGATCGTCGTGCTGGCGATCCGCATGACGTTCGCCTCCACCGTCATCCCCATCCTGTACGCCGGTACGATCCCGATGACGCTGGCCGTCGTCGCGCGCCTCGTGCTTCTGTCCGACCCCTTCTACGTCGCACTCGCGCTGATGGCGGCGGGCGTTCATATCTATTTCGTCGTGCTGGCGCGCGGCCTCAACACCACGGCACTCGCAATGCTCGAGTTCCGCGCGCAGAAGGATGCCCTGATTGCCGAGCTTGCCGAGGAGAAGTCGTTCTCCGACGAGGCACGGCGCCGCGCTGAAGCCGCCAACAAGGCCAAGTCGCGATTTCTCGCAACCATGAGCCACGAATTGAGGACCCCGCTCAACGCCATCATGGGCTTCTCCGAGGTGATGAAAGGCGAGATCCTCGGGCCGATGGCCAATCCGATCTACAAGGAATACGCATCCAATATCCATGACAGCGGCCGCCATCTGCTCAATCTCATCAACGAGATCCTTGATCTGTCGCGCATCGAGGCGGGGCGCTATGAGCTGCACGAGGAGCCGATGCGGCTCATCGACGTCGCCGAGGACTGCCACCGGCTGCTCAAGCTGCGCGCCGAGAGCAAAGGGCTGCAGATCGTGGAGGATTTCGACGACAACATGCCCCAGGTCTGGGCCGATCAGCGCGCCATCCGTCAGATCTGTCTCAACCTGCTGTCGAATGCGCTCAAATTCACCCCCAAGGGCGGCCGCATCACCCTCAAGGTCGCGATCACGCCGGACGGCGGCCAGATGATTTCGGTCCGCGACACCGGACCAGGCATCCCCGAGGAAGAAATTCCCAAGGTCCTGCAGGCGTTCGGCCAAGGCTCGCTCGCCCACCAGACGGCGGAAGGCGGCACCGGGCTCGGGCTGCCGATCGTCAAGAACCTCATCGAGTTGCATGGCGGCTCTTTCGATCTCAGGTCGGAGCTGCGCAAGGGCACGGAGGCTTTGGCGTTTCTACCGCGTAAGCGGATCATGCATGCCATGCCGCCGTTGCAGCCCCTGGGCCGCGAGCGGCATCGCCGCGAGGATGGGCCTTACGCGGCTCCCCCGGCTTCGGGAGCCTCGACGCGCGCGCCCAAGCTCGTTTCCCCGGTCGCATCTCATACCGAACGCGGGAGCGGGCGGCATGGCAGGCACGCGCATCTTATCGGCGCGGAATAGCAGTGCGAAGGCGGCACCTCACGGTCGGTCCGGCGCGTCCTATCCCCCCAAGCCCGTTGCGCCCGCTTCCGCGCGCAACTACATGAACTCCGTGCCGCGATGAGCCCATCCGGCTCGTGTCCGATGGGCTGACGGTCATGCGAGGACACCAGCTTGGAATCACCCTGTGTGGACGTGTGCGAGATCGAGACGGCAAGCGGCCTGTGCAAGGGCTGCCGCCGCACCCTAGATGAAATCGCGCGCTGGTCGTCGATGTCGGATGACGAACGTCGCGGCGTGATGCTCGCGCTGCCAGCACGGCGGCTCCAGTCCGATTCGGTCGGCGCGGGACGCCCAGCAAGGAGCTAGCTCATGGTCGTGTGGCTGATCCTGCTTCTGGCGGCGCTGGTCGTGGCGTTCCTCGTGCTATCCGGAAACGCCGAGCTCGCCGAGGTGCTGGCTGAAACCGATATCGCGGCCTACGCCGGAGCGGGCATCCTGTCGCTCTATGTCCTGTTCCTGCTATCGGGCCACGCGGGGCGCATCGGGCAGGCCCTCAAGCATCTGTCGATCTGGGCGGCGCTGACACTTTGCCTCGTCGTCGGCTACTCCTACCGGGACGACGTCTCGCGCATCGCGGCGCGCGTCGCCGGAGACCTCATGCCGCCGGGAACCGTCATCGAGATGGAACCGGGTGCCGAAGGCGAGCGCGCGGTGCGCATCCGCAAGCGACGGGACAGTCATTTCGTCGCCCGCACGACCGTCAACGACGCATCCGTTTCGATGCTGGTCGACACCGGCGCGTCCACGGTCGTCCTTACACCTGCCGACGCGCAGCGGGCGGGCGTTCCGGTGGACGAGCTGTCCTACACGGTTGCCGTCAACACCGCCAACGGCGTCGCCTACGCAGCTCCTGTCCGCCTTCGACGCATCGCGATCGGTCCGATCGAGGTCCGCAACGTGGAAGCGCTCGTCGCCAAGCCCGGCGGACTGTCGGAAAGCCTGCTCGGTATGAGTTTCTTAAGACGATTGCGGTCTTTTGATTTCTCGGGCGAGTACCTCACGCTCCGGGGCTGACGTGCGCCGTGCACCATCCGCCCCGGACCTGATAGGGCGAGTTGTGCGATGTCGACGGGAATGCAGGGCGTGGTCCGCGAGGCGCTGTCCTGGGTCGTCGTTGCCGCAGGCCTCGCGCTGGTACTGCTGAACTTCGATACCATCCGCGCTTTCAATGCCGCTCTGATCGGTATTCCACCACCCGGTCAGGAGCGGGATGAGGCAACCGCATCGCGCGAGCAGACCGCTACCCGCGTTCGCTCCGGCGACACCGTGGAGTTGCGGTCCGGCGGCCACGGCCATTATCAGACGGATGCCGAGATCAACAGCCGCGATATTCCTGTCCTCGTCGACACGGGTGCCTCGATGGTCGTGCTCACCTACGAAGACGCGGAACGCGCCGGCATCTACGTGCGGCCGTCTGATTTCACGGCCACCTCGCGCACCGCCAATGGCACGGCCAAGAACGCACCGGTCACCCTCGACCGCGTGTGCATCGATTCAATCTGCGTCCGCGACGTCCAGGCAATGGTCGCCGAGCCCGGGCGCCTGCATGTCACCCTGCTGGGCATGACCTTCCTGGGCCGCCTGTCCCGCGTCGATATGCGCTCGGGTACGCTGGTCCTCCAGGAATAAGCCTGAGTGGCGGAGGAAGCCGCGCCACCAAACCGCCTCAGGTCAGCGCTCAATAGCGCCGCCTGTTCCAGCCGGTGTCCGGCTGCCCCGACGGATCGCCCCCCGAATTCGACCTTCTTCCGAAACCGGGCACTTTCCTCCCCGACCGCCAGGCTCTAGCTTCCGCCCGCACCAGATGAGGGACCAGACGATGCTGCCTACGCCACGCGCCGACCTGAAGCCGAATTCTGCCGACTTCGAGCGATTGCCCCTTGTCAAGCCGACCGGCTTCCGAGAGTACGATGCGCGCTGGCTGTTCCCCGACGAGATCAACCTGATGGGACTGAACTGCGTCGGGCTCGGCATGGCGCGCTTGTTCGACGAACGGGGCGTGAAGAAGCGCATCGTCGTCGGCCACGACTACCGGTGGTACTCGGGCTCGGTGAAGCAGGCGCTGATGACGGGCCTGCTGGCCGGCGGCTTCGAGGTGCACGATATCGGCCTCGCCCTGTCTCCCATGGCCTACTACGCGCAGTTTGCCCTCGACGTCGAAGGCGTCGCCATGGTCACCGCCAGCCACAACGACAACGGCTGGACGGGCATCAAGATGGGTCTGTCGCGGCCGCTCACCTTCGGACCCGAGGAGATGGGTCGCCTCAAGGAAATCGTTCTGGCAGGGGACCTCGCCGCGCCCGGCGGCGGTAGCTACTACTTCGTTCGCGACATGGGCGAGCGCTACATGAAGGCGCTTGCCGACCGCCCGAAGCTCAAGCGGCGCCTCAAGGTGGTGGCGGCCTGCGGCAACGGCACGGCGGGCGCCTTTGCACCTCAGGTGCTCGCGGCGATCGGCTGCGACGTCATCCCGCTCGACGCCACGCTCGATCATTCGTTCCCGCGCTACAATCCCAATCCTGAAGACCTTACAATGCTGCATGCCATCGCCGACGCGGTGCGCGAGCACAAGGCCGATGTCGGCCTGGGCTTCGACGGTGACGGCGACCGTTGCGGCGTCGTCGACAACGAGGGCCACGAGATCTTCGCCGACAAGGTCGGTGTGATGCTGGCGCGCGACATTTCAAGCCTGCACAGCAAGGCCCGCTTCGTCGCCGACGTGAAGTCGACCGGCCTGTTCCTGACCGACCCCGTGCTGCAGGCCAACGGCGCCACGACCACCTACTGGAAGACCGGCCATTCCTACATAAAGCGCTTCAGCCACGAGACCAAGGCGCTGGTCGGCTTCGAGAAGTCCGGCCACTTCTTCTTCAACCCGCCGCTCGGCCGCGGCTACGACGACGGCCTCGTCGCCGCCATTGCCATCCTCGACATGCTCGACCGCAACCCCGACAAGTCGATGGCCGATCTCAAGAACGCCCTGCCCAAGACATGGCAGTCGCCAACCATGTCACCGCACTGCGACGACGACAAGAAGTACGGCGTGGTGGACAGGGTTGTGGCACACTTCCAACGCGCCAAGGCTTCAGGGACGACGGTCGCAGGGCAGCCGATCCGCGAGCTCATCACCGTCAACGGAGTGCGCGTCGTACTTGCGGACGGCACCTGGGGTCTTGTACGGGCGTCTTCCAACAAGCCCGAACTGGTTGTCGTTGTCGAAAGCCCTACATCGGAAGCCAACATGCGGGCGATCTTCGCCGTCCTTGACGCGGAGCTCGCAACCCATCCTGAGGTCGGTGCCTACAATCAGAAGATCTGAGCGAATGCTCCGCGAGCCTGCGGCAACGTCTCGTTCATGTCGCTATGCCAGCGTGGCTCCGTAAAGGGCCACCGGGCCCGCCCAGCATCCGTCAACCTCCAGACAAGAGCACGCACCGCCATGATCTCGCGCAGCGCGCCGCAGCGACGCCAACGCATCGCGGACCTGGCCGCCGCCTACGAGTCCGCGCCATTGGAAGAGCGCCGCGCCGCCGCACTCGACTACCTGTTCGAGGTAGCCGAGCTGCTGTCTATCGAGCATGGAGACGAGGCGATCATCGCGCCGCTGCTCGACATTATCCCCTACGTCGCCGATCCATCCGACAGCCCATTGTTCGACGATCGCCGCAACGAGCGGTCGCCGCCGAGCGTCGCGGTCCTCACCCGCGCGGCGGTCGCGATCGACGTCTGGCAGTCAATGGGCCACACCGCAGACTCGGCTGCCCAGGCAGTGGCACGGCAGATGGTCAACGCGCGCGCCAGTCTGCCTTCCGACGGCGGCGACGTGCGCGGATGGAAGCGGCTGCTGATCTGGCGGGATCGCTTGCTTCAACTGAAGAGGCCTGCGGAGGCGTGGACCGACTACGTCGCCCTCACGCGTGAAATCGAGCGGATGCCGCGGGCCCAGGTCGTCCGGCGCGCTCAGGACGGAACGCTTTGGGACATTCGTGCGCGTGCCAAGCCCGGCTGAGGCATCTCGGCCGCGACCCGCTAGCGGTCAGTTGACCTTGTCCTTGCCGGTGGCTCGCTCCTTCTCCAGACGCTCGCGCTCAGCGTAGCGCTCCAGGTGGAAGCGCTGGAAGTTGCGGTCCTTCTCGTAGACCTTGGCCCGCACCCAGGTGAACATGTCGTAGAACGTCCCCGGGCCAATTCCCAAGTTCATGCGCGCAACCTCGAGCGGCGCACCCCATTGGCCCTTCAAACCGTCGATGTCCTCCTTGAAGAAGATGACGGTCGGCGTGAACATGATGCCCCAACGCTCGGCAAGCTTCTTCTCCGGCATCTTCTCGCCGTCGAAATCCGTGACCTCGCGCGCGCCCCACATGTCGAACTGGATGACGGCGAAGTTCTCCCGCACATAGTCGTTGATGTAGCGCTTCTTCAGCACCTCGGTGTGCATCTTCACGCAGTAGATGCAGCCGCGCTGTTCGAAGATGATGGCGAGGCGCTTGCCCTTCGCCTTGGCCTCCGCAAAGTCCTCGCGAAGATCGAAGAACGATTGCACGAACCATTTCTGATGATAGATGCCGTCGTCGCCTTTGGATGGTTCCACCGGCGGAGCGTCCGCGCCCATCGCTGGCGGCAGGACCGTGGATGGCTCAGCGATCGCGGGTGCCGCAACGGGGCTGCCAACTGAGAGAAGCACGCCGAGCGCCAGCACCAGCGCGAACCTATGCCGTGCGGCGGAGCGTGATGAGCAAGACATGCGGCCTCTCCGTTGGCTTGGACTTGGCCCAGTGTAGGGGCTGGTCGTCGGCCGCGCCACCCCATCAGCCACCGGACAACAGAATGGACAGGAAGCGGGAGACGACCACGCAGAGGAACAGAGCAAAGGCCTGTTCCAGGCGCCGTTTGGGGATGCCATGGGCAAGACGCACGCCCATCGGGGCCATCATCACACTGAGTGGAATGATGAGTGCCGCACCGATCAGGCTGACGTAGCCGAGCGACAAAGGCGGCGTGCCGGCCACGCCCCAGCCCGCCCAGATAAAACCCAGCGTACCGGGGATCGAGATCATCGGACCGAAGCCCGAGGATGTGCCCACCGCCTGCAACACCGAGCGGCCGTAGAGCGTCATCATGGCGACCGTGAAGGCCGCGCCGCCGATGGAAATGAGCACCGATACGTAACCCACGACCGTCGCATAGGCCTCGACGAGCCGGCTCTTGGGGATCTCGTCGCCCAGTCGCCATGTGTCGCGGCCGAACCAGAGCTTCAACGCCATGATCGAGCCGAACACGACCCAGAACCACTTGAGCGCGGTGCTCGACACGCCGCTGGCAGTCAGAATGCCCGCGATGACGCCAAGCACGGTCCACGGTCCGAGGCGGCGCAGCAGGTCCATGTCCACCGACCCCTTGGCGCGATGCGCCGAGAAGGAGCGGAACGAGGTCGGCACGATGACGGCGAGCGAAGTGCCCAGCGCCATGTGCATGCGGATCCCGGGATCGACACCAAGCGCCGCAAAGGTCTCATAGAGGACTGGCACCATGATGCCGCCGCCGCCGATACCGAGCAGTCCCGACAGCAGGCCGACCATCGCGCCCGCGGCCGCAAGCGCCAGGACCAGCAACGCCAGACCGGAGGCGGACATGGTGATCTCGACCGGCATGTCCTTCCCCCGCGCTGTCGCGCATCACTGGGCCGCCAGCGCGGCCAGCGCTGCGTCCCCCTCGGCAATCGCCAGCGCCTCGACCAGTGCTTCCGCACGCGCTGCCGGGCCGACGCCGTTCTCGCTCAGATGCCGGCGGAACGCTCGCGCCCGCGGCCGCCCGTGATACAACCCCAGCATATGCCGTGTCACGTTGTTGAGGCGGCCGCCCGCCGCGATGTGGCGCGCCACGTAGGAGACCATTTCCTCAACCGCCCGGCGCCGCGACACCGGCTCGTCCGTCGTGCCGAAAAAGCGGCGGTCGACGTCGGCGAGGATGTAGGGCGTCTGGTAGGCCGCCCGGCCGAGCATGACGCCGTCGACATGATTCAGGTGCGCCCGGGCCTCGTCGAGACCGCCAATTCCGCCGTTGATGACGACGGTGAGTTCGGGCCGCACCTGCTTGAGGCGATAGACGCGGAGATAGTCGAGCGGCGGCACTTCGCGGTTCTCTTTTGGTGACAGGCCCGACAGCCAAGCCTTGCGCGCATGCACGATGAAATGCCGGCAGCCGGCAGCCGCCACGCGGTCGACGAAGCTCTGGAAGTCGGCCTCGCCATCCTGGTCGTCGATGCCGATGCGGCACTTGACGGTGACCGGCACCGCCGACCCCACGGCATCCCCCATGGCCCGAATGCAGCGGCCGACGAGGTCCGGCTCGGCCATCAGGCAGGCCCCGAAACGGCCCTCCTGCACGCGGTCGGAGGGGCAGCCGACGTTGAGGTTGATCTCGTCGTAGCCCAGCGAAGCCCCGACCGCGGCGGCCTCGGCGAGCTTGCCCGGATCGGAGCCGCCCAGTTGCAGAGCCACCGGATGCTCCTGCTTGTCGAACCCGAGAAGGCGTTCGCGGTCGCCATGCAGGACGGCGTCGGCGGTAACCATCTCGGTATAGAGCAAGGCATGCTGCGTCAGCTGCCGGTGGAAGTAGCGGCAGTGCCGGTCCGTCCAATCCATCATTGGGGCCACGGAAAAGATATGGGGCGCGGGCGGCATATTGCGCGGACGACCTTGTTGGCAGGCGGCTTCGTCTCCCTGTAGCACGGCAGGGCCAGACAGCGCGCATGCGTCGCTCGGGCGCTCCCGACATACCGAGCCCGCCCGGCGCAAAATGTGCTAGGAGGCAGATTGGCGCCGCTCCCCGCCCGTTGCGGCGCCGGCGCGCCGCGCGGCGCATCTGACCCAAGAGACGCATGAAGACCGATACGCCACGCCACATCCGCCTCAAGGATTACCGGCCGCCCGCCTATCTTATCGACACGGTCGATCTGGATGTGCACCTGCATCCGACGAAAGCCTGCGTCCGCGCGCGTCTCAAGGTGCGGCCAAATCCGTCATCGCCGGGAGCCCGTGGTCCGCTCCGGCTCGACGGCGAACATCTCTGGCTCGAGAGCATCGCCCTCGACGGCAAGGCGCTGTCGCCGGGTGTCGACTATGACGTGGACGACCGCGGCCTCACGGTCCTGGAGCCGCCGGGCAAGCCTTTCCGGCTTGAGACCGTCACCTTCGTCGATCCTGACGCCAACAAGGCCCTGCAGGGCCTCTACCGCTCGCGCGGCGTTTACTGCACGCAGTGCGAAGCGCAGGGGTTCCGCCGCATCACCTACTTCATTGACCGCCCCGACGTGCTGTCCACCTACGTCGTGCGTATCGAGGCGGACATCGACGAGGCGCCGGTGCTGTTATCGAATGGCGACCTTGTCGAACGCGGTACCGTCAAGTCGGGCAAGCGCCATTACGCGCTGTGGCGCGACCCCCATCCCAAGCCCTGCTACCTGTTCGCGCTCGTCGGCGGACGCTTCACCTCGATCGCCTCCGACCACACGACTCCCGGCGGGCAGAAGGTCGACCTGCGCATCTACGTGGAGCCCGGTCTCGAGAAGCGCGCGGGCTGGGCCATGGACAGCCTCAAGCGATCGATGGTGTGGGACGAGAGGCGCTTCGGCCGGGAGTACGATCTGGGCACCTTCAACATTGTTGCCGTCTCCGACTTCAATCTGGGGGCGATGGAGAACAAGGGCCTCAATATCTTCAACGACCGCCTTGTCCTGGCCTCGCCCGAAACCGCGACGGACGCCATGTTCGAGGCCATCGAGAGCGTCGTCGCGCACGAGTACTTCCACAACTGGACCGGCAACCGGGTCACCTGCCGCGACTGGTTTCAGCTGTGCCTCAAGGAAGGGCTCACCGTCTTCCGCGACCAGGAGTTTTCCGGCGACGAGCGCTCGCGAACGGTGCAACGCATCACCGACGTCCGACAGCTGCGCGCACATCAGTTCCCCGAGGACGGCGGACCGCTCGCCCATCCCGTGCGGCCCAGCTCCTACATCGAGATCAACAACTTCTATACCGCCACCGTCTACGAGAAGGGCGCCGAGCTGGTGCGCATGCTGCTCACCATCCTGGGCGACGGTGCCTTCCGCGCCGGCATGGACCTCTACTTTGAGCGTCATGACGGGCAGGCCGCGACGGTCGAGGACTTCCTGGCCGCGATGTCCGACGCAAGCGGACGCGATCTCGATCAGTTCAAAACCTGGTACGAGCAGGCCGGCACGCCTGAACTCGTCTGCTCTGTCGCACACGACGCGCGCGCCAGGACAGTCGAGCTGAAATTCGCGCAGGTGCTGCCGGCGACCACCGGCGAGACGCGCAAGCGGCCGCTGCACATTCCCGTGCGCCTCGGCCTCGTCGGAGCGGATGGCCAGGACCTCCCGCTGCGGCTCGCCGACGGCACCGAAGTCGCAGACGGCGTGGTTCACGTCACGCGCCGGCAACAGGCTTTCCGCTTCGTCGATATTCCGGCCCGCCCCGTGCCGTCCGTCCTGCGCGGCTTCTCGGCGCCGGTAAACCTCACACTCGACCTCACCGATCGCGACCTTGAATTCCTGATGGCCAACGACAGCGACTTGTTCAATCGCTGGCAGGCGGCCAACAGCTTTGCGACGCGCACGATGGTGCAAATCGTCGAGGCGCTGAAGGCGGGCAAGCGCAGTACGCGCGGGCTCGCCTATGCGCGCGCACTCGGCGCCACGATCGCCGACGAGACGCTGGAGCCCGCATACCGCGCCGAGATGCTCAAGCTGCCGACGCAGGCCGACGTCGCGCGCGAGATCGCCCATGACGTCGACCCGACCCTGGTTTTCCGCGCCCACAAGCAGCTTTCACGGCTGGTCGCGCAGGCGCTCAGCAAGGAGCTGGGGCAGATCTACCGCCGCATGACCGATACAGGGTCTTTCTCGCCGGATGCAACGGCGGCCGGGCGGCGTGCGCTGCGCAATGCCGTGCTGACGCTTCTGGTCCAACGGCGCACGCCAGCCGACATCGCTCTGGCCGAGCGGCACTCCACCCGGGCGAGCAATATGACCGACGAGGCGCACGCGCTGATGCTGCTCTCCTCCCAGGGCGGGGAAGCCGGTGAGCGCGCCCTGGCACGCTTCTACGATCGCTGGCGGGAGGACCACCTCGTCATCGATACCTGGTTTGCGGCCCAGGCGATCGCACCGCTGCCCGCCACGATTGAGAGGCTCAACAAATTGCTGAGCCACCCGTTGTTCTCGATCACGGCGCCCAACAAGGTTCGGGCGCTGGTGGGCAATTTCGCGACGCTCAATCCCGTCCAGTTCAACCGCCCGGACGGCAAGGGCTATCGCTTCGTCACCGATCAGGTGCTCGCCATCGAGCGCTTCAACCCGCAGGTGGCCGCGCGCATCCTGGGCTGCTTCAGGAGCTGGCGCGCGCTGGAGCCGCGCCGCCGCCGCGAGGCGCGCAAGTCGCTGGCGCGTGTCGCAGCGACAGAGAACCTTTCGCGCGACGTGTACGAGATCGTATCGCGCACGCTCGACGGCTGAAATTGCGCGGTTGTCGCCATCCGAACAAGGTTCGACGCCTCACGATCGCCATCTTCTCTCTTGCGCGCAATTAAACTCCCTCGACAGGTGAGTCGCGCATTTGAGACACTGAAATTGCGATTCGGTCCGGGGGCACGGCACCGCGCGCAAGGGCAAATTTCACACGAGTTCGGGGGAATTCACATGGCGTGGACGACGTCCGCACGCCCGCGGGGGAGATTTGCGTTTGGCGACCCAGCGGCCTTGCGGCTGCATCACGCCATTCCGGCCCCCTTGCAGATGTTCCTGGCCGTTTGGCCGGTGCACACGGTCAAAGCTCCCAGCCTCGCACTCTCGGCTCTTTCGGTGTCTCACACTGCCACGTTCGCCGCACTGTTGCCCAGCGCACCGTCCCCGATCGTGGTGCTCATTCCCGTCGTCGTGAGCTTCGTCGTTTGTCTCATTGCGATCCGCAGCAGCACGCAAGCCGAGGCGCCATCGGCTCACTTCGACAACCGCGACAAGCGCGAGCCGAAGACCGCTACCGGCGTCCTTGCGAACGGAGTGCTGGTGGGAGAGGCCGCCGAAGTTGCCGATCCGCCACCGGCCGCTGGCTGCCCTACCGTTGCCCTAGCCTCAGCGACGCAAGCATCGGACGTACCCCTGCGCACTGACCTGCGCAACGAACTAATGGCGCGGGTTTGTCACGAGTTGCGCACCCCACTCAATGCGGTCGTCGGCTTCTCCGATGTCATGGAGAGCCAGATGTTCGGGCCGCTCGGTCATCCTCGCTACGAGGAGTACGTCGCCCACATCAGCGAAAGCAGTCGCAAACTGCTCAAGAGCGCCGAGGACACGCTGGCCATGACCGCGGTCCTGACCGGTCCCGAGAGAGCCCGCAGCGACCGTTTCTCGCTGGCAGCCGTGGTCCACGAGGCGGTCAAGGTTCATGCGGCGGACCTCCACCGCAAGCATCTGACCGTAACGACCGACATCGCCGATGAGATCGAGGTCACCGCGCGACGCCGCGCCATCCGGCAAGCCGTCGTCAATCTGCTCGCCGAGGCGATCGCACGCGCGGAGGACGCTTGCCGCATCTCGATCCGCGCCGGTCACGGCTTCGACAAGGTGGCGCTGGACATCGCCGTCGAGAAGACCCGACACGTCACGACCTTTGCCGAAGCCTCGCTGCCCATCTGTCTGGCACGTACGCTTCTGGAGCTTGACGGCGCGCCGTTGCATGAGCGCGAGGACGGCGGCATCTGGCGCGCCTCGACCGAGCTGGAGCGGGCCCTGCAAACCGACTTCTTCATCCGCCCGGCGACGACCGGCGGCGGATTGCGCCTGCAATAGCAGGGTGCGCGCTCCCGCGCCGGCTGTCCGTCAAGGCTTACTCTCGCCCTTGCTGTCGCCGCTCTTCTTCTTGAGCGCTTCGAGGTCGCGCATGGCCTGGATGCCGTACTTCTGACCGATGGCGCCACCGCGCTGCATCAGCTCAGGCATGGCAGCGATGAACTTGGCGCCTGTCCCCGACCGGTAGAAGCCCGAGATCTCGTCGAGCTCAGCCGTCGTGAACCGTTCCGCATAAAGTGCCGACAAGTCGTCGACCATCTGGTCGCGATAGGTCTGGAAGCGCTTGGAGAACTCGGCGAACTCCGCTTCCATCCGGGCCGCCTGGTCGGCGCCTCCGCCGGCCTCGATGGCACCTTTGGTGATGCCATCCTTCATCACGTCGAGCATGAGTTCGATCTGCTTCTTGGCGCCTGTCGCCTCGATCAAGCCGCGCGCAGCCTCCAGCCGCTTGGCATCGATGGCCGCCGGAGCCTCCTGGGCAAGCGCGTGGCCTGCGCCACCAAGCGAAGCGGCGAGGCACAACATCACCAGTGCCGCCGGGCCGTACCACCGAGCCTTGCCGATCATGAAAAGCACTCCTTGTGCAATGTGTTGCACCCGGCGCATGCCGCCTCTGGGAGACGGAACGGTGCGAGTGCCGGGAATCGACAGTACCGATCTCATGTCGGCCATCGCCTGCTGCATTTAGCATGGCCCGGACGCGCCCGTCGCGGGTTGTGCCTGCCCCCCACCAGATGACCCTGGCCTCCGGGCGCGCGCCGCGATACAGCGATCAGTATCAACGCGCGGGGAATATCTATGACGGCCACGGCAAGTGACACAGCTGCATTCGAGGAAATCTGGTTCACCACACGTGACGGGCTGAGGCTTTATGCCCGCCACTACCGCGCAGCGCGCAAATCGCGGCAGCGCCCCGTGCTCTGTCTTGCCGGGTTGACCCGTAACAGCCGGGATTTCCACGTCATAGCCACCGCGTTGTCCAAGCGGTGGGGCGCACCCCGCGACGTCTATACCCTCGACACGCGTGGACGCGGTCTCTCCGACCACGATCCCGACTGGAAGAACTACACCGTACCGATCGAAATGCTGGACGCGGTCGACTTCCTGACGAGCCGCGGCCTTGCCGATGTAGCCGTTATCGGCACCTCGCGCGGCGGCCTCATCGCCATGGTGATGGCTGCCGCTCAGCCCGGCACCATCGGCACAGTCGTGCTCAACGACATCGGCCCTGTCGTGGAGACCGCCGGGCTACTGCGGATCAGCGGTTATGTCGGGCGCACGCCAACTCCTGCCAGCTGGGAGGATGCCGGACGCATCACCCGTTCGATCAACGAGCGCCAGTTTCCGAAAATTTCGGATGCGGAGTGGGTCGAGGTTGCCCGTCAGTGGTTCAACGAGAAAGCCGGCCGCCCCGCACCTAGCTATGATCCGGCGGTGGGACGCTCGCTCTCCGTGCTGGAAGGGCCGATGCCGCCGCTATGGGCGCAGTTCGGTGCGCTCGAACGCGTACCCGTAATGGTGCTGCGCGGCGACAGGTCCGACATCCTGTCCGCCGCGACCGTCGAGGAAATGCAGCGGCGGCACACCAACCTGACGACGTTCATCGTCCCCGATCAAGGCCATCCGCCATTGCTGCGCGACGAAGCATCCATCTCGAGCATCGCCCGCTTCCTCGACGAGGCAGGCTGAGGCGGGGTGGGGCCCAGCAGCCCTGCACATACGGGACCGAGCGTCAGCTGATGTCACCGCGATCGAGGCGCCGTGAGAAGTCGGTGTTGCCGCCGGAAGCCAGAATGCGCGCCTGCTCAACCCAGTTCTCGCGCTCGATCCGGCCCCTGAAGTCGAGCGCATTGCTGACCCGCTCGATGTCCTGTGCGGTCCAGTTGGCGATATCGTCGTATGCGTGAATACCGAGCGCATTGAGCTTCTTCTCGATAAGCACGCCTATGCCACGTATGCGCTTCAGATCCTCACGCGCCGCACTACGGCCGGGCTGGCCAATTCGCGACGGCGTTGCCGGTTTCAACGCCTCGGAGCGGACCGAGCGCAGGCCTGCGACGTCGGTCCCGCCGGCGGGACGGGCCGCCGCGGTGTTCTCGCGGATGGCGTCAGCGAGACGCGCGGGGCGCACCGGTGGTGGCGGCGCCGATGGGTGCATCACGATCATGGTGTCGTCGGCAAGGCGTCGCGCATAGTCGGTGAGACCGCCACCGGCCAGGATCTGCGCCTGCTCGATCCAGTTCTGCCGCGAGATGCGCCCCTTCATTCCGAGCAGCGCGTCGAAGCGGGCCACATCGGCGGCCGTCCAGGTCGCGATATCGGCGTAGCGCGAGACCCCTTGTTCGGCCAGAACGCGTTGAGCGTGTGCGTCGAGCCCGCGGATGCGTTGCAGGAGATCGGGGCGGTGCGCCCTCAAATCGTGCGCGGCAGACTTGGGGGGCGCGGCTGCCGGCGTTCGCGCCGGAGCAGCGGGCGCAGGCGCGGCCGGCGCAGTCCGTGGTGCCGCTGTTGGCCGTCGTTCCGATACGGAGGCACCGCGGTTGGCGGCCGCGGCTGCGACCGCGATGGCCGCGGCAGCAGCGGTGGCCGCTGAGCCCGCGCTCCGCGCACTCAGAGCAGCCTGCGCCGTGACGTCCGGGCTGACCGAGAGCGGAGGCGGGGCAGCGACCATGGGAGGCCGGGCCGTAAAGAATCCGCTGGGTTGCGCGCTGGCGTGCTCGCCGCGCCGACGCCGCTTCGCATAGTCGGTGTAGACGCCGCGCTCCAGCATCGCGGCCTGCTCGATCCAGTTCTCACGTGCGACGCGGCCCTTCGTGCCGAGGGCGGTGTCAATGATATCGACCTCCATCGACGTCCAGCGCGTGATGTCGGCGTAGCGCAGCGCTCCAAGGTCGGCGAGCTCAGCCGCCGTCTCCGCGTCGATGCCGCGGATCAGTGTCAGGTCGTCGCCATCGATTGGCGCGCGAGTGGGAGTCGGCGCCGCAGGTGGCGGGGCCTGAACCACCGGCGGCGGCAGTTCGCCCATGCGTACTTCGGTGGACGTGCCCGTCATACCACCGGCAGCCGGGTACGCCGCCGCTGGCACGACCCTGATCGGCGCCGGAGGCACCGCAGCACGTTCAGCGGCGCGCCGGGCCGCCTCGGCGGCTTCGCGCTCACGATCGCGGGCTTCCGCGCGCGCACTCTGCGCCAGGGCAGCCGCCGCGGCAGCGGCTGCCGCCGCCGCGACCGCCGCCGTGGAGCGCCCGATCGCGTCGGACGATGGCGCAGGCGCGGCATGGCTTGTATCCGCGCGCAGGATTTCCGGCTCCACGACACGCGGCGATGGTTCGGCGGCCGGCACGTACGCCGACTGGTCATCGGTGAGGTGGGATCCGGGCCCTCCCGTTACTGTCGCGGCCTCATCGAACGTCTCCGTCATCGAGCCAACGCCTGAAAGCGCGCGCTCGAAACGCATCGCGTCGGACTGACCTTCAGGTGGCGCTGCGTACTCGATCTTGGGCTGCACCGGGATGGGCTGACTGCGCGGCACATGCACGGTGGGTCCAATCGCGCCGCCGACGGTGGCGCCTGCCATCGCATCTCGCACGCCGACATCCGTCTCGATGACACGGTGGGCCAACAGCCGGCGCATCAGGCACCCGAGGAAGGCCCCGAGGAAATAGGCCGCAAGCATCAGCAGAAAGGCCTGCCCGAGAAGGTACGTCATCACTTCAACTCCATGCCGGGGCAGCCGCACCACTGCCTCGCAACTGCGACGCTTGTCGGTTCGACGCTTGTCAGTTCTGTGTGCGGCCGCACGAGAACCAACCGACGGCGAGACCGATCGCGAAGGCCGCGGCGAGGTACCAGAACAACTTCAAGAACAGGTAGTCCATAATCGTTCAACTCCTGGCAGCGGCAGCCCGCCGACTACTCCGGCCTGACCGTGAATTCGATGCGACGGTTCTTGGCGCGTCCATCCGCAGTGTCGTTGGCCGCGATGGGGCGGCTGGCTCCGTAGCCAACGGCCTTGAGGCGCCCAGTCGGCACGCCCGAGTTCACCAGATAGCTCACAACCGATTGCGCGCGGCGCTCCGAGAGCAGCTCGTTGCGCTCGGGCGTACCTTCGGCATCGGTATGGCCTTCGATCTCAATGGTAGCGTCGGGACACGCCATGGCTACCTGCGCGAGGCGATCGAGCGTCGGCCGGCTGGAGCGGTGCAGATCGGCACTTGCCCAATCGAAGCGGATCGTGCCGCTAACCGCGATTTCTCGCATGGCCGTCTGGCAGGCATCTGCTTCCGCGCGCCGCTTGGCCTGAACCTCGCTTTCTCGCGTCTGCTGCTGGGCCTTGCGGCGCGCCTCCTCTTCGGCCTTGCGCCGGGCCTCTTCCTCCGCTTTGCGGCGGGCTTCCTCCTGCTCGGCACGACGCCGCGCATCGTCTTCCGCCTTCCGCTTGGCTTCCTGCTCGGCCCAGATCATCGCGTCGGAGCGCACCTCGATGACCTCGCGCCCCGTGTAGCCCTTCGGCACCTGCCGCTGCAGTTGCTCGCGCACACCGGTCAGCACCGCCGCATCCTTGGCCTCGCCGCGGATCAGAAGCTCCTGCCGGTTCAGCACAGCTTCACCCCGGCGCAGTGCCGCAAGCAGCTTGAGCCCAAGTTCGCTGGCCACCGGCCATTTGGACGAGGGTGCCGTTACAAGGCTCATGCGATCGATCACGTTGGCCTTCGGGAACAACCGACCGGCGCTCTGCACGAGTGCGGCGCGCGTGCGCGCGTCGATGACGTCCCCTTCCATGATCAACTGGCTGTCGCCGTCGTAGACCGCGCGCCACGTGATTTCCGGCTCGGGTGGAGCGTCATAGACAATTTGGGCATCGACGGTGCACGCACGGTTGGCCGCAGTGCGCAGCTCACCCGGCGCCTTTTCCGCCAGCGCCTCGTCACGCGTCGATCCCCATACAGTGAGCTTCTGATCCGAGATAGCGAGGCGGCCGCCGGTGAGCGGCTCGATGGCGGCGAGGCCCGCATCCAGGCACTGGCGCCAGCCCGGCGGCTCGCCTGATGCGAGCGCCAACTGGTCGCGCACCTCGCGATTGGCGTAGCGGCGTCGGACGAGCCCCATGACATCGGAGCGAGCGTCGTCGGTGGGCACGTACCCTGTGACAACTATGATGCCATTCTCCTCCCCCACACCCATCACGTAGGGGCTGACCGCTGCAGGCTTGGCCTTCGGATAAGTAATCTGCTCGGTGAGTGCGTAGCCCTTGGCGGAACCACGGAGCGCCTTCACGACGGACTGGGCTGTGCCCTCGTCGGGCGCCTCACCGACCACGCGCAGGGTACGGTCGCTGAGACGAACCTCGCCGGCACTGAGTTGCGACAACTGCTCAAGGCCCGCCTTGGCGACGGCCGCGAACCCTTCAGGCGCACCCTGTGCGGCCTCCAGCCGCTCGACGATCGCGAGCCGCGGAAACGACTTCTTGGCCAGCGCGAAAACCTGCTCGCGTTGCGCCTCATCGCTGACGTACCCGGTAATGAGCAGCTGGTTGCCGCTACGTTTGGCCGACCAGACGAACGGCGAGACGACGGGGGGCTGAACCCGGTCGGCGACCAGCGTGATGCCCGACGGCAGTCCCGAGCGCAGGGCGCCCTTGACGCTCTTGTACTCGTTGAGGCTCTCCGCCTCTCCCTCGATCGAAAGCCCCGTGCCGCGCACATTGACGGTGCCCGACCTCAGGCCGCCGAGCTGCTTGATGGCGAAGCCGACGCCACCGAGCCAGAGGTTGGCTTCAGGTGCACCGCGCGCAAGCTCCAGCCTGTCCTCGATCTCGCGTTCGGGAAAACTCGCCTTGGCCACGCCGATGATCGCACTGCGTGCTTCGTCGCTCGGCACATAGCCGTGTAGGCGAACGCGGCCGTTGCCGCGCAACGCGGCACCCCAGACATAGGGATCGATCTTGGGCAGCAGGTGCGTGCGCGTGTCGGTGATGCGAACGCCCCAGACATCTCGCACGACCTTGCTGGCCCGGTCAGAGGCATCGTCGGCATTGGCCTGACCGGTGATGAGCCCGTCGCGGCCGTCGAACGCGGTAACGGCCCAGCGCAGATCCGCAGCGGCGAGCGCCGTCTCGGCGCGCTGCCTGAGATCGGCCTCGATCCGCTCATGCTCCCACTGAACCGTGAGGAACGCCAGGATGCCAACGGGAATGACACCCCAAAGCCAGCGCCACGGATTGCACCTCATGCAGCTTCTGCTCCCCAGGCCTACATTGACCGACCGCTGAGGACCGCGCACCAGGCACCGTCCGGGCGACCGCCCTCACCGACGTCCGCCCAAAGGCATGCCAACGGCCGGCGCACGACCGCGCCAACCCGCCAGACGCACGGCCACAACTCGCGAGATTCGTGGCGGAGACTTGGCGCCTCGGTCCCTCTGGCCCTCGGGCGTCCGCCATGTGGCGGGCACTATATCGGACCCGAAACGGCTTTCCAACCAGTGCGAATCGTCACTTAAGCCGTTTAAAGCACTGAAACATCGCCTCTTTTGTGGGGATTATCGACTTGCGAACCAGCTCATGTGGGGCGCCCGAGCAACAACCCTGGCGCAAGATGCGGCCCGCGCCGCGAAGCTCACTTGGTTGCAGCATGGTCCGGCATTCCGTCTACGAACGTCCGAAGTGCGGGACTGCCTTCGAATGGCCACGCCGAATCGCCTAACATCGCGCTTCGAAGAACCGCAGGGGGGCACCAGCATGTCGGACCGCACGATGCTCGCTGTCGGCCGTACCAGCTACAGCGTTACCAAGCTGACCAAGAGGCTGATCCAGGTCGTGGCTGCGAGCCTGCTGACGGCGTTCGCCTCCTTCGCGATCCTGATGATCAACAACGTGCTGACGGCCAAAAGCGGCTGGAACCGGGGTTTTGATGTCTGGCACGAGTTCATTCAGCGCTCGGACATTATCGGCACCATTGTGCTGACCGCCATGGTCACCGTGGCTTTCGTCTACTGGCAACGTGACCGCGAGCGGGACAAGCGCTAGTCCGCCCACCGCCGACGTCTTGACTCGCAAAGGAGAACTCCCCCCAATCCAGGGGACGGGAGCGCTCCGTGCGGCGCTGGTTCCAGGCACGGTCAGAGCGGAGACCGAGGCGACATGGATGACGAGGAAACCCGGATCGTCTTCCGGCGCAAACCACCTGCCGGCAAAGGCTCCCCGGACAAGCAGCCAACGGACAAAACGCCTGATGACGGTGCTAAATCTGGCGCGCCGGATTCGCACGCGCCTCAGTCCGATGGTCCGCCCACCGAACTCGATCCCCCTGGGGCATGGGATATTCCAGCGCACGAGGAGGCGACCGCGTCGGTTTCAGGCGCACGCGGCACTGACGCGGACGAATCCTTCGCTGCCGAGGAGACAGCGCCGTCCGTTGACTCCGGCAAACCCGCCAGCGGTGAGGAAGCCGACCCGGACCTGACAGCCGACAGGGACACCGAGCACCATTACCGCGCCGAACTGAACCCCAGTCCGTGGAACGATCAGGACACGCGCCCCAGCGACTTCCGGCGCAGCAGCGACCACAGCGGGACCGTCGCCGACGGCGATCCCGACGAGACCGGCGCAAGCGAAGCCGGTGACGCCCTAGAGCCCGGCGACGTTACCGCGCCTACAGGAGACACCGGTCCCTGGTCGCAACCTATCGCCAGCCAACCGGTGTTCGCCGATCCTGAGATGCCGGAGCAGGACATTGCGGATGGCGAGGCCGATGAGGACGATGAGGCCAGCGCACCGCCCGAGCAGGCCGAAGCCGCGGCGGCAACCGGACGCCACGCACGCGCGCCCTCCACCGGTGCAGCGCCTCGCGTGCGCGCCGAACGTGTTTCCGTGCTGGACCAGAATCAGGCCGCCCGGGCCGACGCTCCAGGTAGCGCCGCCGCACCGTCTGCTTCGAACGGAAACAGCCCGGTCGCCATCGCATTGGCCATCGTCCTGCCACTGCTGATCCTGCTGTTCGGCGGACTCGTCGTCTGGCGCGGCATCGCGACCCTCAAGGATCGCGTTACGCTGCCCAAGATCTCCGACATTTTCACACCGGAAAAGAAGCCGCCGGCCCGGCAGGCCGAACGCCGGCCCGTCGAGCCCTCCGACCGGCGCGTCGGCACGTCGCCCGAGGTGCCGCGAGAGCGATCAGCGGCGCGGCGCGAGACACCCAGCGGCGGACGCCTCTCGAAGGCGGAAATTGAAAGTCTCATCGCCAAGGGTGTGGCGGAGCGAAAGGCGGGGAACTTCGCTAAGGCGGTGGCATTGCATACCGAGGCAATCGCCGGCGGCGCCGACGGCGCAGAGGTCTACTTCAATCGTGGAGACGCGTACGACGAGGCCGGCGAACTCGACCGGGCCATCGCCGATTACGACGAGGCGCTGAAACGCAACCCCAAGCACGCGCAGGCCCTGAGCTATCGGGGCATCACCTACCGGCGCAAGGGCGATCTGGAGCGGGCGCTCACCGATGCGCAGGCCGCACTGCAGCTCGATGGCCGCAACGCCGCCTACCACCACAACCTGGGTATCGTGCGCCTCGACCTCAAGCAGGCCCAGGCCGCCATCAGCGACCTCAACGAGGCCATCGCGATCAATCGTGATTACGCTCAGGCCTACGGCAGCCGAGGGCTCGCCTATATGCGGCTCGACAACAACGAGGCTGCGCTGGCCGACTACAACAAGGCGCTGACCCTGGAGCCGCGGCAGCTCGTGACCCTTATCAATCGCGGCATTCTCCATACGCGGATGAACAAGCCCGCCCAGGCGCTCGCCGATCTCGATCTGGCGTTGAAAATCGATCCTGACAACTACGACGCACTCGCCCAGCGTGCGGTGGTCCTCTTCAACAAAGCCGACCACACCGGCGCGCTTGCTGTCTATGACCGCCTCATCGCCATGCGGCCCAAGGAGGCGCTGGCCTATCGCAATCGCGGCGAGGTACGGCGCGCGCTGCGCCAATGGCTGGAACTCGTCGAGGATTACGACCGCGCCATCGAATTCGCACCCAACGTCGCCGAATACTACAACAGTCGCGGCACGGGGCACTATCAGCTCGAGGACAACGACAAGGCCGCAGCGGACTACGCCAAGGCCCGGCAGCTCGATCCCGAATACGCGCTTACCTATTACAACAGCGGTCTGCTGGCCCTGCGGCTGGGCAATCACGAGGAGGCCGCCGCCGACTTCGACGGCTACATCAAGCGCGCCCCCAAGGATGGCGATGGCTGGCGTCAACGCGGGCGTGCGCGCGAGCACATGGGCGACAGCTCCGCCGCCGAAAAGGACTTCGACCGGGCGCTGGAACTCAATCCGGACGACGCCATGGCGCGCGTCGACCGCTGCCGTGTGCTCATTCATCGCAGCGCCTGGAGCGGAGCGGAGCGTGACTGCGAGCGCGCCATCGAGATCGACAAGACGTTTGCCGAAGCGCAAAACAACCTAGCCTGGATCCGGCTCAAGCAGCGCCGCGCAGAGGACGGCTTGCCGCATGCGGACGAGGCAATCCGCCTGGAACCGGACAACGCCAATTATTGGGACACGCGGGCCCAGATCCGCGAAGCGATGGGCGAGACATCGCTGGCGCTCGCCGACTATCGCGAGGCCCTCGCCCGCGACCCCAAGCACCCCGAGGCGACCGAAGGCTTACGGCGCCTGGAACGGCGGTAGCCTCTCCGCCTCAGGGTCTTCAGGCAGAGAAAGCGAAGGCCCCGGCACGCCGGGGCCTTCCAGGTTGTGACACGATCAATTTGGTGGACTTAGTAGCAGGTCTGCTCCAGCGTCCAGCCGACGATCTTGCACGAACCGCTCGAACAGTCGCGCTTGGGGAACTTCTTGTACGTGCAGTAGTAGCCCGGCACGGCTGAGTGGCCCTCGTAGCCATTCATTGGACGGTCGAACTCGTAGGTCTGGCTAAAATAGCCCTTGCCGCGGCGGGCCTCGGCTTCGCCGGTCACCAGCATGCTGGATGCGCCGACGCCGACGGCGAGAGCGGCAACGAGAGCGGTCTTGAGCAGGTTGGTCATGCGATCCTCCATTGATGCGGTGGCGATCACAGCGACCGCCGTTCGGGATGGGCACGACCTTATGCGGAAGGTGGCCAGGACGCTGTTCCGGTGGGCACAAATCGCAATTGCGGTCGGCCCGAGCGCCGCCTGCCCTCCCGGGCCGGTCTGTGACAGCCCGCGCCAGGTGTCGCACGCGTGCCCTCCTGTCCGCCAAAAGCGCCGCTTGCCGATTGACGATAGCGTGCCGGGTGCGCACAACTGGCGCAATTAACCAAGCTCGGCCGGGGACGGCGCGCGATCCCACTCATCACGCATGAGCACAACCCTTTCCGGGAGGCACGACGATGATGTTGCGTTCTACGTTTTGCATGGCCTTGGGTATCGCCGCCGCGGCTTGGACCCTCGCTGCGCCAGCCGCGACCGCCGCTCCCTGCCCAGGCAACGCAAACGGACTGGGTGTCTCCCGCACGGTGCAGATCGACACCACCGGCGGCCCGGGCTTCGGCTTCGAGCATTACAAGGCGCATGACTTCCTGGAACAGGGCGAGGTCGTTCTGACTTTCGACGACGGTCCCCTGCCCTCCCACACACGCACGATCCTCAAGACGCTGGCCGAGCACTGTGTGAAAGCGACCTTCTTCCCGGTCGGCAAGCTCGCCGTCGGCTATCCCGAGGTGCTGCGCGAGGTTCTGGCGGATGGTCACACCGTGGGCTCGCACACATTCAACCACTCCGACCTGTCGAAGGCCAAGGACGAGGATGCGCTGAACGAGATCGAGCGTGGCGTATCCGCCGTGCGAAAGGCTGCCGGCCGAGATACCGCACCGTTCTTCCGGTATCCGTTCCTGCGCCATTCGACGCATACGCTCGAGCATCTGGCCTCCCGCAATATGGCCATCTTCTCGACCGACATCGACAGCTTCGACTTCAAGGTGCAGGCACCGGCCAACATCGTGAAGAACGTGCTCAAGAAGCTGGATAAACACGGCAAGGGCATCGTCCTGATGCACGATATCCAGCCGTCGACCGCCAAGGCGCTGCCCGACCTGCTCGCCGCGCTGAAACAGAAGGGCTATCGCATCGTCCATCTCACTCCCAAGGACGGCGTGACGACGATCGCCAAGTATGACGAGATGGTCGCTGAGAGCATCAAGGGGTTGCCCGCGGCATTGAGCACGCGGCCAACGTCATCGGTGGTCAAGACGATCAAATCGAACCCCTAGACGACGGCCGGCGTTTCCCAGCCGTCCGTCAACGATGACTGGGACCGCCATGAACACTTTTGGCAGCACATCGCAGTGTCCACCTGCGCGGCTTGGCCGCATGGGCGTGACGTTGGCCGTTCTTCTAACGATCGCTACTCCGGTGCGGCTCGCAACGGCGGCACCCGCCCCCGATGCAGCGGCATGCACGCCGGAATCGTTTGCAGCCGCCGTCGACGATGCCGGGGCGCGTCTGCGCGAATTCAACGCCCGGATGTCGCCGGAGGTACAGGCGCGGCTCAAGGCGCTGCAGAAAGCGCGCAGCTGGAGCGATGCCCAGGCCGAAGAACAGGCGATCCAGCAGCTCCACGACCAGCGCATCGCCGCACTCGATGCCGAAGCGAACGCCCTCCTGTCACGCATCGACGACCTGGGGGAGCTCGGAACCGGCGCCCGGCCGGACTGCAGCAAGCTCGACGATCTCCAACGCGCGGCGGCCGAGCTGCTCGCCGTGATGCGACGCAAGTCCGAATACACACTCGCCAAGCTCGACCGCGCCATTTCCGACGCCAGCGACACCCGATCGCCCGCGCGCACCAATGCGCCCGCACACGCGCCCACAAACGGGTCATCTGCGCCCGGCAGCCCGGGTAGCGCTGCTCCCGCTCCGGCGACGGACAAGCCCCGCACCGCGGGTAACGCATCTGACTGGGACACGCGTACGACTGCGCTGGCTCCGCCCCCGCCCCCGCCCTCGGCCGATGTCGCGCTCACCGCGCCTCCATCCGCGGGTGGACCGGCCGGCGGGCCTGTGTCTCCCGGGCAAGATGGCTTCACGATCGAAGAGATCCGCGAAGCGACGCGTGGCTTCTTCGGCTCGATCTCGACCGGCCTTGCCGGCGTCATCGAGCACGCCTTCTCCAGCTACGGCCGGCCCACGGGCTACGTGCTGGGCGCGGAAGGTGGCGGAGCGTTCCTGGCAGGCGTGCGCTACGGCAAGGGGAAGCTCTACATGCGCGCCGGCGGCATGCAAACCGTCTACTGGCACGGGCCATCGCTCGGCTACGACTTCGGCGCGGAAGGCTCGCGCACGCTGTTTCTCGTCTACAGTCTGGCAGCGCCCGAGGGGTTGTACCGTCGCTTCGTTGGCGTCGATGGCTCAGCCTATCTGGTCGGCGGTGTCGGCATGACGCTGCTCAAGGGCGGCAACGTGCTGATGGCCCCGATCCGAACCGGGCTGGGTCTGCGTCTCGGCGCCAACGTCGGATACGTGCGGTTTACGCCGCACCCGACGTGGAACCCGTTCTGACGTCAACGCGGCAAGAAAAAAGGGGCGGCGACTACGCCACCCCTTCGATCCGCGATCGGAAGCAATCTCAGCTCAGTAGTTCGAATACTGCCGGCGCGCACGCTTGTTGCGACCGACGTAAACGTAGGCTTGGCCGTTGCGATAGATAATGCGCGGCTTCGCCGACGAGCGCTTGCGAACCACGGGCTCGGACGGCGCACCGAACAGGAAGAAGCCAGAGCCGCCGCTCGAATAGCTGCTGCTCGGCGACGTGCTCGCGTAGCGCGAGCGGCTCGAACGGCCGGCAACTGCGCGCGATCCGCCCGGCGCGGAACCCGTCAACGAAATCTGCGTGTGCGGGCGCCCGTGCCTCGACACCAGATTGAACAGCTTCTTTGCGTTACCCGGCGCCAGACGCACGCAGCCATGCGAGGCCGGACGGCCGAGCATGCCCGTCGCGTACGTGCCATGGATGGCGAACCCGCCATGGAAGAACACCGAATACGGCATCGGCGCCCAGTCGTACTTGCGCGAGTAGTGCATCTTGGACATCCACTGCGGCTTGTAGGTGCCGGTGGGCGTCCGGTAGCCGGAGCGGCCCGACGAGATCGGCCACTCGTGAAGGACATGCCCGCCCTCGGAGACCACCATACGCTGGTGCGACAGATCGATCGCGACTCGCAGCGTGATCTCCGGCACCGGCTTCTGCGCGGGCAGTGCCGGGGCCTGCGGCGCGACGGCGGCGGTCTGCGCGGCAGCGGGAACCGTCGGAGCGACAACGGCCGGAGGAGTGACGGCGGCGCCTGCCGGAGCAACGGCAACCGGTGCAATCACCGTGGGTGCTGCTGCCGCGGCTGCAGCCGTCGGCACCATGGCGCCCTGCGAGGTCGCACTGGCGTTGGGTGCCGCCGGAGCGGCGGGTGCAACCGGCGCTGCTGGCGCAACCGAGCCGGGGCCGGCAATGGCCGGAGCATTGAGAGACAGAGCGGCGGCGATGGCCGCAACACTCGTGAGACAGGACCTGATCATGTGTTGGCAACTCCCACCGCAACGCAAACCGATGCCGTAGCTATAGCCCTTCAAACGATGCAGTTTGCTTAATCGAACCTTGCCGCCAACCCTAAAATGCGACCCAAAATCTGCCAGCCTTCGACCGTGGCCGCACCGCCGCATTGATTGCAAGCGCAAGCTACAGACAGCAGACCTCAGCTCTTCGTCTTTTCGAGGGCCGCTAGCGCGCGTTCCCGCGCGGCCTTGTGATCGACGATCGGCTCTGGGTAGGTGCGGCCCAATTCTACGCCCGCGGCGGCAAGCACGCCGGCTTCGGCTGTGTGCGGCGCGTGGATCACGCCATCAGGCAGGCCGGCAAGTTCCGGCACCCAGCGTCTGACATAATCGCCGCTGGGATCGAACTTCTGGCCCTGCGTCGTTGGATTGAAAATGCGGAAATAGGGTGCCGCATCCGCGCCCGAGCCCGCAACCCATTGCCAGCTTGCTGCATTGTTGGCGAGGTCGGCGTCGACCAGCGTATCCCAGAACCAGGCCTCACCCTCCTGCCAGGGAATGAGCAGATCCTTGATGAGGAACGAAGCGACGATCATGCGCACGCGATTGTGCATCCACCCTGTTGCCCAAAGCTCGCGCATGCCTGCATCGACGATGGGAAAGCCTGTGCGGCCACGTTGCCACGCGTTCAGTCCCGCGCCGTCGCTGCGCCACGGAAAGGCGGCGAACTCGGGCCGGAAGGGATCGGACGGCAACGTTGGGAAATGAAACAGCAGGTGGGACGAGAATTCCCGCCAGACCAACTCCTTGAGAAAAGTCTCGCGCCCCCTGTCGCCGCCTGTGTCCCCCTCACCGGGAGCCGAAGCCCGCAGCCAGATCGCACGCGGCGAAATCTCGCCATGCGCCAGATGCGGCGACAGGCGTGAGGTGCCTGGAAGATCAGGTCGGTTGCGATCATCCGCATATCGGGCCGCGGTGTCGGCGAGGAAGTCTTCCAGGCGCTGGCGTGCCGACACCTCGCCCGGCGTGAAGCGCTCCGGGAAGCCCCGAGCCCAGTTTGGCCGGCGCGGCTCGAGCGACCATTCCGATAGACGGTCCGAACGCGGCCACGTTCGCGGCCCGGCAAACGCACCGGGCGGCGGCGAAGCTCGACCCGGGCGATACGTGCTCGACAACGCCCTCCAGAACGGCGTGTAGACGCGATAGGGAGCGCCACTCTGCGTGGCGATGTCCTCGGGCTCCATGAGCAACGTGCCGCCGAAGCGGCGCACCTCCGCACCCTGCTTCTCCAGCGCGGTTTTAACCGCCTTCTCCTGAGCGATCGCCCAGGGCTCGTACCGTCGCGAGAAGTGAACCGCTCCCGCGCCGGTGTCGTGGGCGAGCGCTCCCAGGATCTCGTCCGCCCGGCCGCGCCGCAGCAGCAGACGACTGCCACGCTCGCGCAGCGCGGCGTCGAGCGCCTTCAGGCTGCCAGCGAGCCACCAGCGCGAGGCGCCACCGGGCGCCCAGCGGCCCGGACTTTCCTCGTCGAATACGAAAACGGGAATGACCGGGTTGCCACGCGCAACGGCGGCGGCAAGCGCTGGATGATCGGAGAGACGTAGATCGTTGCGGTACCAGAGCAGGATCGGCGCGTCGGACATGGATCTCCAGCAATCGGCAACCTGATGCGTCGTGGCCAATTCGGGCGCACCGCGCGCGACCAGTCAACACAACGACAAACGGAGCCAGATGGTTCACTGCCGCCGCGCGACGCCCGGGGCGAGGCGTGGCTGCTCAGTTGAACAGCAAATCGAACAGCGTCTTGGACTGCCGGCGGCGCGGACGCTCGCGCCGCTCATAGGAGCGCGAGCCCGCCCACGGCTCATCCCAGGGCTGCCACTGCTCATCCCGCGCGTTGGAGAAGCGGCGCCGCTGCCCCATCGCGGCCATGGGGCGGCGGTCCGGTTGCAGTTGGATATCGTCTGTTACGCCATCGACCGTCTCAACCGAGACCGACGTGTCGTTCCACGCCCACTTTGCGACCTTGGCGCCCTGACGGTGCGGCTCGATGGCGAGCACTGTGCCGGTCGCGGCATTGACGATGGCCGCAAACTCGGTGCGCTCCGGCTTGCCGTTGTAGTCGACCGCGCCACCATCGAAGACGAGCACGCCGATGCCGCGATGCGGCGGTGGTCGTTCTTCCCATGACACGAGCCGGGGTTGCCCCTCCGACATCATTTCCAGCGGCACGTCGAGGCGGCGGAAGGCCGGGTTCACCGCAAAATAGCGACCGCCGCGCTTGACGATGCCCCAACCGCCGAGCGCCGCGGCACCATCCTGACCGCCGGCCGATACGGTAATCTCGCCAGCCACGCCGGTGTCGCCGTCGAGACGCTCAAGCGCCTGACTGGCAAGCCGCATCGCCGGATCCAGAAACACCGCGCGCTTCAGGTCGGCGAGAGCCTGGTCGCGCTGCCCGACGGCCTCCTCGATCTCTGCCTTCGCCCACAGGACGTCGGCGTCGTCCGCGGCAATCCGCACCGCAGTCGCAATGTCCTTCATGCCTACGTCGGTCTGGTTCATCTCCTTGTAGACGATCGCGCGATACGCAAAGGCGCGGGCATTGCGCGGATCGATCTCGATGGCACGCGACAGGTCGGCCATGGCTTCCTCAGTGCTGCCACTGCCGGTGCGCGCGTGCGCCAGCCCCCGCTCGGCGAAGATGCGCGCGTCGGCCGGCGCAAGCTCGATGGCACGAGACAGATCCTTGATCGCCGAGGCGGTGTCGCCCATCAGCAGGTAGGCGCGCCCCCTGAGCCGGTACGTGTCGGCGCTGGTGATGTCGAAGGCGACAGCGCGCGACAGATCCTCGATCGCCTCGTCGAAGTGACCGACGGCGAGCTTGGCCTCGGCGCGCTTGCGGTAGCCCAGCGCGAAGGTCGTGTCGGCTTTGACCGCGCGCGAGAAATCACGGATCGCTGCGTGGGGACGACCGAGCGACAGATGCGCGATGCCGCGGCCGGCGAGCGGCGGCGCGGCTGCCGGCAGCAAACGGACTGCCTGCGTGAAGTCGCGAACCGCGGCCTCGGTGTCACCCGCACCCATGAGCGCACCGGCGCGATTGTTGTAGGCAGCCGCATAGCCCGGTGCGAGCACTAGCGCACGATCGAAATCCTTGACCGCCTCGGCCGACTGTCCAAGCCGCAGCAGCAGGCTGCCACGATTGTTGTAGATGGCCGCATACTCTGGAAAGAGCTGCACGGCCTTGTTGAAGTCCTCGAACGCCTGCCGCGTTTGGCCCAGACGGCCGTAGGCAACGGCGCGATCGTTGAGCAGCATGGCCCGGCGGTCGTTGGGCAAAGTCGTCTCGGCAAGCGCGGTCGAATAGGTCAGCACCGCCTGGTTGAGTTCGCCTCGCGCCAGTGCGGCGGCCGCGGCGGCGGCAGGATTGTCACCGGCCGGAGGCGCAGCCGCGCTTACATCGGCGAGCATCGCGCTCATAGCCCAAGTCAAAAGCGCCAACCCGATGAAACGGTGTGCGGATCTGTCTGGGCGATGCAAGCCGGCTCGGCTCAGGCGCGCGGGCGCGCGAGCTATAGCATCGCCTTCTCGTTGCACCCAATTCATACCGTCGCCCGTGCCAGCGCTTTCAAACGGCAAATCACAGACGTGACAGTCGCAGAACGCTGCGGCGCGCTCAAGGCCGCAGGGGCCACGGCGAGCTAGCACGTGACACTGTCCCCGGGCCCCTAAGTTGACGTTTACGTAAAGATTAGCTAGGATCACCGGCGTTGTCATGATCCCCGGTTCGCCAGCAACGCCTGGAAGCAACTGCCATGAACCTCTGGTTCCGCCTGCTCTGGTATCTGCTGACGCTCCGCTTCCGTCCGCACCTCGAAGTGCCGGAAGGAGTGTCACGGCTGGCTTTCCGGGTCTGGCCCCACGATCTCGATACCAGCCTGCATCTCAACAACGGCCGCTATCTGACACTCATGGACCTCGGCCGCCTCGATGTCATGGCTGCGAGCGGGCTGATGAAGGCCGCTCTGCGACATCGCTGGACGCCGGTCGCCTCAGCAATCAAGATCCGCTACCGGCGCGAGCTGACGCTGTTCCAGCGCTTCGCCATCGAGACACGCATCCTGACCTGGAGCCGCGAGGCCGTCGTCATGGAGCAGCGCTTCGTCGTCATGGGCGGCGCCAAGGATGGGCAGCTCGCGGCCCACGCGCTGTTCAAAGGCGGGCTCTACGACCGGGCCGAGAAGCGCTTCGTACCCATCGCACGATTGATGCAAGAGGTTGGTGTAGAGGCGGAAGCCCCCGAGCCAACGCCAGAGGTGGCGGCATTCCTCGCGGCCGACGACGCGCTAAAGACGGCGGCTCGCCAGAACTCCTGATCGCGGCAGGTGCCGCGAAAGACGGCCACACCCGGCTTGCCAACATACGTTACGTTTTGAACCCGATGAACCGCACGAGCGACCCAATTCCTACAACGATAGGAATGGGAGTTTTTCAATGAAGCGTCTTTCAGCACTTGCACTCACTGTTGCCGCGGCAGCAGCATTCGGCGCGAGCGTCTCCCAGGAGGCCCAGGCCGGCCGCAAGCAATGCGTCTATTTCTCCCGACACGTCTGGAACGGCAATATGGTCGCGGACGGCTGGGCAAAGGCAAGCAGCCTAAGCACTGCCTGCGATCGCGCGCACCGCCGTTGCAACCGCGAACGCGACCGCCGTCTGCGCGATGGCGTGCCGGCAGGCGCCTGCACCAAAGTCGGCAATCTTTCGGGCTGAACCTCAGGCCAGTTGTGTGGCTATCTCACTGGCCGGAACGACCTGGCGCTCTAAACCCTTGCAGCGTAACGACCTCACTCGCCAATCCGTCGCAAGCTGCATGCCGGTGCTTACTCCCGGCGCCGGAAAGACAAAGCCCGGTGGGGCACGAAGGCCCCCCGGGCTCGCCGGATCGATTAAAGTGCTCATCTGTTTCGACGCCGTTGCGTGTGGGCCCTGCCGTCTGCCTCTGATCTGCCGGGCGGGCACTCACGGACAGTGCGACCTAGAGGTCGGCGAATTGTCCTAGTCGAGTTGCCATTTGCCCTACTGCGGATCGGGAGTGGCACGTTGCGCTGAGCCGCGTGCAATCAGTAACGTCCTATCGAGCCTGTTTCGATCTCCATCGATGTTCCCGCCCGACCCCTTCCACCAGCATCGGGTGCATTGCCACTGGCGTTGCGCGTTTGCCCTTAGCTTGCGCCTCACCCAGTCTTGGCGTGCTCAATGCACGCACAGCAACACATCCAGAACCAGCAGAATGCTCTGCGGGTAAAGTCAGCGAATTGTGAGATAGGCCACACATCGACGACGGCTCCACCGCAGGGATGCGTGCGTCGTCTCGATCGTGGCTATTTGCGACCCGGCGGAGACATTTTCTTAGACCTCCATTTCGAAGGGTATGTTGGAAGTGTGCGCTCGTGTTGTTGCTCTGTCAACCCGGTTCGAAATGCCCGCGAATGCTTCGCCAAATCACGGCGGCGGATGTCACGAGGCATGATTAAGAAGATGTTGAGGTTCGTCCTCTAATCTCCAACGCATCCGCGTGCGTGGTCCACGGCAGGCAATTCAGATGGATCGTGAGCAGCGTGTCCTCATGCGCCCGTGCCGTGGAGAGAGCACGCTATGAAAACGGCCGTCTGGTTCATCCTCATCGCTCTAGCGACGTTCGCGGCATTCGCGACGTTGAGCCGTACCGCACCGTCTCTCGACGAGATGACACGCTCGGTTTCGAAAGCCGCCGAACTGCCGCAACTGCCACAGGCGGTGCCCGGGATGCCTGATGTGTCCATGCCCGCCATCGATCTCAAGGCCGGCGGCATCGACTGGCTGACATTGCTGGCAGGTGTTTTGATCGGCATTGCGGCGACGCTGGCGGGGCGCATCGCCTGGCTCGACTTGCCGCGCCGCGCGCTGCGCTGGCTCATTCTCAACGAGCACAACTTCTACAAGCTCGGCCTGGCGGCCGCCTGCCTCGGCGTGCTGCTGTTCTACTGATCGCACACGATCGCTGAATGCAGCCGCGCAAGCGGCCCCACGGACGCGCACGCAACTAGCGATAACGATCAATTGAATCGCGCGCATCTTGCGCAGCGACGCAAACGCACTTAGATGCTGCACCCCATTCGAACCCGTAACGTTCAACCGATGAGGAGACGAGCCGTGAGAGCCATGCCGCGATCGACACATTCCGTGCCGACGCTCGCATTGCGTCCGGCTGTCCCCAATTTCATCAGGTTGAATGACCATGGCACGTTCATCGTTGCAGCGCCGGCAGGAGGCCGAGCGCACACGGGTTGAAGTCTACGAGGCGTCGCTGCGGCGAGTATGGCAGCACGCGCGTCCCGCACCCGACTTCGCAAGGGCACTCGACGAAGCTGCACGCGGCTTCGGTGGCGTGGTCGTGCGCGAACCGTCGGCTTGGCGTCCGCAGATGAAGACGCGCGATGCTGCGCGCCTGCGTCTGGCTGCCGCCCGCCACCTGTTCGCGCGCTATCCCGTGGCCCATCATCTTGAGCAGGTGTGGATCCGTACCGACGGGCTCGATCCCGGCGAGATCGATCTGCGCAAGCGCTGGTACATCGTGGCGGCGGGCGGCGGCTCGCTCTACCGCGAGGGTGCCGACGCCTGGCTGTCGCGCAAGGAGGTGCACGCCTTCTTGAACCCGCAGGGCAACCTGGAGTTCGAGCAGGCGTTCTGGCGCGCGATCGCAATGTCCTCGACGAGCGACACCGGGCTTGCTCTTCGCATCGCCGGATCGCGCATCGCACAGACGCCGCGTGGTGACATCGCGTTCTGGCGCGAGGTCGTGCGCTTCTTCTGCGCCAACCCGGCGAGCGGGAGCGAGATCGACGATCTCAGCGACTACCTCGCCAACTGCCACCGGCGCGACGCGGCGTTCGCCCTGAAGGGTCGCACGCTGGCTTCGCTCAACCGGCAGATGCGCGACTGGCACCGCGACCTCGCGGCCACTGCGCGGATCGAGGCAGCGGCGCGGCGGGCGGCGGCAGCTCGTGCCCGGGCGCGTGGCGAGGTGATCGTGGAGGAGCCCTCGGCTGCGGGAAGCTGGCCTGGTGTCGCAGTTGCGGACTGGTCGTGGCGGCCGTCAGCGAAGGATCGCACCAACCGCGAGGAGTTTCTCGTGGTGCAGCTCAAGACGGCTGCCGAGTTGGTGGCGGAAACGCGTGCAATGCACCACTGCGTGGCGACCTACGCAGCCAAGTGCATCGCGGGCCATGCAGCGATCTTCTCGCTGCGCCACCGCGCGAACAAGGCGACCCAGCGGCTGCTTACGATCGAGATCGATCGTCGGCTCCGGGCCGTTCAGGTGCGCGGCTTCGCCAACCGCCAGGCGACAGCAGACGAGCGCAAGCTGCTCGCTCGCTGGTCGAAGGCCCGCGGCGTAGAACTGGCGTGAGACGCACGTTCGGCGCACGGCGAGGCCGGGAGGCACTCCGCTCCCCGGCCTCGCTCGGCTGCCGGTATTGTCTAAGACTACCTACTGCCACGATGCAGCCGACGTCGCCGGTCTTGTGGCCACACCGCATCATCGGCTGTGCATTAAGCGCGAGCCCCGGTCGTCTCTCCTCATTTCCCTTGTGCGGACGCCAGAAGCGTTTGAATCCTGTCAGCATGAGAATGATCTTGATGCGCAGGCGACGTTGGACAGCGCTTCTGGCGCTATTCGGCGTTCTGTTGCACGTAAGTCTTGTCGCGCATCACAACTCGGCATCCCTGGCGGCCAAGCTCAATCACGCGTCGATCGCCGTCGCGCTGAAGGTCATTTGTCATGGGGGAACGCTCGTCGCTTCTCCCGACAGCCCTGATCTGCCCGAGCCAAGTGTCGACTGGAGCTTCTGTCCGCTCTGCGCAGGCCTCGCTCCAGCCGTTGCGATCCTAAGCCAGACGGAATTCGATATCCTTCGGCCCGACGTGCCGTCGGCGCGCGTCGCCGTCCGCAGCGAGCTGAACCGGGTTCGAGTTGCAGGCCTGCGCCCACTGCCCCGCGGCCCCCCAAACGCCATCTGACCCGACTTTTCCGATAGCAGGTGCGGCTTCTCGCAACGAGCGCCAGCACGCGTTCTCACGGCAGCAGTCCATGTTGCTCCCACTCCGCTATGGAGTCCGGCAACAGGGGGAACCGCTGCTGCCCCAGATCTAGGGCAACAGGCAAATGTGCAGTTTCATCCTTCGCGCCACGCTCGTCGCGCTGGCGTGTCTAACCACGTCTCCCGCGTTCGCTCATCACCCGACTTCAGCTGGCGGAACCGGCGCCAGCGGACCCATCAACGTCATATCCGCAGCGACCCTGGATCAGGGACAGACTGCGGCCGCAGTTTCGTTCGAGCTGATCAAACTCGGACCTCTCAGCGACGGAACCCTAAAAACACTCGCCGGCAATCACGTTCACGCCCACAGCATCGACCGGATCCTTTCGCGAGCTATCCCCAGAAGTTGGTGACGGCGTGAATCGGTGAAGGCGGCATATCGTGGGGTTTGTTGACGACCTCACTTCTCCACCAAAGGAGCGATATGCCGTGCCCAACGATAACGTGACGAAACTC
>JBFWNY010000016.1:0-88208 GCA_050250815.1 Hyphomicrobiaceae bacterium
GCCATGGGTACTGGCGCCGATGTAGCGATCGAGAGCGCCGGCATCACGCTGCCCAAAGGTGATCTCGGCGGGATCGTGCGGGCCCATGCGCTAGCGCGGGCGACGCTTGCCAACATTCGCCAGAACCTGGGCTTCGCGTTCGGCTACAACGCGCTCGGCATCCCCATTGCGGCCGGCGTGCTCTACCCGATTCTGGGCGTTCTGCTTTCGCCCATCGTGGCTGCCGTCGCCATGAGCCTGTCGTCGGTCAGCGTGATCGGCAATGCGCTGCGGCTGGGGCGCGTGCGACTCTAAAGAGCGCGCCGGCCCGTGGTCAGTCGCGGCGCTGGTTCTCGCGCAGCCAATCGAGCGCGTCGGCCGCATGTGTCGACGTTCGCGCCTCGATCTCCCGGTAGTGGCGGATCAGCTCCCGCCCGAAATCGGTGAGACGCGAAGCCGCGCCCCCGTGGCCGTGGTCGGGCGTGGCGATCGCCGGGGACTGGAAGGCGGCGTTGATCTGCTGCACGAACAGCCAGGCACGGCGATAGGAGATGTTCATCGCCTCGGAGGCGCGCGACAGCGAGCCTTCCGAGTCGATCAGCTCCAGAAGGCGGATCTTGCCCGGTCCCACCCGCACGCCGCCAGGAAGATCGAGCTGGATCTTGACCGAGACCGGTTGGGTGCCGTCGGCGGCCTCGACGGCCTCGCCGGCGGTCCGCAACTGCCGCGATCCGTCTGCTGGTGCGTCGTGGCGGGCCGTCATGCAACATCCTCGAAGCGGTTCTCGCGAGCGGCGGCGGCTGCGCCCCTCGCTCTGCCTCACCCACTGTAGCACGGCTTGCCGGCGCGGCGTGGCGTCGCTGCCGTTAGCGGTTGCGCTGCGCCGAGCGCACAACCCATAATGCTGCCAAGAAAGAGGCAATCCAGCGCGGTGTTCGACAATTCGGATGCGTGCGCCGGTGCGCCCGCCGGAGGAGGAAACGGATGTCGAGCGAGCCGGAGCTGACCTGTCATGCGTGCCGCATGACGCCATATCCGCCCGATGCGCCGTTAAGTACGGAAACAGGGTTGCCGGATGGCTGGTTCGTGCGCCGGATCAATGGCAGGACCTACAAGCTGTGCGACTGCTGTGGCAGCATCCGCCACTTCAAGGGCGGCCTGTCGACCTATTTGCAGGAAAATCTCGGGCTGCCGCCGGACGCACGCCTGGAGCTCGATGACGAAGCGGGCGGTGGCCTGCATCGCCAGCGCGTACGGTCTTGATGCCGGCGTGTTGCCCCCGTCGGTGGCCCGCGGCGGCCGGAGAGTTCGCGTCATGAAGATCGAGTGCGATGCCTGCCATACGGAAGTCGAGCTGAACATTACGGCGCCGACGTTGCTCAAGAAGGCGTTGCCGCGAGGCTGGCGCCCACGCCGCATCGACGGCCGCGTCTACATCCTGTGCGATATCTGCGGCAACCTCCGCCAGTTCGTGGGCGGCTTGTCGCCCTACCTCAAGGAGCGGCTCAACCTGCAAGGCGGTACGCACGAAATCGAGACGCCCGAGTACACCGATATTCCAGACGAGTGGTTTCAGAGCAGCCGCCTGTTCAATCCGCGTGATTGAGACGAGCGTGAGACGGCTCATTACGAATTGAACAACCAGCGACAACATCGGCGGGAGGACGAGCGATGAGCGACATCGACATCAACAAGGTGCTTGCAGCCGGCGAGACTGCCGTCGATCCGGCGCGCCTGTCGCGCGAGGCCGAGCTGAAGGTGTGGTCACGTGCTGCCGCCGAGGCCATGGCGAAGGCAGACGGTCTTGCGCTCACCAACGACCACTGGAAGGTCATCGAAATGCTGCAGACCCTCTATGTGGAGCGCGGACGCGCGCCCAAGGCGCGTCTCATCTCGGGCATCCTCAACGACGAGTTCGAGGAGGAGGGCGGCAGCAAGTACCTCTACCGCCTGTTTCCCGGCGGTCCGGTGGCCCAGGGCTCGCGCCTTGCCGGCGTGCCCGCGCCGCACGACACGCGCGACCCGTCCTTCGGCTCAACCTTCTAAAGGTAGCAGCAAAAGTAGGCGATCTTCACCGCCGCCCCGCGTCGTCAGCGACGGTGGCGGTGACCGATCCGGCGTCGTCTTCGCAGCTCAGGACCGCCCTGCATGGCTCAACTCATTCCGCTCAGCCGCCTGTCGCGACTGGTGGGACAGCCGCGCTCCGTACTTCAGCGCATGGCCCAGGATGGCGTGCTGAAGACCTTCGACGGGCAGGTGACGCTCGAGGAGGTTCTGCGGCATTTTCCCGACGTCGAGCTTCAGGACGACGCCGAGATCCGCCGTGTCGAGCAGATCAAGGCTGACGCGTCTGTTAGGCCCTCCGCGCTGCGCGATCTTCCCGACGCCGCGGTTCTGTTCGAGCGCCTCAAGGCGCTCAGCCGGGATTTCGCGGCGGCCAACGGGCGGCTCGTCCATTTGGAGCGTGTCTTCGGCTGGATCGGTGACAAGATGGGCGAGGCGGTCGAGCGGCGTGAGGCGACGCCTCAGTTCGCCGACAGCTTCATGCAATGGTTGAAGCGGGAGCTCAGCACGTTGCCGGGAGACATACGGCGCTGGGAAGAGTTGCTCGCCAGGGAGCGGATCATGCGCGTGATGACAGCCCACGTCACGGTGCTGCCGAAGCGGCAGACGTTCGAGGTGGTGGGCGACGAGTCGATCCTGGAGGCCGGATTGCGCGCCGGAATCGCGCTGCCCTACGGCTGCAGCAATGGGACGTGCGGCGACTGCAAGTGCCGTGTGGTCAAGGGCGACGTCATGCGCGTCCGCCCGCACGATTACGTGCTGAGCGCCGCCGATAAGACCCAGGGCTACACGCTCGCCTGCTCCTACAGCGCGGTTGGCGACATTGAGATCGACGTATCTCTATGGGGTGTTGGCGACATCCCGGAGCAGACCATCAAGACGCGGGTGAGATCGGTCGAGCGGCTGGGCGACCGGCGTATCGCCTTGCACCTGCTGACGCCGCGGGCGGAGCGCTTGCGCTATATGGCGGGACAGCGCGTCGAGATCACGGCGGCCGGCCAGACCCGCATGGTGCCCGCGGCGAGCTGCCCTTGCGAGGAGCGGCGTATCGAGGTGCACGTCGCCTGGGACGAAGGCGATGCGTGGGGCACGGCTGCGGCTGCGCTGAAGACGAGCGAGGACGTCGTCGTGCACGGGCCATTCGGCTCGTTCGTGCTCGACGACGAGTCGCAAAGGCCGATGTTGCTCATAGCGGCCGATCACGGCTTCGCGCCCATCAAGAGCCTGCTGCAGCATGCGCTCTCGCTCGACCACGCGCCGTCGATCTCGCTCTACCGCTTGGCCGGGCCGGATGGGCTCTACCAGGAAAACCTGCTCAAGTCCTATGCGGGTGCGCTCGACAACTTCGACTACCACGCATTCGAGAACAGCGCGGGTCACGGTGCGCTGCTCGGCGCACTCGGTGCGGCATTGCCGGATCTGTCCGCATTCGATGTCTATGCGGCCGGACAAGAGGACTTCATCGCTGCCGTCGAAGCGCATTGTCGGACGCGCGGCGTGACGGCCGACAGGTTCAGGGCCGACGCCGTGACGTGAGCGGCGCCGGCACCGTCGTTTGATCTACTCGACAACGATGGAGCGCTGTACCGGGGTGCTCTGGTCGCGTGTCCAGTCCGCCATCGAGCCGTCGTACATCTTGGCGGATTTGTTGCCCATGATTTCGGACGACACGAACCAGCCCAAACTCGCCCAATGACCGGTATTGCAGAAGTTGATCTGCTTGCCTGACGTCGGCACGCCGGCGGCCTGATAGAGCTTTTCCAGCTGCGTCCTGGTGCGGAACCGTCCGCCGTTGTTCTCAGTCAGCCACGACTCGGGAAGGTTGGTGGCGCCCGGTATCGTGCCGCCGACCTTGGCGTCTTTGCTTTTGGAGACGCCGATGAAGAAGTCATTCGGCCGGTTGTCGACGAGCGTCTGCTTTTCCGCGATGGCGACCTTGACCTCGTCCTTGCTGGCGATGAGCTCGCCGTGCAGGCTCGCCTTGTACGTCTTGGGAGAGGGATTGCTCGCACCGGCCTCCAGCGGATTGACCGGCTTGTTGGTGGCCTTGTCGACGTCGGCGATCCAGCCGACGAAGCCGCCGTCGAGCAGCGAAACAGCATCGTGGCCCAGCACTTTGAATGTCCAGTAGAGGCGTGTGGCGGCTCCGGTGTCCTGGGCGTTGCGGCCCATCGGAACGAGGATGACGTGCGTCGCATTGTCGATGCCGTGCGAGCCGATGAGCTTTTCGAGCTTATCGACCGCAGGCAACATGCCGACGACGCCTTCGGCGTTCTTCTCGCGCCAGCCGGCCTTCGCGTAGTCTGTGTAGATGGAGCCGGGGATGTGCGCAGCTTCGAAGTCGGCCTTGGATCGGCCGCCGCCGCTGGTCACGTCGAGGATGACGAGGCCCGGGCTCCCCAGTTTGGATTTCACCCAGTCGATGGAGACGAGTGGATCGGCTGCCCACGCCGGGAGCGCGATCAGGGCTCCTGCCAGAAGGACAAGCATATGCACGAGATACTTTCGCATGTCGGCCTCCCTAAGAATGGAACCGTCACCACGCGGGCTTTTGCCTTTGGCGGGATGCGGCGGCTTGGAGCCTGATCTTCCGCGATAGACCAGTCAAGGGCGATGCGGTCTTGCTTTGGCCAGCAACGAAAAAGGGCGGCAACCGGCCAAGCCACCGCCCATTAAGCCGGTTGGGGTGAAGGCTCAGCCGCGGTTCAGGCCCTTGGCCGCAAGCTCCTCCAGGTATCCCTTCCAGCGGCGATCCTTCTCCTGTCCCAGCTCCTGCAGATAGGACCAGGAGTAGAGACCGGTGTCGTGGCCGTCGTCGAAGACGATCTTGGCGGCGTACTTGCCCACCGGGCGCAGCTCCTTGATCTTGACGTTGCGCTTGCCCGGCACGGTGACGCGCTGCTCGGCCGAATGACCCTGCACCTCCGCCGATGGGCTCATCACGCGCAGCATCTCGGCGGGCAACTCGTAGGAGTAGCCGTCCTTGAACGTGACCTTGAGGGTGTCGCGCGCGGAAGAGACCTGCATCACGGGTGCCTCGACACCCTTGATCTTCTGCACCTCGTCCCAGACCTTGTGGGCCAGATCCTTGTAGACCTTGGCTTCCGGGCTATCAGGCCGGATCGCGGTCACCGGAGTGCCGGCATCGGACAGCTCGCGGATGTCCATGTGCAGTGGTACGCCGCCCAGGAATGCGAGGCCCAGTTTCTCGGCTTCCTTCTCGGCGCCGCCATGGCCGAAGATGTCGTAACGCTTGCCGGTGTCGGGCGCGATGAAGAAGCTCATGTTCTCGACGAGGCCCAGGACAGGCACATCGACCTTGCGGAACATATTGAGACCCTTGCGCGCGTCGATGAGCGCTAGGTCCTGCGGCGTGGAGACGATGACCGCGCCGGTCATCGGCACCTGCTGCGCCATGGTGAGCTGCACGTCACCGGTGCCAGGCGGCATGTCGATGACGAGTACGTCCAGGTCGCCGTCGAAGTTCCAGGCCACATCGAACAGCATCTGGTTCAACGCCTGCACGACCATCGGGCCGCGCCAGACGATGGGCATCGCTTCGTCGACGAGAAAACCCATCGACATGACGGCAAGACCGTAAGCCTTGAGCGGGATGAGCTTCTGCTGGTCCTCGGTCGCCGAGGGCTGCTCGCCCGACAGGCCGAGCAGGCGCGGCTGCGATGGGCCGTAGATGTCGGCGTCGAACATGCCCACGCGCAAGCCGAGCGCCTGCAAACCGAGCGCAATGTTGACGGCCGTGGTCGATTTGCCGACACCACCCTTGCCCGAGGCAACGGCGACGATGTGCTTCACTCCCGGCAGCCCCGGCAAGGACGAGGGCGCAGCGGACGTCGGCGCGGTGCGCGGCGGCTTGCTGGGGACCGCCGCGCCGTTTCCGGCGCTACCCTGAGGCGCTTCAGCCGTCAGCACGGCGGTGGCCGAGGAAACGCCCTCTACCTTGGCCACTGCCTCTTCAGCGGCGCGGCGCAGCGGTTCCAGCGAACCGGCCTTGTCGGCGGGGACCGTGATCGAGAAGTAGACGCGGTCGTTCTTGATGGCGATGCCGGAGACGAGGCCCAGATCGGCGATGTTTCCACCTCCATCGGGACCTTCGATGACGCGCAGCGCGTCGAGCACGTGCTTCTTGGTCAGGCTCATGTCGTGATGCTCCTCGTGTGATGGCGCTCCGCGCGGCCGTCGCGATCTAACGCGCTCCGGTGGCCGCCCGTGGATGAGCGTTGGATATGGCTATTCGATCAGTCGACCGCTACGGCCGCGAGCTTTGCGAGCGTGTCCTTCTCGCGCTCGACCGCGGCCAGCACCAGACGCTTCGTCCGCTCCGGAAGGTCGAGGGACAAGGCCGCCTGGTGTCCCTTCGGCGACATCTTGCGCAGCGTCTTGCCGACGATGTCGATGATCTTGTCATCGTCGTAGTTCGAGTACTTGCCCAGGAACTCGTCGAAGTAGTGCTGCACGAAGACGACATCGACGACGTTCTCGAGTGCCTGGCTCTCGCGGTCCTTCTTGAGCTGCTCCTTCTTGATCAGCATGACCACGCGCGCGATGTCGTCGTCGGTGTAGCCCTGTTCGCGCATGATGTGCGAGATGACTTCGCCGTGATGCTCGCGGCACGCCTTGCGCCAGTCATTGTAGCCGTTGCGGCCTTCCGGATAACTAGACCGTGGTATGTCCCAGCGGCGAATGTGCTGCGCGCGAGCGGCGATGCGGAGGCTGTCGGAAGCCTCCGGATACATGGCGGCGAGCCGCTCGGTCATGCGTTCTGCGTAAACGATCTCGTAGGGCCGATCGGTGCCATCGACGCGCACTGTGCGCGGGTCGTCAACGTTGGCGGCATCGATGGCGGCCATCGTCTTGTCGAGGCGGCTCTGCTGCATGGTTCGAGCTCTCCGTGTTCAGGGGGCACGCGCGGATGTGCCGACGGGGGGCGTGCGGCTGCGCGTATGGATCGGGTTGCCGTCGTCGGCGCTGCGGGTCGCGGCGTGCTGCCGCACGAAGTCCACGAAGCGTTGTGCCCAGGGGTGCATCTCGGTCGACCTCAGGTGGGCAAAGCCCGCGACGAGATTGGCGATCACGATGCCGTCGCAGCCGTTGCCGAGCCCCGCACCGCGGCGGACGTCGAAAGCGTAGGTCAGATCGGGGGGCAGGTCGACGATTGCCGCATGATGGAATTCGTGCGCGCGGATCGTACGCGGCTCATCGCTGTTGCCGCCGGGCGGCGGCCAGGGCAGCGCGGCGGTCTCCTGAAGGATTACCTGGCCCCGCCCCTGCGGACGTTCGTGCATCTGGGCAAATCCCGGCACGACGCCGACCATCTCCGCCTGGGTGCCGTGCCAGCGGATCGCGCGCGTGAGATACATGAGGCCGCCGCACTCCGCATAAGCAGGCATGCCGCCGAGGATGGCATCGCGGATCGATGCGCGCAGGCTCGCGTTGGCCGCGAGAGCGTGCATGTGGGTCTCGGGGAATCCGCCGCCGATGAAGAGGCCGTCGCTGGCCGGCAGCGCAGTGGCCCTCAGCGCATCGAAGAACACCAGATCCGCGCCGGCGGCCTGAAGCGCCTCCAGGTCGTCGGGATAGTAAAAGCCGAAGGCGCTGTCGCGCGCGATTGCGATGCGCGGGCGATACGTCGGCGCGGCAATGAAGTCGGAAGCTGCCTTTGCGCGCGCCGATGGCGCCGGTCGAGGCGAGGGCAGCGGCATCGCCAGCCGCGCCACGCCCAGCAGCGTGTCGAGATCGAAGCGCTCTGCTACCGCATCGGCGATTCGGTCGATGAAAGACTCCACTGCATCCGATTCGGTCGGCGTGGTCAGGCCCAGATGGCGCTCGGGAAGCATCAGATCGGCTCGCCTGGGCAACGCTCCGATGACGGGCACCTCCGTGTAGCGCTCGACGGCGGCGCGCAATTTGGCCTCGTGGCGCTCGTTTGCCACGCGGTTCAGAACGACGCCGGCGACGTGTACTTCCGGATCGAACACGCGGTAGCCGATGAGCAGCGGCGCGATGCCGCGAGTCATGCCTTCGGTATCGACAACCAGGATGACGGGCGTGCCCGTGAGCTTGGCGAGCGCCGCGTTACCGTCGCGGCCCTCCAGATCGACGCCGTCGTAGAGTCCCATGTTGCCCTCGATGAGGGCGATCTCGGCGGCCGCTTCACGTGCCGTCAGCATGGCCGCGATCTCGGTCGCGGATTGCGTGTTGAAGTCGAGGTTGAAGCAGGGCCGGCCCGTGGCGCGCTGATGCCACATCGGATCGATGTAGTCCGGTCCCTTCTTGAACGACTGTACGGCGACACCGCGGCGGGCAAGCGCGCGTGCGATGCCCAGCGACACGGTGGTCTTACCGGAGGATTTGTGGGCTGCGGCGATGAGGATACGGGCCACGGGCACTACGCCTTTCAGACTCTCACTGCATTCGTGCCCGCGCGCGACGCTGTTCAAGCAGCCGTCTCGATGTTGCGCGGCAGGAAAGGAAGAAGTTTCAACGCAACGCCCGTCAGCAGCATCGCGATCGAGACACCGGCGAGGCCGAGCAGAACTTCGGGTAGCGAGGGCCAGTACTTCGATACCTCGCCGTCGAGGAACGGGCTCGAGACCTCCATCCCTGGGAAGAGGTTGAGCGGATAGGCCTGCCCGCCGATGATGGTCACGTACATGAAGGCCAGTCCGCCTGCGATGGCGAGCATCGAGGCCCCGATCAGCGCCCTGCGGTCCTGGGCGACATTGCCGCGGCCCATGAAATATGCGGCGATCGCGATCGGCACCAGATTGCCGATCAGCACGTGTCCGATCCAGAACAGAAGCGTGTAGATGCCGCCGTCGCGCAGAATGAAGGCTTCGACTCCAAGATGCTCGCTGGCGTAGAGCGCGGTCAGGTGCTTAACGGCCGTGAAGTAGAGAACGGCCAGCGCGAAAATGATCATGAGCCGGCGGAAGCTGTCGATGACCTCCTGCGACATGAGCTGCTGGCGTGTCTCGCGGCACATGGTGGTGAGAACGAGCACGGTGAAGGCCAGGCCGTAGAGGAACGATGCGGCAATGAACAGCGGCGCCATGATCGCCGAGTCGTAGGCTTCGCGCGCTACGAGGAAGCCGAAGATCGAGCCCGTGCCGGTGGTCAGCGCCAGCCGCCAGCCGAACGCCAGCCAGCCGACACTCTTGGTTGCGGCAGGCGAGCGCGAAAGGTCGCGATCCATCATGGTGAAGAGGTACACCGCCACGATGATGACGAAGCCGGTGTAGAGGTAGATGTTCCAGGCGAAGATCGACTTGAAGTTATAGGTCGTCATGGCGACCGTCAGCCGCTCGGGCCGGCCGAGATCGAGCACGAGCACGGCGAGTCCACCGACCAGCAAGGAAATGGCGAGGATGCCAGACAGTCGCGCGAACGGCTTGTAGGCGAGCCTGTTGAACACCGTCGATATCGACGCGATGTTGAGAGCGCCGGAGGCCGACACGATGAGGAAAACCGCGAACACGTGCGGCATACCCCAGACCACCGCGTTATTCATGCCGGTGACGATATGGCCGTGGTGCTCCATGTAGAAGGCGGCCGCCAGCCCGATCGCGACCACGACGGCGTGCAGGACCAGCAGACCCCAGAACAGAGTGCTGTGATCCTCGAGCTTCTGGTAGCTGATACGGGCCATCGTCGAACCTCTTCGCAGCGGCGGCGCCAAGCGCCGGCCGCCGGTATCAAATGTTCTGGTAGTAGACGCCGGGATCGGTTCCCAGGTCCGCGCGGATGCGCGTCGTCCGGTAGGTGGCGACGCGCTTTGCGATCTCGGAAGCGGGATCGTTGAGGTCACCGAAGATCATTGCGGAGTGGCCCGCCTTCGCGCACGCCTCGACGCAGGCCGGCGTGCCGCCGGCATCGACACGGTGCACGCACATGGTGCAGCTTTCCACGCAACCCTTTCCGCGCGGCGCGTGGGGCTTCTGGTCCTGCAGCGGCTCGTGGATGAAAGAGCGCGCCTTGTACGGGCAGGCCATCATGCAGTAGCGGCAGCCGATGCAGATGTGCTTGTCGACGAGAACGATGCCGTCGGCGCGCTTGAAGGAGGCACCGGTCGGGCAGACGTCGACGCACGGCGCATCGGCGCAATGCTGGCACATCATGGGCAGCGAGAAGGACGAGTTGTCCTTCGGGTTCTTCACGGTCAGCTTGCGGATCCACTGCGTATCGGTGGCGGGATGGCCGGTCGAGGTCCAGCCGTTCTCGGTCGAGCAGGCGGTGACGCAGTCGTTGCAGCCGTCCTTGCACTTGGAGGCGTCGATCAGCAGGCCCCAGCGGTTCTTCGACGAGACGGGGCCGGTCTTTGCTTCCGCCGGCGTCGTCTCCGCGAACGCCATCAGCGTCACGCCGGGCGCCAGCACTGTTGTCGAAAATGCCGTCGCGGCCTTGAGGAACCAGCGGCGGCCGACATCTACGGGGTCGGCGGCAGACGGCGCTGCGCCAACGGCCGCGCTCGTGGTGCTGCTGCGAGCATCGGAGCATGTGCAGCCGCTGCCGCAACCCGCAGACTTGCCCCGGACGTTGGTCGCGGTCATCGGCCAACCTCCTTCAGGTAGCTCTGCAGGGCTGCCTGCTCACGGGCCTGCATCTGGCTCGCCATGCCAGGCAAGGCCCCGTGCGGATCCGTGGCACCGGTTCGTGTCGCCTCGCCCGGGCGCGATGCATGGCAGTCGAAGCAGTCCACGCGGACTGCCGCGTAGTCGTGACATGTCCTGCAGAAGTGCTTGGGGTCGGCCACGGTGACGGGCTTGCCGTCGGTGCCCTGCACCTGATGGCAATCGATGCAGCCCTTGAGGCTGAACTTGTTGCCACGCACGCCTTCGTGCACGGTCTCGTCGCGCTGATGGTTGAGCACGGTCATGTGGTAGCGGCGCATCCAGTCCGTCTCTGCGACGCATTTTTCGCCGCGCCCCTTGGCGGGTTGAGGCGGGCCCGCGCTCGCCGCCGGGGCGAGCGCAGCCATGGCCACGGCAACGAGCGCCGCAGCCCAGGCCGGATGATGTCGCTTCGCGCCGCGCATGGCCTTTTACTTACTCGCCCAGGCCCATCTGGATGTAGCCGGTCGGGCAGACATCCGCGCAGATGTGGCAGCCCACGCACATCGTGTACTCGGTGTAGACGTAACGGCCGACGGCGCGCTCCTTCTTGGGCACGCGCTTGACGGCGGTCTGCGGGCAGAAGATCACGCAGTTGTCGCACTCGAAGCACATGCCGCAGCTCATGCAGCGCTTGCCCTCGTTGATCGCCTGTTCCTCGGTGAGCCCTTTGATGCGCTCATCGAAGTTGCCGAGCACAGCTTCGGCCGCGATGTGCACTTCGTCACGCTTGCCGCGGGCCTCGAACTTGAAGTGGCCCTTGAACAGATCGGAATGGGGGATGATCTGGTTCGCCGAGCGGTCCTCGTAGTTGTGTACGGCGAACTTCGCATCCGAAGTGCCGCGCGTTTGACCGTGCTTGTAGGGCTCGGGTTCGAGCGCGCGCTGGTGCAGCTCGCGCAGCAGGTTGAAGTGGTGCACGTCGACCTTGGGGCGCTTGTCGACGGGCGAGCCGGCGAGGAAGTAGTCGATGCTTTCCGCAGCGATGCGGCCGTGCCCGATCGCCGTCGTCAGCAGATGCGGACGGACGATGTCGCCACCGGCGAAGTGCTTAGGCTTGTTCTTGACGCGGTACATGGCGTCGGTGGCGATGTAGCCCCGGCCGTTGTCGAGCCCCTTCAGGCCATCGTCGAGGTCGCCCATCTGGCCGATGGCCGAGATGATGATGTCGCCCTCGATCTCGAACTCGGAGCCCTCGATCTTCTGAGGAACGTTCTTCTTGTCCATCGTGCATTTGCACATGCGTAGGCCGCGGGCGCGGCCGGCGTCGTCGCGCAGCACCTCGATCGGCATCACGCCGCCCATGATTGTCACGCCCTCGCGCATCGCGTCCTCGCGCTCGCGCTCCGAAGCGGTCATCTTCTCCAGCGGGAACAGCGAGGTCAGCGTTGCCGAGAGGCCTTCACGGCGCATGGCGCCCGCAACGTCGTGCGCGGTGTAGCCCAGCACGTTGTGCGGATCGATGTCTTTCTCGGCCTTGTGGGTGATGTGGCCGAGGCGGCGCGCCACCGAGGCGACGTCGATCGAGGTGTCGCCGCCGCCGACGACGATGACCTTCTTGGCGGTGCCGACGACCCAGCCCTGGTTGAACGCGTCGAGGAACTCGACGCCCGTGATGCAGTTCTCGGTGCCCTCCCAGCCGGGGACAGGAAGGCCGCGGCCCTTCTGCGCACCGACGGCCCAGAAGATGGCGTCGAACTCCTTCTCGAGCTCCTCGACGGTCACGTCGGAGCCGACGCGCGTGTTGAGGCGCACGTCGACGCCCATGTCGAGGATGCGGCCGATCTCGGTGTCGAGCATGCCGCGCGGCGTGCGGTATCCGGGAATGCCGTAGCGCATCATGCCGCCCAGCTCGCTGTGCGCTTCCAGGATCGAGACGGCGTGGCCCTTGCGGCGAAGGAAGTAGGCGGCGGCAAGACCGGCCGGACCACCGCCGATGACGGCAATCTTTTTGCCGGTGAACTCGCCGGCCTCCGGCAGCTTCAACGCGTTGTCGTTGGCCCAGTCGCCGACGTACTGCTCGACGGCGTTGATACCGACGAAGTCATCGACCTCGTTGCGATTGCAGCCGTCCTCGCAAGGAGCGGGGCATACGCGCCCCATGGTGGCGGGGAACGGGTTCGCCTCGACCATGCGCTGGAAGGCGTACTGCTGCCACTTCATGTCCTTCGTCGGCGGCTTGTCCATCTGACGGGCGATGGCGAGCCAACCGCGGATCTCGTGGCCAGAGGGGCAGGAGCCCTGGCAGGGTGGCGTCCGGTGCACGTAGGTCGGGCACTTATAGGAATGGTCGCCCTGGAAGATCTTCTCGGTAAGATCGTCCCAACCGGTCCACATGTTGTCGCCGCTCTTGTAGCGGCGGAACGTCAGCTTCGTGTCGTCGGACGGCTTGCCGTCGCCCTTGGGCTTGTTGGCCATGTCGTTCATCCGCGTGTCTCCCTATGCGGCCTGACCGTTGCCGGCAGTGCCCTTTGAATTTTCAGCGAGCTCCCGCTCCTGGACAGATCCGGTGAGCACGATGGCGTTGGCGACCATCTGGTGCACGGACAGGATCGCGTCCATGTCGAAGCCGTAGTGCGGCATCACCTTGGTGAACTGAGCCTTGCAGATGGCGCAGATGGCGGCCATGTGCGTGACGCCGTGGTCCTCCTTCACCTGCTGGAGCGCGCGCATGCGCGGCTGCGCGCCCTTGACGCGCAGGTCCATCAGGTCGTCGGTCAACAGGCCGCCGCCGCCTCCGCAGCAGAACGTGCTTTCCTTGATGGTGTCGGCGGCCATGTCGAAGAAGTGGTTGCAGGTGGCGCGCAGGATGGCGCGCGGGATCTCGAACTGGCCGCCAGGCATGTCGCCCATGCGCGAGGCGCGCGCCACGTTGCAGCTGTCGTGATAGGTGAGGCGGTACTCATCGTTCTTCGACTTGTCGAAGCGCAACTTGCCCTCCTTCATGAGGTCGTAGGTGAACTCGCAGATGTGCTGCGGCACCGGGTAGCGCGGGTCGAGGAAGTCGAAGGGACCGGCAAGCGTGTTGAGGAACGAGTAGGCGACGCGCCAGGCATGGCCGCACTCGCCGAACACGATGCGCTTGACGCCCAGATCGAGTGCCGCCTTGCGGATGCGAAGGGAAACCTCGCGCATGTTCTCGTAGGAGCCGATGAACATGCCGAAGTTCGCCGCTTCCGAGGCATAGGACGACAGCGTCCAGGTGACGCCGGCCTCGTGGAACACCTTGGCGTAGCCCATCAGGCCCTGAATGTGCGGCTCGGCGAACAGGTCGGCCGATGGCGTGACGAGCAGCACTTCGCAGCCTGGCTCGTCGATCGGCATCCGCACCTTGAGGCCGGTCTCCTCCTCGATCTCTTCCTCCAGGCCCTCGAGCGTCGACTGGATGGCCTTCTTGGGAAGGCCGAGGTTGTTGCCGACCTTGTAGACCTTGCCGATGATTTCGTTGCAGTACTTCTGGCCCTTGCCGACCGTGTCCATGATCTCGCGCGCGGCCATCGAAACCTCGGCCGTGTCGATGCCGTAGGGGCAATAGACCGAGCAGCGGCGGCACTGTGAGCACTGGTGGAAATAGCTGTACCAGTCGTCCAGCACCTCCTCGGTAAGGTCCTTGGCGCCGACGAGCTTGGGGAAATACTTGCCAGCGAACGTGAAGTAGCGGCGGTAGACCGAGCGCAGCAGATCCTGGCGGGCCACCGGCATGTTCTTGGGGTCACCGGTGCCCAGGAAGTAGTGGCACTTGTCGGTGCAGGCACCGCATTTCACGCAAGAGTCGAGATAGACCTGGAGCGAGCGGTACTTCCCCAGAAGCTCGCCCATCTTGTCGATGGCCTTCTCCTGCCAGTTGTCGACCAGCTCGCCGGGGAACCCCAGCGCCGCCTGGTGCTCCGGCTTGGCGACGAACGGCTTCGATCCCTCCATCGCGCCGCACTTGATCTGCGGGATGTCGAGAGGATCGGCGTCGCGGATGAAATCGGCCACGTCAGCCACGGGCGACCTCCGTCGTTTTCGCATCTGCCGAGGGTCGAATTGCGCAGCGTGCGGTTGTCGGGCGTGCGCTGGCGGTGCTCATCGTTCAGAGCCTCCGCTCGCCGTCTCGAGCTTTGCAGCCCACGGTGCCAGATGGCGCTTCTCGCGCGGGTTGTCCGCCTGGTTGCGCGACGGCGAGAAGAACAGGCCGACGCCGTGCAGCAGCTTGGAGAAGGGGAAGATGATCATCAGCGTTGCCACCAGCGTCAGGTGCACGAGCAGCACCGGATCGGTGGGCAGCGGCCGGATGTCGAACGTCATCAGACCGGTGAAGAAGGCCTTCACGGCGACGATGTCGGTGCGCGCCACGAATTTCATCATGAGGCCGCTGAGACCGATGGCCACCAGCAGCGCCAGCATCAGATGGTCAGACGGGGCCGAAATGTAGCGGATGCGCGGCACGAGAAAGCGCCTCGCCCAGAGCCCGAGAAGGCCGGCAACCATGGCAAACCCGGCGTAGACGCCGAAAGGCTGCATCATGGCGAGCAGGTCAGGGACGGGAGAGACGAAGTATCTGAGGTGGCGGATCAGCACGAGAAGCAGGCCGAAGTGGAACAGCCAGCCGAAGACCCAGATCCACTTGTTGGCCTTGAACAGGCTTTCGAACAGTACGACCTCGCGTGCGAGGCGGAATGCGACGCCCGAAGTCGTGGTCGGCGCCGGAGTCGTCGGGATCTTGAGCGGCGCGGGCACCGTCCAGTAGCGACGGATGCGGTAGGCGAGACCGCCTACAAGCGTCGCCGTCGCAACGTAGAACAGGGCCGCATACAGTCCGGTCAACACCGGCGCGTCTCCTAAGTTTCCTCGACCGAACGGGTGCTGTTTGCACTGGTGAGCGCAGACATCCTCACCGTTCGGTTTCCCCGCGCCGGGCCGGTTGCGCGCTGCGTCCGGACCAAAGTTGCGCGCGGGGAAATCCAATGCTCTTGCCGTCTTCCGATGCCGGTCGTCAGACGCAACCCGTGGGCTTGGGAAGACCGGCGATCATGCATGCCTGCTTGGCCGGACCGTAGGGGAACAGCTCGTACAGATACTTGTTGTTGCCCTTCTCCGGACCCATCGTCTTGGCCAGAGCCTTGGTGAGCACGCGGATGGCCGGGGCCACCTGGTACTCGTCATAGTAGTTACGCAGGAAGTTCACGACTTCCCAGCGCTCGTCATTCATCTCGAGGTTCTGGTTCTTGGCGATCTCGAGTGCGATTTCCTCGGTCCAGTCGTTGAGGTCGGTGAGGTAGCCTTCCTCGTCGTGCTCGATGGTCTGACCGTTGACTTGGTAAGCCATGTTGTTCTCCTTCGGTTGGTCCAGATGGGAGCCTGTCGGCGACAGCCTGAAGCACTTGCTCCCGCACTACAGCCAGGACTGCGTGCGCCCGTGGCTCGTCACGAGGTCGACGAAACCGGAGTAGTCGACCACGGTGATTCCGTCCGCGACCCGGCCGTTGCCGAGCCCGCGGGCATTGAGGTCCGGTCCGAGCACGTAGAACTTGAGCTCGCCCGATTTCTTCGCGATCTCGCCCGCGATGCGCGTTCCCTTGAGCGCGCCGTAGACACCGTCCTCGAACATCAGAACGGCGTCGCCACCGATGGCATGGCCAAGGCAGCTGTCGAGCGCGCCCTTTTCGAACGGCGACTTGTTGACAATGTGCAGCGTCGTCATCGTCGGCAACCCTTCCCAGCCCTCAGAAGCTCAAGATCACGTCCTGATCACGCATCACCTGCGCCATCTCGGCGCGCGAGACGAGCAGGATCGAGGGCTTCTCGGCAAAGCCGTCGTTTTCGTCCTCGTAGGTGATGGGCATCAGGTCGTCGGGGGTCAGGCCGCGCTCATCGAGCGATTCCTTCTCGACGTAGAGCTTGGTGACGCCGTAGTCGCCAAGCGCCCGGTACGTGGGTGAGAAGTTCTTGACGCCCAGGCTCTTGGTGTCCTGGCCCTTGGCGATCTGGAAGACGCCGTCGTCGATGAACGCGAGGCTGACAACCTGATCGAAGGCAGCGCCGATCAGCACCACCTCGAGGCTCTCGAGTGCGTAGATGGTGCCGTAGGGCGCCTTGCGGTTCAGGTAGAGGAATTTCTTTGCGTCCGACATCGTATCACCCCGCCTCAGTCGCCGAAGACCACGAGGCGGTCGGCCTCGATGCCGGCCTCGATGAGCTGCCCCAATCCGGAGATGCGGAAGCCGGGTGCAATGTTGGCCGCGCCCTCGCCCTTGCCGTGCCGCTTGGCCTCGCCCTCGTCGAGGATGCCGCGCCGCTGGGCGGCTGCGATGCAAACGACAAGGTCGAGCTTGTACTTCTCGGCAAGCTCCGACCAGTTCTTCTGTATGTTGCGGTCGTCCTGCGGCGGCACCGTCAGGCGCGTGCCGTTGTTGACGCCGTCGTGGTAGAAGAAGACGCGGAAAATCTCGACGCCCTTTTCGAGCGCGGCCTTCGTGAACTGGTAGGCGGAGTCGGCCGCCTGGTGCGTGTACGGTCCCTCATTGACCAGTATGGAAAGCTTCACCGGCGGCAACTCCTCAAGTCCGTTTCCTCGATCGGGTCGCTCTGGCCGAGCCGCCGCGCAGCGGCAGGCGTCAGGCGCGTCGCCCGAGTTCTTTTTTGACTGTACACCTTGACGTGGACCGGTGCCCCGCGACTGTGATCTCGATCACAAGCCGCGGGGGCGTGTTCCGTCAGAAGCGCACGTGCGCCGACATGTTCATGGTGTGGCGGGCGCCCGTCCACGTGTCGAGGTGGTGCTTCGTGAACGCAAGGCCCGTCTCGTCGAAGAAGCGCGGCCAGCCGATGCGCTCGATCCACTCGCCCATGCGCTCCCAGTCCTTGGCGCCCGCCTTGTAGGCGTAGAGGATCTTGCGGACGACATCCTCGACCTCCGGCCAGCGCGGCGGGTTATTGGGCAGGTTGGCCACGGCCAGTTTGTGGAAGGTCGGGCGCGAGCGGGCGTTGGAGTGCTTGCCGCCCACCCAGATGGCGATCTTGGTCGATTCGGCGCCGTTGATCTGCATCGGCGGGCACGGCGGATAGCAGGCGCCGCAGCAGACGCACTTCTTCTCGTCGACCTCAAGCGAGGGTTTGCCGTTGACCATCGCCGGCCGGATGGCGGCGACGGGGCAGCGTGCGACGACAGCCGGACGCTCACAGACGTTGGCGACGATGTCGTGGTTGATCTTGGGCGGCTTGGTGTACTGCACGTTGATGGCGATGTCGCCCTGGCCGCCGCAATTGATCTGGCAGCACGACGTGGTGATGCGCACGCGGTTGGGCATGTCCTCCTTGATGAACTCCTCGTGGAGCATGTCCATCAGGCTCTTGACCACGCCCGAGGCGTCGGTGCCGGGAATGTCGCAGTGCAGCCAGCCCTGCGTATGCGAGATCATGGACACGGAGTTGCCCGTGCCGCCGACCGGGAACCCCTTCTCGTTCAGCGCCTTGATGAGTGCGGGAACCTTCTCGAACGAGGACGTGAGGAACTCGATGTTGGAGCGCGTGGTGAAGCGGACGAAGCCGTCGCCGATGTTGTCGGCGATGTCGCACAGCGTGCGGATCGTATAGACGTCCATCTGGCGCTGCGTGCCGGCGCGCACCGTGTAGATCTCATCGCCGCTCTTGGCGACGTGGCGCAGCACGCCCGGGCGCGGACGCTCGTGATAGGCCCACTGGCCGTAGTTCTTCACCATGACCGGGTGCATGTACTGCTTGGGATCGGGAACACCCGACTCGATCGGCGTGCGCTTCTTGGGCGGCGAGACCGGTGTCGATGCGGCTTGGCTCATGCTGTTTCCTCTCGTGTGTCGGTTGCGATCAGGCAAAGCCCATCGCGTCGCGTGCCTTGGCCCGGGACGGCTCTCGTCGCGGTTCGTCTTGATGCCGTTCGTCTTGGTACATCGTCGCCAGCTCCCGCCGGCGGCGGCTCAGGCCGGCCCCGCGATCCGGGCGCCGGCCTGTCGCCGAATGTTGTGCAGCCTTACTCGGCTGCATCACGGGCAGAGCCGTCCTTCGCGCGGCCCTTGCGCGCGAAGTACTTCTCGGCCTCTTCCGTGAAGTCGTCGGTACGGACGTAGCAGGACGTCCGCGGGTGCTTGACCATGTTGGGGTCGGGCTCGATTTCGAGCGCGGCGAGGAACGTCGGCAGGCCGATGCGGTCGATGGTTTCGCCGACCCGCTCGTGCTCCAGCGCGTTCTCGGCGAAGAACTCGAGCATCTTGGCCGCGAACTCGCGCAGGTTGTCGAAGTCCTCGTCCGTGTCGAGCTTCATGAACGGAATGACCATCGTGCCCATGAGATCGCCGATCTTGAGAGCGCGCTTGCCGCCGATCAGGATCGAAACGCCACGGTCATCGCCCGGCGCCAGCGCTTTGTGCATCACGTTGATGCAGTGCATGCAGCGCACGCAAGACTTGTTGTCGATCTCCAGCGTGTCGTCGTCGTTGAGCGAGACGGCGCGTGTCGGACACATCGCAACGACATGGTCGATCGTGTACTTGCGGCCATGATCGGCGACGTAGGCCTTGACCTCGTCCTGGTTGACCTTGATCTCGTCGCGCCAAGTGCCGATCACCGCGAAGTCCGCACGGTGGATCGCGTTGACGCAGTCGTTGGCGCAGCCCGAGAACTTGAACTTGAACTTGTAGGGAAGAGCCGGGCGGTGGATCTCCGAGACGTTCTCGTTGAGGATCTCGCGGTGGGCGCGAGCCTCGTCGAACATCGACATCTCGCAGCGCGCATGGCCGACGCAGCTCATCGCGGTGCGCAGCGCGGGACCGGCGCCGCCGAGGTCGAAGCCCAGTTCGTTGAGTTCGTCGAAGGCCCTCTGGCACCCCTCCGTGGTGGTGCCCTGGAACATGATGTCACCGGACTGGCCGTGGAAGGCGATCAGGCCTGAGCCGTGGCGCTCCCAGATGTCACACATCTTGCGCAGCACGTCGGTGGTGTAGTGATAGCCCGCCGGTGGCATCACGCGCAGCGTATGGAACTCCTTGGACTTGGGGAACTTGTCGGCGACCTCGGAGAAGCGGGGAATGATGCCGCCGCCGTAGCCGAACACGGACACCGTACCGCCCTTCCAGAAGCCCAGGCGCTCGGTATAGGAGTGCTCGAGCTGGCCGAGCAGATCGTTCATGTACTCCGCGTAGGGCTTGTCCTCGCTGTCGCGGAGCCGCTTGAGACCGGTGACGAAGCTGGGCCAAGGACCGCCTTCCAGCTGATCGAGCCGCGGCGTCGTGCGCTTGTCGAATTTGGCGCCCACAGTGCCGACGCCCGTCTTTGTTGCCTCATCCGCCATGAGTGTCGTCCCTTCTCTCATCCATCGTTCGGACGGAGGCCCCGGGCCCGGGTGCACACCGCCGGCTGCTGCATGTCGAGGGGGCGCTATCGGCCTGCCCGCCCCCACCGCTCAACTCTCGTTGATGCGGCAACACGAGCGACCGGGAAGTTCCCGTCGCCCGTTCCCGAGGTCGTCCTCGCGTTTCCTGCTTCGGTGCTTGTGCGCCTGGACCGTATCGGCCGGAGGCTCCCGCACTCTTGCATATTCGTAGTTATGCATATTAGAACCTCGTCTTGATGTCCGACAAGTCCTAAAGTCGGCTGTCGGGTGAGTTCGTGACGAAGTGCCGCCTGCACCTGGAAAATATTTCGTCAAGACAGACCTTTGGCAACACCGATTTGGCGGCAGAGGTGCCCGGGACCACAAATTTCGTTGTGGGCGGACAACTCCCGGGGAGCGAAAACCGACATGAAAAATTCAGAGCCCAGCTTGGGGAATGTGACATTAGGCGAGCGTCCAGGTCGGGATTCTGGCGCAGAGCCAGCCGGTTACGGTTTTGCCCTGGATGACGAAAATTCCTACCGGCTCTGGCGCGAGCGCAAAATCGCGACTTATCCCCGCACCATCGGTGACCTTCGCGTCACAGTCGCCGATCTTGCTGCGCCGAGCGCCGCCGAGCGGGCGCGCATAGCTGATTTATGTCAGCGCGCGAACATGGCGGTCTATGCAACCCCGACCGGACCATCCGGGGAGGGCGAATCGGGGCAGCAGGGTGCGGCGGAAAGCGATGCCCGGATGCGGGTTGCGCTCCGCGCTTTCGGGGACGGCTTCGGCCTGAAGGTGAGCGAGGACCACAGGTCGGCGGGTGAGGATGGCATCGTCGCCATCGAGGTTACGGAAGCGCCGTCGAAGCGCGGCTTCATTCCCTATACGCGCAAGGCGCTCTCCTGGCACACGGACGGTTATTACAACCCGCCCGAGGAGACCATCCGCGGCATGCTGCTTCACTGCGTCAGGCCCGCAAGATCGGGTGGCGTCAACGCGCTCTTCGACCCTGAGATCGCCTACATGCGCCTGCGCGACCGTGATCCGGCGCTGGTTGCCGCGCTGATGCATCCCGAAGCGATGTCGATCCCCGAAGCGGTGGAAGAGGACGGCAGCGTCCGTCCGGTCAGCGTCGGCCCCGTCTTCATCATCGATCCGCGCACCGGCAGCTTGACGATGCGCTATACGGCACGGGCCCGCAACGTCGTCTGGCGCGACGACGAGGATACGCGCCGGGCGGTCGCCGCATTGGCCGATATTCTCGCAGACGAGAGCGACGAGTTCATGTTCCGCTACCGGCTCGAAGCCGGTGAGGGCCTCATCTCCAACAACGTGCTGCATACGCGCACGGCCTTCGAGAACGAGGACGACGCGGGCCGGTTGCTCTACCGTGTCCGCTACCGGCAGCGCGTTGCCGGAACGTGAGCACCCCACAAACCAAAGAGCAGGCGCCGCGGAGCGCCGCACGGGAGGCAAGACATGGGCAAGGACCTCGAGCGGGAGCCCGGAGCCGTCAATCTCAGCGACCTCATCATCTACAATCCCGAGGTCCACGACTTTGCCGGTCTGTTGCGCGTCGTGGCGACGGCGGCCGACGATGGCGCGCGCTTTCTGGTCTACGATGTGAAGCCCGACTACACGGACACGCCGCGCTCCTGGCAGACAGATATAGAGCGCGTATTCTCGCTGGGCCGCAGGTATCTGGGAGGGCGGCCGTGAGCGAACCGGCTGAGCCCGGCGTCGAGGATGTCGCGCTGATCCAGGCGCCCTACCGCCGCGAGATCGTCCTGCAGAACGTCACGTTCGACAGCGGCATGCAGCTGCTGCGCGTGCGCATTCGTGAGGGGCGGCGCTTCACGATTCTCGATGTTGACGCGGAAACGGCGCGCGCCTGGGGCAATGCCATGACGGCCTGGGCCGATCGGCAGAATGCGAATGCACCTCCTGCCGGTGCCAACGACACATCGAGGGAAGACCGCGATGCTTGAGCGCGCGCTGTCAATTGCAGGCGACACGGGCGGCACGTCGGCTGCGGTCGCACTTGGCCCGTAACTGCGAGGAACCGAGGCGATGCAGCAGTTGCCCGTCTGTCTCAATCTGGTCGACCGCGTCGTCGTCGTTACCGGCGGCGGGCTCATGGCGGCACGCCGCACGGAAACGGCACTGCGCGCGGGAGCGCGCGTACGCATTGTCGCGCAAGATGCCGGGGAGTACCTCGAGGACATCGCCGACGATCATCGGGTCGAGGTGCGACGCAAGGCGCTGGAGGCCGTCGATTTCGAAGGGGCGGCCGTCGTGTTCGCTGCGAGCGGCAACGCTGCCGACGATCTCGCCGCGGCCGAAATGGCGCGCGGCCTTGGGCTCCTGGTCAACATCGCCGATCATCAATCGCGCAGCGATTTTTCCATCCCCTCGATCATCGATCGCTCGCCGCTGCTCATCGCTGTCTCATCCTCGGGCATGTCGCCGCTGTTCGGCCGCCTCATCACACAGCGCCTGGAGGCGACGATCCCGGCGGCCTTCGGAAACCTGACGCGCTTTCTGGGCTCGATCCGTAATCGCCTGTCACGCAAGATACCCGACAGTCGTGCGCGCCGCCGCTTCCTGGAAACGGTCGTGGACGGGACAGTCGCCGATCTCGTGCTGGCCGGCGACGAGGAGCGCGCGAGTGCATTGCTGGACCAGCAGGCCGATGCGTTTGCCGCGGGCGGGGCGGCGCCTGCCGGCGAGGTCTATCTTGTCGGCGGCGGCCCCGGCGATCCGGACCTGCTGACCTTCCGCGCGCTGAGGCTGATGCAGCGCGCCGACGTGATCGTTTACGACCGCCTCATCGGCAGCCCGATCCTGGAGCTGGTGCGGCCGGACGCCGAGCGCGTCTACGTTGGCAAGAAGCGCAACCAGCATGCGCTGCCGCAGGAGGAGATCAGCCGCCTGCTCGTGCGGCTGGCGCGCGAGGGCAAGCGCGTCCTGCGCCTCAAAGGCGGCGACCCCTTCATCTTCGGTCGTGGCGGCGAGGAGATCGAGCTGCTGGCGGCGGAGGGAATCCCCTTCCAGATCGTGCCGGGCATCACGGCGGCTTCAGGCTGCGCAAGCTTCGCGGGCATCCCACTCACGCACCGCGATCATGCGCAGGCGTGCGTTTTCGTAACCGGGCACACCAAGACCGGGCGGCTGTCGTCGGACTGGGCGACGGTGCTGCAGCCCAACCAGACGGTCGTCATCTATATGGGGCTTGCCGTACTCGCGGAGCTGATGGCCGACTTCATCGCCAACGGTGCCGATCCCACGATGCCCGTCGCAATCGTCGAGAACGGCACACGGCCCAATCAGCGCGTTGCGACCGGCACGATAGCCACTATCGCTTCGGAGATCGAAACGGCGGGCATCAATGGTCCGGCGCTCATCATCATTGGAACGGTTGTGTCGCTGCGCGAGAAGCTCGCCTGGTTCAATCCCCCGCCGCCAGGCGATGCGGCCGCCGCTGCGGCCTTCGCGGCTTCGGCGGAAGCGGACGCTTGAGCAGATTTCGAACCTCCGGAGCGGCCACAGCACCCATCGGAAAAAGCCAAGGAGAGGAGACGAGGCAATGGAAATCGACGGACAGGAGATCGAGACGACCGGCACCGGCTATCTCGTCAATCACGAGGATTGGAGCGAGCCGCTTGCCCAGCTGCTTGCGCAGAGCGATGGCATCTCGCTCGGCGAGCAGCATATGGACGTGATCAACTACCTGCGCGAGGAGTTCTTCAACAACAACGGCACGCAGCCCAACACGCGCACCATCGTCAAGGCGATGGCCGAGCAGTGGGGGCGCAACGTCGACCAGAAGGAACTCTACGACCTGTTCAACGGCGATCCTTCAAAGATCGCCGGGCGCATCGCGGGCCTCCCCGAGAGCCGCCGCAAGGGAGGGTACTGACAGCGCAGCCCGGGGTGACGTTGATGTTAGACCCGCGCCCCGCCAACATAAAAAGAATCAGCAGCCGGCCGGCTCGTTGCGAGCCGCGCCGGCTGTGCGCTTTGGGACGACCGCTCCGCCGCTCGCTGCGGGGGTGATGGTCGGGGGGCGTGGCCCGAAATATGAACGACGCTGGCTGCATGGCTGCCGGCCGTTTCGGGAAGGGCGTGAGGCTGGTGCAGGCCGGTACGTCTCTCTATATAGGACCTGCGACCGAAAGGCGCAGATCGCGCACCGCCGCCCGGTCCTCGACACGACTTCGGTCGCAAGCACGCCCGCGAAGGAACAGAAGACATGAGCATGCCTGCCAGCCCCGTGCGCGCGGCGATCGGGGCAGCGGTCACGGCGGGTTTGCTCGCCGCCTGCGGTGAGGGTGCGCCGAAGTCCGCGCCGGCCATGCCCCCAGCCTCCGTCGTGGTCAGCCCCGTGCTGCTGAAGGACCTCAACAACGAGCGCAATTTCACCGGGCGCATCGAGGCGATCGACAAGGTCCAGATTCGTGCCCGTGTGCAGGGCTTCCTCAAGGCACGCCTGTTCGACGAGGGCGCCGAGGTCAAACAGGGCGAGATCCTCTACAAAATCGAGCCAGAGCCCTTCGAACTGGCCGTTCAGCAGGCGGAGGCCAACGTCTCCAACGCCGAGGCGGGTCTGACGCTGGCGCAGCAGAACTCGGCGAGAACCGAGGAGCTTGCCGGACGCGGCACCGCGTCCAAGGCGGCGCTCGACCAGGCGCGTTCCGCGCTCGCCCAGGCCCAATCGAGCCTGCGCGCGCGGCAGGCGGAACTGCAGACCGCGAAGCTCAACCTCGGTTACACCTCGATCGAGGCTCCCATGGCGGGCCGGGTGGGGCGCTCGGCCTACTCCGTCGGCAATCTGGTCGGTCCCGACAGCGGTCCGCTGGCACTGCTGGTCGCGCAGGACCCCGTCTACGTCAGCTTTCCCGTACCCCAATGGCTGCTGATCCAGGTCCGCAAGGCGGGCCGCGGACCCGACAGCGTCTACGTCAAGCTGAAGCTCGCCGACGGCACCGACTACGAGCAGACCGGCACGATCGAGTTCACCGACGTCCAGGCGACCTCGTCCACCGATTCCATCGTGGTGCGCGCCAAGGTGCCCAATCCAGACCGCCTGCTCGTCGACCAGCAGCTCGTCGGCGTTCAGGTCATCCGCAAGCAGGCCGAGCAGAAGCTCGTTGTTTCGCAGTCGGCACTTCTACTCGATCAGCAGGGCCCCTACGTGCTGGCCGTCGACAAGGACAGCAAGGTGCTCATCAAGCGAATCGAGGTCGGGCCGCAGCGCGGCACCGAGATCGTCGTCAACTCGGGCCTCGGCGCAGGCGAACGCGTGATTGTAAGCGGGCATCAGAAGGCGCGACCGGGCGCGGTGGTCACGGCGACGGCCGCGGAGCCCGCGGACAAGGCCATCGCCACCGAGAGCAAGAAGTGATCCGGCGATGATCTTCGACGTCTTCATCCGCCGGCCGCGTCTCGCGATGGTGATCTCGCTCGTCATCACGCTTGCCGGCCTGATTGCGATCTATGTCATTCCGGTGGCGCAGTACCCCAACATCGCACCGCCCACTGTGCGCGTCAGCGCGAGCTATGCCGGCGCCGACGCGCGTACGGTGGAAGAAAGCATTGCGCAGCCGCTGGAGAACGCGATCAACGGCGTCTCCGGCATGCGCTATATGAAATCGTCGTCCGTCAATGACGGCTCCTACACGCTGAGCGTCAGCTTCGATCTCACCACCAATCCCGACATCGCGACCGTCAACGTGCAGAACCGCGCCAATCTCGCGGTCGCCAAGCTGCCGCAGGAAGTGCGGACGACGGGGCTGACGATCGCCAAGGTTTCGACCGATCTGCTCCAGGTCTTCATGTTCCACTCGGAGGACGCGAGCCACGACCAGCTCTTTTTGTCGAACTTCGTATCGCTCAATGTGCTCGATGAGCTGAAGCGCGTACCGGGCGTTGGCGACGCTTCCATCTTCGGCGCGCGCGACTACGCGATGCGCATCTGGATCGACCCGCAGAAGCTCGCCAACTTCCGCCTGTCTACGGGCGACCTCATCGCAGCGATCCAGTCGCAGAACGTGCAGGCGGCCGCCGGCCGCGTCGGTGCGGCGCCGCTGAGCGACGACCAGCGCCTGCAGCTCACCATCTCGACCAAGGGCCGGCTGTCATCTGCCGAGGAGTTCGGCGACATCATTCTGCGTAGCGAGCAGGACGGCTCGTTCGTGCGTCTGCGCGATGTGGCCCGGGTGGAACTGCAAGCCGCGAGCTTCGACACTGTGGCGCGCTATCGCGGCAACCCCGTCGCCCCCGTCGGCATCTACCTGTCGCCGGGCGCCAATGCGGTGGCGGTTGCACAGGCCGTGTCCAAGCGGCTCGATGAGCTGAAGGTGCGTTTCCCCAAGGGTGTGGGCTATTCCTACATCTACAACACGGCGGCCTTCGTCTCCGCGATGATCGAGAAGGTCATCAGCACGCTGGTGGAAGCCTTCGCGCTGGTCGCTATCGTCGTGTTCTTGTTCCTCGGGCGGCTGCGGCCGACACTCATCCCGCTGCTCGCCGTACCCGTGGCCGTGATCGGCACGTTCGCCGTCCTGCTCGCGTTCGGCTACTCCGCCAACACGATCTCGCTGCTGGCGCTGGTGCTCGCCATCGGCATCGTCGTCGATGACGCCATCATCGTGGTGGAGAACGTCGAGCGCGTGATGGAGGATGAACCGCACCTTTCCCCCGCGGACGCGACGCGCAAGGCCATGAGCGAGATCGCCGGCCCAGTCGTTGCGATCACGCTCGTGCTGCTGTCGGTGTTCGTGCCGATTGCATTCCTGCCGGGCTCGAGCGGCGTTCTGTTCCGCCAGTTTGCGATTACGATCTCGGCTGCGATGGTGATCTCGGCGATCAACGCGCTCACGCTTTCACCGGCGCTGTGCACGCTGCTGCTGAAACCCGGTCATGCCACGGGCATCATGCGGCGCATCACCGGTGCGATCAATCGCATCGGCGACGGCTATGCCTTCATCGTCAAGCGGCTGGTGCGCGTGGCGTTGTTGAGCCTCGTGCTGTTCGGGGTGCTGGCCGCCGCGACGTGGACCATCTTCGGCAAGACACCGTCGGGGTTCCTGCCGGCCGAGGACAAGGGTTACCTCATCACCGTGTTCAACCTGCCGCCGGGCGCCTCGCTCAATCGCACGAGCGATGCGGGCCGCAAGGCGGAGGAGATCATTATCAAGGACCCCGCCGTTGACGGCGTCGTCGCTATCATGGGTCTCGACTTCCTGGGCGGCGGCACGTCGCCGAGCGCCGGCGTGATGTTCGTGCGCCTCAAGGACTACGACCAGCGCACGGGCCGCGACATGCACGCCTCCGCCGTTGCACAGCGGCTCGCAGGCATGCTGGCGCCGATCCCCGAAGGCTTCTTCCTGCCGCTCAATCCGCCTGCGATTTCCGGCATCGGTCAGGCGGGTGGATTCGAGTATGCGCTGGAGGCCCTGGAAGGGCAGGAGCCAACCGCGATCGCAGCCGTGATGCGCGGGCTCATCGTGGCCGCCAACCAGCGGCCGGAACTGACGCGCGTGTTCTCGACCTTCGATGCGTCCACTCCTCAGGTGCGCCTGGAGATCGACCGCGACAAGGTGCAGGTGCTGGGTGTCAAGCTGTCGGACCTGTTTGCCGCGCTGCAGGCGACACTCGGCGGCTACTACGTCAACGACTTCAACCTGTTTGGGCGGACGTGGACGGTGCGCATGTTGGCCGAGCAGCCCTATCGCACGTCGATCGAGTCGATCTACCAGATCCAGATCAAGAACAAGGACGGGGATGTGATCCCGATGTCGGCGGTGGCACGCGCCACGCTCGATGCGGGACCGAAGTCGATCGTCCGCTACAACAACTATCGCGCGGTGACGATCAATGGCAGCCCGGCGCCCGGCAGCGGCGAGGGTGACGCGATCAATGCGATGGAGGCGGTGTCGGGGGCGACGCTGCCCTCCGGCTATGCCTACGAATGGACTGGCGTTGCGCTCGAGCAGAAGCTGTCGGCGGGGCAGACGCCCATCGTCATCGGCTTCGCGATCGTTTTCGCATTCCTGTTCCTCGTGGCGCTGTACGAGAGCTGGAACGTGCCGATCCCGGTCCTCATGTCCGTGGTCGTCGCCATCCTGGGTGCGATGGCGTCACTCTATTATTCCCACATGAGCTTCGTACTCTACGCGCAGATCGGCATCGTCGTGCTGATCGCGCTCGCCGCCAAGAACTCGATCCTGATGACGGAGTTCTCGCTGGCGCGGCGCGCCGAGGGGCAGAGCGTGCTGGAGTCGGCGGTCACGGGCGCGCATCAGCGCTTCCGGCCCGTCATGATGACGAGCTTCGCCTTCATCGCCGGCCTCGTGCCGCTGGTTCGCGCTCAGGGGCCCGGCGCAGACAGCATGTACGCGGTCGGCTTGCCGGTGCTCGCGGGCATGATCGCCGCATCGCTGTTCGGCATCTTCCTGATCCCGATGCTCTACGTCGTGTTCCAGAGTTGGCGCGAAGGCCACGTCCTGCCGCAGCGGCAACACGACGAAGGCGACGCCGCCGACGCCACGGCCAACGGCTTGTCCGGCGAAGGTGCCTAGCGTCGCTTGTCAGTCAGTCACGTAATGACGCCATTTGCAGGCCGTCATCCTCGGGTTATCCCGAGGACCCAGCGTGCTGCGGGAAGCCGCGCTGTCGACTATTGCTCCGCGGATGCCAAAATCGCGGAGGCTTTCCCTCGCAATGGCCTGGGTGGTCGGGACAAGCCCGACCATGACAACCGTAGAGGGCTTCGCGCTCAGGCGGCCGGGTAGCCGCGCACATCGACGAAATGGCCTTCGAGAGCGGCAACGGCGGCCATCACCGGCGAGAGCAGGTGGGTGCGGCCCTTGTAGCCCTGGCGGCCCTCGAAGTTGCGGTTCGACGTCGAGGCGCAACGCTGGCCGGGCTTCAGCTGGTCGGGGTTCATGCCCAGACACATCGAGCAGCCCGGCTCGCGCCATTCGAAGCCGGCCGCCTTGAAGATCTTGTCGAGGCCTTCCGCTTCCGCCTGCGCCTTCACGAGTCCCGATCCGGGCACCACCATCGCATAGGCGAGGCGCGAGGAAATCTTCTTGCCCTCGACGATCCGGGCGACCGCCCGCAGGTCCTCGATGCGGCCGTTCGTGCATGAGCCGATCCACACCACGTCGAGCGGGATGTCGGTCATTTTCGTCCCGGGCGTCAGGCCCATGTAGTCGAGTGCACGGGCCATCGAGGCGCGCTTGTTCTCGTTATCGACCTTCGCCGGATCGGGTACGGCACCGGTGATCGCCACCACGTCTTCGGGCGAGGTACCCCAGGTGACGATCGGCGGCAGTGCGGCGGCATCGAGCTTGACGATCGTGTCGAAGTGCGCGCCCTCGTCGGTCGTCAGCGTCTGCCAGTACTTCATCGCCATGTCCCAGGCGGTCCCCTTGGGGGCCTTGGGCTTGCCCTCGATGAAGGCGTAAGTCTTCTCGTCGGGCGCGATCATGCCGGCACGCGCGCCGCCCTCGATCGACATGTTGCAGACCGTCATGCGACCTTCCATCGTGAGGTCGCGGATCGCTTCGCCCGCGTATTCGATGACGTGCCCGGTGCCGCCTGCGGTGCCGATCTCGCCGATGATGGCGAGGATGATGTCCTTGGCGCCTACGCCGGCCGGAGTCTTGCCGTCCACCTGGACGAGCATGTTCTTGGCCTTTTTCTGAATCAGCGTCTGGGTCGCGAGCACGTGCTCGACCTCGCTCGTGCCGATGCCGTGGGCAAGCGCGCCGAATGCGCCGTGCGTCGAGGTGTGGCTGTCGCCGCAGACGATGGTCGTTCCGGGCAGCGTGAAGCCCTGCTCCGGGCCGACGACGTGAACGATGCCCTGCCGCTTGTCGAGCTCGTTGTAGTACTCGATGCCGAAGTCGGCAGCGTTCCTGGCCAGCGTTTCGACCTGCACGCGGCTTTCGACGTCGTCGATGCCGTGGCTGCGGTCAGTGGTCGGTACGTTGTGGTCGACGACGGCCAGCGTCTTGCCCGGTGCGCGCACCTTGCGGCCGCTGATGCGCAGCCCCTCGAAGGCCTGCGGGCTCGTCACCTCGTGCACCAGATGGCGGTCGATGTAGAGCAGGCAGGTGCCGTCGGGCGAGCGCTCGACGACGTGGTCCTCGAAGATCTTGTCATACAGGGTGGTGCGCGCGGTATCGGCCATCGTTCGGGGTCCGGGTTCTGTTCGGATGATCCGGCCTAGATAGCGCCGACAGCTGGCAAGCGCAAACGCCAGGAATGGGCTGCGGGGGGCTGTGCGGGACACCACTCGTTCCGTATGCGCGGCTGTTCCGGCGGGAACAGCGCCGTGGCGGAGTTAACCCTACTGTCGGAGCGTGACTGAACGGGGTGTGCCAGCCAGCCGCCCGACCACGGGAGCGCGACGATGAACGGGTTCTACGATGCGATCGAGCAGCCGGAAGCCTACGCCTGGGTGCTCCGCGATGGCGAAATCTACCTGGCGCTCGAGGACGGCTCCGAAATCGACGCAATCGAGGCTCCCGCAGCCTCCAAGCCCGAGGTCAAGGCCTGCGGCAACCGCTGCAAGCGGGCGACCTGCGCCGGCAGCTGCAAGTTCGCCGCTTCCGCGCTCGGCGACCTGAGCCTGGCGCTCGGCGTGGTCCGTTGACCCCCACCTCTCCCTCGTTGTGCAACGGCCGGATCACGTCCGGCCACGAGGCTTCCACGAACGGCGCCGCGGTGCGTGATCGCGAGCCCTCGCCGCGACGGGAGCCGCCGTTTGTACCTCTCCACCATTACGATCCAGGGCTATCGCTCCGTCCGGAAGCTGTACCAGCCGGCCTCGCGCGTTTCCTGCGGCCTTCACCAACCCACAGAGGCGGCTTTCACCATCGAGCCGCGAGGTCCTCGCTTCGTCTGCCCGATCGCCTCAATAGAGACGGTCAATGCGGCCGGTGACTGGCGGGGCGGCTTCCTCGATCAATGGCTTGCACGTATCGTGGACTTGCCGCCGGCAGCGTGCGTCCGGCACATTCTCTGCGACACAGCGGCCCTGGATGCGGACTTTGCAGGCTTCGTAGGCGCTCTCGCCCGGGTGAATTTCCGCATCCGCCGGAGCGGCCGCGCCGAGCTGGACGCCCAGGGTGGCGGCAGCGGCGAGTGCTGTTGCGGCTGGACGGATCATAGCGGCCCTCCGAGAAAACGCGGACGATACCCGTGTGTCGTTCCGCGTTCCGAAACCGTTCGATTCGTCGCCACGGGTGAAAACCGGTGAAAGGCGTGTGGAAGTAGGCTCTAGGCTGCGGCCGAATGTCCGGCATTGCTCGTGGGATCACCGCATGGGCACTACTGTGCCGATCACGAAATTGATCGCGATGCGCGGTAGACCGCTGGCCGCGCGACCGGTGCGATCAAGCAAGAGGGAATGCCAGCATGCTCGCCCGCTTCTCGATACCCGGCTTCGGCCAACGTCGCCGTTTCGATGATCTTTCGGAGAAAGAGGTTCTCGCGCTGGCGATCTCCTCCGAGGAGGAGGACGGTCAAATCTACGCGGCCTATGCTGCGCGTTTGCGCGAGGACTATCCGGCCTCGGCCGCAGTGTTCGACGATATGGCGGCGGAAGAGAACCGGCACCGCCGTGCACTCATCGAGCGCTACAAGAAGCGGTTCGGCGACGTGGTCATCCCGGTCCGACGCGAGCACGTCGCGGGCTATTTCACGCGCCCGGCGGTCTGGCTCGTCGAAAACCTGGGGCTCGAGCGCATCCGAGAGGAAGCCGCCGACATGGAGCGCCGCGCGAACGAGTTCTACCTCGCCGCTGCGGCCCGGTCGACGGATGCGGATACGCGCAAGCTACTGGGTGATCTGGCCGCCGCCGAAGCCGGCCACGAGCGGGCTTTCGAGAAGTCCGTGGAGCGCCGTTTGGACGAGGAGTCGCGGTCCGAGGAGGATGCGCAGGCGCACCGCCAGTTCCTGCTGACCTGGGTGCAGCCGGGCCTTGCCGGCCTGATGGATGGCTCGGTGTCCACGCTGGCCCCGATCTTCGCCACCGCGTTTGCCACGCAGAATACCTGGACGACGTTCCTGGTGGGACTATCGGCATCCGTCGGCGCCGGCATCTCGATGGGCTTCACCGAGGCCGTCCACGACGACGGCAAGCTGTCGGGCCGTGGTGCGCCCTGGAAGCGGGGCCTCGCTTCCGGTGTCATGACCGCGATCGGCGGGCTCGGGCACGCGTTACCCTATCTCATTCCGTCGTTCTGGACGGCGACCTTCGTCGCCCTGGCCGTCGTGTTCCTGGAGTTGTGGGCGATCGTCTGGATCCAGAACCGCTATATGGAGACGCCGTTCCTGCGCGCGACGTTCCAGGTGGTGCTCGGCGGTGCGCTGGTGCTTGCGGCCGGCATTTTGATCGGCGGCGGGGCATGAGGCGCGACAGGCCCCGTCCTTTGAACCAGCTTTGCGCCGAGTGCAACTAACGATGGCGCCCGGAGTTCCTCCCGGAACAGGCAACGCTGGCAGGAGGCGTTAACTATAACTTGCCGGACATCACGGAAGATGAGCCGGCCTCCTCCGCCCCCCCGCGTAAGGATCTTAATTATGCACACCGAGTACCTGGACGCCTTCAGCGAGCCCGAGCGCTACAATTGGATCTGGCGTGACGGCGAGATTTGGGTCGAGCCGGTGACGGCCGCCGTCCCCGCCGACAGCCTGCGCCATTGATCCCGATCACGCCAAGACAGCAGCGCGCCGCTTGATGATCAGGCGGCGCGCTTCGCTTTTCATATTTTCGCCTGGCGTGCCTTGGCGATCAGGAAGTCGCGCAGGACCTGGACCTTCTTCGAGGTCTTCAGCTCCTCGGGATAGACGAACAGAATCGGGAGCGTCGGCGGGTCGATCTCCGTCAGCACGGTGATGAGGTCCGATTCCGCCTCCACCATGTAGTCGGGGATCATGCCAATGCCGATGCCCGCCCGCACCGCATACTTGAGGGCTACGACCGAGTTGGCGCGCATGACAGGCACGCGCGGCGGCTGGCCTTCCCGGCCGGCCGTCTCCATCCACGTAATGGCGGCAAGATGCTGCGCGGGCACGCCCGAGTAGGACACGATGCGGTGGTCGTCGAGCGCCTTGAGGCTCGTTGGGGCGCCAAAGCGGCGGATATAGGGGGCCGAGGCATAGGCCCGCACTTTCATCGAGAACAGCGGCCGGCGTATCAGCTCCGCCTGGTCGGGCTCGCGCGTCCAGATGGCGACGTCGGCCGCGCGCATCGACAGGTCGACCTGCTCGTCCGTCAGGATGAGGTCGATGCGCACTTCCGGATAAAGCTCCATGAACTCGCGAAGCCGCTGCGTCAGCCACACCGTGCCAAGACCTATGGCGGCGGTGATGCGCAGTTCGCCCGACGGCTTGGTGGTGGTATCGGACAGCAGCGTCTCGACCGTCTGCAGCTTGGTCATCACCTCCGCGACGGTGCGGTAGAGCATCTCGCCCTGCTCGGTCAGCACAAGACCGCGCGCGTGGCGATGAAACAGGGCGATGCCCAGATCCTTCTCGAGCGCGGAGACCTGCCGGCTGACCGCGGACTGGCTCATGTGCAGCCCCTCGCCGGCGTGCGTGAAGCTGCCGGCCTCGGCGGAGGCGTGGAATATCCGAAGCTTGTCCCAGTCCATGGATCGGCCCTTGGCGCCCGCTCCTGGTGGGCGCCCGTTCGGGTGTGTCGATGTCAACCGCTTGAGCATGTTGTACCGCCCCTGGTTGCCCAGTGCAGCACGGACCGTCCGGTGCGTGCGGGCGGTTATGCTGCACTGCAGCGAAGCGGACTGTATATGGGCTATGCAGAAATTGCAAAGCTCATGTCGTAGCCCCCCGATCACCTTTGCGTGCGGGGCCGGCGCAAGAGGTCGGGCCGGCGTTCGGCGGTGATGCGGCGGGCCTCGTCCGCCTGCCATTGCGCGATGCGCTTGTGATCTCCCGACAACAGAATGTCGGGGATGGGACGGCCCTCCCACTCCCGCGGGCGCGTATACAGCGGCTGCTCGAGCAGCCCCGTCTCGAAGCTCTCATGGGTCAGGCTTTCAGGTGCCCCGACCACGCCGGGCAGCAGACGCACCGAGGCGTCGATCATCATCATGGCGGCCAGTTCGCCCCCGGAGAGGATGTAGTCCCCCACCGAGACCTCACGCATCTGACGCGCCTCTATCACGCGCTGATCGACGCCCTCGAAGCGACCGGCCAGCACCATCACGCCCGGCCCCTGAGCGAACTCGTGAGCAAGCTGCTGCGTGAAGGGCTCGCCGCGTGGAGAGGGATAAATAAGCGGCAGGTCGGGATCGGTGGCGCGCGCGTGATCGATGGCCGCGGCGACGACGTCGGCGCGCATCACCATCCCCGCGCCGCCGCCAGCGGGCGTGTCGTCGACCGCGCGGTGCCGGCCGATGCCGTGCTCGCGGATCTGGTGCGTGGTGAGTGACCACAGCCCGGCGTCCAGGGCCTGGCCGGCCAGCGACAGCCCAAGCGGCCCCGGAAACATCTCCGGGAACAGCGTCAAGATCACCGCGCGCCACGGTGGTCGAGCGGGGTCGGAAGCGGGGACATGGGGCATTTCGGTATGGTACGTCTGGCTTGTCTCGATCGGCGACCGACCTTACGCAGCCGCGCCCCTAGGCGAAAGGGTTGCCAACGCGTGTGCGTACAACAGGCCAACATGGTTTCAGTGGCGAAGAAGAGTGCTCGATGACCGCAAAGCGGGCGGCACCTGACCAAAGGTGAGCCATTCCCTATCGTCGAGGCCGAGATCCCCCCTCTGGGGTCGATTCCGCCACTTTCGACGGTCTTAAACCCTGCGTCAAAGTGTACTAAGTAACCGGGCGACTTCACTTGCGAGGTGCCGGCGCGTCGCCGGGCCTTGGCAGCCTCGGCCAGCCCCGCCCAAGGGCGGCGCGGCGGCCATCTCGCCCATTCGAGCCACGATCAGGATATCGGAACATGTCGCGACAGGCGCTCAACGAGCAGTTCCTCCGCACGTCATTCCTCGACGGCACGAACGCCGCCTACATCGAGGAGCTTCAGGCCGAGTACGCCAAGAACCCCGGCGCCGTCTCCGACGAATGGCGTCACTTCTTCGAGAGCTTGCGCGAGGGGCAAGGCGCGGCGGATGCCACCAACGGCGGGCCGTCGTGGGCGGTTCCGCTGGAGCGGCTGGGCAGCAGCGACGAACTGGTCGGGGCCCTGACCGGAGACTATGAGCAGGCCGAGCGCCACCTGCGCGACAAGATTACCTCACGGGCCCATTTCGCGGGCTTCGAGATGTCGCCGGTCGCGTCGCTGCGGGCCACACAGGATTCGATCCGCGCGCTGATGCTCATCCGCAGCTACCGCGTGATGGGCCACCTCGCTGCCGATCTCGATCCGCTCGGGCTTGCCGAGCGCAAGGTGCACCGGGAGCTGAAGCCGGAGACCTATGGTTTCACCGAGGCCGACTACGACCGGCCGATCTTCATCGACAAGGTGCTGGGGCTGGAGACTGCCTCGATCCGCGAGATCCTGCAGATCCTGCGCCGCACCTACTGCCGGCACATCGGTGTGCAGTTCATGCACATCACGGCGCCGGCGCAGAAGTCTTGGATCCAGGAGCGGATCGAGGGCCCGGAGAAGGACATCCGCTTCACCGTCGAAGGCAAGAAGGCGATCCTGAACAAGCTCATCGAGGCCGAAGCCTTCGAGAAGTTCTGCGACGTGAAGTACACGGGCACCAAGCGCTTCGGCCTCGACGGCGGTGAGGCGATGGTGCCGGCGCTCGAGCAGATCATCAAGCGTGGCGGGCAGCTCGGCGTACGCGAGATCGTGCTGGGCATGGCACATCGCGGACGTCTCAACGTGCTCGCAAGCGTCATGGGCAAGCCGCATCGCGCCATCTTCAACGAGTTCAAGGGCGGCTCGTTCAAGCCCGAGGAGGTCGAGGGCTCGGGCGACGTGAAATATCATCTTGGTGCCTCGTCAGACCGCACCTTCGACGGCAACAACGTGCATCTCTCACTGACCGCCAACCCCTCGCACCTGGAAATCGTCGATCCGGTGGTTCTGGGCAAGGTGCGCGCCAAGCAGGACCAGCATGGCTGCAAGGTCGGCGAGCGCACGCCCATCCTTCCTCTGCTGATCCACGGAGACGCGGCGTTCGCGGGCCAAGGCGTGGTGGCCGAGTGCCTGGGGTTGTCGGGCCTCAAGGGTCACCGCACCGGCGGCTCGATCCACTTCATCATCAACAATCAGATCGGCTTCACCACCAACCCGCGCCACTCGCGCTCCTCGCCCTACTGCTCGGACGTGGCGCGCGTGATCGAGGCGCCGATTTTCCACGTGAACGGCGACAACCCGGAAGCTGTGGTGCACGTCGCCAAGATCGCGACCGAGTTCCGGCAGAAGTTCCAGAAGCCGGTCGTGATCGACATGTTCTGCTATCGCCGGTACGGCCACAACGAGTCGGACGAGCCGATGTTCACGCAGCCGCGCATGTACCGCGCCATCAAGAGCCACCCGAGCGTCGTCGAGATCTACAGCCAGCGCCTGGTTGATGAAGGCGTGATGACCGAAGCCGGCGTCGACGAGATGAAGGCTGCGTTCCGCGCGCATCTGGACGGCGAGTTCCAGACATCGGACGCCTATAAGCCCAACAAGGCGGACTGGCTCGACGGCCGCTGGTCCTCGATCGGTTTCGCCGAGGACGAGGCGCGCCGCGGCAATACCGGCATTCCCGTCGACAAGCTGCGCGAGATCGGCCGGCGCATCACGACGATCCCGTCCGACTTCAACGCCCACAAGACGGTTGCGCGGCTGCTCGAACGGCGCCGTGAAATGGTCGAGACGGGCGAGGGCATCGACTGGGGCATGGCCGAGCATCTGGCGTTCGGCTCGCTGTGCCGCGAGGGCTTCCCCGTGCGCCTGTCGGGTCAGGACTGTGAGCGCGGCACATTCTCGCAGCGTCACGCCGTGCTGATCGACCAGGAGAGCGAGCGCCGCTTCACGCCGCTGCGGCACATGTCGCCGGATCAGGCGCGGTTCGAGGTCATCAACTCCATGCTGTCGGAAGAAGCCGTTCTGGGCTTCGAGTACGGCTACTCGCTGGCGGAGCCCAATGCGCTTACCCTGTGGGAGGCGCAATTCGGCGATTTCGCCAACGGCGCACAGGTGATCTTCGACCAGTTCCTGTCCTCGGGCGAGCGCAAGTGGCTGCGCATGTCAGGTCTGGTCTGCCTGCTGCCGCACGGCTACGAGGGGCAGGGTCCGGAGCACTCCTCCGCGCGCCTCGAGCGCTTCCTGCAGCTTTCGGCGGAAGACAACTGGCAGGTCGCCAACTGCACGACACCGGCCAACTACTTCCACATCCTGCGCCGGCAGCTGCACCGCAAGTTCCGCAAGCCGCTCATCCTGATGACGCCCAAGTCCCTGCTGCGGCACAAGCGCGTCATCTCGCGCATCGAGGACATGGCGGAGGGCACGTCATTCCACCGCGTCCTGTGGGATCACGCGGACCGCACCATGCAGCCGAACTCGCAGGAGAAGATCGTCCTCAAGCCGGACAACGAGATCAAGCGTGTCGTGCTGAGCACCGGCAAGGTCTATTACGACCTGCTCGACGGGCGCGAGGCATCCGGACAGACCGACGTCTACCTGCTGCGGGTCGAGCAGCTCTATCCCTTCCCCGCGCGCGGACTGATACAGGAGATGTCGCGGTTCCCCAACGTCACGGATGTGGTCTGGTGCCAGGAAGAACCCAAGAACATGGGCTCGTGGTCATTCGTCGAGCCAAACCTGGAATGGGTGCTCGATCACGTCGGCGGCAGCGTGAAGCGGCCGCGGTACGCTGGCCGGCCGGCATCGGCCTCCACGGCGACAGGCTTGGCAAAGAAGCATGCCGCCGAGCAGAAGACTCTGGTTGCTGAGGCGCTGGGCTGAGGCTCGCGCCTGTGTTTAGGGGCTGAGGCCCATCGTGTGTTGGCTTGAAGGATCGAGCGAAGAAGGACTGTTGAGACTATGGCGATCGAGATACGCGTGCCGACGCTGGGCGAATCCGTGACCGAGGCCACTGTGGGGCAGTGGTTCAAGAAGCCGGGTGATGCGATCAAGGCGGACGAGCCGCTCGTGGAACTGGAAACCGACAAGGTAACCGTCGAGGTTCCCGCGCCCGCCGCCGGTGTGCTGGGCGACATCTCCGCCAAGGAAGGCGAGACGGTTGCAGTGGGCGCGGTGCTTGGACACGTCAAGGACGGCGCCGGTGCGGCTGCGGCCGCCGCTGCTCCGGCTGCCGCAAAGCCGGCGGAGAAGAAGGTGGCGGCTCCCGCGCCCGCCGCGGCCGAGAGCGTTGCCAAGTCCGCGGACAAGATGCCAGCGGGCGGCGACATGCCACCCTCGCCCGCGGCGCGCAAGGCGCTCGACGAGGCTGGGATGGAAGCACGCGACGTGCAGGGTTCAGGCCGGCGCGGTCAGGTTCTGAAAGAGGATGTGGCAGCCGCGGCTGCGCTCGCCCAGGGCCAGCCGGCCGGAGCCGCAGCGCAGAGTTCGTCGCAGGCGCTTGCCTATGCGGCGGCACCGACCCCGGTGCCGCTGCAGCAGATGCGTGCGCCCACGGTCGCCAGCGATGCGGCGCGCGAGGAGCGGGTGAAGATGACGCGCCTGCGCCAGACGATTGCGCGCCGTCTCAAGGACGCACAGAACACCGCGGCGATGCTTACGACGTTCAACGACGTCGACATGAGCGCCGTGATGGCGATGCGCACACAGTACAAGGACCTGTTCGAGAAGCGCTACGGTGTGAAGCTCGGCTTCATGGGCTTCTTCGTAAAGGCTTGCATCCAGGCGCTGAAGGAGATCCCGGCGGTCAATGCCGAGATCGACGGCACGGAGATCATCTACAAGAACTACTATCACGTCGGTGTCGCTGTCGGCACGGAGAAGGGCCTCGTCGTGCCCGTGGTTCGCGAGGCCGACCGCCTGTCGATTGCGGAGATCGAGGCCAAGATCGGCGAGTTCGGCAAGCGGGCTCGCGACGGGCGCCTGGGTATCGAGGAGATGCAGGGCGGAACGTTCACCATCTCCAACGGCGGTGTCTATGGCTCGATGATGTCGACGCCGATCCTCAATGCGCCGCAGTCCGGCATTCTGGGCATGCACCGCATCGAGGAGCGCCCTGTCGTGCGCAAGGGCGAGATCGTGGTGCGGCCGATGATGTATCTGGCGCTCAGCTACGACCACCGCATCGTCGACGGCAAGGAGGCGGTCACCTTCCTTGTGCGCGTCAAGGAATGCCTGGAGGACCCGCAGCGCTTCGTGCTGGAGCTGTGAGCAAGGTATAGATGGCATACGGTCCCAATCCGCCAGCGATACAGGCGCATCTATGCGTCAGCGACGGACTAGCTGCGATCAGGTTCTATGAAAGCGCATTTGGCGGTGTCTGCAGCTTCAAGCAGATGGCGCAAGACGGCCGGCGCGTGCTGCATGCCAACATCGAGCTGTTTGGTGGCGAGGTGATGCTGCACGACCAGTTCCCCGAGTGCGCGCCGGATGTGCTTTCTCCCGACGTCAGCGGCGCTGCGAGCATGGCCATCAATGTGAATCTGAGGCGGCCAGACGACGTCGATGCGACGGTCGGACGGGCGGTCACCGCCGGTGCAAGTATCACCGCGCCGGTCGAGGATCAGTTCTGGGGGGCACGCTACGGTCGCATCCGCGATCCCTTCGGACACATCTGGGCGTTCAATGCACCACTGAACAGGGCAGAGGCGAAATGAGCCAATACGACCTTATCGTCATCGGCACCGGCCCGGGCGGCTATGTCTGCGCGATCCGTGCCGCCCAGCTCGGACTCAAGGTCGCCGTCGTCGAGAAGCGCGCCACGCACGGCGGCACATGCCTCAACGTCGGCTGCATTCCCTCGAAGGCGCTGCTGCATGCCTCCGAACTCTACGAGGAGGCCAAGCACGGCTTCGCCGGCATGGGTATCGAGGTATCGCCCAAGCTCGATCTCTCCAAGATGCAGGCCTTCAAGACCGAGGGCATCAAGGGCAACGTGGAGGGGGTCGCCTTTCTGCTCAAGAAGAACAAGATCGACTCCCACCACGGCACCGGGCGCATCCTCGCCGCCGGCAAGGTCGAGGTGACGAAGGATGACGGCGGCAAGCAGACACTTGAGACCAAGAGCATCGTTATCGCTACCGGCTCGGATGTCGCCAGGCTGCCCGGCATCGAGATTGACGAGAAGCAGGTCGTGTCATCGACCGGCGCGCTCGACCTCAAGAAGGTGCCCGCAACGATGTTGGTCGTTGGCGCGGGCGTGATCGGCCTGGAACTCGGCTCGGTTTGGAAGCGGCTCGGCGCAGACGTGACCGTGGTCGAGTATCTCGATCGCATCCTGCCGGGTACGGATCTGGAAACCGCCAAACAGTTTCAGAAGATTCTCGCCAAGCAGGGCTTCAAGTTCATGCTCGGCTCGAAGGTGACGGCGCTCGAAAAGAGCGACCACGGCTGCTCGGTTACGGTCGAACCGGCCGCGGGCGGCGAAGCGAAGAAGATCGCCGCCGACGTTGTTCTGGTTGCCATCGGCCGCGCGCCGTTCACCGAGGGCCTGGGTCTTTCGGAGGTGGGCGTACAACTCGACAACCGCAAGCGCATCGTCGTGGACAGTCACTTCCGGACCAACGTCGACGGCATCTACGCGATCGGTGACGTGATCGCCGGGCCGATGCTGGCGCACAAGGCCGAGGACGAGGGCATCGCGATCGCCGAGATTCTCGCAGGCCAGTCCGGTCATGTGAACTACGGCGTCATTCCGGGCGTCATCTATACGGCGCCCGAAGTAGCCACCGTCGGCAAGACCGAGGAGGAGCTGAAGGAGGCAGGCATCGCCTACTCGGTTGGCAAGTTCCCGTTCACCGCCAACGGCCGCGCCAAGGTCAACCGCACCACCGACGGGCTGGTGAAGATCATCGCGGACGCCAAGACCGACCGGATCCTGGGCGTGCACATGATCGGCCCCAACGTCGGCGAGCTGATCGCGGAAGCATGTGTCATCATGGAGTTCGGCGGTTCGGCCGAGGACCTGGCCCGCACCTGCCACGCGCACCCGACGCTGTCGGAGGCGGTCAAGGAAGCGGCTCTCGCCGTGGACAAGCGTCCAATCCACATGTGATGGCGGACACCCGGGTCGTTCGGGCGGGCCGCGGGCGCGCAAGGTCGCGCTACTCGATGGGTGTCAGCGCGTAGCCCGCGCGCGTCAGCAGAGTGACGAGCCCGTCGTCGCCGACCAGATGCAGAGCGCCGACCGCGACGAGCGCGTTCCCCTTGGCGAGCAAGGGGAGCGCTGCCTCGGCCATCCGCTTGTTGCGGTCGACCAGGATCCTCTGACGGAACGCCGTGAAGGCGGAGCGGTCGACACCCGCCTTCTCAGCGAGCGCGATCTGGAACGGCCAGGCTGCGCCCATCTCCCGGCGCAGATAAAGCTGCAGCAGCGTTTCCATGCTGTCGTCGGCCCGGTGCGCAAACTCCAGGCTCGCGCGCAGCATGCCGATCTGCTGGTCATCGGGGATGTCGGCCATCGCGCCGAGCTGCCCTTCGATCGTTTCCAGGCCCACGACACTCTTGCCGTGCCGGCGCGCGACCGCGGCAAGTTTCATATCGAGCACCGGCCGTCCCAATTTCACGTTGCGCCGCTCGCAGGCCGACACCGACAGGATCATGTTGACGACCCACGGCTTGAACATCGTGGCCATCTCGGAGGGCATGCCAGCGGCCGAGAGCGTTGTCTTGACCTTGCGAATCTCCTCGGGCGTCAGAACGCCATCGAGACGTCTACCGTCGGTGAACAGCACGAGGCGGGAGGCTTTGAGCAGTGCGGCGTTGGTTGCAGCCGGCGAAACGTCGGCGACTTCCAGCGCGAGCGTCTCCACCGACTTGAGCGCCGACTGGATACGCGGCGAGAGGGCGGTCACCCGCTCGTCGGTGACGTGGATGGTGCCCAAAAGATATGAGGCTGGCGTTCCGTCGCGCTCCACCCGCCACAGAACGGCGTCGGAATTCACCGTGCCGCGCGATACGTCCTGGATCGTGCGGTAGGCCTCGGGCGCGGTGAGGCTCAGTTCGTCGAGCATATTCGAGCCTTGGCAGCGATGAGCCAGGGCTGGGGAGAGCGAAACGGCGACCGACATCAGCGCCGCGACGGCCCGGAGGGCCAGTCTCGCCGACCTGATGCTGAGACGATTGAAGGGCACGTGTTGTTCCGTCGCAAAGCCGATGGATGGTGCGTGAGCACATGAAATCCGGCCACGTGCCCCGTGGGCGAGGGCAACGCTGGGGTGACGTTACGGTGCGATCGTTGCTGTGAGAAGGAATTTCTGGGGTTGTCACCGCCGGGGATGCGCGGCGTCGTAAACGGCAAGTAGACGTTCGCGGTCGACCTCGGTGTAGACCTGCGTCGTGGAAAGCGAAGCATGGCCGAGCAATTCCTGGATCTGGCGCAGGTCGGCGCCCGCGGACAGCAGGTGGGTGGCGAAGGAGTGCCGCAGGGCGTGCGGGGTCGCGGTATCGGCCAGCCCCATCTCAGCTCTCAAACGCTCCATCGCAAGCTGGATGAGGCGCGGTGACAGCGGTCCACCACGGGCGCCCAGGAACAACGGTCCGCCCGCCTGCAGCGGATAGGGACACAGCTCCATGTATCGCGCGACTGCCTTCTGGATGACCGGCAGCACCGGCACCATGCGCTCCTTGCCGCCCTTTCCACGGATCACGAGGCTGTCTCGCCCCGGCACAGGCGCATCGGCGACATCGAGGCCAAGGGCCTCCGAAATCCGCAATCCGGCGCCGTAGAGCAGGACAAGGACGGCCGTGTCACGGGCTGCGACCCAGTCGAGTTCGTTGGTCATGCCGCCTGCGCTCACCACCTCGCGTGCGGCGTCCACGGTCAGTGGCTTGGGCACGCTGTGCGGCACCTTGGGGAGCTGCACCCGCTGCAATGCGCGGTTCTTGAGCCCGTGTCGCGTCTCGAGCCAGCGGAAGAAGGTCCGCAGGCTCGATATCGATCGCGACAGCGAGCGGCTCACCGCTCCCTGCCGGCGGCGCTCGGCGAGGAAGGCGCGCACGGCCTTGGCATCAATGCGTGTGAGATCCGCCAGACACGGCGCGTGACCAGTCCGTCGCGCCAGGTGGCTGGCGAACTGGCGCAGGTCGCGCTCGTAGGCCGTCAGCGTCTCGCGCGAGTAGCCCCGCTCGGCCTCAAGGTGCGCGAGCCAGTCTGCCGCGGCCGCGCGAAAGTCCGCGCCGAGGTCGAGTTCGGCGTGCTCGATCGTCTGCTCGGGCGCACGGGCCATGTCGTGGGGCTCCCGTCCACGGTCGTCGAGGCATCCCGATCCGAATGCTTCGGCCGACCTCGATCAGGCGCCGACGCGGTTAACGAACGGTTAACACGATTTGGCCGCAGGACGGCCGCGTCACCGCGGTAGACGGCAAAGTGTGGCCGGGCGTCGGCACCACACCGGTAAACGTTAAGCGTTTTTTGCGCTCAGACGGGCTTGTTATGGAACCGATTGAGCTTTTCTGGCAGCCTCGGCACTTGATTTGCTGGTGCTTCGGCGAGGTGCGGGCGGCCTGTCGCATGTCTGCGGCTGCTGTCGCGCCGCCCGTCAGAACGCTGCGAGCAGCGCGCCGGCCGCGCACGGAGGGTCCCGATGCCGTATCGCCTTGCTGAGACGTCGAGCGCGGCTGTGGCCGTGCTCCTGATCGGCACAACCGCTGCGCTGGCAGCGGATGCATCCGACGATCGGCTCACCTTCCGCGCGGGTTGCGGCGCCGGCGACCGCATCGTCATCGCCGCGGTGGGCGACATGCTGTTCCACAACTCGCTGCAGCGGCAGGCTCTCGTCCCGAGCAGCAACTATCAGCGCTTCTGGCCGTCGCTTCGGCCGGTGCTCGAAGGCGCTGATATCACCTACGGCAATCTCGAAGGCACGATGGCCGAGGGCGTATCGCCGAGCGGGCAGCCGGTGAAGGACCCCGGCCGCCGTTGGGACGGGCGCGTCTACGGTGCGGGCGTGCTGGTGCTCAACTACAATTTCCATCCCTCGCTGGCGGGAGATTTGAAGGTTTCTGGCTTCGACATCGTATCGACCGCCAACAACCACGCGGCCGACCGTGGCGCGCTGGGCATCGACCGGACGATCGAGGCGCTCGACAAGGCGGCGGTGAAGTACTCGGGCACGCGCGCCCGCGGTTATGCCGAGGACCGCCCGTGGCACGAGACGACCGAAGCCGGCGGCATGACGGTCGCCTGGATCTCTTGCACCTACTCGACCAACGGCAATCCGGATCGCGCCGACCAGGTGCTGCACTGCTACAAGGATCGCCAGGAGATCATGACGGAGATCAAGTGGCTTGCCGCCGATCCCAACATCGATGCGGTGATCCTCACCCCGCACTGGGGCGTCGAGCAGCGCTCAACGCCGTCACGCACCGACCGGGACTATGCACGTGAGGCGATTGAATCAGGCGCGGCGGCGGTGGTCGGTGCGCATCCGCACGTGCTGCAGGGCTGGGAGAAGATCAAGGCCAGCGACGGCCGCGAGGGTGTCGTCATCTATTCGACCGGCAACTTCATTTCAAACCAGGTCTCCGACGATCAGCGCACGGGAATCATCGCACTGCTCGAGCTGACCCGACCAAGCGGCGGCAAGGCGGAGCTTTCCGCGGCCGGTTTCATTCCGACCTGGGTGACGCGTGGCAACCATCATGTCGACGAGATGAAGATCGACATGCGGCGCGGCGCGCGGGCCTATTCGGCGCCGCTGCGCCGGCTGCCGGTCGGTAATCACGTGACGGCGGACAAGTTCCGCGACCTGCCGCGCGACTGCCCCGTCACTGCAGCGGCCGACGCCGCGCATAAGTAGACCGCTTGCGAGAGCGGGGGCGGCGCCACCTACTTCCGCAAATTCGTGCGGGAAGTCACCTTGGTCATCCCCGCTCCCGCTGTCCGAGCGTACGCAGCCGCAACGCATTCAGTCGGATGAAGCCTTCGGCGTCCTTCTGGTCGTAGGCGCCGCGGTCGTCTTCGAACGTGACGAGGTTCATCGAGTAGAGCGACTTCTTGCTCTTGCGGCCGATGACGATCACGTTGCCCTTGTAGAGCTTGAGGCGTACTTCGCCCTCCACGTTCTCCTGACTCTTGTCGATCAGCGCCTGCAGCATCTCGCGCTCGGGTGAGAACCAGAAGCCGTTGTAGATGAGCTCCGCATAGCGCGGCATCAACTCGTCCTTGAGATGCGCCGCGCCCCGGTCGAGCGTCAGGCTCTCCATCGCGCGGTGCGCGGCGAGCAGGATGGTTCCGCCGGGCGTCTCGTAGACGCCGCGCGACTTCATGCCGACGAAGCGGTTCTCGACGAGGTCGACGCGGCCGATGCCATTGTCGCGGCCCAGATCGTTGAGCGCGGCAAGCAGCTTGGCGGGCGACAGCTTCTTGCCGTTGAGCGCGACGGCATCGCCTTTCTCGAACTTCAGTGTCACGACAGTCGGCTTGTCGGGGGCCTCCTCCGGCGCGATCGTGCGCATGTAGACGTAGGGTGGCGGCTCCTCGTTGGGGTCCTCCAGCACCTTCCCCTCGGACGAGGAGTGCAGCAGATTGGCGTCGACCGAGAAGGGCGCCTCGCCGCGCTTGTCCTTGGCGACGGGGATCTGGTGCTTCTCGGCGAACTCGATCAGATCTTCGCGGCTCTTGAACGCCCACTCGCGCCAGGGCGCGATGATCTTGATGCCGGGCTCGAGCGCATAGTAGCCAAGCTCGAAGCGCACCTGATCGTTGCCCTTGCCCGTCGCGCCGTGGCAGACGGCGTCTGCGCCCGTCTGCTGTGCAATTTCGATCTGGCGCTTGGCGATCAGCGGTCGCGCAATCGACGTACCAAGCAGGTAGATGCCTTCGTAAAGCGCATTGGCGCGCATCATCGGGAACACGTAGTCGCGGACGAACTCCTCGCGCAGATCCTCGATGAAGATGTTCTTCTTCTTGATGCCGAGCAGCTCCGCCTTCTTGCGCGCCGGCTCCAGCTCCTCGCCCTGGCCGAGATCGGCGGTGAAGGTGACGACCTCGCAGCCGTAGGTCTCCTGCAGCCACTTGAGAATGATGGAGGTATCGAGGCCGCCCGAGTAGGCGAGCACGACTTTCTTGACGGTCTTGGTCTTGGCGGACATTCGAGACTGCTTTCGATGGGAGAAGGCGGGATCGGCGGAGGTGCCGGGAACGCGGGGCTGGGAAAACGGCTCGGCACTATAGGCGCGGGCAATGCGTCCGCAAGGCCAGGGCGCTGTCGTCGGGCTGGTTTGCGTGCCGAGGAAGCGCGGGACGGGAAGCGCGGACATCAGCTCGACGACGGTCTCAGGGACCCTGCCGATCGCAACTGCGAAATAAATGAGGCGGGTATTCTTCTCCGCCACAATTTGTTCTTCCCGCGGCGCAAGTATTGTTGCGCTTTTTTCTTATCGGCGGTTCGTACGCGGTGGTATAAGCCGCGTCGGCAATGACACAGGGAGGTTTTGCCGTGAGCATCGAAATTCGAATGGGCCTTGCCGGCGCAATCGCCGGGCTTGCGCTCCTTGTCCCGACATCCGCGGCGCTGGCGCAGAAGACCACGACGGCCGCGACGGTTTCTCCGTGCAAGGGCCTCGACGAGGCAAGCTGCACCAAGAATGCCGAGACGTGTTCGTGGATTGCAGCCACGACGCGCAAGGACGGCAAAGCCGTGAAGGCCTACTGCCGCAAGAAGCCTGCGCCGCGCGCCGCAAAGCCGGCGACACCTGCCACATCGGTCAAGCCCGCAGCGGCGGCAACTCCTGCCGTGCCTGCGACGGCAACCAAGCCTGCCGAGACCAAGAAGGCAAAAGCGCCTCCCGCGGCTGCCGGTGCCGCTGCTACCACGACAACGCCTACCACTCCGAAGAAGGCCAAGAAGGTTGAAAAGCCGGCCGCCGCCGCCGCTCCCGCGACGACCGCCGAGCCGCCCAAGCTGTTCACCAAAAAGCCGAAGGTCGAAAAGGCGAAGGCCGCCCCCGCTACCGACAAGAAGGCCGATGCCAAGCCTGCCGCCGAGGAGCCGATCAAGACCAAGAAGGCGAAGGTCGAGAAGAAGCCCGACGATAAGGTTGCGCCGCCACCGGCCGCCGCTGGCGCTCCGGCCAAGACCAACTGAGCATCGTCTCAAGCTTATGAATGAAGACGGCCGTGCCCCGTGGGCGCGGCCGTTTCCTTTTTCGCCGACGACCCGCGGACGGCTTCGCCTAAGCGGCAAATCCCAGCCATGGCGCCATCCATGGCGCCGTCAGCGTCGCGGCCGCCATCGGCCATGCAAGGTTGGAACTCGACCGTGCGCCAGACGAGAAGCGTACCTGGGCAGTCGCGTAGCCGCTGTCCGTTCGATAGCTCGCAAACGACTCCTCGACCACTTTGGCGGTGGCTTTGACGGCGTCGATCATGGCGGTGTTGGCTTTTGCCGCCGGGTAGGCGACATCTCGCGGCACGCCCCAGCCCATCATGACGAAGGCCATCGGCCAACAGGCCGGCGGACCCTGCAGCGGGAAAGCCCGCATCCAGGCCATGAAGGGGTTGAACGTAGCTGCCGGCATTGCCGCGAACTGGCCGTTCCGCATTCCGGGCCAGAAGCTTTCCGAAAACGCGACCCACGGATTGAAGACCTGGGTCGAGACGTGTTGGCGCGGCTCGCGGTACCAGGAGCGCGGCTCTTCCGCCTTCGGCACCATGGCCTCCAGCGTATCGGACCAGAAGTCGATGGACTGACGGGCGAACCCGGCATAGGCGGCGAACGCTGCGTTGGCGTAGCCGGATGCTGCCTCCGCGGTCGAACGGGCGATCCGCAGCGTGTAATCCGCGTGGGTCATCGGAATCCTCCCTGGCAGCGGCTGCGGCTTCTCCCGCAACGGCCGGGCCTCGTCGTCCCTATCGGTGTGGCGGGGTATGCGCGGCACAAATTATAGCCTATTTTTTGCACCGCAACAATGCATGTGCGGTGCAAAAGTGGGCTTTGGCCTAAAGACTGCGCCTGCGCTCAGGCGCCCTTCAACGATGTCCGCCGGCCAAGGCCGGAGAGCCGGAGCATCAGTGGCGCAGTCCGCGCCACCTGCAATTTGGCCGGCCTGGTGGTCGGTACGGAGGTCGTCGGCTGCGTCATCGGCTTGGTCGGCGCTTCGTCCAATTCAGCGCCCGACAGTGAATCACCGTCCGTCTTGAGTTTGGCCGGCTTGCTGCCGGCCAGCGGCGGCTCCATTTCGTCTTCGCCGTCTCCGTCTCGCCGGTTCCGCCGCCACAGGCCGGCACTGCGGCCCGCGAACATCCAGTAGATGAGCCCTGCGAACGCCCCTGTCGTGGCGAAGGCCACGAACGCGTAGTTGTTGAGGATGGTTGGTTGCGCGGCGTTCTCGGTCACGTACTGGGCAACGAACCCGGCCATTGCGATCATCAGCCCGACGAGTGCGTAGTAGGACCATTCCCTCTGGCCGCGCCACTCCGCGAGCACGATTGCGACCAGCGCGAACAGGGCCGAGAAGATCGCGGCATGCGTGGCCGCTGCCAGTGACAGGATGCCGGCCGAAGTGAGAACGTCGGCGCGGATGGTCTCTGGCAGCCGCGCCAGCTCCATTGGCGAGACGGCGAACGCCACCTGGATCACGCCTGCGGCGAGCATCGCGACAAGAAAGCCGAACGTCGTGCGAAGGAATGCCCTGATCATCGAGCCCGATCCGTTTTGCGCCTGCCCGTGCGGCCGGCGCCCAGTCTACAGGCTGGCACGGTTGCTACTCAACCTTGCCAGAGAGCCTGTTTGTCCGGCGATATCCGATACCTGTGAGGAGCGGATCAGGCGCGACGCCCGGCAAGCAGCCAGTAGACCCAGCCGCCGGCGAAGCCTGCCGTCGCCAGGACCTGCCAGACGGTCGCGGCGGGCAATTCTAGCCGGCCCTGGGCGCCATAGCCGGCCAAGAGGGGAATCGCGACCAGAGCGAGCCCGCCGCCCAGAATGTAGTACAGGGACGACCGGATGCGGGCGACCTCCCCGATGATGGCCACTGCAAGGGCCGGCACGAGCGTCAACCCCGACAGCAGGCCGTAGCCCTGCATGACGAGGTCGATCAGGCTCGCGACGGTGTCGCCGTCCTGCCAGCGGCCCTGAGTCGCCTGCGTGATGCGCTCAAGGCCCAGCGTAAACAAGACGAGCCCTGCCGTCGCCGCGGCCAACAGGAAGGCGACCGGAACCCAGAGCAGCCGTCCCAAAGTGCGCCAGACCATGCGGCTCAACCCTTCGCCGAGGTGGCGCCGGCCGGGGGCGTCTTGCGTTCGGTGGCCCTCAACTTCTCGCTCGCCGACTTCAACTGACCGCAGGCTGCGAGAATGTCGCGGCCGCGAGGCGTGCGGACCGGGCTCGCGTAGCCGGCGCGATTGACGATCTCTGCGAAGGTCTCGATCGTCTCCCAGTCGGAGCACTCGTACTCCGACCCCGGCCAGGGATTGAACGGGATCAGGTTGATCTTGGCGGGAATGCCCTCCAGCAGGCGCACCAGTGCACGGGCATCGGCCGGGGCGTCGTTGATCCCCTTCAGCATCACGTACTCAAAGGTTATGCGCCGCGCGTTCGACAGGCCAGGGTAGTCGCGGCAGGCCTGCAGCAGCTCGGCGATCGGGTAGCGGCGGTTGATCGGGACCAGCACGTCGCGCAACTCGTCGCGGACGGCGTGCAGCGAGATCGCGAGCATGGTGCCAGCTTCCGCCCCCCAACGCCCGATCTCGGGTACGACGCCGGAAGTGGACAGTGTGATGCGTCGCTTGGAGACGGCAAGGCCGTCGCCGTCGCACGCGACGTCCATGGCGCGGCGCACGTTGTCGAAATTGTACAGCGGCTCGCCCATGCCCATGAGCACGATGTTGGTAATCTTTCGCTCGGTCGCAGGCAGCAGGCGGCCGTCGGCGGGCGGCGTCGCGCCCGGCCAGTCGCCGATGCGGTCGCGCGCGACGAGAATCTGGCCGACGATCTCTTCGGCCTCCAGGTTGCGGACGAGGCGCTGCGTGCCCGTGTGGCAGAACGTACAAGTGAGCGTGCACCCCACCTGACTCGAGATGCACAACGTGCCGCGATCTTCCTCCGGAATGTAGACGCACTCGACCTCGGGCGCCTTGGCTTCGTGGCCCCGCTTAGGTAGGCGGAGCAGCCATTTGCGCGTACCGTCCACGGACACCTGTTCGGATGTGATTTCGGGCCGGTCGAGCGAATAGGCTGCAGCGAGGCGCCCGCGCAGCTCCTTGGAGACATCGGTCATGTCGTCGAACGACGTCGCGCCGCGCACGTAGATCCAGCTCCACAGCTGGTTGACGCGCATGCGGACCTGCTTCTCCGGCACGCCCGCCAGTGCGAGCGCGGCGGCAAGCCGTTCGCGGTCGAGACCGGCGATGGACGTCTGGGGCGGCGGGCCGTCGGCGCCGGGCGTGGCGGCGCGGGAATTCAGTACGAGAACCATATGCGTCGCTCATTCGGCGCGGCGGTCGCGCGGGTTTCGCGCCCACATGTAATGCGATTGGCGCGCCGCGGCAAACGGTGCGCCGGACCCGCCCGCCCGGACCATCGTTCACGTCGAACCGGCGATACGGCCGTCCACGATCCGCACCTGCCGGTCGGCGCGCCGGGCCAGCTCCAGGTCGTGGGTCACCATGACGATGGCGCTGCCTGTCTCCCCGACCAGTCGCCGGAAGATGGCCAGGACCTGCTCGCTCGATTTGGAATCGAGATTGCCCGTGGGCTCGTCGGCGAGGATCACACGAGGCTCGTTGGCCAGGGCCCGGGCGATGGCGACACGCTGGCGTTGTCCACCCGACAACTGGCCAGGCAGCTTTTCCGCGTGCTGCTCGAGCCCCAGCGAGGCTAGCAGATCGCGCGCCCTGCGCTCCATCGCCCGGCCGTCGAGTTTGGCCAGGGCCCGCATCGGCAGCATGACGTTGGCAAGCGCCGAGAACTCCGGCAGCAGGAAATGGAATTGGAACACGAACCCGATCAGCGACAGTCTCAGGTTCGCGCGTGCCGCCTCGTCAAGCCGGTTTACGTCGCGTCCCTCCACGAGTACCGCTCCCTCGCTGGGAGCATCGAGCAGCCCCAGCAGGTAGAGCAGTGAACTCTTGCCCGAGCCGGACGGCCCGGTGATGGCGATGAACTCGCCGGCCTCGACGTCGAGATCGATGTCGCGGACGAGCGTGGTGACAACGGCGTCTCCGATTCTGCGGGTCACGCCGCGCAGCGCGAGCAGAGGTGGTGCGGAAGGCGCACTCACGAGGCGCCCCTGATGATCTCGACCGGATGCTGGCGTGCCGCCTTGCGCGCGGGCAGATAGCCCGCGATGCCGGAAGCGGCCAGCGCCACTGCGGCCGCCATCGCGTAGTGGGTCGGCGCATAGAACAGCGGCAGGTGCGTCGCGTCCATGAACGGGCTCTTGAACTCGATTGTGCCGAGTAGGCGGCAGAGCAGGTAGCCCAGCAGCCACCCGGCCATCGTTCCGGCCATTCCGATGAGCAGAGCCTCCAGCACGAAGATGCGCCGCACGGTACGCTCGGTGAAGCCCAGCGATTTCAGAATCGCTATGTCGCGCGTCTTCTCGTGCGTGATGGTGGAGATGATGTTGTAGGTTCCGAATGAAGCGACGAGCAGGATCGCGCCGACCACTGTGTACATGATGAAGTTGCGGATCTCGAACGCCGACAGCAGGTCCTCGTTGGCCTCCTGCCACGAGACCGACTTGTAGCCGGTCTGCGCCTCGATACGCTGCGCGATGCCCATCGCCCCGAGAATATCGGAAACGCGGATGCGGATGGCATTGATCAATCCGGTCTGGCCCGAGAGGATCTGTGCGGTCTTGATGAGAGTGTAGGCCTGGGTCTCGTCGCTCTGAGCAATGCCGGAGTGGAACAGCGCCACGACGGTGCAGGACATGACGTCGCCACGGCCGGAGGCGAGCGCGATGGTGTTGCCGATGCGCGCGCCGATCTTCTGTGCAAGCTTGTCGCCGAGGATAATGGCGTTCGACGACTTGTAGAGCGAGTCGAGGGAGCCGCCGCGAATCTGCGTCGCGAGCTTGGAGACCCTCCGTTCGCGGTGCGGGTCGATCCCCGTCACGCTCGCTGCCGTATCTCGGCCCGCATAGCGGATCACGGCGCGTGATTGCACAGAGAGGGCAACGGCGCCCGGCAGCCAGCTTTCCAGACCGGCGATGATGGCATGCGGGTTTTTAATCCCCGGGCGCAGCTCCGGAGTCCGCAACCCCGAGTAGGCGACGGCGTCGTAAATCTCCTCGGCCGGCTGCCGCGGCGGATTGCGCCGCTCGTCGCTCATGGTGATGTGCGGCAGGCTATCGACCAGCTGGGAGACGAAGTCGCGCTGCGAGCCTTCCATGAGGGCGGCCATCATCACCGAGAAGCCGACGCCCATGGCGACGCCCAGCAAGCCCACGAATGTTTGGCGGAGCCGGCTGCCGACGTGCGTGAGGGCTATGTCGAGTACTAGGCTCATGGCGTGGCGCCGCCGGCGGGGCGGACCGCGTCCCCGTCATGCACGTCTTTGGGGAATGGCGACACGACGACGCTGCCTGCTTCGAGACCGCGCTCGATCTCGACGAGCGTGGCGCCGCGGATGCCGATCTCGACGGGGCTTGCAACGGCGCGCCCGTCCACGATCCTCATGACCTTGCCGTCGCCGACGGCCTCGGGCGGCAGGAGAACGGCCAGGGCGACCTCCTTGGCGACGATATTTGCCTCCACGCTCATGCCGATGCGCAGCGGGGTGTCGTCGGGCAGCGCGATATAGACGCGGAAGGTCTTGGTCGACGGATCGCCTTTGGGGGTGATGCGGGAGACGGTTCCCGTGAGCGGTTCGCCGCGATGGCCTTCGTGCCGCACGAGCGTCTTCTGTTCCGGCGCGACCTTGAGGATGTCGTCTTCGTTGACTTCCGCCACGATTTGCAAAGGCCGCTCCTGTCCAACCCAGAACAGCGTGTCAGTCGGTCCGGTCCCTGCGATCTCGCCTACTTCGCCATCCCGGCGCAGCACTGTTCCGTCGACGGGAGAGCGCAACGACAGATCGAACATGCGTTCGCGCTGCGCGACGACGCGGGCTTCCTGTTCGCGTACCTGTGTCAGCTTCTCGTCGCGGGTGGCGCGGGCCGCGATGTTGCGCTCCACGAGGCGCGTCAGGCGGTCTGCATCCTCATTGAGGCGCTTGAGGCGCGCCTCGAGTTCTGTGAGATGCGCGCGCTCCTCCGCATCGTCGAGCTTCGCAAGCACCTCGCCAGCCTTCACGGCCTTGCCCTCGCAGCGGCAGATTTCGACGATTCGGCGGCGCTGCAATGCCGTGACTTTGGCCCAGTGAACGGGCTCGACGATCCCTGTCGCGTAGACGATCTCGGCAGCTCGGCCGAGGCTCGCGGTAGTGGTCGTAACCTGCCTGGCGTTGCTCCAGAACATCGAGATCGCCAAGGCGCCGAGGCCGGCCAGGAGCAGCAGCGTCACGCGACCCGGTGTGAGGATGGCGTGCCGGGCGTCGTGATGATCGTGGGCCTCCCGCTCGTCCTCGCGGCGGCCGAAACGGCGCTCGGACAGCTGGCCGGCGGCTGAGGCCAACCGCTCGATGCTTGTCCGCAAACTGGCAAGTGGCGAGGTCATGGTTCCCGAGGTTGGTCTGCGGCAGCTTGCCGGTTGACTGGGCCGCAGCGGCGAACGTTCGCGCAAATCCAACTTTGGCGAAAGCGCGAGGCAGCACTGTGATTCCGGTCAATTGCAGCGTGTATGTGGCGTTGCGAAAGCGCGTCAGCTCACCAGCACGCCGTCCAGCCAGCGATTGAGCTCCGAGCCTTCGCGTGCCAGCTCCTCCTTCGCCCACCGATAGGACAGATCGACGATGTCGGCGTGACGGTGCCAGTCGAGGAAGCTCATCTCGTCGGGGACCGGCGGCACGACGACGACATCTTCCTCGGTCAGGTGCCGCTTGAAGTCCTGGCGGTTGGCCATCAGGGAGCGCATCAGCACGTTCATCATTCCCGGCGCGTTGGGCAACGCGTCGCGGCCGAACGGATAGAGCGCGCGAGAGATCAGTTCGTTGCGCGAGGGCAGGGCATCGTAGGCGACGTCGAAGCGTTCGAGCTCGGGCACCGAGAAGCTCATCACCACGTTGGGCCCGCTCTTCATCTCGTGCATGGTTCTGATCGGCACGTTGTCGAGCAGGCAGCCGTCAACCAGCATGTCGCCTTCCGCCGTGTAATAGGGCGGGAGGATAACGGGAATGGAGCCCGAGGCGCGGACGGCGGCCCACAGGTTGCCGGTGCGGTGGCAGTGCAGCGAGCAGCGCGACAGGTTCGACGAGATCGCGAAGTAGGGCACCCACAGGTCCTCGATGTCGCGCCCGCCGAAGTAGCGGGCGAGCTGCGCATCGAAGTGCTTGTGGTCGATCAGGCTGTAGCGCGGCCATGTCAGGCGGCGCATGGCGCGGTTCGTTATGAAGATGTCGTGCGTCGCCGCGTCGATGTCTTCTGGTGAGCGGCCAAGCGCGAAGGCGGCGGTATACGCGCTGCCGCCCGACGTCCCACCCATCAGATCGAATGTGACGCCGGCTTCCGTAAACGCTCGGTAGAGGCCGATCTGCGCCGTGCACAGCGCGCCGCCGCCACAGGCGATAAGACCGATCGCAGTGCCCTTGAGGAAGCGGGCGAGGCGCTCGACGCCGCCGGGACGGTCAAGCGCGACATGATGGTGCATCGCCACGTTGCGGCCGACGAGCCAGCGCTGCGTCCCACTGATGGTGGTGTGGTGCGGATGGACGAGAACGAGGCGGATCGAGGACGGCGGCAGCAGGGCGGCGGCGCGCAGTTCGTGAGGGCTGATGCGAGTCCCGGCGGCGTGCACGCCAACGGTCAGCACGATGTCGGCCTGCCGCAGCGCCTTGTCCGTCCATGCGGTCATCTCGTCGTCGCCGACGTAGACGACGAAGTCGGACTGCCGCTCCAGATCGTTGAAGGCAGCCGTCGCATCGGGCGTATCGAAGTCGGCGCCCTGCGACACGAGGCCAGCGGCCCGGGCGCCATCGACCACCTGCACGCGGCGTCCGCGTACCTTCTTGGGTTGAGACGCCTTGGCGAGCGTGGTTGCCAGAAGTGCCACGAACTCCTGCGGCACCGGCGCCTGTCCGGCTCTCACCACCGCGATCGTGCGCGGCCGCGGATCGGGCGGTGGCGGTTGTGCGGCGTTGAGTGCAGCGATGCGCCGGGCGAGCGTCACCGTGATGATGCGCCACAGAGCCGGGCTGCGCGCGGTCAACCGGTCGAAATCAACGCGCGTGAGGCGCAGTACCAGGCCGTCACGCAGCGCCTCGACCGTTGCCGTTCGTGCGCCGCCGGCAAGGAACGCGATCTCGCCGATCGGCTGCCCAAGTCCGATCTCGGAGATCGCCGCCGCTCGCCCGTCGAGTCGCACTGCGAAGCGGCCCGAGACGACGATGAACATCGCGTCCGCGCTCTCGCCCTGGCGGACGAGCACGTCGCCGCGCTTGAGCGGCATCGGCACGAATTCCTTGGCAATCTCGGCCTTGGTATCGGGATCCAGCCCGCCGAGGATCTCGAGCGCGTCGAAAAAGCGTTCAAGGCCGTTGCTGGACATAGGGTGCGATTCGCGGGTTCAGGTGACGGTGCGGAAGGACGAGCCTAGCACAACGCCGGCCCCCGGAATGCCCTCGCGCGCCTACAAGATGAACCGCGACAGGTCCGCGTTGCGGGTAAGCTCCCCGATGCGGCCTTCCACGTACGCCGCGTCGATGGCGATCTTTTCGCCGTTGCGGTCGGACGCGTCGAAGGAAATTTCCTCCAGCACGCGCTCGATCACCGTCTGCAGGCGCCGGGCGCCGATGTTCTCGACCGCGGAGTTGACGGCGACGGCGGCGTCGGCCAGCGCGTCGATCCCGTCCTGCGTGAAGTCGAGCGTAACGCCTTCGGTTGCCATCAGCGCCACCGACTGCTTGACGAGGTTTGCCTCCGGCTCGGTCAAGATGCGCCGGAAGTCGTCCCGCGTCAGCGCCTTGAGCTCGACCCTTATCGGCAGGCGCCCCTGCAACTCGGGCAACAGGTCGGCGGGCTTGGCGACGTGGAAGGCGCCCGAGGCGATAAACAGCACATGGTCCGTCTTGACCGGTCCGTGCTTGGTGGCGACCGTGGTGCCCTCGATAAGCGGCAGCAGATCGCGCTGTACGCCCTCGCGCGAAACGTCGGCGCCGGACCGGCCCGCTTCCGAGCGCGAGCAGATCTTGTCGATCTCGTCGAGGAAGACGATGCCGGAGTTCTCGACTGATCGGATGGCCTCCGCCGTGATGAGATCGTTGTCGATCAGCTTGTCGCTCTCCTCCTGCATCAGCACGGGGTAGCTGTCGGCGACCGTCACGCGGCGGCTCTTGGTGCGCTGACCGAAGGCCTTGCCCAGCATGTCCGATAGGTTGATCGCGCCCATCGAGGCGCCGGGCATGCCGGGCACCTCGAACATCGGCATGGCGCCGCCGTCGGCCACCTGGATCTCGATTTCCTTGTCGTCAAGCTCGCCGGCACGAAGGCGCTTGCGGAAGCTGTCTCGGGTCGCGGGCGATGCGGAAGCGCCGACGAGGGCGTCGAGCACGCGCTCCTCCGCCCCCTTCTCCGCCGCCGCGCGAACCTCTTTGCGCTTGCCCTCCCGAACGAGGCCTATGCCGACCTCGACGAGGTCGCGGACGATCTGCTCGACGTCGCGGCCCACATAACCGACCTCGGTGAACTTGGTGGCCTCGACCTTCAGGAACGGGGCGCCCGCGAGCTTGGCGAGACGGCGCGAAATCTCCGTCTTGCCGACACCCGTCGGGCCGATCATGAGGATGTTCTTGGGCAGCACCTCGTCCTTGAGGTCGTCGGCGAGCTGCTGGCGGCGCCAGCGGTTGCGCAGGGCGATCGCGACCGCGCGCTTGGCTTCCGCCTGCCCGACGATATGGCGGTCGAGCTCGGAGACGATTTCGCGGGGGGAGAAGGTGGTCATTGCAAGATACGCCTAGTTGGACAGGAGCTTCAGCCCGACGATGGAGCCGACGAGCAGCGTCAGCATGACGAGTCGCGCCGTCGTCGCGGGCTCGCCGTAGAAGGCGACGCCGATGAGTGCGGTGCCGGCGGCGCCTATTCCAGTCCACACCGCATAGGCGGTGCCGAGCGGAATACCTGAGAGCGACCGGTAGAGGAAATAGAAGCTGGCCACGCCCAGCAGCACGACAAGCACGATAGGGAGCGGACGCGAAATGCCTTCCGTGTAGCGGAAGACCGTCGTCGTCGCGACCTCCAAGGCTCCCGCGAGCAGGAGGAAAATCCACGACAGGCCGATCGCGTTCATCGATCAAATCCTATGGTTGATTGAGATGATCGGCGTGCACAGGTGCGAACGCGGCCGAGTGGAGAGCGCACGTCATCGGCTCGACTTGATGCTCTCAACGACGACGTTGCCGTTGGTGTAGACACAGATCTCGCCCGCGATCCGCATCGCGCGCCGCGCGATCTCCTCGGCCGAGAGTGGCTGGTCGGCCAGAGCGCGGGCGGCGGCTAACGCATAGTTGCCGCCCGAGCCGATGCCCATAATATGGGCTTCGGGTTCGAGCACGTCGCCGGTCCCGGTCAGCACCAGCGTCGTCGTTGCGTCTGCAACGATCATCATCGCCTCCAGCCGTCTCAGGTAGCGGTCGGTCCGCCAGTCCTTGGCGAGCTCTACCGCCGCCCGCATCAGCTGGCCCGGATATTGCTCCAGCTTTGCTTCCAGGCGCTCGAAGAGGGTGAAGGCGTCGGCGGTCGCCCCGGCGAAACCGGCGATGACGTCGCCCTTGCCGAGCCGGCGCACCTTGCGTGCGTTCGACTTGATGACCGTCTGTCCGAGACTGACCTGGCCGTCGCCCGCAATCACGACGTCGCCGTCCTTGCGCACGGTGACGATGGTGGTGGCGTGCCAACCGGCCGAGGCGTGATCGGTTCGAGACTCGGGCATCGTGTAGCTCATGGTTTGAGAATGTGGGGAAGGTAGCCCGGTGCGTTCAAGAGTGGTGCGCGCGAGGCTGTGACGGGCTCCTGCGCCCGCCACTGGTCGGGTTGCCGCCAAGCTGATAAACGCTTGGCCATTGAAGGGCAAGGAACAGGCGGGAAACGGCCGTGACGCGCAAAGCCAGCATCGAGCGCAAGACCAGGGAGACCCAGATCGCAGCGAGTATCGATCTGGATGGGACCGGCGCCTACGACGTCTCCACCGGCATCGGGTTTCTCGACCACATGCTGGAGCAGCTCGCGCGCCATTCTCTCATCGACATCAAGCTCAAGGCGACCGGCGATCTGCACATCGATTTCCATCATACGGCCGAGGACTCGGGCATCGTGCTGGGTCAGGCGTTCCAGCAGGCCTTAGGCGACAGGGCCGGCATCACGCGTTATGCCGACGTGCACCTGCCGATGGACGAGACACTGACGCGGGTTGCCGTGGACGTTTCCGGGCGCCCGTATCTCATATGGGACGTGACGTTCTCCCGGCCCAAGATCGGCGAAATGGACACGGAGCTGTTCCGCGAATGGTTCCAGGCGTTCGCGCAGAACGCCGGCATCACGCTGCACGTGGCGACGCTCTACGGCGAGAACAACCACCACATCGCCGAGACCTGCTATAAGGGACTGGCGCGCGCCCTGCGTCAGGCGGTCAGCCTCGATCCGAGACAGGCGGGACGGGTTCCGTCGACAAAGGGAACGCTCAAGGGATGATCGTAACTGTCTGGCCGTTCCAGGCCCCAGGCCGCATGTCCGTCTATACCGTGCACGAGCCGCCCGAGCCGGCCATGGACCGCGTCGACCGCGCGGAAGCGATGGTGTTCCTGAAGGACGGGTTCAATTGGGCCGCGTTCCTGCTCGGGCCTGTCTGGCTGCTCGCGAACCGGTTATGGCTGGCACTGGTCGGCTTCGCGGCCGCGGCGGTCGCGCTGGGTGGGGCGCTCATGGCGATCGACGCCGATCCCGTATGGCAGACGCTCGCCGCTCTCGGTCTCAACTCGATCGTGGGGTATGAGGCGCATGCATTGCGCTCCGCCAAGCTCGCGTCGAGCGGCTGGGCGATGCTGGGCACGGTGATGGGCAGTTCGCTCTCGGAGAGCGAGCGGCGCTTCTTCGACCAGTGGCTGCCAACCGCGCCTGTGTTGCGGCCGTCCGTCCATGGCGCTGCTGCGGCGGGTGTCGGTATTGCGAGACCGGCGGAGACGTCCAACCGGGCAACGCATTCGTCTGGCCATCCGAGCGCTGCACCGGCTTCGCCCACGACAGCTTCGGGGCCGCGCGGGACGCGTCTATTCGGCTTGTTGCGGCGGAAGGGCTGAGCCCGCCTCATGCAGCGCGTCGCCATCATCGATTACGGCTCGGGTAATCTGCATTCGGCCGCCAAGGCCTTCGAGCGCGCCGCGCGCGAAAGCGGTACGGCCGCCGAAATCTTGCTCACCAGCGATCCTGCGAAGGTGGCGTCGGCCGACCGCATCGTGCTGCCGGGCGTTGGCGCTTTCGCCGACTGCAAGCGTGGCATCGAGGCCGTGGACGGTCTGCGGCCAACGATCGAGCGGGCCGTCCGGGAGCAGGGTAGGCCCTACCTGGGCATCTGCGTGGGCATGCAGCTGATGGCGACGCGCGGGCTGGAGTTCGGCGTCACTGAGGGCTTCGGCTGGATCGACGGCGAAGTGCGCGCGATCGAGCCGGCCGATCCGGCTTTGAAGATCCCGCACATGGGCTGGAACACGCTAGACGTGGTCACGCCTCACCCGCTGCTGGACGGCATCCCGACCGGCCGCGACGGGCTGCACGCCTATTTTGTCCATTCCTATCATCTGGCCGCCGAGCGTGCTGAAGACGTGGTGGCGCGCACCGACTACGGCGGTCCCGTTACGGCCATGGTGGCGCGCGGCAATGTGGCCGGCACACAGTTCCACCCCGAGAAGAGCCAAGCCTTCGGCTTGAAGCTGATCGCCAATTTCCTCAAGTGGCAGCCATGAGCCGAGCCACAGACTTGCCGGGCATCGGATAGCAGCGGCTCACGTCCATCGGATTGATCGCACCTGAGCCAAGCGGTCTAGGCATCGATGTGCCGTGGCCTGCTATTGGAGGGCCTGAGCGAGTGTCGGCAGCTCCGCCTTGAGGCGTGAGAGTAGGGCGACGTAGACAGATCTCCATCTGGCCATCTCGTCGATATCCGGTGGCTTGTCCGCCGACGTCCGCTCGAGCATCAGCCCGCGCGTCGCACCGATCCGCTTGACGCGCTCGACCGATGCTTTGGAAAGATCCGCCTGCCCGACCGCGCTCTCGATCTCGCGCGTGGCACCAGCCAGCTCCTTTTCGGCTTGGGCGACCGAAACCATGGTCAGTGAAACCAGCCGGTTGACTTTTTTGGATGCTGCCTGAACGAGGCGCCACCGATCAGATGAAGGTCCGGCGATGTAGGCGTCGATCTTCGGCAGAAGCAGGCTGTCGTTCGCCGTGAGCAGCGTGTTGACATCGTCGATGAGGATTTTCACGTTCCGCAACGCAAGGAGCTTCTGGCTCTCCCGGTCGAGTTCGCACATCGCGAATGCCGCTTCGTCGTTCGCCATAGGCTCGACGACGAGCGAGCACCCGGTCTCCAGACGAGCACGCGCCGCCGGCGTGGCCTCGATGGCGATAATCTCGTCGATCGCTTTGCGGATGTCCTCGGGCGAAAGGCCGGGCCGCGAGGCGAGCTTTACGATATCAGCGGGGTCCGCACCTATCGATACGGGTTTGCCCGTCACCACCGTCGAGGCGTTTCCGGCGGTCGCCACTTTCACCCATCGTGGGCCGCCCCAATAGACAGCGGCGTACATCGTGGTCGCGGTCGCGGCATCGACGCCGTTGGCCAGCATGCCGTCGTAGAACACGCGGTGCGTTGCCTGCCAAGTCTCTGTCTTCTTGTTGCAATAGTGATCGTGGACGACGGATGCCTCGCGATACTTGCCGGTAAACGGCCCGCCGATGATGCTCCAGAAGGCCTGCGGGATCGATGCTCCGTCGACGCGGGCGCCGCTCGGGACGGTCCAGAGTTTGCCTTTGGGGTCCTCAAACGAGAATGGGGCGACAAGCTCGACAATTCGCTCGGTGTTATCGACGGCCTTGTAGATGAGGTCGCCCCTGAAGGAGCCGAGCGGTTCGGCGGCCACGCCGGGCGCCACGGCCGCCGACACGAACGCCGCCGTGAGCACGATTTTGCGTGTTTGTCCGGTCATGCTGCGGACGTTAGCGGGTGGAAAACGAGCCAGCAACCCGCTCCCTTGCAACGCGAAGCTGCCCGCAAAACGAAAGCGGCACCCGAACTAGGGTGCCGCTTCGTCATCAAGCGCGCCAATGGTTGCCCACCAGCATGCGGATTTGAGGCTGGCTTCAGTGCCGCATCGCCAGCAGTTCGTCGGCGTCCAGGCGCGCCGAGCGATAGACCTGCGAGGCGGCGTAGTGGACCATCTCGGCGCCTACCTCCATGACGCGGATCTCGTCGCGCCTGCCAATGCCGGGAATGACCGCATTGGCGATGCCGTCGGCGGTTGCGGACGACCGTACCAGCCACAGGTTCCGGTCGAGCCGGGAGAACTCGCTGGATACCAGCTTCAGGCCTTCCGCAATGAGGCTCTGCGGAGCGGCGGGGTCTTTCTGCGTGTGGGAGAGAACGTAGGTCTTCATGTCGGATGCTCCTCAAGGGGGGCTGAGGGGGGGAGGTGCCGCGCGCTTCGGGGGGCACGCGGTCGGATCGGCAAGTTGGGGGACCTGCCGGCGCGCGGGTTTGGGGGGCACGCGCCGGCAGGGTGGCACTCGGAACGCAGGGTCGTTGCGAGTGGGTTTGGGACGGGAACGGCGAGAGACAGGGAGATAGACGCGACTGAACCAGACGCTCCGGGCAGAGCGCGGGGATGGAGAACGCGTGACGCTACTCTGGAGAGAAGCTGGGGAGAGACGCTGACGGCCCAAATGCGCCGAACGCTGGCCGGCGCGAGCCTTCGATGATGCCTCAGCTGGCGCGGGCGAACGGCAGTTCGGGCTCGTCGTCGACGGCGGGCTGGGGCACGGGGAATGCCACCACGTTACCGCCCGCCGTCACGGCACCCACTTCGCGCGTTGCCGGCCGCTGACGGAACCAGCGCAGCGAGGTGTTGGTGAGGACGGCCTGATCGTCCACAGACTGGATCAGCAGGCCATCGTCGGTATCGAGCAGCCCGCCGATGCGCTCGGCCAGCTCGCGCTCACTTGCTTCGGCCGTCAGATACCAGGTCTGCTCGAGAGGGCGGGCCCAACGCTCGCCGGCTGCCATGATGGACTGGGCGATCGTGTGCTTGTTCAGGGCGGGGTTGGCGAGATCGTAGGAAATGAGGAACGTGCGCATGGTGGGCTCTCTCTGCGGGCGGTGAGAGCGACGCGAAACAAGCTCCCGAGGGTTCAGTGTTGTCTTTCAGCGACTTAGCCGGAGCGGCGCCGCGCTGGAACGTAAGAAGAACATGCCACGAATCATCGCCGCTGTCCAGCGCTTGTGCCAACTTTGTTCTCGTGACGTTCTTGGGAGGCGACGATGGCGGACTGGGTTCACTCGAAGAGGGTGAGCTGCCCTTCTGTGCCGCCATCCCGCGGGATGCGGCGGTAGCCGTAACTCGTGCGGTCGGTGAGCCCAGGGTAGCGGCTGCGGAACTGCTCCTCGGCCTTGCCGCGGCTCCCCGGAAAACGCTCCCCCCACCAGACTTCGTAAAGACGACGCGGATCGCACCCGTATCGGGAGACGAGTACCTTCAGCGGCACGCGCAGCCAGCGTGCGATCCAGATCTCGATGGCATCTTTCTCGGCCAAGCGGGTGGGTACTGGAAGGCTCGCATGCTCAGCCTGGAGCTGCGACATCTTGAGGGCGCGGGCGGTATCGAACAGAACGGACATATGCAACTCGAGGGCACTTGGGGACCACGCGGGCGCGCAGCCCTTGACGGCCGGACCATTTGACTATTCTTCGCTCGCAAAGCGAGCAATCTCAAGGCGAAGGGTCGGCCGCCGGCAAGGACCCACGCCTACGACATGCAACCCAGGCGAGCCGCGCGGCTGTCGCCAAACGAGCGAGCGGCTTCCGTGATCCTTTTTCCCGCGATCGACCTCAAGGACGGCCAGTGTGTGCGCCTCAAGCTCGGCGAGATGGCGCAAGCGACCGTCTTCAACGACGATCCGGCCGCACAGGCGCGCGCCTTCGAGAGCCAGGGCTTCCAGTACCTGCACATCGTCGACCTCAACGGCGCGTTCGAAGGCCGACCCGTTAATGCTGCGGCCGTCGAGGCGATCCTTGAGGCCATCACCATGCCGGCACAGCTCGGCGGCGGTATCCGCGATATGCGTACGATCGAGATGTGGCTCGGCAACGGCATTTCCCGCGTCATCTTGGGCACGGTCGCGGTGCGCGATCCCGACCTTGTCCGCAAGGCCTGCCGCGCGTTTCCCGGACGCGTCGCCGTTGGTATCGATGCCAAGGGGGGCAAGGTCGCGGTGGAGGGCTGGGCTGAAACGAGCGAACTCACCGCCATCGCGCTGGCGCGGCGGTTCGAGGACGCAGGCGTCGCCGCCATCATCTACACCGACATCGAGCGTGATGGCATCCTGAAGGGATTGAATCTGCCTGCCACCGCGGAGCTTGCACGTGCCGTGCAGATCCCCGTCATCGCATCGGGCGGTCTAGCCTCCATGGAGGACGTGCACGCGCTGATGCGGCCCGAGTATGCGATGCTGGAAGGAGCAATCACTGGCCGCGCGCTTTACGATGGCCGCATCGATCCTCGCGAGGCGCTTGCGGTCCTGCGCGGGGCTGCTTGAGCTCGCGATCCTCGCGCAATATGCAACGCGCACGTGCGACTACCTCTGAGTAGCCGGCGCATATGCGGCCGTTGCCTTCAGCGCATCGCCCAGCGTCGCATCGGTCAGCGGAGCGCCGTTTCGCGCCAGCCACGCCTTGAGGAATGGCTTGCGTTCCAGCGCCTCCATCAGCATCGCCTTCTTGAGTGTTCCGGTATCGGTCGTACCGTGTTTGCGCTCAAGCGCTTCGCGCAACGCGGGCTTCGCAAGCGCTTCGTCGAAGGCGGCAGGGGTCTGCAGAAGCTGGCGTGCTTCGCGGCGCGCTCGTTCGCGGTGCAGCGCCGTGAGCAGGGGATGACCCGCTTCCGCATCGGCGGCCGCAGCATCGGGTGCGCGATTGGCGAAATAGACCTCCAGCGCGCGCCGCCGCGCCGCTGCATCCGCATCAAGGTCGTAGAGCACGCTCTCGGTGGCAGTCGAGACGACATTGCCGGCGAGGCGGCTGGGCAATTCGACGACCTTGGGCGGCGCTAGGCCGAAGTGCACGTAGGCGATCGACAGCAGCGCGCCGACAACGATGCCGAGAACGAACTTGAGCATTCTCCCTCCTGCGCTCGCGCGGCGGGCAAATCGTTCCAGGTCGCGGCGCCGTGCCTGCTACTCCGCTGCCCTGGAGGCAACGGCGCTGTCGAGCGTGTGGAGGTACTTCTCCGCTTCGAGCGCCGCCATGCAGCCCATGCCTGCCGCCGTCACCGCCTGGCGATAGACGTCGTCCGTCACGTCGCCGGCCGCGAACACGCCGGGCACGCCCGTCGCAGCCGTACCGGGCTTCACGATGATGTAGCCGGAATCCTTCAGCTCGAGCTGACCCTTGAACATCTCGGTCGCCGGCGCATGGCCGATGGCGACGAACACGCCGTCCGCTGCGCGTTCGGACACTACGCCGGTCTTGATGTTCTTGAGCTTCACGCCCCTGACGGCCTTGGGCTCGGCCGTGCCGACGATCTCCTCGACGACTCTGTCCCAGACGACTTCGATCTTTGGGTTCTTGAACAAACGTTCCTGCATGATGCGTTCGGCGCGGAATTCGTTACGGCGGTGTACGACCGTCACCTTGCTCGCGAAATTGGTGAGGAAGATCGCCTCCTCGACGGCGGTGTTGCCGCCGCCGATCACGAACACCTCCTTGCCGCGGTAGAAGAAGCCGTCGCAGGTGGCGCAGGCCGAGACGCCGAAGCCCTTGAATTTCTCCTCGGAAGGTATGCCGAGCCAACGCGCCTGCGCGCCGGTGCAGATGATGAGCACGTCGCAGGTGAAAACGTCGCCGGAGTCCGCCTCGAGCCGGAACGGGCGAGCACGCAGGTCGACGCCGGAGATGTGATCCATGACGATCTCGGTGCCGACGTGACGCGCCTGCGCCTCCATCTGCTCCATGAGCCAAGGACCCTGGATGGCTTCGGCAAATCCCGGATAGTTCTCGACGTCGGTTGTGATGGTGAGCTGGCCGCCGGGCTGTATGCCCTGGATGAGCAGTGGGTTCAGCATGGCGCGCGCGGCATAGACGGCGGCGGTGTAGCCGGCGGGGCCTGACCCCAGGATGATGACCTTGGAGTGACGTGCGTTGGCCATGGTGGATCTCCGGAGCGGACCGGCGACGCACTTTCGAGCCTGGCGGCAGTTGCCGGCGAGCGCGCGCCATCGTTGCGTGGTGAGGCGCAGCTAACTTGGGGGCAGGCAGGCGGAGGGTCAATGGCAGAGATTGCCGCGTCCACGGCCGTGTCGCGTCGCCGCCAAACGGCGGCAGCACCCGCAGGCCTCAAACCTCAGCGGCCTTTTTCGGCACGGCTTGGCGCCACGTGCTTCAGGCGCCGAGCGAATTCGTCCTGACTTATGCCGCCCTCAACGAGATAGGCCAGTGCGCCGGCGGTCAGGCGATGTGGGACCTCGGTCGTGTCATCCTCGTAGTAGCGGTGCGTGGACCGTAATCCGACGCTGATCGAGAACTCGGAATCCACGCCGACCTCGTCGTTGGGATAATCGACGGGGAAAATAAAGCTCGGCGTGTAGGTCAGGCTCGACATGATTGTCCGCACGGCTTCCACATCTGCGTCCGGGCGTATGTAGATCGCGTCCGGTGCGCCCGGCGGTATCATCGTAATCGCTGACGCAAAGAGCATGGAGATCAGCAGCAACCTGTACGAGACTTTCACATCCGCCTTCCCGGGTTCAGTCTGCTCCGATCCGCTTCCGTGTCTTGATTAAAAAAAGACGCGGCTACACCCCTTCCACGACGGTGATGTCGATGCTGCCGGCCCCCTGGCGCAGAGCCTTGGCGTCGGCGTATTCCTGCGACCGTGCATAGCCGATGGCTGCCTCGTAGCTCGGAAATTCGAGAACGACGTTGCGGGCCGTGCCCTTGCCTTCGACGATCTCGCACTTGCCGCCGCGCACGATCGGCACGCCGCCGTACTTGTCCAGAGCAACTTTCGATTTGGCGACGTATTGGCCCCACTTCTCGGTGTCGGTGACGGTAGCGTGTGCGATGACGTAACCCTTGGGCATTTGGCAGTCTCTCTCGGCTTTTTCTGTTTCGTGTTGTCGGCCTTCGCTGACGCACCCCTGATGGGGGAAAGCTAGGCCCCCAGTGCCTCGCGGATATGATTGGTGAAGCTCGCGGCTGCGGCCTTGGGGTCGTCGGCTTGCGTGATTGGCCGACCGACGACAACGTGGTCGGCGCCAGCGCGGATCGCGCGCTCCGGCGTCATGACGCGCTCCTGGTCGTCCATGGCGCTGCCCTCGAGCCGAATGCCTGGAGTGACGACCAGAAACCCCCTTCCCAGCGTTTCGCGGATCCGCGCCGTCTCCTGGCCGGAGGCGATGACGCCATCAAATCCCGCTTCATGCGCCAGCCGGGCACGATGCAGCACGAGGTCGCTCGCCGACATCGACGAGCCCTGCTGCTTCAGATCCTCGGCGGAGAGGTTCGTCAGAACGGTCACGGCGAGCAGCTTGAGCCGGCTCGTCCCGCGTCCGGCGACGGCCGCGCGCAACGTCTTGAGATCGTGTCCGTGTATGGTCAGGAAGTCGACGCCGAAGTCGGCGGCGTTGGCCACGGCGCGTTCCACCGTGTTGCCGATGTCGAGCAGCTTCATGTCGAGGAACACGCGCTTGCCGTGGGTCTTGAGATGGCGCGCGAAGTCGAGGCCTCCGGCGAACAGCAGCTCGAGCCCGACCTTGTAGAAATGGACCCCGGCATCCAGACTGGCCACGAGGCGCGCGGCCTCCTCCACCGTCGGCATGTCCAGAGCAACGATCAGGCGATCCTTGAGAGCGATCGAGGTCATGTGTGTCGCGATGTCATGGTAAGGCTCCGACCTAGCTCAGAGCCGGGAGAATGTAGCCCAGACCGATCCGATGCGCACCCCGGCGAAGTCATATCGCTCGGATCGAGGGATTGATCGCCGGAACGGTCTTACCCGTGCAGCACATGTGCGGCGCGGGCGAGTTTCTGGATCAGCGCCTTGAACGTCTCCTGACTGTCCTTGTTCTTCAGATGGCCGTTGTCCTCGAAGGCATCGGCCGCCCGGGGCACCGCGAACTGCTCGGGCAGCACCAGCGCGCCCAGCCCCAGCTCCAGCACCTGCCGGACGGTATTGAGGCCGCGCAGCCCGCCCATGCCGCCGGGCGAGGCCGAGCCCAGAGCGAACACGCGCGTTTTGAACACCTCGTTGGGTGCCTCGGCACCCTCGCGCACGCGGCTCACCCAATCCAAGCTGTTCTTCAGCAGCGGCGTGATCGAGCTGTTGTACTCGGGGCAGGCGATGAAGACGCCGGTGTGCAGACCCATCAGGTGCTTGAGCTTGCGGGCGTTGTCGGGTGGGCCGGTAGCCGCTTCCGTGTCGCCGTCGTACAGGGGCATCGGATAATCGCCGAGGTCAGCGAACGTCGCGGCGATGCCATTGGCCTCGGCGATCATCGCACCGAGGCGTGCGAGACGCTTGTTGTAGGAGGCCTGCCGTTGAGAGCCGGCGAAAAATAGGAGCTTGACGCTTGCTGTCATGATGCCTGTTCGGAGAATGCAGGTTGGCGGGCCGGGGCAGCATAACCTCGGACCGCCCGCGGGTCATCCACGCGACACGGGGGTTTCACGGTTTCCGCAGGGCGATACAGGCAGATGACGGTGCCGCGCCGAACAAAATGCACGACGGCGGCGCGTGCACCGCACGCGCCGCCGTCGGAAGTTTGCGGGCGAGGCTTGCTTCGCTCGCCGTGCCGTTACTTGAGCGACTTGAGGTAGGCGACGATGAAGTCCTGCTCGGCCGGGTCGGTGATGCCGACGTGGCGCATGCGCGTGCCAGGCATGATCGACGTGTTGTCGGCCATCCAGGCCTTGAGTGCTGCCTCGGTCCAGACGATGCCTGATGCCTTGAGCGCATCCGAATAGGCGAAGCCATCGACTGCGGCGGCCTTGCGACCGACGACGCCAACGAGGCTCGGACCGTAGCTCTTCTTCTCGGGGTCGTCCGCGTGGCAGCTGCGGCAGCGGTGCTCGAACATGATCTGCCCCGCCTTTGCGGTCGCCAGCTTGCCGGTTTCGCTCATCTCCGCGCGCACCGCCGTCGCCGGTGCCAGCGCCATCGTGAGGGCGGCCACCCCCGCCGCCAATGTGGAATAGTGCGTCATGATCGTGTCCTCGACTTCTGCCGCGCCTCACCCGACGCGTGCGGCAAGGTCGTCAAAGCACGGCCAAGCAACCTTGACACGAGTCAACGCGGCCGTTGCGGCGACCGAAAGTAGAAGATCGGTGATCACGCTCCGTGTTGGCCGAAAGTGCTGATGCGGCGGGAAGCGGGAAGACGCCCTCAGGCCTTGCCCTCGAAGAACTCTTTGACGCGCGCGAAGAACCCGAGGCTTGCCGGAGAGGTCTCCTTGTGGCTCTCGCGCTCGAACTCCTCCAGCAGTTCGCGCTGGCGGCGCGTCAGGTTCTTGGGCGTCTCGACCTCGACCTGGATGTACATGTCGCCGGTCACCTTTGACCGCAGCATCGGCATGCCCTTGCCGCGCAGCCGGAACTGCTTGCCCGTCTCCGTTCCTTCGGGAACCTTGACGCGCGTAATGGTGCCGTCGACCGTCGGCACATCGATCTGTCCGCCAAGTGCTGCGGTGATCATGGCAATCGGCACCTTGCAGAATAAATCCGCGCCGTCGCGTTGGAAGAACTCGTGCGGCGTGATCGAAAGGAAAATGTACAGATCGCCGGAGGGCCCGCCGCGCAGTCCTGCTTCGCCCTCGCCCGCAAGACGGATGCGTGTTCCGTCCTCCACGCCCGCCGGAATGTTGACGGCGAGCTTGCGCTCCTTGGTGACGCGACCGGCGCCGGAACAGGACGGACAGGGGTCCTGGATCACCTCGCCGCGGCCATGACAGGCCGGGCAGGTCCGTTCGATGGTGAAGAAGCCCTGGCTGGCGCGCACCTTGCCTTGGCCGGCACAGGTTGGGCACGTGGTGGGCTTCGTTCCCGCCTTGGCGCCGGTGCCCGTGCAGGTATCGCATCCGACGCTCGTGGGCACGACGATTTCGGCGCTCTTGCCGGCAAACGCCTCGGTCAGCGAAATTTCCATGTTGTAGCGGAGGTCGGCTCCGCGCTCGCGGCCGGTGCGCTGCCGCGGACCGCCGCGACGGCCGCCCATGAACTCGCCGAACAGGTCGTCGAAGATGTCGGACATCGACGATGCGAAGTCGGGACCGAACCCGCCACCCGGGCCGCCGCGGGCGCCGTCGAAGGCGGCATGGCCGAACTGGTCGTAAGCCGCGCGCTTCTGCGGGTCCTTCAGCGCTTCATAGGCTTCGTTGATTTCCTTGAAGCGCCGCTCGGCATCCTTGTCGCCGGGATTGCGATCGGGATGGCAGTCCTTCGCCAGCTTGCGGAAGGCACCCTTGAGATCGGCCTCGCTGGCGTTTCGCGTAACGCCCAGCACCTCGTAATAGTCACGCTTGGCCATGTGCCTCTGCCGTGTCTGGCGCCGCCGCCACTCTGCATGGCCGCGCAAGGTGGGAGCCTAAGCAGTACGCACCTGCGATGGAAGGGCGGTCACCCGTATTCGCCGGCGTTCGTATGGCGCGGGCCAGATGCAGTGATAACCGCGCCACTGTCGCCGCTGCCGTCTGCTTCTGCTCGTGGGATTCCGCTCGTGGGAAGCGTGGCGGGCCGCGTGCCCCGCCGGTCATGATAGACAGGCAGGGCACCGGTTCTGGATGCGCCGTTACGCGCTCTTCTTCTTGTCGTCGTCCTTGACCTCCTCGAAATCGGCGTCGACGACGTTGTCGCCTTCCTCACCGCTCGAGGATGCCTCGGGGCCGTCAGCCGCCTCGCCGCCTCCCGACTGTTTGGCGTAGACCGCCTCGCCAATCTTCATGGACGCCTGCATCAGCGCCTGCACGGCCGACTTGATGCGCTCGACGTCGTCCGACTGAACGGCTTCTCGCGTGTCGGCGATCGCCTTTTCGACACCGTCCTTGACGGCGGCGACCTGGGCGTTGTCCTTGTGCTCGACGAGCTGCTTCTCCATCGTGTGGATCAGCGACTCGGCTTCGTTGCGGGCCTCGACGACGCTGCGACGCTTCTTGTCCTCCTCGGCATGCGCCTCGGCATCCTTGACCATGCGGTCGATCTCGGTATCCGAAAGGCCGCCGGAGGCGCGGATCTGGATCGACTGCTCCTTGCCGGTCGCCTTGTCCTTGGCCGAGACGTGCACGATGCCGTTGGCGTCGATGTCGAAGGTCACCTCGATCTGCGGCACGCCGCGCGGTGCCGGCGTGATGCCGACGAGATCGAACGTGCCGAGCTGCTTGTTATCGGCCGCCATCTCGCGCTCGCCCTGGCTGACGCGGATGGTGACGGCCGACTGGCCGTCCTCGGCGGTCGAGAACGTCTGGCCCTTCTTGGTCGGGATCGTGGTGTTGCGCTCGATAAGGCGCGTGAACACGCCGCCCAGCGTCTCGATGCCCAGCGACAGCGGGGTAACGTCGAGCAGCAGAACGTCCTTCACCTCGCCCTTGAGCACGCCGCCCTGAATGGCGGCGCCGATGGCGACGACTTCATCAGGATTGACGCCCTTGTGCGGCTCCTTGCCGAACAGCTGCTTCACGACCTCCTGCACCTTGGGCATGCGCGTCATGCCGCCGACGAGGACCACCTCGTCGATCTCGGCTGCCTTGAGGCCGGCGTCCTTGATCGCCTTCTCGCACGGACCCTTGGTGCGGTTGATGAGATCATCGACGAGGCTCTCGAGCTTGGCGCGCGTGAGCTTCATGGTGAGGTGCTTCGGCCCGGAGGCGTCAGCCGTGATGTAGGGCAGGTTGATCTCGGTCTGCGTCGAGGACGACAGCTCCTTCTTGGCGCGTTCGGCGGCTTCCTTCAGCCGCTGCAGGGCGAGCTTGTCGCCGCGCAGGTCGATGCCAGACTCCTTTTTGAATTCGTCTGCCAGATAGGCGACGATCTTCATGTCGAAGTCCTCACCGCCCAGGAACGTGTCGCCGTTCGTCGACTTCACCTCGAAGACGCCGTCGCCGATCTCCAGGACCGAGATGTCGAAGGTGCCACCGCCAAGATCGTAGACTGCGATCGTCTTGGCACCGTCCTTCTTGTCGAGGCCGTAGGCGAGTGCCGCAGCCGTCGGCTCGTTGATGATGCGCAGTACCTCGAGGCCTGCGATCTTGCCGGCGTCCTTGGTCGCCTGGCGCTGGGCGTCGTTGAAGTAGGCCGGAACGGTGATCACGGCCTGGGTTACCGTCTCGCCGAGCTTGTCCTCGGCCGTCTTCTTCATCTTCTGCAGGATGAAGGCGGAGATCTCCTGGGGAGAATAATTCTTGCCGTGGACCTCGACCCAGGCATCGCCATTCTGCCCCTTGACGATCTTGTAGGGGACGAGAGCCTGGTCCTTCTTCACCATCTCGTCGTCGAACCGGCGGCCGATCAGGCGCTTGATCGCGAACAGGGTATTGGTCGGATTGGTGACGGCCTGGTTCTTCGCCGTCTGGCCGACGAGGCGCTCGCCGTCGTCGTTGAACGCAACGATTGAGGGCGTCGTGTTGGAGCCCTCCGAGTTCTCCAGAACCTTCGGCTTGCCGCCGTCCATCACGGCGACGCACGAGTTGGTCGTTCCAAGGTCGATACCGATGACTTTAGCCATAGTGTCGTGGTCCTCTTCTTGCGGCAGGCCACCCGGATCCGTTAAGGCATCCGGCGATTGCGCGGCCCTCAAAGCCTCGCTCGCGCTGTGCGGCCCCCTGGGCTGCTAACAGTGATGGCGCTTATATAAGCAGCCCTCCGGGCCCTGCAACGGCGGCGGATCACCGCGATGTGATGTTTTTTCGACAGCCGCTGCCGCCATCTGACGCACGCCAGGGCCATCTCCGGTGTGTGGACGAAACCGGGGATATCCTTTGGCGATCGAGGGTTTTCAGTATCTTGGCCGTGCGATCGATGTCGCCGGCCAGCTCCGGCTGCTGCGGGCCGTCCACCGCGTGCTCGACAGGGCGCCGCTGTTCCAGCCCAGGATGCCGCGCACAGGCCGTCCGATGTCGGTCCGCATGAGCAATTGCGGGGCGCTGGGCTGGGTGTCGGACAAGGACCGAGGCTACCGCTACGAGCCGTGCCATCCCATGACCGGAGAGCCCTGGCCGCCGATGCCGCGGCAACTCATCGCGTTGTGGAGGCAGGTGGCACCCGGCGCCGCGTTGCCGGAGGCCTGCCTGATCAACTGGTACGGCCCGGACTCGCGCATGGGTCTGCATGTCGATCGCGACGAGGCGGATTTCTCCGCTCCAGTCGTGTCGGTCTCGCTGGGTGCCGACGCCTGGTTCAGGATCGGGAATACGAACCGCGGTGGCGTGACTGAACGCCTGTTACTTCGCTCCGGCGACGTCGTTTTGCTGGGCGGCGCCTCCCGCCTCGCCTACCACGGTGTCGATCGCATACTGCCGGGAACGTCGGATCTGGTGCCAGAGGGTGGTCGCATCAATCTCACCCTGCGCCGGGTGACGGCGTCTCAGGCATTGCCAACGACGAGCACGGGGCCGCTCGCGTAGTTGATGACACGCTCGGTCTTGGAACCGAACAGCACGCGGCCGATGCCGGTGCGGCCATGGCTGCCCAGGACGACAAGAGGCTTGTCGAGACGACTTGCGACGTCGACGATCACCTCGTCGGCAATGCCATCCTCGACGGCGCCTGTCGCGCCGACCTTCTCTTGCGCAAGATAGGTCAGCGCCCGATCGACGATCACCTGTGCCTCGGCCTGCCGCCGATCCGAGTGGCTCGGCACGCGCACCGAAAGCACGGTGACGGGAACGTCGCAGCACTTGGCGATGTGCGAGGCGGTTACGACCGCGGCGTCGGACGAGCGTGATCCGTCGGTGGCGATGAGGATGCTGCACCACATGCCGGCGCGCTCGGGCACCACCATTACCGGGCATGGTGCATAGCCCATGACCTTGGCGGTGGCGTCGCCCAGCATCAGGCGCGCCAAGCCGCGTCGGCCGCGGCGCCCCATGACGATCATGTCAGCGGGTAGTTCGCGTGCGGCCTTGACGATGGCCTGATAGGGATCGTCGGCGAAGTGCAGGGTGGTCTCGCAGGCGGCACCGCCCGCCTCCGCCTGCACGCTCAGCCGGGCGAGCTGCTCGGTCGCCTCGTTCTCGAGCTGCGCGTCCGCTTCCGGCGCATAACTCACCGCGCCGGCGGGCTTCACGATGGCCCGCATGGCGTGCAGCTTGGCGCCGCTCTTGCGGCACATGGCGATCGCGACCTGCTCGGCACCGCGGCTGTATTCGGAGCCATCGGTGGGTAGAAGAAACCGCTCGAATCGGCCGACGGGTGACATCTGGATCGTTTCAGTCGGGCTCATGTGGCAACCACCTCCTGCGGGCTGAGCGAACGACGTACCGGGTCGGGCGAGAGCGGTCTGGAACGGCAGAACGGCGTAACTTGCACAGCTTCGAGCAGGCGGCGCACAGGCGCAAGAGCGACGTTTCTCAACCCGCGGGTGCCGCTTCCGCGGATTGAACCGCCGCCGCCTTTGCCGCCGCCGCCATCGCAGCCTCGTCCGCGCGAGCCTCCCGAATGCCTTTGAACAGCGCTGAAAGAATGATCGCCGCACCGATGACCAGGGCCGCCACCATGATCCAGAAACTCACGGTCTTGAGCAGCCATTCAGTTGAGGCGCTGATCGGCGTGATCAGATTGAGCTGCGACAGATAGACCGGGATCACAAACATGCGGCTGATCAGCACCAGCATCATGATCACGCCCATCACGACTTTGACCATGAAGGGCTGAACGTAGGTCGTCCCTATGGCGCCGATCTGGATGCCGAACAGGGAGCCCGCCAGGATGATCATGGCGAGGCGGATGTCGACGAAGCCGTCGAGCGCGAACTTTATGGTGCCGCCCAGGCCCATGACGAACGCGATGACGAGTTCGGTCGCCGATGCCATCAGGCTCGGCACGCCCAGCACGTACATCATCGAGGGCACGCCGATGAAGCCGCCGACCGCGATGGTCGCCGCCAGCATGCCGGTGAGGAAGCCCAGCGGCAGCGTGACGAGGAAGGAGATCTCCGCCTTGATGCTCGGCAGATAGACCATCGTGTAGGGGATGCGGATCCGGCGCACGAGCAGGGCGAGCCTGCCGGGCTTTTCCTCCGTATTGGCGTTGCCGGAGCGATAGATCCGCCAAGCGTCCCACAGCACGAACGTGCCGACGATGCCGAGGGCGACCACGAAGGCGAGACTCACATAAAGGTTGGAGCCGGCGGGACCGAACGTGTCGCGGATGTATTTCTGCAGGTGTGCGCCGACGAGCACGCCTGCCTCCGCCGAGGCGCCCATGATCAGCCCGAGCTTGATGTCGACCTGACCGAATTTTGCGCGCTTGTAGGCGCCGACGAGCGCCTTGGGGAACTTGTGGCACATGTTGGACGCCACGGCGACGATCGCCGGAACGCCCATGCTCATCATTGCCGGCGTGAGTACGAACGCGCCGCCCGAGCCGATGAAGCCCGAAACCATGCCGCCGACGATGCCCACGAGGAACAGCCCCAGCATCCCCCACGCGTCGAGCACGATGAAATGCTGGGCAATATCCATCGCCGGGGCCTCAGGTGATCTTCTTGGCGCGTGGCTTGAGGCCCACCGCATCCCAGAACGCACCGGTGAAGGCACCGTGCGCGAACGAGAAAACGAATGCGATCACCAGGGGTACGAGGAACGACCAAACCTCCCCCACGCTCGCCTTCAGGACGGCGACCTCGTAGTAGAACAGCAGCGCGTAGAGCGAGAGGCTCAAAAGCCCGGTCCACACGGCCTTGAAGACACGGGGCGGCAGCCGGAACCACGGGCGGAGTCGAAGCGGCTTGAGGCGGCGCACCGACGCCTGCGAGCGGCGTAGAGCCTGCCCAACACCCTGGGACATCGCCATCGCGGCCCAGGATGCGCCCGAAAGCGTCCTCATGCGGGTCCTCCCCCCGACTTCAACTGGTCGCGTGGCGCCATTCAAGTCGACGCTCTTTGCGCAATCCGTTGGCTACCCTATTCGCTCAATTCGTGGTTCGCGATATTGCGGATCGTCGCATGCATGGGCGCTCCGAAGAGCGATTTTGCTGCGATGCACCAATGCGTTGCAGCATGGTGACGATCGCGATTGAGCCCACTTTGCGATCCCTCCGCCAATGGGCCAGGCACGATCGGCTCCCCCTAAATCAAGCCTTCGTAAACCTACACCTCGATATAAGTGACCGGCATGTTGAACGATGTTCAAATATCTGCTAGCGTGTAATTGAATGATGTTCAGTATCCCGGCCAGTCGATCTCGTCAGGTGCCGGTTGTGAGTAGCCAAGGAGGATGTTTGACCATGTTGAAGACACTCACCGCGCTGTTCCGGGCCGAGGTGGCCGAGGCGGAAGAGGCGCTGTTCGACGCCAACGCGACGCGGCTGCTCGAGCAGCGCATACGGGAGGCGAATGCCGGCTTCGAGGCCGGCAAGCGCGACCTCGCACTGGTGCTGGCGGAGGAGGCCGGCGCCCGGCGACTGGCCGAAGACATCGGCGCGGCGATCGCCGAGGACGAGACAACCGCCGTTGCGGCGCTTGAGGCCGGCAACGAAGCGGAAGCCACGCGCATTGCGGAGCGAATCGCGGCGCGCACCGACGACCGACGGGCGCACGAACAGGCCGCCGGCGAATGCGCCGAGGCCGCGCGCCGCATCCGCGGTTCGCTGGAGAGCCACGCGCGTCTGCTGGGCGAACTGCGCCGTGGGCTGGCGACGGCGAAGGCAGCGGCGGCCGTGGTGCGTGCCAACCGGCGCTCGCAGGGGGCTGCCGGTATCTCGGCCGATGCCATCGAGGATGCGCGGCGCACGCTGGAGCGCATTCGCGTGCGTCAGGGCGAGCAGAGTGACCTGGCGGATGCGATGGAGCGGGTCGAGCGTGATCCAGCGCTCCGCACACCCGGATCGAAGGAAGCGCGCCGTGGACCGGAGACTGACCCCAATGCCGTGCTGGAACGGCTGAAAGCCGGCCGCAGTGGCAGCGTGGGCCGATGAGCCCGACGATCGAACTCTCGGCCTCGACCACCACTCACATCAGATGGAGACATCACACATGCATGCCGATTCCAAAGCCTGGCGCACCTACGCCTATGCCTCGTTCGCCGTTTCGCTGGGCATGATGGTACTGGGTGTCCTCGCGATCCCCGGTGAGATCTGGATGAAGGGGCTTTTCCTCCTCGGAACCTTCTTCCTGGTCGGTTCGTGCTTCACGCTGTCGAAGGCGTTGCGCGACCAGCACGAAGCGGAAAACCTCGTCCACAAACTCGAAACCGCCAAGGCGGAGCGCATTTTGCGCGACTACGAGGGCCCCAAGGTTCGGGACATCAGATGATGGGGAAGCGGCCCGGCGCGCGAACGCGCCGGGCTACAGCGACTTGAAAGGAGGGGTTCACCTCAGCAGGCGGAAGGTCCGGGTCCGCGCGCCGATGCCGCCGCCCGAGGACGAGCTGAAGCTGTCAGCGCCGGGCTTGGGGCGGCCGCCGCCGGAATGGGTATGGCTGTTGCACTGCGTGATACCGTTGTTGGTGCACGCGATACGGGCCTGGTAGTTGTTGGGGTAGGTGGCGTTGCAGCTTTCGACTACGGCGTCGACGCACGCTCCCTTGGAGTGCGCGTGCGCGCTTTGCGGCACGGCGAGCGCCGCGAAGGCGGCGGCCAGCGGCACGAGAAGCGACAGGGCTGAGGTTGCGGCGAGACGTTCAGCGCGGATACAGGACATGGGATCTCCATCGATTCGATTTATAGTTTCGCTCTTAGTCCGGGAGCGTTTGCCCTCGGTCTCCCGAATCGTGTGTCGCGTGCCGCGAACACGAGGTTCATCGGGACCGAAGGGTTGAGAGCGAGATCGAGGGAGCACGAGAATGAGAGCGCACTTGAAGGATGCCGTGACGAGTGTGGTGATCGCGCTCATTCTGGCCGCGGCATTTCAGACGGCGGCCTTCGCCACCTATCACATTCCCTCCGAAAGCATGGTGCCTACGCTGGAGGTCGGCGACCGTCTGACGGTGTCGAAGTTCGCCTATGGCTACAGCCGTTATTCGCTGCCCTTCGAGATGTCGCTCCCCGAAAGCTTCAAGGGCCGGCTGTTGCGCAAGCAGCCCTCGCGCGGCGACATCATCGTGTTCGTGCATCCGCGCCGCAGCGACCGGATGATCAAGCGGCTGATAGGCCTGCCCGGCGACCGCATTGCAGTCGACAACGGCGAGGTCGTCCTCAATGGCAAGAAGCTCGAGAGGAAGCTCGAACGCCGTTACAGGTTTCGCGAGTATCAGGGCGATGTCGTCGCGGTGAACCGCTACGTCGAGACGCTGCCCGGCGGCGTCTCCTACCCGACGCTGGAATTCGCCGATCGTCATCTGCGGCGCTCGATGCCGGAGATCGTCGTGCCGGAGGGGCGCTATTTCATGATGGGCGACAACCGCGACAACTCGGCCGACAGCCGCTTCGTCGAAATGGGGCTGGTGCCGGAGGACAACCTCGTCGGACGGGCCGAGGCGATCCTCTATTCGTTCTACTCGTGCGAGCCCGAGCCGGGCCTGGAATGCGGCTCGCGGCGCTATCTGAAGGGCCTGTGAGCTGAAGGGCCGGCGCGCGGCCAAGCCTAAGCGCCGCTGGACTTGTGCGGGCCTTCGCCATCGCCTTTGGCGCTGCTGGCGTTATCGCTCTGGGCCGAGTTTGCCGCCGGCTCGTCGCCCTCCTTCGGGCGCTTGGGACCGCCGCGCGCGACGACCACGATGGCGGGGCGCAGGCAGCGGTCTTCGATGACGTAGCCGGGCTCGAACATCTCCGCGACGGTGTTGTCGTATACCGACGTATCCTGACGCTCCATCACCGCCTGGTGCACGTTGGCATCGAACGGTTTGCCGACCGGCTCGATGCGGCGGACACCGTTCTGCGCGAGCACCTTGAGGTACTCCCGCTCGATCATCGCGATGCCTTCCAGCACGGACTTGAGCAAGTGGTTGTCGTCAGCGGCGCCGGGGGGAACCGCTTGGACCGCGCGGCGGAAGTTGTCGGCCACGCCGATCGTGTCCTGGGCAAAGCGCGAGATGGCATACTTCGCCGTCTCGGCTTTCTCGCGTTCCGCCCGCTTGCGCAGATTGTCGATGTCAGCATGCGCGCGCAGCAGGCGGTCGGTCAGATCGGCGATCTGGCCTTCGAGCTTGGCAACTTCTGCGGCATGGGCCTGCAAGAGATCCTGCGGCCGCAACTCCGCGGCTTCCGCTGCCGGCGCAGCTTCGGTAAGCGGTTCCGCCGGAGAGACGGGCTCCGCGGTCGGGCGGACTTCGGCCGTATCGACCGGCCTGCGCTCCTTGGGCTCGGCACCCGGCGCGGCTGGTCCGGCGGCGCTCTCCGGCTCGTTGGTCTTGGCGTTCTCGTCAGACATCTGGCCCTCTAGCGGTCGTCGAAGCGGCGGCGCGAACACGCCCGATCGAGGGCATTGCCCGATGCCATCGCCGCATATCGTGCTGATGCGCCCGATATCTGTCCCCGGGACAAAAAAATCAAGTCGGCGCGTCCGCGCACCTGCTCTCCGCGCCAGCCGGCGGGATTAGCGCGAAAGCAGGCGGCCGACGAGCCTTGCCGTGTAGTCCACCATAGGAATGATTCGGGCATAGTTGATGCGCGTCGGGCCGATGACGCCCAGCACGCCCACCACCTTTCGTGTCTCGTCGCGGAACGGCGAAACCACGATCGAGGAGCCCGAGAGCGAGAAAAGCTTGTTCTCCGACCCGATGAAGATGCGCACCCCGTCCGCGTCCTCGGCCAATCGCAGCAGTTGCACCACCTCCTGCTTGGTCTCGAAGTCGTCGAACAGCTGGCGGATGCGCTCTAGGTCGTCGGCGACCGAAACGTCCTTGAGCAGGTTCGCCTGGCCCCGCACGATGAGGCTCTTTCGGTCGTCGAGGCCGCCCGACCATTCCGCAAGGCCGGCCTTTATGACCTTCTGCGTGAGGGCATCGAGTTCTGCGCGTGCGGTCGCGAGTTCGGCCTCGATACGCGCCTGGGCTTCGGCAATGGTGAGGCCGCGGATCTGCGCGTTGAGGAAGTTGGCCGCCTCGGTGAGCGCCGATGGCGGCAGGCCAGCGGGCAGCGCGACGATGCGGTTCTCGATCGTCTGATCCTCGCTGACGAGAATGACCAGCGCCTTTTGCGGCTCGAGCGGGACGAACTCTATGTGCTTGAGCCTCGCCACCTGCTTTTCCGCGAGCACGACTCCCGCGCAGTGCGAAAGTCCCGAGATCATGTTGCTCGCTTCCGAGAGCACCTGATCGACACTCGACTGCCGCTGCTGCGTGATCTGGGTCTCGATCTGCCGCCGCTCGTCCTGCGTGAGGTCGCCGACTTCGAGCAGGCCATCGACGAACAGTCGCAGCCCGTCCTGCGTCGGCAGCCGGCCCGCCGAGGTGTGCGGCGCATAGATGAGGCCCAGGTGCTCCAGGTCCGACATCACGTTGCGGATCGAGGCCGGCGACAGCGCCATCGGCAGCACGCGCGAGAGATTGCGTGATCCGACCGGTTCACCCGTCGCCAGATACGACTCCACGATCTGCCGCAGGATCGCGCGAGACCGGTCGTTGAGGCTGGTGAGGCTGCTCGGTTTGATCGGGGCGGCCATCGGGCGGGCGGATCTTCCTGGGCTGGAGGTCGAAGGTGGATTGAAAACTAGTTCTGGGTCCGGGCGCACGTCAAATGGGCGCGGGGTGCCCCGATTAAGCGGTTGAACCGCGCCCGCCCGTCTTCTAGCTTGCCCGCCTGCAATTCTCATGCGTCGGAAAAACCTCCCGGTGATCAATGCGACCTTCCAAGCGACAGCCCGATGAGCTGAGGCGCGTCTCCATCGAACGTGCCGTTTCCATGCACGCCGAGGGCTCCTGCCTCATCAAGTTCGGCAATACCCACGTGCTGTGCACCGCGAGCCTGGAGGAGCGCGTGCCGTCCTGGCTCAAGGGCCAGGGACGGGGCTGGGTGACGGCCGAATATGCGATGCTGCCGCGCGCCACCTCTGATCGTACGCGCCGCGAGGTGACGACCGGCCATCCCTCCGGCCGCACGCAGGAGATCCAGCGACTGATCGGCCGTGCGCTGCGCGCGGTCGTCGACCTGACCAAGCTCGGCGAGCGGCAGATCACGGTCGACTGCGACGTCATCCAGGCTGACGGCGGCACGCGCACGGCCGCGATCACCGGCGCATGGGTGGCACTGCACGACTGCATCCACTGGATGCGCCTGCGCGATATGGTCAAGGATGGCGTCCTGCGCGATCAGGTGGCGGCCGTCTCGTGCGGCCTCTATGGCGGCGGGCCGGTGCTTGACCTCGACTATGCGGAGGATTCCAACGCCGACGCCGATGCCAACTTCGTCATGACGGGATCGGGCGGCATCGTCGAGGTCCAGGGAACGGCTGAAACAGTGCCCTTCAGCCAGGAGAGCTTCGACAGCCTCATGGCGCTCGCCCGCAAGGGCATCGGCGAGCTGGTGCAGCTGCAGAAGCTGACGGTGGCCTGAGGCGTCTCGGCCGGTTCGCAGGGAGGCAGTGCGGTGCGCGCCGGCGGTGTTCTCGAAACGGTTCTCTATGCCGACGACCTCGCGGCCGCGGAGGCCTTCTACCGTGATGTGCTGGGCCTTGCCGTCTATGCCCGGCAGGAAGGTCGTCAGGTCTTCTTCAAGCTCGACGGTCAGATGCTGCTGATCTTCAATCCAGCGGCAACGAGCGAGCCGATCTCCCCCGCGGCCCGCCTGCCGGTGCCCCCGCACGGCGCGGTGGGGCCCGGACACGTCTGCTTCTCGGCAAGTGCCAGGGAGATAGAAAGCTGGAAGGCGCACCTTAAGAGCCGCGGTGTTGTCATCGAGTCGGATTTCCGCTGGCCGACCCGCGACGGCAGCGAAGGGGGGCGCTCCATCTATTTCCGCGATCCCGCAGGCAACTGCCTCGAGTTTGGCGAACCGCGCATCTGGGGGTTCTGAGCCGTGACCGCCGCCAATCGTCTCGAGCCGGGGATGCGGCTTGTCGTGGCCAGCCATAACGCGGGCAAGGTCTGGGAGATCAACCAGCTGCTTGCGCCTTTCGGGCTCGAGGCGGTTTCTGCCGGCGCTTTGGGTCTTACCGAGCCCGAGGAGACGGAAACCACCTTCATCGGCAATGCGCGGCTGAAAGCGGAGGCCGCGGCCGCCGGCTCGGGCCTGCCTGCGCTTGCCGACGATTCGGGCCTGGAGGTGTCCCTGCTGGGCGGTGCTCCGGGCATCTATTCGGCGCGCTGGGCCGGGCCGCAGAAGGACTTCGCGATCGCGATGCGCAAGGTCGCCGACGAGGTCGGTGCGCGCGACGGCTGGGCCGCGCCCGGCCCGGCGGCGAATTTCACGTCCGCCATCTGTCTTGCCTGGCCGGACGGCGGAACGCGATCGTTCGAGGGCAAAGTGCACGGACATCTCGTGTGGCCACCCCGCGGCGGCAACGGCTTTGGCTACGATCCCATGTTCGTGCCCGAAGGCCATACGCGGACGTTCGGCGAGATGGAGCCGGGCGAAAAGTACGCCATGTCGCATCGGACTCGGGCCTTCGCCCAGTTCAAGGATGAGATGCTCTCGCATCTGCCGGTTCGCGCAACGCTGGCCGGCAATGCAGTTGACCAGCGGGCGGGCCTCGCCGCTGCTGCAGCCAACTTGTCGACGCGCGAGGAGTTGCTGGCCTTCATCGCCAATCTGGGTGCGCACTTGTCGGATGCCGGGGGAGCGTCGCAGTCGTTCGGCGATGCGCTGGGGCACGTGCGCGCCTACCTCGACCGTGCGGAAGTCGAGAGCGAGCCGAAGTGGCGGCTCATCGCCAAAGCCCTGCTGGCGGCGTCGCGGCCCGTTTGAGCCGGCGCAGCCCTGCCCGCGCGACACTATTGATCATTGCAGCCGCTGACGCCGTGGCGTCTGCTCGGTGGCGAGAGGTGATTTGGAATGGCCGGACAGCACCGCATGACGGGCTCAGAGCCGCCGAGCTTCGTCGAGCTGTTCACGCCCAAGCTCGTGACGGTTCTGCGGGAGGGCTACGGCCTTCCCCAGCTACGTGCCGACGCGCTCGCAGGCCTGACGGTTGCCATCGTCGCCCTGCCACTCTCGATGGCGATCGCAATCGGCGCTGGGCTGTCACCCGAAAAGGGGCTGTTCACGGCTATCGTCGGCGGCTTCATCATTTCCGCGCTGGGCGGCAGCCGCTTCCAGATCGGCGGTCCTGCAGGCGCCTTCATCGTGCTCATTGCGAGCATTGTCGACCGTCACGGCTATGACGGTCTGGTACTGGCGACCACGATGGCAGGCGTCATGATGCTGGTCATCGGGTTCCTGCAGCTTGGCACCTACATCAAGTACATTCCCTTTCCGGTCACTGTCGGGTTCACGGCGGGCATCGCGGTCATCATCTTCGCGAGCCAGATAAAGGAAATTCTGGGTCTCGATCTCGAACGGGAGCCCGCGGCGCTGTTGCCCAAGATGGCCGCGATCACCTCGGCCATCGGATCGGTCAAACCGGCCGCCATCGGCGTGGCGGCATTTGCACTCTTCGTCATTCTTGGCGTGAGGCGGTGGCGGCCCAAGTGGCCAGGTCTTCTGATCGCCGTCGTCGGCTCGGCGTTGCTGGCCCACGTTCTCGGGCTCGAGGTCTCCACCATCGGCTCGCGCTTCGGCGAGGTGCCCCGCATGCTGCCTGCGCCGATTGCGCCTGAGTTCGACCTCGGAATGATGCATGCCGTGCTGCCCGATGCCGTTGCCATTGCGCTGCTCGGTGCGATCGAGTCGCTGCTTTCGGCCGTCGTCGCCGACGGGATGACGGGTCGCCGGCACCGGTCCAACTGCGAGTTGGTGGCGCAGGGCGTGGGCAACATCGCCGCCGTTGCCTTCGGCGGCATGTGCGTGACCGGCACCATTGCGCGCACCGCCACCAACGTGCGCAGCGGCGCGCATGGGCCGGTGTCGGGCATGCTGCACGCCCTGTATGTGCTGCTGCTGATGCTGCTAGCCGCGCCGCTGGCCGCCCACATCCCTCTCGCGAGCCTTGGCGCGGTGCTCGCGGTCGTCGCGTGGAACATGGCGGAGAAGCGCGAGTTCTGGCGCCTCATGCGGGCCTCGCGGGGCGATGCGCTGGTGCTGCTCACGACCTTCCTGCTCACCATCTTCGAGGACTTGACGGTGGCAATCGGGGTGGGCGTGACGCTGGGTTCGTTCCTCTTCCTTCACCGGATGGCCGAAGCCGTAGCGGTGGAAACGGGCCGCAGTGTCATCCGGTCCGACGAAGCCGACACGGTCGGGCCCGACCGCACGACCTATGATGCCAATGCGGCAGACGAGGACGTCGTCGTCTACCGCATCTATGGCGCCTTCTTCTTCGGGTCCACGTCCGCCGTCAGCAGCGTTCTCGAACGCATCGGTCGCCGCCCCAAGGCGTTCGTGCTCGACTTCTCGGACGTTCCTCTGGTCGACAGTACGGCCGCCAATGCGCTGGAGAGTGTCGTGCACAAGCTCGAGCAGTCGGGCACGAAGGTCTATTTCACCGGTGCGAGCAAAGGCGTACGGCGCACGTTGCTTGGCGCAGGCCTGCGCAAGCCGCTGGTCCGCTATGCCACCACGGCGGAGGATGCGGTTGCGCATTGGAGAAGTGAGCGCGGCGATGCGCGCTGATCACTGAGAACGCTGCCCGGATCGTTTTCGTGTTGCGCGGGGCGCCCCGCTGGAGCATGGCTCTGCGCCATGATGCTGTCAGCGACGAGCGGCGAGGATATGAAGCCTGCAGTGGAGACCTGCACCGAGCCGGAGCCGCGGTTCGGTCTCTATCTGCATTGGCCGTTCTGTGCCCAGAAATGCCCCTACTGCGACTTCAACAGCCATGTGCGGCATGCGGGCTGGGACGAAGCGCGGCTTATGGCGGCCTACCGTCGCGAACTAGACTGGGTGGCGGACGAGGTGGGGCACGGCCGCGATGTCGCGACGATCTTCATCGGCGGCGGCACGCCCTCGTTGATGCAGGCCGCGAGCGTAGCTTCGCTGCTCGACCACATCGCCGGCTTGTTTGCGATTGCTTCCGATGCAGAGATCACAATCGAAGCCAATCCGGGTAGCGTCGAGGCTGGCCGCTTTGCAGGCTACCGGGCGGCTGGAGTCAACCGCGTGTCGCTCGGCGTGCAGTCGCTCGACGATGCGCAGCTGCGCCGACTTGGTCGCATCCATACGGTCGAAGAGGCCAGGGTTGCGATTGGCATCGCACAGGCGAAATTCGATCGCGTCAGCTTCGATCTGATCTACGCGCGGCCCGGTCAGTCTCTTACGGATTGGCGGCGCGAACTCAGCGAGGCGCTGCAATTGGCGGTCGATCATCTCTCGCTCTATCAGCTCACCATCGAGCCGGGAACGCCATTTGCCGCGCTGCATAAGGCGGGAAAGTTGCACCCACCGGAGGACGAGGTTGCCCGCGCTCTCTACGACCTGACCCAGGAGATGACGGCGGCGGCGGGACTGCCGGCCTACGAAATCTCCAACCATGCGCGGCCGGGCCAGGAGAGCCGCCACAACATGCTCTACTGGCGGTATGGCCATTACGCTGGGGTCGGGCCAGGCGCCCACGGCAGGTTGCCCGCCCGCGGGGATCGAACCAGCAGGGCGACGGTCGCCTTGCGCGGACCTGAAGCGTGGATGGAGGCAGTCGAGCGGTCTGGGCACGGTCTGGAGACGATGACGAGACTTTCCTTCGAGCAGCAGGCCGATGAGATGCTGCTCATGGGGCTGCGCATCGCCGAGGGGCTCGACTTGAGGGCGATGGCGCGGCGCACCGGTCTGGTGCCGGACGTGGAGGCACGCAGGCGTCTTTCCGCCGAGGGTCTGGTCGACGAGGGGGGAGAAGCCCGGCTGCGGGCGACGCCCGCAGGCCGTATGGTGCTCGACTGGATCGTGACCGAGCTTGCAACCTCGCTTAAACCCGCCGCTGGTATTCAGCTTTAGGAACACTGAGGGGCAACCTGCGACGGCTCCGGGTTGGGCCGGCCGCGGTGTGTCGCGCTCCAGACGCTGGGCGTTCCAGGCACACGCGACCGGCGAGGGAAGGACGAAAACCTAAATGCTGAGACGCCTCTACGACTGGACGCTGTCGCTGGCCGCCCGCAAGACGGCGGAGGCCTGGCTCGCGGTCATCGCGTTTATCGAAAGCTCGGTCTTCCTGGTGCCGGCCGATGTCCTTTTCCTCCCGATGGCACTGGCGCGGCCCGAGCGGGCCTACCGCTATGCGCTGGTCGCAACGCTCGCCTCGACGCTTGGCGGCATCGCGGGCTATCTGCTCGGCGCGTTTGCGTTCGACGCGATCGCCAAGCCGGCGCTCGAGCTCTATGGCAAGCTCGACGACTTCGAGCGGCTCAAGGCGTGTGCCGGCCGCGAAACGACCATGCTGCTGCTCGTCACTTCGGGCCTGTCGCACCTGCCGCCGATCAAGGTCGTCACCATCCTGTCGGGCGTGGTGCAGGTGGGGCTGGTGTTCTTCACGATCTCCTGCATCGTCTTCCGCGGTGCCCGGTTCTTCGCTCTTGCCTGGGCCTTGCGCCGCTACGGCGAACCGATCAAGGCGTTCATAGAGAAGCGGCTCGGGCTGATCGCGGGAATTGCAGCCGTGATCTTGATCGCGCTCTATTTCCTCGCCAAATGGTTGCTCGGGTCGGGCCAGCTCAGTTTCTGCTGACAAGCGCACCGACTTGATGGCGCCGCCCGTGCAGAGCCCGCGGCTTTGGGAGATGACGCAATGACGACCGCCCGGATGGCGCTGGGGCGCCCCGATCACACCAGGGACAGGGCGGCTTATCGGGCGGGGAGCTTCGTGCTCTTCGCGGCGGCCGCGATCCTGCTCACAGCGTTCGGCTTCCAGTACATCGGTGGGTATGAGCCTTGCGAACTTTGTCTCTTGCAGCGGTGGCCGTACTACCTCGCCATCCCCTCGCTGTTCCTGGCGCTGGTGCTCGTCAGCGCGGAGCAGCACCGGGTGGCGGCCCTGGTCTTTTTCGCGGTCGCCTGCCTGTTTCTCGTCAATGCCGGGATCGGTACGTATCAGGCCGGCGCGGAATGGAAGTTTTGGCCGGGGCCGCAGAGCTGCAGCGGCGACCAGGGCATTGCCCAGTCGGCGGGAGGCTTGCTTGATTCGTTGAAGGCGGTGCGCGTCGTGCGCTGCGACGAGCCCGCATTCCGCCTGTTCGGTCTTTCGTTTGCCGGATGGAACGTGCTGGCGTCCTTTTTCCTCTTCGCTGGCGCCATGAAGGCGGCGTTTCTCGCCGCATCCGGATCGCGGGCCTGACCCGTCAGGGGCGCCCGTCCGCTTTCATCCACAACTTGGTACGGTGAAAAATATTATTAGAAAACAATAGTATGGGCTGAATTGCTCAATCTGTTCATCTGCCGTCAAGCGAAATATCATCCCCGCGACGAGGTTCGGCCGTACCGTCGCCCAAAAGCAACGGTTTATTCTCCCCATCGACGGCCGGTGAGTCGAGCGCACCGCTCGCAGCGTTGAGCGAGCACCCGGCCCAAAGGTTTTCAGTACGCGTTGCGTTTGTAGCGTCCGGTAGCGTCCCTGTTGCGTCTGTAGCGTATGCGTCGGGGCAGGCCCCCACCAGAGCAGTGCAGCCGTGCTGCTCCATTCTTAAGGCGAGCTGCCTGCGTGGCGGCCGGAAGGCTTCAAGCGCCGGCAGCTCGCCGATCGGGCCTCAGCTCTAAATTCCAGTTGGTCGCGTGATCCGTGTTCCCGTCGGTACAGCCTCGCATGCGAGGCCGGTGCAGTTGTGTGAGGTGGCGTCGTGGAAAGTTGCGAGTCGAGTTGGCAGGGGCTGTCGGACGTCGTTGGACGGATGATGGAGATCCTGCAGCCGGCAGGTCCTTCAGCCGGTGTGAACGTCGAAGACCAAGGCTGTCGATCCTGAAGCGGTCGAGCCTATGAGAAACAGGATTTGCGGGTCCGGCGCGTGCGGCGCCGATCCGGACGAGAAGGCAAGCACGTGTAGTGTCGCTCCACCATTATGAAAGGCGACGGATATTGGTCCCGCGTAACGTCGCCAGATGCTGAACGTGCTTGCCGCCTCCGCCTCTTAAGGTCTGTCGTTTGAGTTGATTGCCGTAGCGTAGCGTTTCGTGTGAGCCGCAGCCTGCATGCGGCCCGTTCACCTTCGTCAGTCCTTTTGTGAGCATCGTCAGTCTTTCGTGTGAGTTGAGCGGGCGCGATCCCCCCGAGCGCCCAGAAGGAGGCCAGTCCAATGAACCTCTCGACCCCCCAGAACATCAATCCTGCGCAGTGGCATCAGGCCATGGGCGTGGCGCGCCAGTCATGCGCGCGTGTGTTCCGCGATGGCGGCACGCCTGTTGATGCACTTGATGCCTTCGGACTCTCCGGCAAGCAGCAGTCGCGCGATGCGGACTGGGACTGCGCCGTCGAAGCAATTGCCCAGATGCTGTGCCGGCAGCCGGCATTGCGGGCTGCTTGAAACGATCTTCTCCTGGTGGTGCAACGAGAAGGCCGCGATCCCGTTCGATCGCGGCCTTCTCTGATTCCTGGAAGTGTCCACCGCAGTTACGGCTCGAGTTCGGTATCCCAGTAGAGGTAGTCGAGCCAGCTGTCGTGCAGATAGTTGGGTGGGAATTGCCGTC
>JBFWNY010000017.1:0-78547 GCA_050250815.1 Hyphomicrobiaceae bacterium
CCACCCCTCACGGTCGCTGCCGCCTACCCCATTGGCCAGCCCGGCGCGGCGCCGTGTCCCGCCGCCATGTTCGGCTGATTTAGACTATGGTACGAAGGCGCTTCCGAGCGGTGGCGGGCCAGCGGCGCGTCGGCCGTAGGGGCATTTTGCATCCCCCACCAACACAATTTCGCGCAATCAAGCAGAACCTGGCAGAACGAGGAAACAACCCATGTCGACAGCCAAGGCCGCCTACGCCGCGCCCGCCCAGTCGAAGTTCTTTACCGCGTCGCTCGCGGAGACCGATCCGGAGATGGCGTCTGCCATCGCCAAGGAACTCGGTCGCCAGCAGCACGAGATCGAGCTCATCGCGTCGGAGAACATCGTCTCCAAGGCGGTGCTCGAGGCGGCGGGCTCCGTGCTCACCAACAAGTACGCCGAAGGCTATCCGGGCAAGCGCTACTACGGCGGCTGCCAATTCGTCGACATCGCCGAGACCCTTGCCATCGAACGCGCCAAGAAGCTGTTCGGCTGCGGCTTCGCCAACGTGCAGCCCAACTCTGGCAGCCAGGCCAACCAGGGCGTCTTCAACGCGCTGCTGAAGCCCGGCGACACCATCATGGGTCTCAACCTTGCTCACGGTGGGCATCTCACGCACGGCGCCCCCGTCAACCAGTCGGGCAAGTGGTTCAAGGCGACCCACTACGAAGTCCGCAAGGACACGCAGGTCGTCGACATGGACGACGTGCGCAAGGCGGCACACGCCAACAAGCCGCAGCTCATCATCGCGGGTGGCTCTGCCTATCCGCGCGTGATCGACTTCGCTGCCTTCCGCAAGATCGCCGATGAAGTCGGCGCGGTGTTCATGGTCGACATGGCTCACTTCGCGGGCCTGGTTGCCGCCGGCATGTATCCGAGCCCGTTCCCGCACGCGCACGTCGTCACTTCTACGACGCACAAGACGCTGCGTGGACCGCGCGGCGGCATCATCCTCACCAATGAGGAGGACATCGCCAAGAAGATCAACTCGGCGATCTTCCCCGGCATCCAGGGTGGCCCGTTGATGCACGTGATCGCGGGCAAGGCGGTGGCCTTCGGCGAGGCGCTGCAGCCAGACTTCAAGCTCTACATCAAGAACGTGATGGCCAACGCCAAGGCGATGGGCGAAGTGCTCGTCTCCAACGGCTTCGCGCTCGTCTCTGGCGGCACGGATTCGCACCTGATCCTCGTCGATCTGCGGCCCAAGAAGCTTACCGGCAACATTTCCGAGAAGGCGCTGGGCCGCGCCAACATCACGGTCAACAAGAACGGCGTGCCGTTCGATCCGGAGAAGCCGATGGTGACGTCGGGCATCCGGCTCGGCTCGCCGGCCGGCACGACGCGCGGCTTCGGCGTTGCAGAGTTCCAGGAGATCGGCCGCATGATCTCTGAGGTCCTCGACGGTCTCGCCAAGAGCGGCGAGGAGGGCAACTCGGCCGTCGAGGACAAGGTCCGCAAGCAGGCCATCGCCCTGTGCGACCGGTTCCCGATCTACGCTTGATCGCAGACAACACGATCTGACGAACGGCGCGGCCATCATGCCGCGCCGTTCTTATTTCTAGCGTGCGGCGCGCCACCGCTTGGCGACTTCCGCGATGCGGGCACCGAACAGTTCCGCCGTGCGGCGGTCTGCGGCCGGCGGCGCGGTGTCCGGTCCCTCGTCGACGTTGGCCTGTGCCATGAGGCCGAGGAACGAGCCGACGCGGTTGATGTCGTCGGGAGAGCCCTTGGAATTATTGTAGCCCGGCATTATTCCGGTTCCGGCCCAGATCATGCTGTGCTGGGCGGCGAACACGGCGAACTGGGTGAGCGTAGACAGTTTGTCGCCCGACCAGCTCCCCGAGACTGTGAAGCCGGCCGCAATCTTGTCCTTCCAGCCCTGTGTGAACCAGGCCTTCGACGAGGCGTCCATGAATTGCTTCATGGTGGCAGAGGCCGAGCCCATGTAGGTGGGCGCGCCCAGGATGATGGCGTCAGCGGCCGCCAATTCCTCCCAAGGGCCGCTATCGGCCGCGGTCAAGTCGTCGGCGTTGTAGAGTTTCGCGGCTACCGTGGGGACGCTGGCGGCGCCCTTGGCGACATGCTCGGCAAGGGCGGCCGTGTGGCCGTATCCGGAATGGTAGACGATGGCGACGGCGGTCATGGGATCATCTCCTGCTTGATCTAAGGGACCGCCGGGGGATATATCTGCAAGGAACCGCCAGTAAAGTACGCACCTTTTGGTAACTATGGAGGACGCATTGATCCGCAGGGTCGTCCTGGGCCCCGCCGGGCTCGTCCAAAGCGCTCCGAGCGAGGCACACGAAGCCGGAGTTGCCTCCGGCGGGGAGGCGCCCAACGTCTGCGCCCAGGCGTGCCCGTCGCGTGCAATTTTAGAGCTTGTGGCCGACAAGTGGGCGCTGCTGGTGCTCTACAGCCTGCGTGAAGGCGTGATGCGCAACGGCGAGCTGATGCGGCTCATAGGCGGCGTATCGCAGAAGATGCTGACGCAGACCCTGCGCGAGCTGGAGCGCAACGGGCTCGTGCAGCGCATCGATCATCACGAGGTGCCGCCCCGGGTGGAATATTCACTGAGCGCGCTGGGGCACTCGCTGTCGGAGCGCGTGCACGGGCTCGGCGAATGGGCGCAATCGAATATGTCCGACGTGCTGGCCGCTCGCCGCGCTTTCGAGGAACGGGAGCGGTCAGGCCCAGGTCCGAGGGGCGTCGGCTCGCATGGAGCCTGACGCGGTCACTGCATGTTTCCTGAACCTAGGGTGTGAAGGGGTGCGGAAATGCGCCCCGAAATGCCTCGCGGCGCGGCCCTCGCAGTCACAGTTGATTGCGGCCCGCGGCTCGTCCATACCAGCCCATCGCATCCACAAAAGTCCGGAGGCCCCGCGTGCGCTGCCCCTATTGCGCTGGCGAGAATACACAGGTGAAGGACAGCCGCCCCACCGAGGAGAACGCGGCCATCCGCCGGCGGCGCGTATGTCCCGACTGTGGTGGACGTTTCACCACATTCGAGCGCGTGCAGCTGCGCGATCTCACCGTCGTCAAGCGCTCCGGCCGCAAGGTGCCGTTCGATCGCGACAAGCTCCTCGCTTCGGTGCAGATCGCGTTGCGCAAGCGGCCGATCGAGCAGGAGCGCGTCGAGCGCATGGTGTCGGGCATCGTGCGCCAGCTCGAAAGCTCAGGCGAAAGCGAGATCGGCTCACAAGCGATCGGTGAACTCGTGATGGAAGCGCTGCGCGGGCTCGATCCGGTGGCCTATGTCCGCTTTGCTTCCGTCTATCGCGATTTCCGCGAGGCGTCGGACTTCGCCGAAGTCCTCGGCGAGATCGCGCGCCAGCCCGTTCCGCCGGGACGTGCTGCTCATGGCCGCGATCTCGATGACCCGCGTCCGCCCGGCGCGGCCATGCCGGCGGGCGCGTCGGTCCGCAAGCCTTGAAGAGAATGCCGTCCTCCGAGCCAGCCGCCTTCGACCGTCACATGATGGCGATCGCGCTCGCCATGGCGCGGCGGGGGCTTGGCCGGACCGCACCCAACCCATCGGTTGGCGCTGTCGTTGTCGCACCTGATACGGGTGAAGTCCTGGCGCGCGCGGTGACGGCACCTGGCGGGCGCCCCCACGCCGAGCCGCAAGCGCTGGAGATGGCGGGCGCGCGCGCCCGCGGCGCAACGCTCTACGTGACGCTCGAGCCGTGTTCGCATCACGGCCGCACGGCGCCGTGTGCCGACAGCGTGATCGCTGCGGGCATCGCGCGTTGTGTCGTTGCGATCGAGGACCCCGATCCTCGCGTCGCTGGTCGCGGCATCGACCGTATGCGCCGGGCCGGTATCGCAGTTGCGCGGGGCGTGCTGGCAGAACGTGCACACTGGCTCGCCCGCGGGCACGTCGTGCGCGTCACCGAGCGGCGGCCGTTCGTCGTCCTCAAAATCGCGTTGGGGGCAGATGGCTCCGTGCCGCGCGGTGCGCGTGGAGCGCCGACCTTCGTGACGGGGCCGCTTGCCCGGGCGTATGGCCACCTCATGCGTGCGGAAACCGACGCCATTCTCGTCGGTCGTGGCACAGTGCACGACGACGACCCGCAACTGACATGCCGGCTGCCGGGCCTGGAAGAGCGCTCGCCCATGCGACTGGTATTGGCCTCGTTGGGGAGCGGTCTGGCATCGAGCGCGCTGGTAAGATCCGCCCGCGTTGTGCCGGTGCACGTGTTCGTCGGCGGCGAGAGTGCCCCGGGACTTGAAGAGCTCGCCGATGCCGGAGTGCACGTTCACCCGCAGCGGCTCGTCGCCGGACGGCTGTGGCTGCCGAGCGTGCTCGAGGCGCTCGCGGAGATGGGCGTCACGCGTCTGCTGGTCGAAGGCGGACCGGGCATCTGGCAGAGCTTTGCCCGCCATGGCCTTTACGACGAGGTCGCCCTGTTCCATGTGCGTGGTGGCGGCGCGTCCGTCAGCGACGCGGCGGCCTTTCACGCGCTCGGGCGTGTAGCACATCTGTCCGGCTTGCAGGTTGTGTCGCGCAGGGCGCTCGAGGGGGACGATCTGATCATCCTGCGGCCGGCGCAGCCGCGCATCCGTTTGGCGACGGCCCGCTCCGGACCTGACGCACCAACGATGCCAACTACAACTCCAGGAGGACCGTGATGTTCACCGGGCTCATCAGCGACGTCGGCACGGTCATCGCGGCGGACGGCGGGCGCTTCACATTGGACACCGCCTACGATCCGGCGAGCATTGCGCTGGGCGCATCCATAGCCTGCGATGGGGTGTGTCTCACTGTAACGGAACTGGCCCGTACCGAGCGCGGCGGCCGCTTCACGGTCGACGTATCGAACGAGACGCTGGCCCACACGACTCTGAGCGCCTGGAGGCCGGGCCGACCCGTGAACCTCGAGCGCTCGCTGAAGGCCGGCGAGGAATTGGGCGGGCATATCGTCTCAGGGCACGTGGACGGCCGCGCCCGCATCGTGGACGTCGCGAGCGACGGCGAGAGCCGCCGCTTCCTCTTCGAGGCGCCGGAGCACTTGGCGATCTACATCGCTCCCAAGGGCTCTGTCGCGCTGGACGGCACGTCGCTCACGGTCAACGAGGTGGCCGGCTGCCGCTTCGGCGTGAACCTCATCCCGCACACCTTGACCAGGACGACGTGGGGGCGCAAAAAGCCCGGCGACGAGGTCAACCTCGAGGTCGATCTGTTTGCGCGCTACGTGGCGCGCCTCATGGAGTTCAGGACGTGAGCGAGGCGCGGGGTAAACGCGTTGCCGGCAAGAAGGGCGCGGCGGCCAAGAACGGCACTGTCACGCGCGCCGCACAGGCGGGATCGGCACGGCGTGGCCGCGAGACCGATACCGGACTGGCGCCAACCGCCGAGATCATCGAAGAGCTGCGCAACGGGCGCATGGTAATACTCGTCGATGCGCCCGAGCGCGAGAATGAAGGCGATCTCATCATACCGGCGCAGATGGCAACGCCCGACGCCATCAACTTCATGGCCAAGCATGGCCGCGGCCTCATCTGCCTCGCGTTGACGCAGCGCCGCGCCAACGAGCTGAAGCTCGCCGCCATGGTGCAGAACAACGGTTCGCGCAACCGTACCGCCTTCACCGTCTCGATCGAGGCCCGCGAGGGCATCTCGACAGGCATCTCCGCGCATGACCGCGCGCGTACCATCGCCACCGCCATCGATCCCGAAAAATCGGCCGAAGATATCGTCTCTCCGGGACACGTCTTTCCGCTGGTGGCACGCGACGGCGGCGTTCTCATCCGCGCCGGTCATACCGAAGCGAGCGTCGACCTCGCGCGGCTTGCCGGACTGTCGCCGGCAGCCGTCATCTGCGAAATCATGAACGACGACGGCTCGATGGCGCGAATGCCCGACCTCGTCACGTTCGCCAGGATGCACGGTCTCAAGATCGGCTCGATCGAGGATCTGATCGCTTACCGGCTCAAGAACGACACGATCGTTCGCCGCGTCGCGTGCAAGCCGGTGCGCTCAAATTTTGGCGGCGAGTTCGACCTGTGTGTCTACGAGACGACGGTGGAAGCGGGCGAGCACATCGCACTCGTCAAGGGTGACGTCGCCGACGGGCAGCCTGTTCTGGTCCGCGTGCACGCCGTCGATCCGATGATGGATATCGTTGGCATCGGCTTCGCGTCCGGCGTCGGGCTCATCGAGAAGGCGATGCGCGCCATCGACGCGGAAGGGCGGGGCATCATCGTCGTCCTGCGCGATCTCAATCCGCGCACCTTTTCCGAGCGCCTGCACGACAACCCGCGCAAGGGTGGCCCCACGCGCGGCGAGCGCCGTCAGGTGGAGATCGGCTTCGGCTCGCAGATCCTGCGCGACATGGGCGTCACCGAAATGGTGCTGCTCACCAACTCGCCCGAGCACAAGTACGTCGGCCTGGAGGCGTTCGGTCTCCGGATCGTGGGCACGCGAAGCATCGGGTGAGCGGATGGTGAAGCGCGACAAACAGGCTACGGCGGAAGCGCGGGCCACGGCGTTCGCCGCGCGGCGCGATGGCGACAACGTGCTCATCATCGAGGCACGCTTCTATGAGGACATCGCCGATGAGCTCGTCGCGGGCGCAACCGCGGAGTTTGAAGCGAACGGCGTGGGCTATGAGCGCGTGACGGTTCCCGGTGCGCTCGAGATCCCGCAGGTGCTGGCGAGCGCCGCAGCAGCCGGCCTCATACCAGGGAGTGCGCCGCGTGCGCGCTTCTGCGGAGCGGTTGCGCTCGGCTGCGTCATCCGCGGTGAGACATCGCATTATGACGTGGTGGTCGGTCACGCCAATCATTGGCTCATGGATACGGCCATGCGCCGCGGCATCCCGGTTGGCAACGGCATTCTGACGGTGGACACCAAGGAGCAGGCGCTGGCGCGTGCCCGTGGCGGGCGCGACGGCAAGGGTGGGGACGCCGCACGCGCATGCCTGTCACTCGTCGCCCATGCCCGCCGCTTCGAGGAGACGCAGAGATGACGTCTCGGCCCAAGTCAACAAAGCCGGCGCCTGGCGCACGCTCTCTGGCGCGCATCGCTGCGGTCCAGGCGCTCTACCAGATGGACATTGCCGGCACCGACCTCAACGATGTGATCCGCCAGTTCGAGGAGCCGCGCTTTTCCGACACCGAGGATGTCGACGTCGCCGGTGCACCCGACGCGCAGTTCTTCGCCGATGTGCTGCGCGGGGTCGTACGGCGGCAGCGCGACGTCGATCCGCTGATCGACGAGCAGCTCGCACAGGGCTGGAGACTGGTGCGCGTCGATTCCATTCTCCGCGCCATCCTGCGCGCAGGAGCCTTCGAACTGATGGAGCGGCGCGACGTGCCCGCGCGGGTCGCGATCAACGAGTACATCGAGGTCGCGCACGCGTTCTTCACCGAGGACGAACCGCGCGTCGTGAACGGCATACTCGACCGCCTCGCGCGGCGGTTGCGCCCCACCGAGTTCGAGCCCAAGCACGAGGAGCCGGCCGCCGACTGAAGCGGCCCGGGCCATCATGACGCCCAGCGGCAAACGCGAGAAGGTCGATGGCGGCGAGGCACGCATCATTCGCGAGGTGTTCCTGCCGCTGACAGGCGGGCACCCGGCCGCGAGATCTCTCGCCGACGATTGCGCAGTGCTGTCGCCACCGCCAGGTCACGACCTGGTGCTGACGACCGATGCGTTGATCGAGGGCGTCCATTTCCTGCCCGGCGACATTCCAGCGTTCAAGGCGCTGGCCGTCAATGTTTCCGATCTCGTCGCCAAGGGAGCGCAGCCGCATGTCTACCTGCTGGCGGTGGCATTGCCCGGCGTGCCGGACGCGGAATTTCTCGATGCGCTGCGCGACGGGCTCGCCGAGGCGCAGGAGTTGTTCGGCTGCCGGCTCGTGGGCGGCGATACCGATCGTACGCCGGCACGCTTCACGCTCACCATCACGGCTGTCGGGCTTGTGCCCTCGGGCTCGGCTGTTTCGCGGGGTGGCGCGCGACCAGGCGACCGCATTCTTGTCACCGGAACAATCGGCGATGCGGGGCTCGGCCTGCTGCTGCGGCAGCAACCCGCCCTCGTTCTTGAGACGGGTCTGACCCCGGCTCAGGCGTCCTATCTCGTTGGTTGCTTCGACAAGCCGGTGCCGCCTGTGAATGCAGCACCGCTCGTGCGGGCGCATGCGACGGCCGCGATGGATGTCTCCGATGGATTGATCAAGGATCTGCAGCGCCTTGCTCAGGCGTCGCGCGTTGGCGCGCGGGTGGAACTCGCATCCGTTCCCATATCCCAGGCGGCGCGGCAGTTCACCAGCTCGGGCCGGCTGAGGACTGCGGAGCTTCTGGGGCTGGGCGAGGACTATCAGGTCCTGATGACCGTGCCGGCCAAGGCCGCCCAGGCCGTTGCCGATGAAGCCGCCGCGGGAGGCATTTCGCTGACCGATATCGGAGAGATCGTGGCTGGAGATGGTGTCCAAATCCTCGATGTGGAGGGAACTCAGGTCAGCCTCGAGCGTATCGGATGGGATCACTTCTGATGCCTTGTGGCACGTCGGCCCATGCATCGATGTCAAATAAAAGTGTTCGCGGCCAGATCATGCTGCTTTGCGGCAACTACCGAGCAGCATTCGAGAAAAGTCCAGTGACCGCACCTTGGTCAGGTGTCTTTGTTTGGCCATATCCGTTCGGCCTTGGTATGGAGAACTGGCCATGTATTCGCCGGGCGCGCGCTGCCAGCGCGCCAGCGCGTGGCACAATCTTGTCGGGATCGTGGAATGGTGGGGACTGAGAGAAGGTTGACCAGCTATCGGCGACCGCATCTTCGCAAAGGGGACTGCCGCGGCGCGGGCATGATGGCGGGAATCGCCGTGCTCGGCATGCTCGGCGGAACAGCGCCGCAGGCGTTGGCCCAGGGTGCCGCTTGGTGGGAGCAGATCCCCGGGTTCGGTTCACCGACCTACTCCGACCGCGATCGCGAAGAGCGCCGCCGTCAGCGTATGCTGGAGCGGCAGGAAGAGCGCGCCGGTTCTTCGTCCTCCGCGTCCTCGGGGCGCGATTTCGAGGATGTCCGGCCGAACGCCACACCCTGGATGTCGGACGTGATGCTGCGCGCCGTCGACGTTGCCATCGAGCGGTACGAGCGCATTGCCCAACGCGGCGGCTGGCCGCAGATCGCTCGCGGACGCACGATCCGCGCCGGTGACGACGATGACCGCATACCGGCCGTCAAGCGCCGCCTGCGCATGACGGGCGATCTCGCTCCTTCCAACGATTACTTCGAGAGCCTGACGCTGGACGAGCGGGTGGAGCGCGCCGTCAAGGCCTACCAGAAGCGCAACGGTCTGCGCGTCTCCGGTCGCGTCGATCGCGCCACGATCGACGCGATGAACGTGCCGGCAGCCGATCGTCTCAATCAGCTGCGCCTCAACCGCCAGCGGCTTGTTGAACTCATGCAGCCGCGCGTCGAGGATCGCTATGTGCTCGTCAACGTGCCAGCGTTCGAGCTGGAGGCCGTCGAGCACTACGAGGTGAAGCAGCGCCACCGCGTCATCGTTGGCCGCGAGGGTCGCGAGACGCCGAGCCTCAAGGGTACGATCAAGGCGCTCAACTTCTTCCCCTACTGGCGGGTGCCCACAAGCGTTGCAACGCTCGATCTCGTGCCCAAGCTTCAGAAGGAGCCCGACTATCTCGACAAGGAGGGCATCCGCATCGTCGAGGGCAGCTACGACGGGCCCGAAGTTTCCGCATCGCGGATCGATTGGTACAACGTCGACATGTCGCGTCTGAGGTTCCGCCAGGACCCTGGTGAACGAAATGCGCTGGGCCTGCTGCGTCTCGACATGTCGAACGAGCACGGCGTCTACATGCACGACACGCCGATGAAGAACCTGTTTCAGCAGCGCGGCCGCGCCTTCAGTGCAGGATGCGTGCGCGTGCAGGGCGTGTTCGAGCTGGGCGAGTGGATCGTGCGCTACGAGCCGGGCTGGGAGGATGTCGCGCGCGTGCGGCAGGTGCTGGACTCCGGCCAGCCACTCGACGTGCAGCTCACGCGTCCTGTGCCGGTGATTTTCGCCTACGTCACGGGCTGGGCGGAGCCTGACGGCACGGTGCAGTTCCGTCCGGACCTTTATAATCGCGATGGCGCCGTGACGTTGACCGCAGGCCGTGGTCACGATCCCGACGACGGGCCGCCTCCTGCTCCCGGTGGCATCACGCCTTAGCCTTGGCGTAGCGGTTCTGCCTATCGGTCCGCATCCGCATGTGACCGTCGCGTTGGTGGGAGAGCGTTCACCATCATCGCGTCCGCAGGTCGCGACGCGACCTGCGCCGTGCGGTTTCGTTGGTGAGGCCCGCCAACCCGTTGTATTATGATATGCTGATGCGTGTACGCCGCGCTTTCGCGGTGTAATCGTGCGTGCGGCGCAGTCAACGAGGCCCGGTCCGGATGGCGGAAACAACCGCCACGCTTCGCCCCACAGGGCGGAAGGAACCTGCGGCTTGGGAGCGAGACAAGCAGGATGCCCGAATCCAAGAAGCCGCAGGACCAGAACGCGGCGCCGGTGCTCCAGACCGAGCACGGCAAGGCCAATGCCATGGTCGCGCGCCTTGCGCGCCGCGAGGATACGATCACCGCGATCGAGCGCATTGCGACGGCGTTCGAGCGCAGCGCACGCCGCTGGGAGATGATCGCCTATCCGGCCCTCGTCATCTTCACGCTGCTGGGCCTTTACGGCTTCTACCAGATTTATTCCGTGTCGCGTGACATGCGCACGCTGGCCGAGCAGCTGCAGCCCCAGATCGGCGATCACATGACGCGGCTGACCGCGACCATGGAGACGCTTACCGACAACATCTCGCAGATGTCACGGAACATCGACGTGATGCAGTCCCGCATGGTCTCCATGCAGGTGGATACCCGCACCATCGCCATGCAGATGCGTCACCTCGATCAGATGAATCTGCAACTGGGGGAGATCAACCGCTCGGTTCAGACGATGACGTCGCATACGGACATGATGCGTTGGAACATGGCGAGCATGAACCGCTCGATCGGGCGGCCCATGAACTTCGTCAATGGCTTCATGCCCTGGTAGCAGCCGCGCTCGTGCCCCCCGCGCCGGGTCCAATTGCGCCCGGTCGGAGTCAGGCGGGCCGCGCCAGCGACGGGTATATTTCAGGCAAGAACGAAATTTATCTATCTAATTCATATGATTGCGCTTTGAAGTTGCATGGCTGGAGGCCATGACAACCCGCCGCACCCTGAGGCCTTGACCACGCCTCGCGACGCAGCCACCTTGTTTACTGCACTGCACAACGAATTGCAGAGCCAAGGGCGAGCCAGCCCGCCGTAAGCCGAAGCAGTATCGCCGGCCGGCCGGACAATCAGCCCCTTTCCCAATAAAATCGGAGATGATCACGATGGCTAAGGATCCATGCTGTTTCGGTTGCGACGGGTGTCTCAACCTCCTCATCGAGACGGTCGTGCTCGTTGGGGTGTTCTTCGCGGCAGTCGCGCTTACCGTTCTGCCCCTCTTGGGCGTCTGAGCCCGGCTGTCGAACAGTCACCGCATAGCGACAACCGTCCGGCGGCCTTTTTGGCCGCCGGATTTGTTTTGGCGCGGTCTGATCGGGGTATGCCCTCTCAGCCAGCCGAAGGGCAGGAGCCCCCCGCGATCTCTTTGAGCGCCTTGGCTCGCTCCGGGTCCAGGCGTTCCAGCACCGGCACGAGGCAGGCGGCCCGCTCCTTCTGCTGGCGGCGGATCAGACGCAGGCCAGTCTCCAGATACTGTTCGGCGGCCGCGGACATGTCGCCCTTCTGGTAGAAGATGTTGCCCAGCTCGCCCGTAAGATCCGGATTGTCGGGATAGCGCGCGGCAAGGCGCAGATAGGCATCGACCGCATCGGACTTGCCTTTGGCATGGGCCTGGCGCGCGGCGGTCCATTCTTCAACCAGCGTATGGGCCGGTTCCGTATCGCTCTTTGCGGGCGTCGCGCGAGCCGGTGTAGAGGCCGTTGGTTCGGCCGGTGCGGTGGATGCGGTTTCCACCGCAGCCGTCGCCGGTGGTTTGCTCGCCGACGCTGCCGGTTTCTCGGCCGGGGAGGGCGCCGCAGATCCGACGCGCGCCGTCATGGGGACCGTCGCGGCGGTGGCGGGCGCCGGGGATGACGCGGGCTTGGCTGCCGGAGACTTGGCCACGGCTGCCGCCTGAGCGGCTGCGACAGGCGCCGGTGCTGCGGCGGCAATCGTCGTCGGCGCCGCCGCAGGCTTCGCAGGTTCGGTGGCGGGATGCGCCGGGACGGCAACCTGCGTCGCGGCCGTTGCGGGTTTCGCGTCGGTCGGGGCGGAGACCGGCGTGGTGGCGACCGGTGTGGCGGCGGTCGGCGTCTTCGAGGCGGCCGCCGCCGTGCTGCCTGCAGCAGCCGGAGCCGCCGCCGTCGTCGAGCTCGCAGGCCGGTTTGCCTGGCGCGTTCCGGAACTCATCCATTGGCCGAGCACCTGGGGCGCGCAGACGGTGTCACCGACGTCGCGCAGGATAGGCTCGTGGTAGAGGTAGCCCAGCACGGCGGCGACGCTCGCGCCGGCGAATAGCAAGTGGCTGAAGAGTGAGCGGAAGAAGCGCGACACTGGTCCGCGCCGCGGTTTCTCGGCGTGCCGTTTGCCCGCCTCGCTCGATGACTGGTCCATGGGTGCGGGGCGCGCCTCCTTCGCATGTGGACGGGTCGGCTCGCTGCTCGGTGCGACCGCGCTGGTGTCCTCTGGCTCTGTCGTCGTCATGGTGTCCTCTGGAGCTTCGGTCCGGGCGTGGGCTGGCTCGCGTCCATCACTGAGCGGGCGGCGGCGGTGCAGACGCGTTCGGAGGTTGAAACTGGGGTTGGGCTTCTGCCGGGCTGCCGCCAGCCGGCGCGCCGGCTTCGGCCTGCGGTACCTCGCTTGCGGGCGGTGCGAACTGCGCGAAGGGTACCTCGCGATACTCTTCGGGAACCTCGAACAGGCTGTCGTCGACGGCTTCGGTCGTGATGTTGACGAGGCGCCGCTCCGAGCCGTCAGGCCGGCGTTCGAGAACGGCAACGCCGAGGTCCGGGGCAAACAGAACTTGGCCTTCGCCGACCTGCTGGCCGCTGATCAGGTACTGCTGCTCCCATGTCTCCACGGAAAGCGCTTCGTAGGTGGTGTCGCCGTGTCTGATCGAGCGCATGGCGCGACCGTCGTTGAACTCGATGCGCAGGGCCATGCGCCTTGACGCGTCCCACCAGATGCGCGCCAGCCCAGGGCCACCCTCGGGACCGGTTTGGTAGAGTTCGGCGACGACACCGTCGACGTCCTCGCCGCCCGTGAGTGTGCACGTGGTGCCGGGCGAGGCCTTGCACGGCTGGTCGGTGGCGAGCAGATCGCCGCCGCGCATCTCTGCGTACTCAGGCGGTACGATGCGAACGATGCGAGGGATGCTTTCAACGATGCGGTAGGTGCGGGACGACGGCCGCGAGATCTGAATCACCGGCAGGCCGTTGGCCTGGTAGGCAAGAAGCGTATCGGTGCCCTTCACCCACAGAAGGGCCGAGCGATTGAAGCCACCGCGCGTCTCCACGACGTCGGCGGAGAACTCCGCGGCCGATGCACCGCTGCCCGCGAGCAGGCTGGCGGCGATCACGACCACGCTCGTGCACAAGGCCCGGAGTCGTGTTCTGGGCCGTATCGATCGCGCGCCCGGTCGGACCGGGGCAGGAGGCGCGCTCATGGTGGTCCTCGTCGCTTCACTAGGTTGCCGCGTCGGGGGGCGCTGTAGCACCTCCGAACGGTCTCTCAGCCAGGGTGGCTTGTGCTGGGCATGGCGGCTCGCCCCGGCGGCAGGATCTGGAACTGCCGCCGGAGGGTGTCGCGAACGCCCGCTTGCTGGATCAGCGCCAGCCGGGATAGCCGTAGCCGTAGCCCGGATAGCCGCCCCAGCCGCCCGGGTAGCCGCCGTAGCCGTAGCCCGGATATCCACCCCAGGGTCCACCGCCCCACGGTCCGCCGCCCCAGCCGCCCGGATAGCCATTGCCGTAGCCGTTGCCGAAGCCGCGGCCATTGCCGCTGAAGTTCATGCTGAAGTTGCCGTTGCCCCAGCCCGAGCCGTCGCCCCAGCCATTGCCCCAGCCCGGACCGTTGTTCCACGGCCCCCAGCCCCAGAATGCCTCCGCTTTCGTCGGAGCCATCGTGGTAGCGCCCACGCCCATCAGGCCGGCGAGCGCGAGTGTCATGACGATTTTGCGCATTGCGGTACTCCTGTCCTACGCGTTCTCCCGATCATCGAGCCGGCGTCCGGGAGGTGGCGCCGGAGAGGGCGGCGGGGCCGTCCTCGGTCGGAGGCAGTGCCGCCTCCGGTCCGTGTCGTGAGGCGCGCGGCATCAGGACGGGGTGCCCCGATGCCGCGCGACAGCGTTTACTGCTGGCCCTGGGCGGGTGCGGGGGCGCCCTGCGCCGGTGCAGCGCCCTGGGGCGGAGGAGGCGGAGGGGCATAGCCGTACGGCGCGCCGTAGTAGCCCGGATAGCCCGCGGTGTTGCCCGCGCCGCTGCCGGCCATGTTGGCGCCACCAGACATGCTCATGCCGCCAGACGCCTGGCCCGAACCCGTGCCGTAGCCCTGGTTCCAGTAGCCCGGACCACCCGGATAGTAGCCGGGCGGGGGATAGCCGCCGGCTGGCGGCGGCGTCGTGCTGCCGGTGGTGGAGGGAGCCGGCGCGGCGGCCGGAGCGGCCGGAGCGGCAGCCTGCGGAGCAGGCGCAGAGCTCTGAGCCGGCGGGGCCGGCGGCGCCGGGGGCGGCGGCGGAGCGTAGCCGTACGGGGCACCGTAGTAGCCGGGGCCGCCATAGGGTCCACCCCAGTAGCCGGGATAGCCGCCGTAGCCATAGCCCGGGTAGCCGTAGCCGCGGCCGTTCATGTTACTGTTGCCCGAGAAGTTCATGCCGAAGTTCCCGGAGCCGGAGCCGTCGCCCCAGCCGTTGCCGTTGCCCCAGCCGGGACCACCCCAGCCTGGACCGCCCCAGCCGGGGCCCCAGCCCCAAGCATGGGCGCTGCCCGTGGGCAGAATGGCGGCGCCGAGGCCCAGGAGGGCCGCTAGTGCCGCCGCGCGTGTAAAGTTCTTCATGTCTCGTCGTCTCCCTTGCACTTGGACCCTCCGCAGTCGAGCGGACTTTTCTTATGCGGTGCCGAGGGGAGGGTCCTGGTCCCCGGCGGGCATTTGAATCCCAGGCAGCGTCAGTAGGGGACGATGCCGGGGAATGGCACGGCCCCGCCCCACGGGATGCCGAGTGGCACTCCGGGGTAGGCGCCGTACGGCGCGGTGGCGCCGTACGCGCCGTAGGCGTAGGGCGTCGAAAGCGTGGACGGGCCGTAGAAGCCCGGATGGGTCGCAGCCTGGCCGGCGGCCGGCGGGGGTGCAGGCTGGGCGGTGGCCGGCTGCGACGCCGCTGGCGCTGACGGGGCGGATGGCTGGGTCGGATCGCTGCCGAGCGGCGGATACGACGTAAGCGGGGCCTGATAGGGGGCCGCCCGGGCGGGCGCACTGACCTGCGGCCCGCCGGGGGGCACCACCGGCACCAGGATGTAGGCCGCCGCCCCGCCTTGCGGGGTATACACGGGTACGCTCGGCGCCGGCTGGGCATAGGCCGTGCCCGCTCCGAGGTAGCTGCTGGTGCTGCCGGTCGTCGACGGCGATGCCTGAGCGCTGGGCGTATAGGCCGGGGGAGCGGCGATGTGCGGCTGGTAGGTCGGCTGCTGGTAGGTCGCCGGCGGTTGGGGATAGGCGGGAGCTGCGGACGCCGGCGCCTGATAGGGATTGCTGCCGTAACCCTGATAGACCGGCGCGCCCGACGGCTGCTGGACATACGACGGCTGGCCCTGGGACGGTGGCACGTACCAGGGGTTCGTCTGCGCGAGTGCGGTCTCAGCGGTCATGACGGACAGCGCTCCCAGAGCAAATTTCAGTGTCAGGCTCGACGCCATCGACGATCTCGTTTTCCTCGTGCATCACCAGCGGCGCTGCTGTGGAGCGCCTTGCCATGCATGTGGTGGCGCCCATTGCTGCGGTGGAGGTTGTTGCCATCCGCCTTGCGCCTGCGGAGGCGGCCACCGCTGCGGGGCGCCCTGCCACGTCGGCTGGGGCGGATACTGTGGGGGCGCCGCCCACCGTTGGCTGGGCGGGGGACCGGCGGGCCCGGCTGCCTGCGCCTGGGGCGACGCCACAGCGGCCTGCGGCGGCGTCTGAGGTTGGACGCCCGGCTGGGGTTGAACCCCGGGCCGCGCGGCGATGCCGGGCCCATGCGGGTTGAACCCCATTGGCGGATAGCCGTGAGGCGTGAGCGGCGCGGCGCCAGTCGCTGCTGACGGCGGTGCTCCGGCGGTCGCTTGCGGCGCCGGTCTCACAACCGGACTTTGAGGTGATGGGTCTGCCTGCCGCGCGGGAGCGGCCGGCTGCGGAACGGCGGCCGGTGCCGTGGCTTGCGGCGCGGGCGGGGCTGCCGCCGGTTTCGCCGCCGCCGCTGAAGGTGGCGCATCGGCTGGCTTGGCCGCAACCGGTGGCGCCGTTGCGGGCTGTGGAGCAGATGCGGCAGGCGTCGCCGAAGCGGGCGCAGACGTTGGGGGTGTCGGCGCCGCAGGCTTGGCGGTTTGGCTCGTCGTTGCCGGCGCCGCTGCTGGCGCTGCCGGGGCCTCGGTCGTGGCGGCCTTGGCCGGTGCAGTCGTGGCGCTTGCGCCGCTGCCAGTTGCAGGCTTGGCGGCATCGAAACCCGTAATCGGAGCGTATGGGCCGAGCGGCGGCGCTTCGTGCAGCGGACCTACCGGCCAGGGACCGCGGAGCGACGGCCCGGTCTTCTCGCCAGGTCCACCCGGGTCGTAGCCCAGCGGCGGATACGTGTTGCCACCCGCCTGCGCCAGGATCTTCTCGGTGGAATGCAGCTGGGACGGCCGGCCATCGTGGAGGTCGACGCGCGCTGTCGCCACGACGTAGAGGTTGCGGTCGACCTCCCAGGGATGGGCGGAGGCAACGGCGGGTAGGACGAGTGCTGCGGCAAGCGCGGCGAGTGCCGGCATTGTCGGGGTCATAGCGCCGGAAGAAGCGCGGTGCGCGTGATGCGCGCCGCATCCGCTGTCTCCCTTACGCATCATCCTGCCAACGATCGTCACGCCATTCTCCATCATCGCATCACCGGCGGCGCCAACGCGCCCCTCAAGCTCCCGAACCATTGACCAGTGCCTTGGCCTGACCGATCCAATCCTCGCGATCGATGCGGCCCTTGAAGCTCAGCAACTCGTCGAAACGGGCGACGTCCGTGCGGGTCCAGCGGGCGATCTGCGCGATGCTGTGCACACCGTTGGCGGCGAGCTGCGCAGCGACCACCGGGCCGATGCCGCGGATCACCTGGAGATCGGCAGAGCCCGTCGCGGGCGCCGCGCGCCCGTCGGCAGGCGGCGCCAGAAGCGCTGCCTTGGCCTTGAGGTGCGGCTTGGTGCGCTGGGCGTGCGTCTCGCCCGCTCCACTTGCCGTTTCGCTCGCGGCTGGGGCCTCCGTCTCCCCGGAACGCCTGCTGGCGGCGACGACGGCGCCCTCCGCGGCGAGGCGTGCCACGTCGCGACTGTTCTTGCGTGGTTGCGGCTTGGGTGCAGCGGCCGCTTGATCGTCGGCAGCCGTCGCGGTGATCGCTGCTGCTGAAGCCGCCGCCGGCGAAGCGCCAGCCGGCACCAGTCCGCCGCCGTTCGCGGGGCCGCCCGCATCGGAGCCGCCGGGGGCCGCGCCGCCGGAAGAACCACCGCCGCTCGTCCCGCCGCCCTTGGGGCCGCTACCCTTCGGTCCGCCCGTGGGGCCCGTCGGGTCGGCGCTGCCGCCGCCGGCCGAGCCACGGCGGTCGCTAGGTGCAGACCGGCCCAGCAGATGCGAGAACGCTTCCGACAGTGCCGACGCCGCGCCGCGGCCGGGTAGCGGCTCGCTCGGCCAGACGCCGCGCGACAGGAGATGCCGCAGGGACTCGGCAACGAATGCCGTGAGCCCGGCGCCGAATGCGACCGCCTTTCCGGCGATGCCGCTCTCGGGGCGCTTCACCGACGTCAGCTTTTCGGCGGCCGAGCCCAGGCGCGACAGCATGCCGGGGCGCTCCGGCTTAGCGGCGCGCGCTGCCATCGGCGTGTCGTGGGTCGTGGTCGCGGGCGCGGCATGGCCTGCGGCCATGGCCGGTACGCCGGCATGGGCATCGTCGTAGGGCTCGTCGAAGCGGTTCTGCGTCGAGAAGGCGCCCGCCGCGCGGTTGCAGGCAATCGGGATGACGATCAGGGTCAGCGCCGTCGACACGATGGCGCCGAACAGCAGCGAGATCGCCATGCCCTGGAAGATCGGGTCGGTGAGGATCGATGCGGAGCCCGCGATGAGAGCCAATGAGGTGATTACGATGGGCCGCGTTCTGGTGCGCGCCGCTTCGATCACCGCCTCGCGTACCGGCATGCCGTCCGCGATGGCGTGCTTGGAGAAGTCGACGAGCAGGATCGAGTTGCGCACGATGATGCCGGCGAGCGCGATCCAGCCGATCATCGAGGTCGCGGTGAACTCGGCGCCGAACAGCCAGTGGCCAGGAATGATGCCGATGAGGGTGAGCGGGATCGGCGCCATGATGATGCCTGGCAGGCGGAAATTGCCGAACTCCATCACGACGAGCATGTAGATCAGGATCAGGGCCGCCATGAACGCGAGGCCCATGTCACGGAACGTCTCGTAGGTGACGGTCCACTCGCCGGTCCACTCGAACCCCGACTTGAAGTCGTCTGACGGCGGGCCGATGAGCGTGCCGGAAAGCTGCACCCCATCGGGTGTCTTGTAGTCCTTGAGCAGCTTGGCGATCTCGATCATGCCGTAGACGGGCGCGGCAAGGCGGCCAGCGACTTCACCGGTCACGTACTCGATGGAGCGCAGGTCCTTGTGGAAGACGATCGCGTCCTGCGGCTGTCGCTCGAACGTGCCCAGTTCCGACAAGGGCACGAGGCGATTGTCCCGTGTCTGGATCGGCAGTTCACCGAGCTGAGCGAACTGGCTGCGCACTTCGAGCGGCGCCTGGATGATGATGAAGCGCGGCTCCAGCTCGCGGCCGACCTTGACCGCGCCCAGCTTCTGGCCGCCCATTACCATGGCGAGCTGCTTGGTGATGTCCTCGGTCGTGACGTTCTGATACTCGGCCTTCTGCTGGTTGACGACGAACGACCACGTGTCGTGCGGCGCCTGGATGTAGTTGTCGACGTCGACGATGCTCTCGGCCTTCTTGAAGATCTCAGTGAGGTCGTGTGCGACCCTGCGGCGCGTCGCATCGTCGGGACCATAGATTTCGGCAACCATCGTCTGCAGCACCGGCGGGCCCGGCGGCATCTCGACGACCTGAATGAGCGCACCGAACTTCTGCGCGATCGGCGTCAGCTTGTCGCGCGCCTCGACCGCCACCTGATGGCTCGAGCGCTTGCGGTCCCGCTTGTGCAGAAGCTGAACCTGGATGTCGCCTTCCCATGGCTTGTCACGCAGGTAGTAGTGGCGGACGAGGCCGTTGAAGTTGAACGGAGAGGCGCTGCCGGCGTACGTCTGCACGGCCGTCACCTCCGGCAGCTTCAGCGTCTCCTGCGTCAGCTCGTTGATGACGTTGGCCGTGACCGGAAGCGCGGTGCCCTCCGGCATGTTCACAACGATGTTGAACTCGGGCTTGTTGTCGAGCGGCAGCATCTTCACCGTCACGCTCGTCGTGTAGAAGAGCATGCAGCACAGCAGGAACACGATCCAGATCGCGATGCGGAACAGGCGTGCCTTGGCCGGGCTGTCGAGCAGCGGCGCCAGTGCCCAGTGGTAGAAGCGCGACAGCCGCTCCGAGAAGCGGTGCTCGGACTCCTCCATCTTGTGCAGGTCCTTGAGGCTCGGCCGGATGCGGATGGCGAGCCAGGGCGTGAAGATGAAGGCGGCAAACAGCGAGAAGATCATCGCTACCGATCCCAGTACCGGGATCGGCATCATGTACGGGCCCATCATGCCCGATACGAAGCCCATCGGCAGCAGCGCGGCGATGACGGTGAACGTCGCAAGGATCGTCGGGTTGCCGACCTCGCGCACAGCGTCGACGGTCGTCGGTGTGTCGATGCCGCCCTTGAGAAGCCATCGCCGGTATATGTTCTCGACGACGACGGTCGCGTCGTCGACCAGGATGCCGATCGAGAAGATGAGCGCGAACAGCGACACGCGATCGATGGTGAAGCCGAGCAGCCATGCCGAGAACACGGTAATGAGGATCACCACCGGAATGACGACGAGCACGACGATGGTCGGGCGCAGGCCAAGGAAAAGGTAGATGAGCGCGCACACCGCACCGGTGGCGATGAACATCTTGAGCAGCAGCTCGTTGACCTTGTCGTTGGCCGTCTCGCCGTAGTTGCGCGTCACCTCGACGTGGACGTTGTCGGGGATGACGGTGCCCTTCAGCGTCTCGAGCTTTGCGATCACGGCATTCGAGACGCTGACGCCGTTGGTGCCGGTCTTCTTGGCAATGGCGATGGTGACGGCCGGCGCGCCTGCCGTCTTGACCGCTGCGTCCTTGGCCGCGGGGCCGGTGAAGTACTGGACGAAGCTCTGCGCTTCCGCTGGTCCCTCGATCACCTTTGCGACCTGACGCACGTAGACGGGTGCGCCATTGCGCACGCCCACGATCAGGCTTTCGATGTCGCGCGCATGCTGCAGGAAGCGGCCGGTGTAGACCTGATAGTGGCCGCCGCCAGTTTCGACGTTGCCGATGTCGGAGCGGTCGTTGGCGGCGCTGATGATCTGGCCGAGCTGGGCGACCGAGATTCCGTAGCCCTTGAGCCGCTCGGGCATCACCTCGACGCGGATGGCTTCTGGCCGGCCGCCGACGATAAAGGAACTGGCGGTGTCGTCCACCGTCTTCAGCCGCTGCATCACCTCGAGCGCGATGAGGCGAATGCTGGAGTCGTCGAGCTGGTGCGACCAGAGCGTGAATGTAACGGTGGGCACGTCGTCGATGCCGCGCGGTTTGACCAGCGGCTGGGAGACGCCCGGTGGGATCTTGTCGAGGTTCGAGGCGAGCTTGTCGTACAGCTTGACGAGCGAGGGCTCCATCTGCTGGCCGACGTCGAACTGCACGGTCACCATGCCGCCGCCACGCTGCGAGGCGGAATAGACGTGCTTGACGCCGTGGATCTCGCTCATCATGCGCTCGAGCGGGTCGGTGGCGAGCGAGGCCACCTGCTCGGAGGAGGCGCCGGGGAAGGAGAACATGATGTCCACCATCGGCACCGAGATCTGCGGGTCCTCCTGCCGCGGCGTGATGACGAGGCCGAGGAGGCCGAGCAGCAGCAGCGCCGCCAGGAACAGCGGCGTCAGAGGCGAATGGATGAACATCTTCGCCATGCCGCCGGCGACGCCGAGCGACTCTGCCTGATGGGTTTGGGTCTGGCCGTTGGCGTTGGACACGATACGCTTCAACCCTGCTAGTGCTTCCTCGCTACCCGCGTCCGGCTTGCGCGGACTTCGGGCTCGGCTGCTCGATCTCATTACGAATGGTGAGGCACTGCGGGGCGCGCCCGCATTCGCGTCACCTTTCAGAAGTTCACTGTCGCTGCGCGGTGCTCGCTGGCGCCTCGTTCTGCAGGATCACCTGCTCGCCGCCGTCGAGCCCGGAGAGGACGGAGATCCTCCCGTCGGGCAGCGCCGATCCGATGCGAACGACGCGCAACGTCGGCTTGCCATCCTTGAGGATCATCACAGCCGGTAGGCTGCCGCGCCAAACGATCGCCTCACGCGGCACGGCCGGCTGCACCGAGCCATGCGAGCTGGCGTCGGGGATCATCACCTCGGCATACATGCCCGGGCCACCGGGCAGCCCGGAGGGAAGGTCGAACTTGACCGTCACCGTGTGGCGCGACGTGTCGGCCATCGGGAAGATCTGCGACACGCGCGCCTGCACCGGGATGCCCTGGCCGACGTCGATGCGTGCAGGCAGGAACTCGCCGATGCGCAGGCTCGAAACGAGGCCGACGGGCACTTCCGCCTGGATGCGCAAATAGGCGACGAAAGCCACGCGCATGAGCGGCTGGCCGGGTTGCACGGTGTCACCCTGCTCGACCATCTTCTGCACGATGACGCCGTCGAATGGTGCGGTCAGGCTGGCGTCACGGATCTTGGCGTCGAGCGCTTCGATCGTCGCCTTGGCCTGCAGGATGGCGCTGCGCGCATCGTCGATGCCTTTGGCCTGGCCATAGAGATCGGCGTAGCGACGCATGTGCGGGTCGTTGGGCCCCGAGTACTGGCCCGAGAACGGCCGCATGAAGCTGTCCATCATCGACGGCAGGCCCATGCCGGTAGGCTGGCCCGTGCGCGGCGAATAGAGTTCGCGCGAGTACTGCACGTGCGCATTGCGCAGCGAGGCCTCCGCCGACATCAACGCCGCCTCGGCGGCGCGGCGCTGAGCCTGCAGTTCGTCGTCGTTGATGGCGACCATCACCTGCCCGGTGCGGGCCGGATCACCCTCGCGGCCGGCGACCAGCTTGACCTGTCCGGGGATCTGCGCGGTGAGCGTGACTTCCTTGTAGGGCACCACGGTGCCGCCTACCGTCGTCATGTGGCCGGAACGCTCGACCGTCACGGGCGCGGTGCGGTAGTCGGCGGCCTCCGCGACCACCGGAACCGTTGAAACCAGCAGGGCCGCCGCCAGCGCGGGAATGAGCCTCTCGATACGCATTACACCCTCGCCATGACTGCAAAGCTCTTGAGGAATGGTCCCGCCATGCGCGGGTCCTTGATCATCGCCGCGTAGTCGCCAACCACGAATTGAAGGCGCGACGACGTGAAGGCCATGCCGATGCTGATCATGCCCGGCGGCGAGCGGAACCAATCGCTCCACGTATCGGGATCGGCGCGCAGGTCCCAATCCAGCCGCTCGCCCTTGTAGGCGCGAGCTTCGACGACCTTGCCGTTGCGCACCTTGAGCAGGCCGCGTGGACCGCTCTCGCCACGGAAACCATAACCGATGAGCGCGTCGAAGCCGATCCGCCCCAGGGCGTCGATCAGTTCTGGCTCGCGGTTCCAGGCCTCGCGAAAGCCCGCCATCCACACCGGGGAGAACAACTCTTCAGGCAACGCAACCTCCCTCGGGCGCCTGGGGTCTGCTGCCCGGCTGCCCCATCCTATGCGAGTATTCGCGAATTGCGATGCAATGCGTATGCCAAGCGTTAATGGCCCGGAAATCCGGGGGTTTCAGCGTTTCATTACGTTGCGCGACCTGCAACACGAAAGCGCAGACTGGTATGAGCAATGAAATTTAACCGGTTGGTGGCATTCACGAAAATGACAGAACGCAATTCGTGCGTGTTGCGCAACGCCGCAAGCATTGCAACAATGCCGTAGCAAGCCAGCGATCGCTGAAGAATCCGCGGCTGCGAGGAAACGCACGGTCCCCCGTGACGGAGGGTGGCTGATGAACCATGTGCCGGGCCCAACCCCGAGCAGCGAGCAGCTCAGAGCCTTGCTCGAGGCGGTCGTGTCCTTCATCGACGAAGGCGTGATCGTGGCGACGCTCGACGGCACGGTGCTCTACCACAACCCCGCCGCGGGCGAGCTCCTGGGCGTCGCCGGCAATGAGCCCATCACGTCGCTTCACGACGTACTGGGCATCGACCGCTCCCAATCGCTCGTCTCCGCCATTGAGAAGGCTGCGCGCGGCCGCTCCGAACAGCTCGGCCAGGTCGCCGGCGCGGCCGATTTCGTCCGCTTCCAGCGCAAGATCGAGGTCGCGGGCGAGACGCGCTACCTGGAATTCCACAGCTGTCAGACGTGCCAGTCGATCGGCCAGACGCGGCTGATGATCATCCGCGACGTGAGCGAGCGGCACCGCCTGGAGATGCTCATAGACCGCTCGCGCGGCGACCTCGTCACCAACGACCGCAAGGTGCTGGCGCTGCTCGAGCGCGTGCATCAGGTCGCCCCGTCCAATGCGTCGGTTCTGCTGCAGGGCGAATCCGGTACCGGCAAGACGCACATTGCGCGGCTCATTCATCGTCTCAGCCGCAGGGCCGACAAACCGTTCATCGAGGTCAACTGCGCGGCCATTCCCACGTCGCTGATCGAGAGCGAGCTGTTCGGCCACGTGAAGGGCGCTTTCACCGGGGCCATGCGTGACCGGCCCGGCCGCTTCCAGGCCGCGCACGGCGGCACGCTGTTCCTCGACGAGATCGCCGAAATACCCATGCACCTGCAGGCCAAGTTGCTGCGTGTGCTACAGGACAAGGAGTTCGAACCGGTCGGCTCCGACCGCACGGTCCAGGTCGATATCCGGCTGATCACCGCCTCCAACAGGTCACTGATGGAGATGGTCGACGAGGGCGAGTTCCGCGCCGATCTCTACTATCGACTGGCAGTGTTCACACTATTGGTGCCGCCGATCCGCGAACGCCGGGGTGACATCCCGCTGCTGCTCAAGCATTTCTGCGAGGGGCTCGAACAGCGCGGCTATCCGCGCGGCGTCTCGTGCAGCAGCGAGGCGATGCAGATCCTCATGAACTACCACTGGCCCGGCAACGTGCGCGAGCTGGAGAACGCGGTCGAGCATTCGCTCATCTGCGCCATCGACGGCACGGTGATGCCCGAGAGCCTGCCCGAGCAGATCCGTCTCAGCGTGCTGTCCAAGCAGGGCTGGCCGATGCCGGTTGGGGCGTCGGCCGCAAAGCCCACGCCGGCCGATGCACCGCGCGAACCTGGAGAGGATGAGCAGGCGCGCCGCGAGATCGAGGCGGCACTGGTCTCGGCGAGGGGCAATAGGTCAAAGGCGGCGCAACTGCTGGGGGTCGACCGGACCACGCTGTGGCGGCGCATGCAGCGCCTCAACCTGCTGCCCACGGCAAGCGGCTGAGCCGCACTGCGGTCTTCAGGTCGGCGAAGCCGACGGGTCGTCAGCGGGCCGGCGTCGCCGCGGCCGTCTGCTGCGCTGCGCGGCCGATGAGGTCAGCGATCAGAATGCCGTCCCCCGGATTGAGGCCGTGCCCGCCTGCGGTGACGTAGACCTCCGAGCGGCGGGCCAGGGCCGGCACCGCGTTCATGTCCTGGCTGACGCCATCCACCACGCTGTCGCCGGCCAGCGGCGCGCCGCCGTTCGTGCGCAGGACGGAGATATAGCGCATGTCGGGATGCGGCTGGCGGTTGAGCCAGCCAAGGGCGGTGCCGGGACGCTCACGCCACAGATCCTGATAGAGAGCCTGCGAGCGGTTGATCGTGGAGGCGCCGAAGAAGGGTGCTACCCAGGACAGCGGCGAGTTGCCGATCATCGAGCCCACTTCGGCGGTGGCGGTTCCCAGGTGCGGGCTCGCGATGGTCAGGAGCGTAGCGGGCTTGACGCGCTGATCGGTGACGGCGGCAAAACGTGCGACGACGCCGCCGGCGGAATGGCCGACGACATGCAGCGGCTCGCCGGAGTGACGGCTGGCGACCTCGACGAGCGCATCGCCCAGCACGCGCGCCTGCAGCGCGACCGGAGCCTCCGTCGGCAGCTCCACGGTATAGAAGCGCTGCTTTCCTGCTGCGGTGATCGGCTGGGCGCGGAAGCGGCCGTCCGGAGCCAGCGCCAGGTGACCGGCATCCTGGAAACCGCGCGCAACCAACGTTTGAGCGATGCCGGTCGCACGGTAGCTGTTGGCCGACCCCAGGTAGCCCTGCACCAGCACCAGAGTGTCGGCATGGGCCGTCGCCTGCGCGGCGACCGCCAGGGGCAGCGCGGCGATGGCCGAAGCGATCGCGGTACGGGTACGGCGGTTGAGTGACAGCCTCGGCATGGTCGTCTCCCTGATCGGTTTATGCGCCGCTCCGGTCGTTTGATGCGTCCGGCCGAGCAGCGGCCTTGTTTCGCCCGGGATGTCCCAGAAGGTCCCGGCCACTAATATTAGTATATGCGAATTTTACGATATTCTGTGACCTAATCACAGATCGGCTAAAGCGCCGTGCGACGAAATGTCGAGAGCGGCTGGAGCTTGAATGCTGCTGTGCAGCAATCGTCTCAGCATCCAAATCAAAGCGCGCGTCAATTTCGCTAGTAGCGCCGAAGCTAAGGTCGGGTGCTCACCACCACGATCGTTTTTGCAATGCAAAATCAGCCGAAAATGCAGCGGATTTTGAAGCACCAGGAGAATGTCCGGCAACGTTAATCTCGTTCATTCGAATACAGGAATGTGCTATTAACCAAGCCGCGTCTCGACGGCCGCCAGCGCGGCGCGTTGGGGCGTGCTGGTCCAGGCGCCGCCGCGTCTGGGTTAGCTCGAGTTCGACAACAAGGCGTGCCGGAACCGAAGAACGGTCCGGTCCTCGTAGGGAGTGACGTCATGAAGAAGGCTTTTGCGGCAGCCGTGGGTTTGGCGGCCCTGGTGGCATCCACGTCGGCGTACGCCGATGCCTCGATGGTCGGCAAGTGGAAGTGGGAAGGCTTCACCATCGAGTGCAAAGAGGGTGGCGCCAACGGTATGTCGTGCATCGTCGTCGACGGCCCGAACAACAAGGGCATGGAGATGATCAAGTCGAAGCTCGAGTCTAAGGACGGCGCGTACGTCGGCCAGGTCGCGCACCCGCAGACCGGCGAGACGTACAACGCCAAGATGAAGGCCGATGGCCCGGATGCGTTCAAGATGGACGGCTGCACGGCGGCCGGCGCTTGCGCGTCCGGCACGTTCACGCGCATCAAGTGATTTAGGAACGGTTGCGCCGGGCGGTTGCCCTGCTGTTAAGGGCCGGACGCCATAGCGTCCGGCCCTTTCCACTTTCATGGGGCCATCTGCGAGAATGCGGTTGCCATTGAGTGCGCGGCCAGAACTCTGACCGGCGCGCCGCCTGTCTGGCAGCGCGATGCACAACGGCAATCTGGGCGCCGTCAACGAGAACGAGGTGGAGAGCGACAAGGCGGGGGGAGGCGGCTTGCCCATCCCCCACCCATGACTCACGCCGTGCGTGTCCGTCCGCCGAAGAAGCCGAGGATCAGGGAGGCAACGAGGAAAGCGCCGCCGATCTGCCAGAACGGCACCAGGATGAATTCCATCTTGTCGAAATCGCCGAAGTTGATCTTGGGAGTCATGCCCAGCAGTACGCCGGCCAACTGGCAGGCGAGAAAGAATACCGCGAGCGCAAGCAGCACGCGCCCGGCGAGCAGGATGTAGCCGCCATTGCTCGAGCGGAACATCATGTGCGCGATGAGCAGAAGGAAGCCGAGCGCGGTAACGCCGGCGCCGATCCACACCATCGGCTTCATGGCCGGCATCATCATAATCATCATGTCGATCATGAACTGTCTCATTGTGCCTTCCTCCCAGACGGCGCGGCGCGCTTTTGTTGTGGGAGGCCGCCGGCTCGCGCGCGAACGATCTCCTCTTCGGATTGGACCGTCACTCTACCACGGCGTGCTGTAGTCCATCAGCCGCAACGGCACATCGCGGCGCGTGACGGTTCGTCGCGATGGGTCCGCGGCAAAGCTAAGCGTGCTTCGTGTGGGTGCATCAGGCGATCCGTTGCGAAGGTAAAGAGCGACCGGTCGCGGGAAGCGTGTGACACCTTTGCGGCGCAACATGGCGACGACTGCCGTGGCGGCACACGACGCGAAGGCAGAAACGATCGGGCGACTCAGGACTTGCGCCCATGCCGGGCAAACCGCATCATCGACCCGCTGACCCGGCGCAAGAGCGGGCCGCGAGAGGAAACGCAACGAACGAGTCGTCGTGCAGGCACCCGCGCCAGACGCCGGCACGCACTTCCGGACAAGGACGGCATCATGTTTGGATTCCTGCGCAACGTGCTCGCGCTGATCGGTCTCGTGGCCCTGATCGGCGGTGGCTACCTGTACGCAAGCTACGGGCGAACTTTCGACGGCTTCGATCCCAAGGCGCAGGCCACCTACAAGGCGCTGGTGGACGACCTCATCAAGACCGGCAATCCGGCAGAAGCCACGGTGTGGAAAGCCAAGGTCAAGGAAGGTCTGACCTTCGAGGAGGTCGAACAGTCGATCAAGTCCGTCGCCAACGAGATGAACATCAAGGATGTCGGCGCACTGCCGCTGGGCGATCAGGTCTCGGCGATGCAGGGCAAGAAGTGGCGCAAGCTCGGCATCTATCTTTATTGCAACCCGCTGACCGCCGCCAAGATGATCGACTACTCCGATGCGTTCGCCGCCTATCTACCCTGCCGCATCGCGCTGCTCGAGGATAAGACAGGCAAGCTGTGGCTCTACACGCTCAATATGGACATGATGATCCACGGCGGTAAGCCGCTGCCCAAGGAGCTGAAGGAGGAAGCTGAAGGCGTGAAGAAGATCATGCTTTCGATCCTCGAGCGTGGCTCGAAGGGCGACTTCTGACGCGACGCTCGGCCTGATGCGCCTCGCGCGCGGCGTGAAGGAGGTCGGGTCATGTCCGCAGGTGAGCCGGCCGGCGACGATGGAACCAGCGGGAGGTTCGTCACCCACGCGGTGACGAACCAGTCGCCGCCGTTCGAGAACATCGATCTCTACGGCACCAATCCGGCCTTGCAGGATGCCGTGGCCCGCGAGCATGCGGCGTGCGGAGGAGCCGCCGATAGTTCGCCACACGAGGATCTCACGCGGCACGGCGTCACGACGGGCAGCGCCGAGGCAATGGCTTGGGGTGCGCTTGCCAATAGGCACGCTCCCGAGCTGGTACGTTTCGACGACAAGGGGCACGCACTCGGCCGCGTCGATTTCCATCCCGCGTATCACGCCGTAATGGCGATGAGCATCCGCGAGGGCCTGCACTGCAGCGTCTGGGACCACCTGGCGGCAGAGCACGCGTCACCCAATGCGGGCGCCCATGTCGTGCGCGCGGCAATGCTCTACATGACGACGCAGATGGAGGCGGGCCACGTCTGCCCGCTCACCATGACGAACGCCGCTGTCGCCACATTGCGGCAGACGCCTCAGCTGCTCGCGCCCCTGCTGCCGCGGCTGCTGTCACGGCATCACGATGCCTCGTTCCGACCGATGGCGGCCAAGGTGGGCATTACCATCGGCATGGGCATGACCGAGAAGCAGGGCGGCACGGATGTACGCGCAAATTCCACCGTTGCCCGGCCGCTCACCGGCAAGGGTCCGGGCGCACTTTACGAGCTCGTCGGGCACAAGTGGTTCATGTCGGCACCGATGTGTGATGCGTTCCTCATGCTCGCTCAGGCGCCCGGAGGCCTATCGTGCTTTCTGGTGCCGCGGCACCGTGAGGACGGCCGTCTCAACGCGCTCAATTTCCAGCGTCTCAAGGACAAGCTCGGCAATCGCTCCAATGCGTCCTCCGAGGTCGAGCTTGAGGGAGCGGAGGGCAGGCTCGTCGGTGAGGAGGGGCGCGGCGTCCCGGCGATTTTGGCGATGGTGACGTTGACGCGGCTCGACTGCGCAGTTGCCTCCGCCGGTCAGATGCGGCTGGCGCTGGCATTGGCAATCCACCATAGCCGTCATCGCAGCGTGTTCGGACGGCGCCTCGCCGAGCAGCCCATGATGGCGCAGGTGCTTGCCGACATGAGCCTCGACGTGGAAGCAGCGACGGCATTGGCATTCAGGCTCGCCCGCGCATTTGACCGCGCCGAGAGCGATCCCGCGGAAGCCGCGTGGAAGCGCCTTATGACGCCCGTCACCAAGTACTGGGTGTGCAAGATGGCGCCGGCGCTCGGCTACGAGGCGATGGAGTGCCTGGGCGGCAATGGCTACGTCGAGACCGGGCTTGCTGCGCGGCTTTATCGCGAGCTGCCTCTCAATGCGATATGGGAAGGCTCGGGCAACGTCATGGCGCTCGACGTGCTGCGCGTGATCGCGCGCGAGCCCGATGCGTTGGTGGCCGTGGCGGATGAAATCGGGCGACAGTCCGGTGGCGATACTGCGATTGCCGCGGCGCTCGACCGCGTACGCTGGATGCTCAAGGATCCCGACGCGCTGGAACCCGTGGCGCGGACGCTCGTCGAGACCCTAGCGCTCGCCGCCGCAGCTGCCTTGCTGCGCGATGGAGCACCAGTGCCCGTGGCCGATGGCTTTGTCGCGACGCGGCTCGATGGCGGTTTCCGCCATACCTACGGCGCCGGCCGGGGCGACCTTGCCGCCGCGGTGCTGCTGGCGCGAGCCTGGCCCTACGAGAAAGCTTGAAAGCCGACAAGGCGCCGGCCATTGCGCTGTTTCGTAGGCTGACGAACCGCTGCGGGCTGTCCACCTGTTCCCCAGGGAACAGGCGGTAAGCGACGGGACTGGCTAAGTGTCATGGATATACGCCGCTTCTCACGAGGTTCCCATGACGTGGTTGAAAGCTTCAGTTTCCACCCTCGGGCTGGCCCTGATCTGTTGTTTGACGGCCTTCAGTCCGGCCTCTGCCGCGCAGAAGTGCGTGGTCACCGCTTGCACCGCTTTTCCGATGTGCCCGATCGGTCGCTCCGTCTCTATCAACCCCTGCGGCCCCCGCGGACTTTTCACCCGGACCTGCTGCATGAACTCGACCTCCAACGAGCCCAAGGGCAGTGTGACCCACGACAAGGGCTACACGGTCGCTCCCAAGCACAAGTGTTGGTCGGCGTGCATGAAGGGGAGAGCGAAGACCCACGCCAACAATGCGCGCTGCTCGGCGCAGTGCGAAGGCCGCAAAGTGCCGGCGTCGGTAACGGCAGGGTTCGCAAAGGCGCTCGATGCCAACAAGAAGAAGCCGAAGGGCATCAATCTCAAGGGCCTGTCCGAGGCCAGCATGCAGAAGCATTGCAACAAGCAGGGCAAGCTCTGGTCGTTCAAGCTCGGCCGGTGCATCAAATGGGGTGGCGGCTAAGCACACCCGCAAGGAATTTGCCTGAGGCCGGTCCCGGCACGGCCTCAGGCGCTGGCGCGGCCACGCGATGCGTCATAATTCGGTGTGATCCGGTCCGCCGCTGCTACGGCAGCAGGGAGGCCGGCCGATTGCCGCCGGGAGTTCGACCATGAGCCGTGTTGCCGTTGTTTTGCTTGTCCTCGTCAGTGCGGCCCTGCTGTTCGTTGCGGCCTTGCCGCAGTTCGTCGGTTCCGACTATCTGCCGGCGGCACGCGACATCACGGCGGCATTGCTGGGCGCATTCATCACCGTGTCGGTCACGGCCGTGCTGCTGCGCTATCAGACGGCGAGCGAGGTCAATCGCGACAAGAGCGTCGCCGTCTTCCAGGAGAAGCTGCGGCTTTACGAAGGGTTCTGCACCTTCCTCGCAGATATTTCATCCAGCAGGAGCCTCAAGCAGGCCGACGAACAGGCGATGCGCGCTTGGGCGATGCGGCTCAGCCTCGTCAGCGGCACCGAGGTCTCAGAGGCGATCGATCACTTCTTCGTCCAGACGCACCGTTACCGCACGCTCTTCTACGAGAGCCTGTCGCAGGAGCAGCGGCGTGATCTGCCGGCCTGGCATGCCGATTTCTACCGGCGCGGCGACGGCAGCAAGCCGGCCGCTGAATGCTTCATGAGCATCGGAACGCTGGTTGCCCACCTGAAGCACGACCTGGGTGAGATCGAGATCTCGAGCCTGCGCGACGTGGCCTCAGCCCGCCATGCGGTCGACGACATCGTGCGCGTCCAGGCCGCGTCCAGCGAGACGACGGCGGAAGGATGAGAAATCCGAGAGGGCCTCGATTGGCTCCGCGGGTAGGGCTCGAACCTACGACCGTCCGATTAACAGTCGGATGCTCTACCACTGAGCTACCGCGGAACAGGCTTCTTCGAGGAAGCGCCGAGCCTCATAGCAGACGGTCCGGCGCTGCGCCAACCCCATATCGCAAAAACGTCCGGTGATCCACCGCGCACGGGCGAGGCGGGGTAACCGGGGGGGGGCGAAGGGATTGGAGGCCACGCCCGGAATCGAACCGGGGTATACGGATTTGCAGGCCGTCCTCCCAATGCCCTAACGAGCCCTTAAACGATAGGTCTGCCCGGATGAGCGCCTTGCCCAAGGCTTCAAGCCGCCGCTGCACGACTTCGGGCACGTCGTCCTTTAGAGGCGGAACATCGCGCACGATGGCCTCGACTGCCCGGATGTTCTCCCGCGTCCGTTCGATGCCGTAGCGCTTGAGGATGGACATGCTGACCCGCTCCGCTGCTGGAAAGGGCCATTTTGGCGTGCTGGGGATAAACAAGCAGTTTGGGTGCTGAAGACAGGGAGAATCAGGTACGAAACTCGTCCATGAGACGAACACTGTCCGAGCGCGACCGGCAGTTGCTCGCGCGCCGCTTCCGCATCAGGGAGCCTGAGAAATACCCAGGCCTGACCGAACGCCTTGAGAAAGGCGCGGTGCCCGTTCGGATTTTGCACGAATACGATGAGACGCCTCCGGGCGGGAGGAAGGCTGGGCACAAACCCCACGTTCGTTGCTGCTTTGGACATCCTCATTGGCACGGCTACGTTGTTGAGTTCGAGGATGGCAGCATCGGGCTCCTTGGCGAGAATTGCGCGCGCCGCGACTTCGGTAATGACGTGATCGACGCGATCAAGGGGGTGTTCGACGCAGAGCGCGACCGCCAGTACCAGATCAACCGATTGTTCGCGATCCGCGCAGCTATGCCAGCCGCATTAGGCGAGCTTCGCAAGCTCGCCGGAGACACGCGCTTCGACTCGTTCTGGCGAACGCTCCCCCAGCGATACGGCAAGGCATGCCGGGAGATGGCGCGCGGTGTTCGGTCTTCTCAGGGAACGCTGATGGGCATCCGTCAAGAGCGCAACGAGAATGCCGAACGGAAAGAAGCAGAGAAGGCCAACCCGGACCTGTTCGACGCTTATGAAGCTGCCGAGAGCCAGGAGGAACGTCGCATCGCGGCCGCCCGCATCAAGAAGTTCATCGAAAGACGCCCACGAATTTACAAGAACGTCGAGTTCCCGATGGGCCAATGCGACGGCTGGGGACTGCTCGATGGCAGCAAGCGCCCGGTAATGGCGGACGTGCTGGCCCGGGCAATCGCAGCCGCAGAGCGGGCCGACGATGACAAGCCTATCGAGCGGTGGGGCAAAGCCGACTTCGCCCGGATGCGCGGCGACCTTGATGAGCTGTTCGCCAAGGTCGATGAGGCGAGGAAGGCGGTGACCGAACTGCTCCGCTTCGCGAGCCCCGCGAACCGCGAGCGGATTGCTGACTGGGCGCACCAGTGCGGCTTCGACATTGAGATTCAATTGCCGGACGGCTTCGGCTGGCCCGCGACGCCGGCACTCGATGCTTTGAGCGCGGAAGAGGCAAATGATCATGCAATGGCAGCGTAAGAGGTAGCGATGGAAGGCTTCTACGTCGGATATTTCACGGGGTTGATGGGCAACGCGGTGGCGCTGTTCGTCTTCAAAGACGGAATCATCGCCGGGGCTGATATGGGCGGAGCGACCTATGACGGTACGTTTGCGCCGTCCGAAGACGGCCAAAATGTCTCGGGCACACTGACATTCAACGTCGCCAATGGCGCGACGCTCATCACCGGCGCGTCATCTGGCGGCCCGGTGCGCTTTGAGGTGCCTATTACGTTGCCCACGAATATTGCCAACGGCGACCTTCAGAAGATCAACTCGCCTGTGGGTCCGATCAACGTGCGGTTCCAGAAGATAAGGTCATTCTAGTGACAGCGGATCAGTGGATGAATAGTGCCCTCACAATCATTGCGATCATCGCCGGGCCGATTGCGGCGGTTTGGTACACGAGGAAGCTCGACCGCGAACGTGAGCACCGAGACAGAAGGCTGTTGATCTTTCGTGCGCTCATGGGGACGCGCGGCGTTCGGTTATCGAATGATCACGTGACGGCCCTAAACCTCGTCATGGTCGAGTTCTACAACGAAGTTGCCGTCACTGACGCCTTCCGCCAATACGTCGGGCACCTGAGCCGCGACATTCCAAAGGACGATCCAAACTTCTGGGAGGAACGTGAAGACCTCTTCACGAAATTGCTCCAGGAGATGGGGAAGTCTCTGGGCTACAACTTCGATGGCCGCGAGCTGAGCCGTCTTCGGTATACGCCGATGGGGTGGCAGTTGGATGAGGAACGCGACCGGAAGATCAAGGGCCTGCTCATCGACACGCTAGAGGGGCGGCGTCCACTCCCAATCGCGGCGACCTTACCGGCGAACCAGCACAATCCGTTCCCGCCGCCGCCAGAGTAGCATCCCGTCCCCGTTTCGCCCCTAATGGCACCGGGGGCGAATTGGTCGCCAAAAAAGTCAAGGAAATCTTGGAGGCCACGCCCGGAATCGAACCGGGGTATACGGATTTGCAGTCCGCTGCGTCACCACTCCGCCACGTGGCCCTGCCGGCGCTGGCCCCCGTGGTGTGAGGTGGGAGCAGCGCTGAAGTCTCCGATCGGGTACGCGCAGCCTTGCAAACAAGGCTCCGCAGTGCCAGAGCGTGACCCGCCGAAGCGGGAGGCTTCGCTTATCACAGCCGGGAAGGCGGGGACAAGGCCGCCGTGGGGGGACCGGCATCCCGAACGGGCGAGCCAACTGAGCTATCGCGTTGGCCGAGAGACGGTCTGGCCTGGCCGCGAGCCATTGGCTATTTTGCAGCCCTGTGAGCAAGAGGGAGAGAGCGAGCAATGGCCGACCACGCTTTGCAGCGCAAGAACATGGTCGAGTCTCAGGTGCGTCCGAGCGACGTCACCGACAGGCGTGTCATGCGGGCCATGCAGGAGGTGCCGCGCGAGGCCTTCGTGCCCCTCGCCATGAAGCCCGTCGCCTACATGGACGATGAGCTGCGGCTCGTCAGCGGGGGCGCCGGTCGGACCGCCCGCGCCATGCTCGCCCCGCGCGCATTTGCCAGGCTGCTGCAACTCGCCGAGATCGAGAGCGGCGACGTCGTTCTCGATATCGGCTGCGCGACCGGCTACTCCAGCGCGATCATCGCGCGCGTCGCCGAAACCGTCGTCGCACTCGAGGTCGACGCCGAGCTGGCGGAGACGGCGGCCACGATTATCGAGCAACAACGGATCGACAACATCGCCGTCGTGACGGGCGATCTCGACGCGGGCTATGCGTCGGAAGGTCCATTCGACGTCATCGTGATCGAGGGCGCAGTGGCCGACGTGCCGCCTGGGCTCCTCGATCAGCTGAAGGACGGCGGGCGGCTGGTTGCGATCACAGCTGGCGTGCCACAGCGGGCCGCGCTGTGGCGGCGCAGCGGGCGCACGTTTGACCGGCGTGAGGCTTTCGAGGCTGCCGGACCGCATATGCCCGGCTTCGAGGCAAAGTCCGAATTCATCTTCTGACGATGCGAAAGTTCGGAGCGGTGCGCCGCTCCGCGCGCCTGCCTTCGGCTATCGTGGAAATCGCGACCGGACGCATCAGCGGACGGTCACGCCACGCTGCGTCTCACTTGATGGATCTTTCGCGCTCGACGTGCGTGGGCCACAAATCATGGTATTCGCGCCGGCCGTCCTCGTGCGTGATCGACAGGCCCCACCACTTGCGCCGCACCTCCTGATAGTGGATCTCAGGATCGTACACGTGGCTTGCCACGCCGAGGCGATAGGCATCGAGGCGGCCGATGGCCGAGAGCACGGTAAAGCCGGCAACAACGAGGTTGCGCTCATCGGTAACGAGCTGCACCTGGGCGTTGAGCAGCTCCTGCTCGGCATTGAGCACGTCGAGCAGCGTGCGCTGGCCGACCTTCTCTTCTTCGCGCACGCCGGTAAGCGCAGTCTGGTTGGCGTTGACCTGGGTGCGATCCGACTGAACCTGTGCACGCGCCGCCTGCAGCTGTGACCACGAGGCGATCACCGCTTCACGAATCTCGGTGCGGACCTGCTCGATCTCCTGCAGACGGCTGACGTGAATGTGCTTGGCCTGACGGACCCGCGCCGTAACCTCACCGCCCTGGTAGATGGGCACGTTGACCCGGCCGATGACGGTGCCCGTCTCGCTCTCGTCGATCGAGCGACTGGGATCGAACCGCTCCTGCCACGTGGCCTCGAGCTGGGCCGAGGGCAGAAGCTCGCCGCGGATGCGGTCGACCGTGTGGCGCGCGGCCTGCTCGCGGTAGAGCGCCGCGATAAGCAGCGCGTTCTCCTGCTCTGCGATCGCCGTCGACTCGTTGAGCGAGTGCGGAATGAAGCGGTCCGGCGGCCCCGGGTCGCGGACGCCACTCGGCGGACTTCCAATCACGCGCTCGTAGGTTGCGCGGCTGCTCTTCAGATTGGCGCGCGCCAGATCGAGTGCAGACACCGCGCCCGCACGCCGCGCTTCGGCTTGTGCGACGTCCGTGCGTGTCACTTCGCCGACGGCGAAACGGTCGCGCGTGGCGCGCAGCTCGCGCGTCAGCACCGCGACGTTGTTCTCCTGCAGCCGGACGACTGCCTGGTCGCGCACGACGTCCATGTAGGCGGTCACCGCCTGCAGCAGCACCTGCCGCTCGACATCGCGCAGCGTCTCGCGCCCGGCGCGGACGCCGGCCTCGGCTTCGTTGACGGCGTTACGCGTCTGGAAGCCGGTGAACAGCGGCTGGGTGAGATTGAGCGCGTAGCCGCGTGGCCCGAACGTGCCGTTGGACGGAGCCGAGGGCTTCGTCTCGGTATGCTGCACGCCGGCGTCGGCGCTTGCCGAGATGCGAGGGCGATAACCGGAGTTGGCGCGTGCGACCTCCTCGTCGGTTGCCCGCAGGCGGGCGCGCTCGGCGTCGATACGTGGATTGTAGCGATAGGCCGCGGCCAGCGCGTCCTTGAGGGACTCCGCGTCCACCGGGCCAGCCGACAGGATCGGCGCGGCCGCAAGGGCCAGCGCCGCAGCAACTGACTGCACGACGGAACGCGGGCGCACGCGGCGCATGCACCGGGCCGTCGTGCCGCTGTCGGTGTTATCGATCTGAGCCGCCATTTGCGATCCTTGCGCGCCGGCAACGGTCAGACCTGATGGAAGGGCTGACGACGTGCCGCGTCAAAGTTCTAGGACAGCACCTCCGGCGCCGGGAAGGCGAAGCCGCGCCGTGGCGAGCCGCGACTCGAACCACGTGGCGCGATTGTCACAACGACCCCGCGCATGCACTGATTTAGGCGCGGTATTAACCGATTCGAAGCCTTTACAAGAAATTCCGGCTGGCATGGCGGGCAGGGGTGATCGGCGCGCGAAAGAGCATTTCGGGCGCAGCGCTCAGCGACGATTCGAGGAACGGACGTCCGGAAGCTCACCGGCCGGGGCCAAGGCGGCCCTAGTCGCCGGGCCAGCGCAGACGCTCGCGTAGGCGCGGCATCGGTCGGGACGTCGGCGGCGATTGGGTTCGCGGCACGACCAACGCCTCGGGAGGCGGAAGACTGTCCCTATCGACGTCATCTACTCTCATACCTGCCCTCGTGGGCGGCGGCTCGGGCGGGTCGAAGTCATCGGCTTGGGACCTTCGTGCGGCCACGGGCGCGGGATCGTCCCAGGCTTGCGCAGCCGCTCGTGGCCGATAACGCAGCGGCTCACGCAAACGCCGCTCGTCGTCGGCGATCGAGGTGCCGACCCATTTGCGGCGGGTCTCCTGATAATGAACCTCGGCATCGTAGAGCCTGTCGTCGAGGGAGAGGCGGTCGGCGGTGAGCTGCCCCATCGCAGCCAGCAACGAGAACGATGCCACGACGAGATCGCGCCGTGTGCGAACGAGGCTCACCTCGGCGTCGAGCCGCTCCTGCTCGGCATTGAGCACATCGAGCAGCGTGCGCTGGCCGACTTTCTCCTCCTCGCGCACGCCGCGCAGCGCCGTCTGCGCCGCATCGACCTGTACTTCGTCGGAGCGCATCTGGGCGCGCGCCGCCTGCAGGCGAGACCATGCCGCGGTGACGTTCGCCTCGCTCTCGGAGCGCGCCTGCTCAATCTCCTGGATGCGCCCGACATGCTGGTGCTTGGCCTGACGCACGCGCGCGTGCACCTCGCCGCCCTGGTAGAGGGGAATGCTGACGCGTCCTGTGATGCTGGCTTCAGTCTCCTGGGAGATCAGGCGCGAAACGTCGTTGCGCTCGCCGTAGCTCGCTTCAATCGAGACCTGAGGCAAGAGTTCACCGCGCACGCGATCGACAGCAAAGCGAGCGGCTTCCTCGCGGTAGAGCGCCGAGACGACGTTGGGGCTGTCGCGCAGCGAGATCTCGATCGCCTGCCCTAGCGATTCCGGCAGCAGACGCTCGGGAAACGGCGGCGAATCGAGCGCGGCAGGAGCATGGCCGACGACCTTCAGGTAGGACGCGCGTGCGATCCTGAGATCGGACTTGGCGAGATCCGCTGCCGACACGGCACGAGCGCGGCGGGCGCGGGCCTGCGCGACATCGGTAAGCGTCACTTCGCGCACGGCGCGGCGCGCCTCGGCCGCTTCCAGTTCGCGCGACAGAACCCCGACGTTGCTTTCGCGCAAACTTAGAATGCGGCCCGCCGCGACGACGTCGGCGTAGGCTGCAACCGTATCGAGCAGGGTGCGGCTTTCGACGAGCCGCAGGTCTTGCCGTCCGGCGCGCACGGCAGCTTCAGCCTCGGAGACCGCGCTTTCGGTCCGGAAGCCGGAGAATATCGGTTGTGAGAGCGACAGCTGATAGCCCCAGGGCTGCGCTTCGCCAGCCGACGGCACCGCAGGCCTCACAGAGGTCGACTGATAGCCCGCCTCTACGGAGCCCCGTAAGGTCGGCCGGTATCCCGAGGCCGCACGGGCCACATCCTCGTCGGTCGCACGCAGACGGGCGCGCTCGGCGTCGAGCTGCGGATTGTTGCGGTAGGCGGCGCGCATGGCCTCCTTGAGGCTTTCGGCGCGGGCCTGATGGGCGGGCATGACGCCGGCAGCGATCGCCAGCGCAAGCGCAATGGCGCGCGCACACCGGAACGCGCCCGGCGGAGCCGCGCTCCACGGTCCCATGCATGCCTTGTCGTACGCCGCCATCGAGCTGTCCCTGGCCGGCGGGATCGAAGAACCCCGAGCCTCGGATTGGCGGCCGATTCGCTGAACGAAATGTAAATGGTTCCAGCGGCGGCCCTGCCAGCGCGCCGAGCCGCGCCGCCGCCGCCGTGCCCCGGGGGTGGCGCTTTTGCCATGCAATTTTCTGGACCCGGCCCAACCTTTGCCGTCAACGGCGCCTAACGGATTGTAGATGTGTGTGGGGTCAGGCCTTCCGCCGGTGGAGCGGCAGCGGGGGCAACGGCGCCGCCGGCCATCGGCCGGCGGATGAACGGTTTTGGACCAGCAAGGGAGGCGTTCGTCAGCTCCGGCACCCGTGCCACTGCGGCCCGGGTCCCCCTTCACGAGGTTCAGTCATGTCGCGTACCGAGAAGAACGGCGAAAGTACGATGGCCGACATTCTGGCGAGCATCCGCCGCCAAGCCGCAGAGCGAGAGGCCGCGGCCAGGGCCGCTTCCCCGACTCCCCGACCCTCAAATCCCATTGCCGCCGAAGACAGATCGCTTGTCGATGGCGCTGCCGGTCCGGACGACGGCTTCCCAGTCAGCCGCCTCGTGTCCGCAGCCGATCTGCCCGAGATTCTACGGCCTGCGAAAAGTCATGCCGGACCAGCGCTGGCCCGGCTCGATCCCGTCGCGAGGCCTCGTACAAGGCTCACCGAGGCGCTGCGCGTCGTTAGTGCGGCGCCCCCGCGTGCCGAGAGCACTCCGCACCCAGCAGCCGTCGCGCCGCGCACCGACGACGCGAGTACGGCCTCCGCTGCCGGTTCCACGTCGGCTGTTGACGCCGCGCCGGTTTCGCCGAGCGGCGCTGGACCTTCGAGCGAAGCGGGTAGGGCCGCAGCCGACGAAATGCCCGAGAGCGGAGCACCGGAAGCCGAGCCACGCCGGGTCATGGTCTCCTTCAAGGACACGCGCATGGCGCGCATGGGCCAGGGAGACGGCGCCGCCTCGGAGCCGCCGGTTGCCGCCCTGGTGCCTGCTCCGCCGATGCCGCTCGCCGCACCAAGACCTGTTGCTCGCCCCTCCGAGCCTGAAGATCGTGAGGTCGCCAACACGCCGCCGGCCACACTCGACGCAGTGCGCGACGGGGCGGCCGAGCTCTTGCGCCCGGTACTGCGTCGTTGGCTCGCCGACAACATGCCTCGAATCGTGGAGCGCGCCCTGCACATGGAGCTTGCGGATGGCGTGGCGCCGATGCCGCAGGTGCGCACCGGAAGCGGCGGTGCGCGTGACAAATGAGCCGTCCCGCGCCGAGGGAGCACCCGGGAATCAAGTGTTTGTGGATGCAACTCGGGGGAGCGCTCTGAAAGCGTTGATATTGCGGTGGTTGCATTGAAGCTGCTGATGCGACGGTGTACGAGCTAATGAAAGCGACGAGTGCATCGCGCGGCGCGCGGCCGGGAGCCGTGCGCCGCCGTTGTCGAGGTGAGCCGAGGTTGTGGCAATGACGAAAGCGTCAAAGGCGTCCGAGCCATCAATGGACGAGATCCTGGCGTCCATCCGCAAGATTATCGCGGAGGAGCCGGTGGGCTCGCGTCCCGAGCCGCCACTTCCGCCGGGACCGTCGCGGACAGCGCGCCCAGGTGCGCCGTTCGGAGAGCCTTCGCTGTCAGGCCTTGCGTCAGCTCGTGGTCCGTCTCCAGCAGGCGCACCCAAGCCTGCCAGCCGCTATCCCGAAATCGGCCGGGCAGCAGGGCTGAACGGGGGTGCGCATTCAGGCGACGGCCCCTCGCTGCCGATGCCAAAGTCTGCTCCAGAGACCGCCAAGCCGGTAGATCCGATCGCCGCTGCACTCGGACGGTCCGCGCAGTCGCCGGCGCCGGAGGCACCGATACCTTCATCGGCAAGCGCGGAGCCGAGGCGGCAGCCCGATCAGCCGCAACGCCAGTCCATGTGGTCTCAGCCCGAAAGCCAGGCACCGCCGCAGAGCGTGGCGGTGGAAGACGATATCGGCCGCCTCGCCGAGGCTCTGGGTGCTCGTCCGGCCCCCCTGCCACCGGCCGGACACGACGCAGGAGCTGACAGTGAGGCGCGTGGCGGCAACGCCGGCAACGGCGCGTCCTCTTTCGACGACGAGCTGAGTGACCTGTTGGCCGATGACCAGCCCATCGCCGCTGCGGTCTCCGGGCCTGCGCCGCCAAGCCCGGCGGCGGAGGAGCGCGCACCGAGCGGGCAGATGATTGCCCGCAGGACCATCGACTTCGGCTCGATCGTGCCGCAGCGCGAGGAGGTGCGGGAACCAGGCCGGAACGAGATTTCGGCCGCGGAGATGTCCGCGCCCGATCCCGAGGATGATGTGCCCACCGACATCCGCTCGGCGTCCGCAGCCGCGGCACCGGCGCCACGTCCTACGGCGCAATCCCGCGCATTCGATCGCATGCTGTCGCATCGCTTGCAGACAGCGACTAAGGCCGCCGAGCCGGTTCCTTCGCCCGCGCCCCCGTCAGGCCCGATTGTGATCGCCGCCATGCCGGATGATGTGACCGAGGCCCGCAATGAATCCGAGGCTGCCGACGAGCAGGCGCTCGATGACGCGCACTCCGCGCTGGGCGCTCTGGCGGCCGGGCTTGCTGCCTCTCAGACATCGGGCGCGACCGACAGCGAGCCGACTTTGATCGTCCAGCCGGCTTCCAACGGCGCGGCGATCGAAGTGCCATCGCCGCCGGCCCCAGAGCGTCCGGCGCCGCTGCTGTCCTCGCATGCCGATGGCGAGGTGGTCCGCGATGCCTCCGCGATGTTCCCCTCGCGTGCGAAAGCAGCAGCGGCGATGTCCGCAGCAGTCGCGAAGCCTCCGGTGCCAGAAGCTTCGCCCGCCGCATCCGCACCGGCGACTGCAGCCGCATCCGCGCCTGCCGCCGTTGCGTCTCCGGTTGCTGCCGCGGCCTCGATCGGCGCGCTGGTCGCTGCGCCCGCGGCGCTCGGCGGCAACGTCCGCACGATCGAAGACATGGTGGCGGAGCTGCTGCGCCCGATGCTTCGCGAATGGCTTGCCGAGAACATGCCGCGCATCGTGGAGAAGGCCCTGCGCATCGAGCTTGCCGAGGGCCTGAAGACGGTTCAGCACCCGCCCCTGCCGCGCAAGGAAGGCTGAGGAAGCGCTTCCTTACTCCGTCACCGATGCCCGGCATGCGCCGGTCACTTCAACCCTGAGGGGCCCGGATTGGCGGGGAGCATGAGCGCGCGCGCGGACACCATAGAGTTCTGGTTCGATTTCGCCTCGGGGTACGCGTACTTCGCACACTTCGAGATCGGCAGGATCGAGCAGGAGACGGGCTGTGCCGTGCTGTGGCGGCCTTACATGCTCGGCAGCGCCTTCAAGGTGACGGGCGCGCAGGGTCTGAGCGCAACGCCGATGAAGGGTGACTACGCGCGCCGCGATTGGCAGCGATTGGCGTCGAGGAAGGGCGTCGAGTTCAGACCGCCCGCCAATCATCCGGTGGTCGCGCTGGCGCCCAGCCGCATCTTCTATGGCATCGACGAAAGCGATCCGGTCAAGGCACGGGCTTTTGCCGAGGCATGCTTTCGCCGCTACTTCGGCAACGGCGAAGATATAACCAACGAGGGCGTGCTTCTCACCTGTCTCTACGATTCCGGTGCGAAGACGGCCCATCTCGCTGCGGCGGAAGATTCGCGCATCAAAGCGGTGCTGAAGGCGCGAAGCGAAGAAGCGCTGCAGAAGGGCGTGTTCGGCTCACCCTTCTTCATCTGGCGGGATGAGCCGTTCTGGGGGGCGGACCGCGTCGACATGCTGATCGATTGGGTCCGCCGCAACGTCTGAGCCGGGGCATGCTCTTCGGTCTAACGCGTCCTGGGGAACTCAGTACGGCAGCACCAGCCTTCCCCTGGCGCGCGACACACACGGGCAGAACTCGTGCTCGCGCGTCGCCGCTGTCAGGCACGTGTCATTGTGGATGACTTGCCCCTCCACGTATTCGGTCGCGCACGTACCGCAGTCGCCCAGCTCGCAGCCCTTGTCGATTGGGACGCCGGCATCGTGCAGGACTTCGAGCGCTGTCTTGTCGACCGGTACTTCGAGCGTTCGCTCGGACCAGGCCAGTAAGATCTCGAACGCCTCCTTCATTTCCGTCCGGCAGTCTCGCTCTCGCGGATGATCGCGGTGGTGTACTCGTAGCCCTCCCGCGTGCCTCTGACCGAAGACAGAGCGACGCAGTTTTCGAGGGTGCTGATCAGATTGGTGACTTCGGAGTGGGGCGTTGTGAGTTTGGAATAGCTCGCGGCAATGCACCCAGCCGTGTTGCGGCACACCGTGAGGCAACCGTCGGGGCTGTCGGTATTGGCGGATTTGATCTCGTCTCCCACCACGATCAGCTTGTCGTAGAACGCAAAGCCCAGCTTTGTGCGCGACTTTGCGGGCAGCGACAGGCTCGACTCGGACTTGTCAGATGTTGCCGCTGGCGCATCGCTGCGCGAGCCGCTGCGCACGCCGCTGCGCCAGTTGCGGTCTTCGTGCCGGGCGTCGACCTTCGAGAACAAGGTGCACGTGCCCATTACCGGGATCTTGCGTCCGTGCTGATAGCCGGTGCAGCCCGCCTGATCGGCACAGGCATTGCGGCAGGCGTCGGGGTTGGGCGCGCGAAACGAGCGGATCTCGGTACCGTCCAGTCGGACATTGTCGTCCTTGGTGAAGTCTGCCGCGCTGGCATTGGGATCGGGCGCGGCCTGCACCGGGGGCGGCGCGCCTGCGCCTTGCTTGGCCTTGGGCTCCGTTTCCGCATTTAGCCGGGCGATGTCTCTTGAGCGACGCGCGATCTCAAGGCGCATGCGGGCGAGATCGCGCGCTATGCGTGCGCGATCGGCCGCATCCTGGGCCTGCCCATGCAACCGCATGGCCTCGAGCAATTCGATCTGCTGCTTGCGCCCCTCCTCCTGGAGGTCCTCCATCTTTCGCCGCGTGTCCGGGCTCGATTGCCTGGGGGCGGTGTCTCTTGCCCGTGCCTCAGCTTCGAGCCGTGCGAGGCGCTGCTTGAGGGCCGCATAGTCTTCCCCCGAGGCGGCAGGAGCCGCCTCGACGGTGCCGCCCGAGGGCGCCGCGCTGCCCGGTACGAAGTAGAAATCCTGCGTGATCGCCGAGTGATCCCACGGAACCTGCCGACCATCGGTCGCCGCGACAACGTCGTTGCGCACCGCGATCATGGTGGCGTTGAGATTGCGCCCGCGCGACAGCATGTGCTTGACGAGTGCAGCCGTGAACGGCGAGTTCCCCGCATTGCCATCGAGCGCCACGTTGCCTGGCTGCGTGGCGAAAGCGATGAACGTGCCTAGACCCGTCGCCGTGGCGGCAAGCCCGCGACCGATGGAGGCCGAGCGCGTGCCCATGGATCGGGCGAGGTTCCGTGACAGCGGGTTGTCGCGGCAGGCATCGAGCACCACGATCGACGTTTTGCCCTCGCGGTCGATCTCCATCTGCCGCATCACGAAGTCCAGCCGGATCGCCTCGAAGGCAAGGTCGCGTTCCCGCGTCAATTGCGCGTCGACGGGCACGAGGTAGTTCTGGGCGCCGACCTGCAGCCCGTGGCCTGCGTAATAGAACAGAGCGACCTCGGCACCAGTGAGCTTCTCGGTAAAGCTGCGCAGGGCGGCGTCGAGCTTGCCCTTGTCGGCGTCGAGCGCCTCGACCACGTCGAAGCCGGCCTGCTGCAACGCTCGCGTCATGGCACGGGCATCGTTCAGGGGATTGGTGAGCGGCGCGGTGTGCCTGTAGGCCGCATTGCCCACGACGAGTGCGACGCGCGCTTCAGCCGTCGCCTCGCGCGTCAGCCCCGCCAGTGCAAGGAGTGCGAATACACCCAAGAGCAAAGCAAACACCGGATGCTTCACGCTGAATCCCCCGGAAAAATCGATAAAGCCGGTCCAACACCGTGCAATCGTAGGCCAATGCTGCGCCGCCTGCCAACTCGGCGCCCCCTCGGAGAACGCCCGGCGTCTCGCAAGGCTGCCGGTCAACATTGTCCGGAATTGGTCCGTAAAGTGAGAGCCGCTTTACCTCGGTTTAATACAGCCCCGGCATACTGCCCTTGTTCCTTCGTCAAGGAATAGACTGCAGTGCTGCGTAGAACGCCAAATCATGATCGGCGATCCGGGCCGAGGAAGGCCCTGGTTCTGCTTAGCTGCCTCGGGCTCACCGGGTACTTCGCCTATCATGCAATCCATGGCCGGCACGGTCTCGAGACCCGGTCGAAGCTGATCTCCCGCTCCGAGGCTTTGGAGTTCGAGATCAACGGGCTCGAGACCGTGCGTGCCAGGCTGCGGCGCGAGGTGGCGCTGCTGTCGAAGGACACCCCTGATCCCGACATCGTCGAGGACGTCGCCCGCGAGGTTCTGGGCCTCGTGCGCCCCGACGAGCGTCTGATCGTCGGTCGCTGACCGCCCATCGTCTGTCATCCATTCCTCCGGGCTCGTCACAGCGCGCGTGCGTGCTATAGCCGTCACCTGTCCCCATGCGGGGCGGGTTGTGGCGGAGGCACGATGCACGATCCCAGCAGCCAGAGTTTGTCCGGTGCCGGTGAACCAGAGGCTCCGGTTCTCCCGGTGGAGCCCGGCGCGCTGGCAATGCCGGTGCTGGCGCAGGCACTGGCCCGCATGCTGCTGGTCCGTCGCTTCGATGAGAAGGCGGGCCAGCTGTTCGCCATGGGGCTCATCAACGGTCACTGCCACCTGTCGATCGGTCAGGAGGCCACGGCGGTGGGCGTGCGTCTGGCGATGGCGGCTGGCGACAATCTCATCGCCACGTTTCGAACTCACGCACACATGCTGGCGGCTGGGCTTGAGCCGGCCCGCATCATGGCCGAGCTGATGGGCCGGGCGGGCGGCTACTCGGCGGGCAAGGGCGGCTCGATGCATATGTTCGCGCCGATGCAGCGATTTTTCGGCGGACAGGCGATTGCCGGTGCCACCGCTCCGATCGGTGCCGGGCTGGCGCTCGCAAGCGTCTATCGCGGCGAGGCCCGCGTATCGTGGTGCTTCCTGGGCGACGGCGCCGCCGATCAGGGGCAAGTGCACGAGGCGTTCAACCTGGCGCGGCTCTGGCGCCTGCCGGTCGTGTTCGTCATCGAGAACAACCGGGCAAGCACGGAGAAGGACCTCGCCGGCCTCTCGGCCTGCGCGGAACTTTCGCGTCGCGGTGCGCCCTTCGGCATCCCGGGCTGGCAGATCGACGGCATGGACGTCGCCTCCGTTGCAGATGCGGGACGGCGGGCTGCTGACTGGGCTCGTGGTGGCAAAGGGCCGTTCGTGCTGGAGGCGCTGATCGAACCATTCCGAGGTCACGCGGCAGCGGCTGTGGAGCGCGCTGAGGGAGCGACTGCACAGCGGCGGCCGGGGGATCCGGTCAGACTCGTGCGCGAAAGACTGGCTGCTGCCGGCATGGGCCTGAGCGAGATCGACGCGATGGATGAGGCCGCGCGCGCCGCCGTCGACCAGGCGGTCGCCTGGGCGCGCGAGCAACCGGAACCGGAGGCTGCGTCCTTGCTGGCGCAAGTCGTTCCTGCAGATATCCGGCCAGGACCGCCACAACCCGCCGGTTGAAGCTCTCGGCTACGTTGTCTATGCGGAAGCCCTTTGGAACGAGGACCGGCGCGGCGCATGTCAGAATTCACGATCAAGATGCCCGCTCTGCCCGGCGCGCCCGCGGGCAGGATCGTGCGCTGGCATGTTGCCTTGGGGGATCGGGTTGTTGCTGGCGATGTCGTCGCAGATGCGGCATTCGGCACGACGACGCTGGAGATCGAAGCTCCCGAGGACGGTGTCATCGTATCGATCAGCGCCACGCCGGGCTTGGAGTGCATCGCGCCGGGAGCGGATTTGGCAAGGCTGAAGCCCGACGATGCGGTTGCGGTAGCCGAACACGCTGCACAGCCGCCGGCGACAACCGCGCCGGAGGTGAGCCCTGTGGATCAGAGTGCTTCTCCACGTGAGCCGGCGGCCGGCGACGAGAAGATCGGGGAAATGCGCACACTTACGTTCCGCGAGGCGCTTCGCGACGCATTGGCCGAGGAGATGCGCCGCGATCCCGACGTTCTGCTGATCGGCGAGGACGTGGGCATGCTGGGCGGCGCGCACCGGGTCAGCGAAGGCCTGCTCGACGAGTTCGGGCCGCGCCGCATCCTCGATACGCCTCTGACCGAACAGGGCTTTGCAGGCGTCGGCGTTGGCGCAGCGCTGGCCGGGCTCAAGCCGGTTGTCGAGTTCATGAGCTGGAGCGTCGCACTTCCGGCGCTCAGCCACATCGTCAATTCGGCCGCCAAGGCCCACTACATTTCAGGCGGCGCTCTCCAGGTCCCGATCGTGTTCCGCGGTCCGGACGGTGCCTCGCCGGGGGCGGCGGCCCAACTCAGTCACAGCCTGGCCGCCTGGCTCGCTCACGTGCCGGGGCTCAAGATCGTCGCGCCGTCTTGTGCCGCTGACGCAAAGGGGCTGCTCAGGTCCGCGATTCGTGATCCAGCCCCCGTAATCGTGCTCGAGTGCGAGTCCCTTTACGAGGAGGAGGGCGAGGTGCCCATCTCGTCGTCCTGGCTCGTGCCGATCGGATCGGCACGGATCGTAAGGGGCGGGGGGGACGCGACACTGGTGGCCTACGGCCGCGGCGTCGCCCATGCCCTGGCGGCGGCCGATCTGCTGGCCGCCGAGGGTGTCCAGGCCGAAGTTATCGACCTGCGGACGCTGCGCCCGCTCGACATGGAAACGGTGGTTGCCTCGGTGACGCGCACCGGAAGGCTGGTGACGGTCGACGAGGGCTGGCCCGTCTGTTCCGTAGGATCCGAAATCGTGGCCGAGGTCGCGCGCCGCTCCTGGGCATCGTTGCGTGCCGCGCCCGTATCGGTCGCCGGTGCCGACGTCCCGATGCCCTATGCCGCGACATTGGAGGCGCTCGCCCTGCCCAATGCCGAGGAGGTTGCCGCAGCCGTCCGCGGTATTCTGTCGGAAGGCATGGCAGGCGGAAGCGTTTGACGCCGGACCTTGGTGACCGCTATTGCGATAGATGGATGCCGCAGAGGGCCGCGGCGCAGGAACTATCTAGAGTCCGGAGGCGGCGCCGGGCAACGAGGGTGTTTCATGCCTGAGCTGGCCGAGGGCGCCAAGCGTGCCGCGCTGCTGCGCATGAATGACCAACGTGCCGGCGGTGCTCGCATGGACGCGCGGCGAGCGCGCTCACGCACGTTGGGTCGCCCCCCCGCTTCGGCCGGTGGTATCGAGGGTCTGATCAACAACGCGCTGATCTTCGAGGGGCACCATAGGGTGCGTCTGAACTGGCGGCGTCCGGTGCTGGCGCTGCTGGTCGGTGCAGCCCTGGTTCCGCTTGCCTTGTGGGCGAAGGTGTCGGGTCCCCCGCGCCGCCACACGCCCAGGAGTAACTAAAATGGACGATAGCGACTTCGATGAGCCGATGGAGCTCGAACTCCCCGACGGTGTCCACGACGCGGAAGAAGCGGTCGAGGTGCTGCGTGCGTGGATCGCCGACGGCGGCCTGCACGTCATCTTCAACCCGCAGACCTTCTCGCATGACGTGTCGGAATGGGGGCGGCTGCTCGCCGACGTTGCCCAGCACATCGCCGCGGCGGTCGAACTCGATGGCCAGATGAGCCGGGCCGACGCAGTGCAGGCGATGCGGGAAGCTCTCGAGCGTGGCATGGGCGTGGGGGCGTCGGCGCAAATGGCGGGTCACATCAAGGGGCGGGTGGAGCACTGATCGGAGCGCTTTCCAAACCCATTGGGCGGGCATGAGCGAAGCTGAAATTCTGACCAATCTGTTTCAGGCGATCGACTCGGTGCTGACCGTGTTCTCGCTATTCTTCGCCATTGTTTCGGGCTACCTGGCCGCGCTCTATTTCTTTTTGTCCAAAGCTCCGTTCCTGCTGCGCGCCACGGCCTTTGTGTTGCTGTCGATCGGACTCGTCTTCCTTGGTGGGACCGCAACCATCGTCGGCAAGCTTCAGGATGGGCTGTTCGGCGCCTGGGATCGACTGGAGCGCCCGATCGTGCCGCTCCGCGATTTGCGAAATCCAGTGCCTGGGTTGGATCTGGGCGGCATGACGCAGCAGGAGTTCGGCGTGGCGATCGGTTGGATTGTCGCGGTCGCCGTCTATTTGGTGCTGGCGTACCTGACATTCGCTTATCGCTGGCCCGCGGGCGCTCAACGGGTCTCGGGCGAGCGGTGAAGCAGCAGAATCGATTCGCGCAGCAGTCGAATCTGGGCACCGACGGCTGAAATCAGCAATCAGTCGTGTGGTTTTAGGGCGACTGTTCCGGCCGTTTCCACAAATAACGGGCGTTTTCAGGCCAATCGACGCCGGTCATCAACGTCTCTCTCACCGGCGATGTCTTGTCGGACTCACGCGATCGTCTCTAATGATCTGCAACTCGAGCGCCTCGCGAAGGCAGCACGGGGCAGAGGTTGAGGGGGTCGAGAATGTTGAAGATTGCAAAATCGAGCGCTGCGGCGCTCTTCGCCGCGGGCCTTCTCGCCGGCTGCGCCAATGACGGGGGTTTGCTGGCCGGGGGTATCACTACCGCGTCCGTCACCGAGACGGCTGCGAAGGAACCCAAGGTCGATCCGCAGTGCGTCGCGCTGCTCGCCCAGATCGACGCCTTGCGCAAGGAAGGCACGCCGGAGCGGATCGAGAAGGTCTCGACCAGCGGTTCAGGGACGGCGCGGGTGAAACGCGAGTCGCTGGCCAAGATCGTCGAGCTCGACAAGGCCAACGCGCAGTATCAGGCGCGCTGCTCGACAATGACGCCGCAGCAGCAGGCTGCGGCCGCTGCGAGCCAGCCGTCCGCGGTCGAGGCGCTTGCTGCCAAGTCCGGCAGCGCGAGCAAGGTTGCAGCCGTCGCTCCGGCAGCCGCGGCCACCTCGACGGTGAAGAAGGCAGCGACTTCGACGGCCAAGAAGGCAGCAACCAAGTCGGTGACAAAGACGGCGGCCAAGACATCGGCCGCGGCACAGGCAACGGCGGCCAAGCCCGCCACGGCAGCGAAGGCTGCCGTGACGACCGAGGCAGCCAAGAAGACCGCGGCGGTGGCGACGACGGCGGCCAAGCCGGCAGCAGCGCCCAGTGTGGTGACCACGACCAGCGTTACTACGACGTCGGTGCCTGCCGTGGTCACGACCTCGGTTCCGCCCAGCGATTCGGAAAAGAAGTAATTCGCTGGAGGCCGCCTGAGCGGCCGAGCGCAACGCCTCTCAAAACGGGCCGGTCCGCAAGGGTCGGCCCGTTTTCGTCGTCGAAGTGGAGGGCCTCTCGTCGTGGAAGAGGAAGCATCCCGACATGCGGCTGGCGGGCCGTGGGAACCTGACACTGTGGCGCACCAATAACCAGCAACATGCTGAATTCATGGACATTCACTGTGTTCAGTGCGGTGAGGCGCCGCGGTCACACACCGGCTGGACGCGCTTGCGTGCGCCGCACGCCTGTGCTGAATGAACCTCATGTCGTCTCGATGCGCGAGAAGGGCTCGCGTGTGCAGGGGGAGTGACGCTCGTGGGGTCTATCGGTAAGGCGCGACGCTCTATCGGGCTGCTCGCAGTGCTGGTCGCCGCGGTGCTGGCCGGCGCGTGCGCAGGCAATCAGGATGAGGGCGGCGGGCAGCGTGTCTCGTCGGCGGGCAAGGGCTGCCAAGACATCCGTCGCGAGATCGACAAGCTGGATTCGCGCGGCGTCCCTGCCAAAATCGAGGCGCAGAAGGCCGGGCAGAAAATGTCGGCGTCCCAGAAGGCCGACATCGACCAGTATAATCGCCTGCTCGCCGACTATCTGGGCAATCGCTGCCACATGTGAGCCATCCGTTATGGTCGGCGATGGATAGCTGGCTCGTAGGAGGAGCGCATGAACCGCGACACGCAAGCCATCGTGATCTTCCTGCTCATAGGTCTAATCGCGGGATTTCTCGCCTCGCTGCTGGTCGGCGGTGGCGGCCTTGTCCGCTACCTCATCACGGGAGTGATCGGCGCCTTTGTCGGCGGCTTCGTGCTCAGTGCACTGGGTGTCAACCTGGGTATCCGCAATGCCATGTTGAGCCAGGTCATCACCGCTACGATCGGCGCCATCATCGTCGTAATTCTGGCGCGAATTATCGCCTAAAATGGTGGCAACAGGCGCTTGGTGCGATGATCGAGATACTCGTTTTGAGGGTGCACGAGGGCGGACGAGTTTTGCGGCCACGACAACTGCCGGGTCACAACGGAGGAGGACGCGCATGGATCAGGTGATGGCCTATTTGCAGAACCCCTGGGTCATCATGGCCATCAACGGCCTGATCGCCGGATGGCTCGCTGGCCTCCTGTTGGGCGGGGGCGGGCTGATCCGCAACCTCGTTGTCGGCATTCTGGGCGCCTTCATCGGCGGCGCGCTCGTGCAGATGGGTGTGCTGAAGCTGCCCTTCGACCTGGGTGCATGGGGCAACCAGATTGTCGTCTCGACCATCGGTGCCATCCTGCTCATCATCATCGCCCGCATCATTGCGCGCTGACTCTCGGCCCCGGATCGAACTAACGGATCGCTTGATCGTCCGGCGCCGCGTGTCCAACTAAGGAGCGGCGCGCTCGAATGCGCCTGCGGACCGGAGGCACAATGGTCAAGGTGCTCGACACCACGGGCGGCCCGGCGGGCGAAGGCCGGCCACGGCATCCCGAAAAGGCTCGCCGGCCCGACACGCCCGTGCTGCGCAAGCCGGACTGGATCCGTGTGCGTGCGCCCTCGGGCGGCACGTTCGCAGAGACCCGCCGCATCGTGCGCGATAAGAAGCTGCATACGGTCTGCGAGGAAGCGGGTTGCCCCAACATGGGCGAGTGCTGGGAGAAGCGCCACGCGACCATGATGATCATGGGTGATACGTGCACCCGCGCCTGCGCCTTCTGCAACGTGCGCACGGGCCTGCCGCTCCCCCTCGATGACGGCGAGCCGCAACGGGTGGCCGACGCGGTCGCCGAGCTCGGGCTCTCTCACATCGTCGTCACGTCCGTCGATCGCGACGACCTGCCGGACGGCGGCGCGCGCCACTTTGCCCGCACCATCGCCGCGATCCGCAACACCGCGCCCGGCGCCACGATCGAGATCCTGACACCTGACTTCCTGCGCAAGGACGGGGCGCTGGAAGAGGTCGTGGCCGCGCGCCCCGATGTGTTCAACCACAACCTGGAAACGGTGCCCGCGCTCTACCTCAAGATCCGCCCGGGCGCGCGCTACTTTCATTCGCTGCGGCTGCTCCAGCGCGTCAAGGAGCTCGACCCGGCGATGTTCACCAAGTCGGGCCTCATGGTCGGTCTGGGCGAGACGCGCGAGGATGTTCTGCAGGTCATGGACGATATGCGCTCAGCCGGCATAGATTTCCTGACTATCGGCCAATACCTGCAGCCGACCCGCAAGCATGCCGAGGTCAAGCAATTCGTGGCGCCTGACGAGTTCAAGGCCTTTGAGGCCACGGCCTACGCCAAAGGCTTCCTGCTCGTGGCGGCCTCACCGCTGACCCGATCCTCGCACCACGCGGGCGAGGACTTCGCCCGGCTGAAAGCCGCGCGCGAGAAGCAGCTGGCGGGGTGACGCATGCCCCGGTTCGAGATCACCCGGCCCGTGCCCTATACCGCGCGGCAAATGTTCGACGTGGTGGCCGACGTCGAGAAATATCCGCAGTTTCTGCCGATGTGCGAGAGCCTGCGCATCCTGGCGCGCGAGGCCGGTGACGCGGGCGAGACGCTGACGGCGACTATGGCAGTCGGCTACAAGGCGATACGCGAAACGTTCACAACGCGTGTCATGCTTGCCCCACAGGCCGAGCCGCCGCGCATCGACGTCGCCTACCTCGATGGGCCTTTCAATCACCTCGACAACCGCTGGCGCTTCGTCGCCCGCCCAGGAGGCGGGTCGGACATCCAATTCTACATCGATTACCAGTTCCGCTCGGCAATGCTCGGCCTCGTAATGGGCGCGGTGTTCGACAAGGCATTCCGCAGGTTCGCCGAGGCATTCGAGGAGCGGGCACGGCAAGTCTACGGACCGGTTGTCTCGCGCCAAGCGTGAGCGTTGACAACCGGAACAGTGTGCCCGTCGCTTCGCCAAGGCGCGCATGCCGCCTACTTGTCCGGCAGGCTCGCACTGATGAGTTCCAGCGCCGCGGCCACGGTCGCGAGCCGCACAGCCGTGCGGCCAATGTCGCCGAAACGACACTCTCTATGCCGGGTGACGTGGCCCTTGCGGTGAGCGGCCAGATGCACGAGCCCGACCGGCTTCTCGAGGCTGCCGCCGCCAGGGCCCGCGATGCCGGTGACTGCGATGGCGACCTGGGCCTCGGAATGCGCGAGCGCGCCTTCTGCCATCGCCACCGCCACCTCTCGGCTTACCGCACCCGCCTTGGCCACAAGCGCCGCAGGCACGCCGAGGCACGCTGTCTTGGCGGCGTTGGAATAGGTGACGTAACCCCGGTCCACGACGTCGGAGGAACCGGCGATCTCTGTGAACAGCGCGGCGATGAGGCCACCTGTGCAGCTTTCCGCCGTCACCAACTTCAGGCGGTGCGTCCGCATTGCGTCGAGCAGCGCTTCGGCCGCTTCGGTGAGGTCTGTTGGAAAGAGGGGGCTCGTCGTCACGTCAGCCGTCCAAGTCGGAACGGCATGAACTTAGCGCGCCGCATGGCGGTCCGCGAGATGGGTTGAGGCTGGATGCAACTTTGGATGGAACAGCCAACGAGGCCCCTAGAAACGCCGAACCGGCATGCTGGGCAGAGCATGCCGGTTCGGGCATCGGGAGAGACGATTCGTCGTGGGGTCAGGCGGCGACTAGCTTTTCCGCCTGATCAAGAAGGCCGTCCAACACGGTACGGCTCTCTGCGCCCATCACGGTCAAGGTGCGCCGTTGCGCGTCCTGCCAGATGGGATATGCGTCCTTCAGTACGGCAGCACCCTTGGGCGTCAGGTGCAGACCGCGTCCACGTCGACCGGCCGGCGGGTCCATCGTGATGTGACCCAGCGCCAGAAGACGCTTGAGATTGCGCGACAGGGTCGACTTCTCGATGTCGAGACCGTGACCAATCTCGACAGCGGTAATGGCGTCGCGCGATGCGAGTTGAGCCAGCAGCGTGTACTGGCTTGCGGTGATGCCAAGTGGGCGCATGGCATCGTCGTAAACTCGGGTGACGATACGCGAAAGCTGACGCACACGCGTGGCCAGACACGCGGCCGCGGTTGTCTCCGCGATGTCGCTGATGCTCTGCGCTTCAGCGCCCGGACGTGGGAGAGTCGTTGTCGTAACGGTCATTATCAGGCCCCCGCATGGCTCGTGATCATACAACCACGCGTTGGCGTTGATGCCGCGATTCTGGCGGTCCGGTCAATGTCACGGGTGTGTCGGCGGCGCGACAAACGGGGTGCAAAACAGCCTTGTAGGTGCATGTGTTGCGGGCCCGAAGCAGCGACCTGGCGCTCGCATTAGGGTGCCGGCAGGAGCAGTGAGGCGGTGGCCATCGCCACGATGCCTTCGCCCCGTCCCGTGAAGCCCAAGCCCTCAGAGGTCGTTGCCTTTACTCCGACGCGTTCCGTAGCGATGCCCAGTATTCCGGCGACGGTCTCGCGCATGGCCTCGCGGTGCGGCCCGATCCGGGGCGCCTCGCAGACCAGGGTCACGTCGATGTTGACGATGCGTCCGTCACGGCGGTCGACGCGGTCGGCTGCGTCGGCGAGGAAGGTGTCGGAGGACGCGCCGCGCCAGCGGTCGTCCGACGGCGGGAAGTGCTCGCCGATGTCCCCCTCGCCGAGCGCGCCGAGGATGGCGTCGGTGATCGCGTGCAGGGCCACGTCGGCGTCCGAATGTCCCTCCAGCGCATGCGTGTGAGGAATGCGCACGCCGCAGAGCCAGACGTGATCACCTTCGGTGAAGCGGTGCACGTCGAATCCCGTGCCGGTGCGCGGTTCCAGCGCCGGACCGGTGTGGTGTTCCGCAGTGTCCGTCTCTCCCGTCGCCGCGGCCATGGCCAGGTCCTCTCCGGTAGTGATCTTGACGTTGTGGCTGCTGTCCTCGACCAGGGCGGTCGCCAGTCCTGCCCATTCGGCGATGGCGGCATCATCGGTGAAGGTGTCGTGCCCGGAGTCGGCAGCCGCCCGGTGCGCGGCGAGGATCGCATCGAAGCGAAAGCCTTGTGGTGTCTGCGCGCGCCAGAGGCCGGCGCGGGGAATGGTCTCGGCGATCAGGTTGCCTTCGCCAGCGCGTTTCAAGGTGTCCGAAAGCGGCAGCGCAGCGATGGCACCGTCATGGGTATCGAGTGCTGCAACAACCGCGGCAATCGTCGCGCCCTCGACGAAGGGCCGCGCCGCATCGTGAATGAGGACGCGGGAGGGAGCGAGTTCAGCCGCTGCCTCCAGGCCGAGCCGTACCGATTCCTGCCGGGTAGCGCCGCCGTGCACAGGGGCGTGCAGCTTTGAGCCCGAGACCGGCGCCGCTGCCCTGACGTACAGCGCCTCGTCGTCGGGATGAATGACGGCGACAACGTGATCGATGGCCGAATGAGCGATAAAGGCACGCAGAGTGCGCGTCAGGACCATGGCTCCCCCCGCGTCGGCATACTGTTTGGGCAGTTCGCCGCCGGCACGGGTGCCACGCCCGGCGGCGACAATGATGGCGATGGTGGTCACGGCTGGGGGCTCGCTCTGGTGTTCCGGTACGGTGTCACCACTGGCGTGGGTACCGCGTGGTTATAGCGCTCTTGCCCCTGCGGCAATGCCGCGCGCTCGGGGCCTGCGAACCTCTTGCAGCGCAACACGAACCCCCCTATTCTGCACAACGGAAGTGCAAACTAGAAAAATGCACAAATTATGAGCAGACAGACGAATTCCGGCGTCCCGGCGCTCAGCATCGGGCCACTCGCGCTGAACAACCCGGTGATCCTTGCGCCGATGTCCGGGGTCAGTGACGCCCCCTTCCGCGACCTGGCCCAGAGGCTGGGCGCAGGACTCGTCGTGTCCGAAATGATCGCCAGCGAGATGCTGGCAGCGCAGCGCCGCGATGTCGTGCGCAAGGCCCGCTGCGGCGCATCCCGCCCCTTCGTCATGCAGCTTGCCGGGCGCGAGGCGCGCTGGATGGCGGAAGGCGCGCGCATCGCCACGGATATGGGCGCCGACGTCATCGATATCAACATGGGTTGCCCGGCCAGGGAGGTGACCGGCAAGTTGTCAGGCAGCGCGCTCATGCGCGATCCCGACCATGCCTCCCAGCTCATCGAGGCCGTCGTTTCGGCGACTGACCTTCCAGTGACGCTCAAGATGCGGCTGGGCTGGGATCGCACGACACTCAACGCCGCCGACATTGCGCGCCGCGCCGAGGCGCTGGGCGTGCGCATGTTGACGGTGCATGGACGCACGCGCTGCGAATTCTTCAAGGGTATGGCCGACTGGCGTGCGGTGCGGGCCGTGGTCGACGCGGTGCGGGTGCCGGTCATCGTCAACGGCGACATCACCAGCCCAGCCGACGCACTCTTGGCGCTCGAACAGTCCGGGGCGGCAGGCGTCATGGTCGGGCGCGGCGCCTACGGTGCGCCCTGGATGCCGGGACGCATCGCGCGCGTTCTGGCCGGCGGTCGCGACAACGGTGCGCCGCCGCTCGCCGAGCAGGCGGCAATCGCCTGTGAGCATGTAGCGCGGATGCTGTCGCACTACGGCAGTGCCCTGGGGTTGCGCAACGCGCGCAAGCACATCGGTTGGTACCTGGAGTGCGCCGGCCTCTGCGGAGTGGCTCTCAAGGAGTGGCGTGGAAAGCTGTGCACCGACGATGTGCCTGCGCGCGTTCTTGCACGCCTCGCCGAGGCGTACGACGCAGCGGAGGCCTGCCGCTCCGATGCGCGGGAGTGCGCCGCATGAGCAAGCGCAACCGCAACACGCCTGCGGCCCGGGCGAAGCGCAGCAAAAAGTCCGGCGCGGCGAAAGGCCGGGCAGCGGAGGCGCGAAGCGCTGCCGTACCCGCCGGCAAGAGCAAGTCTGGCGAGCGGGCCGCCGTATCGCCGGCGGCGCCGAAGCGAGGCGGCAGCCCCCGCAGCCCTGATCGTGCGGCGGCTGGCGCCGAGCAGCGCATGCCGCGACCACCGCATGCTGCTCCGCCCCCTTCAGTGGCGTTGGGTCAGCCGGGCGGCATTCGCCGGACCGTCGAGCACGATATGCTGCTGGCGGCGCTGCCACACCCGATCATGGTGCTGGGGGAGGCGAACCGCTTCGTCTATGCCAATGCCACCGCCGAGGCGTTCCTGTCGATGGGACAGACGATGCTGAAGCGCGTGCGGCTCGATGATCTCGTCGCCTTCGGCTGTCCGCTGCTCGCGCTCGTCGAGCAGGTGCGCACGACGGGTGCGACTTTCAACGAGTACGGCGTCGAGATCGTGCTGCCGCGACTGCCGACGCCGAAACTGGTCGATGTCTACGGCGGGCCGCTGTCGGATCACCCGGGCTTCGTCTTCGTCATGCTGCATCAGCGCACCATGGCGCAGATGATCGAACGGCAACTCACGCACCGGGCCGCTGCGCGCTCCGTCTCGGGCATGGCCGCGGTGCTAGCGCATGAGATCAAGAATCCGCTGGCCGGTATCCGTGGCGCCGCGCAGTTGATCGAGCCGGGGCTGACCGACGAAGACCGTGCGCTCGCGCAGCTCATCTGCTCGGAGACCGAGCGTATCCGCAATCTCGTCGACCGCATGGAAGTGTTCGGCGACGAGCGTCCGTTGCAGACCGAGCCCATCAACATTCACGGCGTGCTCGATCACGTGCGCCGCCTCATTCAGTCGGGGCCGGGCCGGCACATCCGCTTCACCGAGGACTACGATCCTTCTCTGCCGCCGGTGATAGGCCATCGCGACAAGTTGATTCAGGCGTTCTTGAATCTGTTCAAGAACGCCGTCGAGGCGATCGGCGAGGAGCGCGACAACGGCCGCATCCTCATCCAGACAGGTTTCCGTCCTGGCGTGCGCATGGCGATCGCCGGTACGACCACGCGCGTCTCATTACCTCTGATGATTCAGATCGAGGACAACGGCTCGGGTGTGCCTGAGCAATTGAGGACGCAGATTTTTGATCCGTTCGTGACGACCAAGCCCAGTGGCACGGGACTGGGCTTGGCGCTTGTCGCCAAGATCATCGGCGACCATGGCGGCATCATCGAATGCGAGAGCGAGCCCGAGCGCACCGTGTTCCGCGTACTCCTGCCGATGCAGGAGCCGCAGCGCGACCGGCGCCAACAGATGAGTGCGGAGGCCTAGACGTATGGCACGAGGGACGGTGCTGATCGCCGACGACGATACTGCAATCCGCACGGTGCTCAATCAGGCACTGGCGCGCGCAGGATATGCCCCGCGCGCAACCGGCAATGCTGCGACGCTGTGGCGGTGGGTCAGCCAGGGCGAGGGTGACGTCGTCATAACCGACGTCGTCATGCCCGACGAGAACGCCTTCGATCTGATCCCGCGCATCAAGAAGCTGCGGCCCGAGTTGCCCATCATCGTCATGAGCGCGCAGAACACGTTGATGACGGCTCTGACGGCGGCCGAACGCGGCGCCTTCGAGTATCTGCCCAAGCCGTTCGATCTGACGGAGCTCGTCGCCGTCGTCGGTCGCGCGCTTTCCGAGCCCGGCCGCAAGCAACAGCGTGCGGCACCCGAGGCGGAAGGCGAGGAACTACCTCTCATCGGCCGTTCGCCGGCGATGCAGGAGATCTATCGCGCGCTTGCCCGCCTCACGCAGACCGACCTGACGGTCATGATTACCGGTGAGAGCGGCACGGGCAAGGAACTGGTTGCGCGCGTGCTGCATGATTTCGGCCGCCGGCGCCACGGCGCGTTCGTCGCGCTCAACATGGCCGCCATTCCGCGCGAGCTGATCGAGAGCGAACTGTTCGGACACGAGAAGGGTGCGTTCACCGGCGCGCAGACGCGGACGCAGGGCCGCTTCGAGCAGGCCGAGGGCGGCACGCTGTTTCTCGACGAGATCGGCGATATGCCTCTGGAGGCGCAGACACGCCTGCTGCGCGTGCTCCAGCAGGGCGAATACACGACAGTGGGCGGTCGCACGCCTATCAAGACCAACGTGCGCATCATCGCCGCCACCCATCGCGATCTGAAAGCGCAGATCGGGCAGGGGCTGTTCCGCGAGGACCTCTACTACCGGCTCAACGTCGTGCCCGTCCGCATCCCGCCCCTTCGCGAGCGCCTGGACGACATCGGCGATCTCGTACGCCACTTCCTGCGCGTCGCCTCTCGCGAAGGGCTTGGCCAGAAGGCGATCGAGACGGCCGCGATCGACCGCCTCAAGGGCTACAACTGGCCAGGTAACATCCGCGAACTCGAGAACTTCGTGCGTCGGCTCGTGGCGCTTTACCCGCAGGAAACGCTGACGCTGCAGATCGTCGATCAGGAGCTTGCCAGCCTGACGCCGCCACCTGTGGAGGAAACGGGCCGCGAAGCCTCCAACCTGTCCGAGATCGTCGAGCGCTATCTGGCCGGTCACATGGCATCGTTTGGTGGCGAACTGCCGCCACCTGGCCTGTATGACCGCGTCATCAAGCAGGTGGAGCTGCCGCTGCTGACGGCGGTCTTGGCGGCGACCCGGGGTAACCAGATCCGGGCCGCGGAAGTGTTGGGTCTCAACCGCAATACCTTGCGCGCGCGCATCAAGTCGCTCGACATCCGCGTCTACCGCACGCCCTCCCCTTGAGACTTGGAGCGGGGGTCCGCTCGAGCGGGCCGGCCGGGAGAAGCGCAGATGGTGCGATCTGCGCTTGACGCCACATCGGCGTGGCGCTACGCCTACCCATGTCTCTGAAATGTCACAGTCTCAGTTTTGACTGCGATTGTTGCGGGTCGGTCACGGGAGCACCGATCGCCGATGACGCTAGGCCGGTGGTTGCAAGGGCCGGGACAATAGATTGATTCAGCTGAGGTTCCGCCGTGGCCGCTGCGTGCGCCATGGCCTGGAACGCCGGGGAAAGGCAGAACGATGACATCGGCAGATGCGCATCCTGCCACAGCGTCTGGCCGCCGGCCGGTGTCAACCGTGCTCGACGCCAAGGACGCTGCGTTCTGGATCGGGCTCGCCGCCGTCGTGCTCTCGATGCTCGCGGCGTTGGCGACCTACCTGCTCATGAACGGCTTGACGCCGGTTCAGGAACCGGACGCGCTCGTGCTGCCTGCGTTGCTGGTCAACGCTCTGCTCAGCGTCGGCGTGCTGGGTGTCATCGTCTGGCAGGTCTGGGGCCTCGTACGTGCCTGGAAGCAGAAAGAAGCTGGTGCGCGCCTGCACGTGCGTATCGTCGTGCTGTTCTCGCTCATCGCCGCCCTGCCGGCGCTGCTGCTGGCGGTGGCCGCAACGGTTTCATTCTCACGCTCGCTCGACACCTGGTTTTCAGCCCGCGTCAGAACACTGATCACCGACTCGCGCGGCGTCGCCCAGGCCTATGTCGAAGAGCACGGCCTCGTCATCCGCAACGATGTGCTCAACATGGCGCGCGACGTGGACGCGGCCGCTCCGCTGGTGGCCGGCGATCCCGAAGAGCTGCGCCGCCTCGTCATCGCCCAGGCGGGGTTGCGCGACATTCCATCAGCCTATGTCGTAGACGAGTCAGGTCGGCCGGTTCTGGCCGCCATCGAGGACAAGGCACTGCCGTACGCAACGCCGACGCGCGAGGCGATCGAAGAGGCGCTTACCGGCCAGACGCCCCTGTCGATTTCGACACGCGACATGCGGATCACTGCCATGACGCGGCTCTCCCACCTGCCGGGGCGCATTCTCTATGTCAGTCGCCGCGTCAGCCCAACGGTGCTCGGCCACTTGGAGCGCACGGAGCAGAATGTCGCTGAGTACACGAGGCTCAGGCGCTCGCGCGGCAATCTCAAATGGGCGCATGCGTTGATGTACTTCACCGTCTCGGTGACGGCGATGTTGGCCGCCATCTGGACGGGCATGTGGTTTGCTGGCCGCTTCGTCGCGCCGATCCGTCGGCTTATTCAGGCGGCCCAGGATGTTTCGACCGGCGACCTTACCGTTCAGCTTCCCGAGCGGCGCGGTGAGGGCGACCTGCGGCGACTGTCAGCGACATTCAATCGGATGACGCGCGAGCTGCGCAGCCAGCGCGACGATCTGGTCAGCGTCAACGAGCAGCTCGAAGAGCGCCGCCGTTTCATGGAGGCCGTGCTTTCGGGCGTCTCGGCCGGTGTCATCGGCCTCGACAGCGACGGGCGCATCGAGCTGGCGAGCCGGTCAGCGCTGCTGCTGCTCGGCCGGAGTGAAGAGGACCTCATCGGCCGGCCGCTGGCGGAGGCCATCCCGGAGATGAAGCCCGTTCTCGACGAGCACTGCGCGCACGTGGGCAAGTCCGCGCGCAACCCCGACCAGATAACGCTGACGGTTGCCGGTGACGAACGCACGTTCGCCGTGCGTGTGACGGGCGAGGGCGCCAAGGAAGGTGATTGCGGATCGGTGGTGACCTTCGACGACATCACCGAACTCGTCTCGGCACAACGGACGAGCGCCTGGGCCGACGTTGCGCGCCGCATCGCCCACGAGATCAAGAACCCGCTGACACCGATCCAGCTCTCCGCCGAGCGTCTGAAGCGCAAATACGGGGCGTCGATCACCAACGACCGGGAAACCTTCGATAAGCTCACGGACACGATTGTGCGTCAGGTCGGTGACCTCAAGAGCATGGTCGACGAGTTTGCCTCGTTCGCACGTATGCCCAAGCCAGAGATGGCGCTCGAGGACGTGCGACCCGCGGCACAGGAGCCGGTGCTTCTGTTCCGCGAGGGGCACCCCAAGGTGGTCTTCCGCACGCACCTGCCTGATGCACCCGTGCGTGCCAACATCGATCGCCGTTTGGTCACGCAGGCGATGACCAATCTGGTCAAGAACGCCACCGAGTCGGTGGAGAGTTTCGGGGAGAGCGGCAAGGCGGCGGACGGATGGTCCGGTCTTGTGGAGGTGCGCGTGACTGCCGATGGCGGTCGAGCCGTGCTCGAGGTGATCGACAATGGCGCGGGTTTTCCCAAGCAGAACCGCATGCGTCTGTTGGAGCCCTACGTGACGACCAAGGGCCACAAGGGTACCGGGCTGGGGCTCGCCATGGTCAACAAGATCACCGAGCAGCACGGCGGCACGCTGCTGCTGGACGATGCGCCGCCGGCCCCTGGACGCACGCACGGCGCGCGCGTGCGCATGGTGCTGCCGCTGGCCAACGCAGAGAACGAACCCGCGGTCCGGTCACCGGCCGCGGCCGGGAGTTGAGCCGCCTACCGGGCCGCAGAGCGGCCGGAGCCAAAGTTTGCAGGAAGCGAGGAGCTATCGATGGCCGCTGACATTCTGATCGTGGACGACGAGGCCGATATCCGTGAACTTATCTCGGGCATCCTCGACGACGAGGGGCACAAGACCCGGATGGCCCGCGATAGCGACGAGGCACTGAAGGCGATCGAGGATCGCCGGCCGCATCTGGTCATTCTCGACATCTGGCTGCAGGGCAGCCGCCTCGACGGCCTGGAGGTGCTGTCCGCGATCAAGGCGACCTACCCCGATCTGCCGGTGGTCATTATCTCCGGCCACGGCAACATCGAGACGGCCGTGACCGCCATCAAACGGGGCGCCTACGACTACATAGAGAAGCCGTTCAAAGCCGACCGCCTGGTGCTGGTCGCGCTGCGCGCGCTGGAGGCCTCGCAGCTGCGGCGCGAGGTACGCGAATTGCGCGAGCGCTCGACGGTTTCCACGGACATGGTTGGCCACTCGACGGCGATCAATCACCTGCGCAGCGGGCTTGACCGCGTCGCCCCGACCAACAGCCGCATCCTCATCCGCGGCGCCTCGGGAACGGGCAAGGAGCTGGCAGCCCGCGTCATCCACATGAAGTCGGTGCGCAAGGACGGCCCTTTCGTCGTTCTCAATGCCGCGGCAATGGCGCCTGACCGCGTCGAGGAAGAGTTGTTCGGCGTCGAGGATCGCGCCGGCACGCCGCGCAAGGTGGGTGCGCTGGAGGAGGCGCACGGCGGCACACTCTACATCGACGAGGTCGCCGACATGCCGCTGGAGACCCAGGGCAAGGTGCTGCGCGTGCTCGTGGAGCAGAAGTTCCTGCGGCTCGGCGGCGCGCAGAAGGTCGCCGTCGACGTGCGCATCATCTCGTCCACAAGTCGCGACCTCGAACGCGAGATGCAGGAGGGCCGCTTCCGCGAGGATCTCTACCACCGGCTCAACGTCGTGCCGCTGCGCGTGCCCAGTCTCGCCGAGCGCCGCGACGACATTCCCGAGCTGATCGAGTTCTTCGTCAGTCAGGTGGCTCAGTCCTCGGGCCTTGCGCCCCGGCGCATCGGCGAGGACGCCATCGCCGTTCTCCAGGCGCACGACTGGCCGGGCAACGTGCGTGAGCTCAGGAACAACATCGAACGCCTCATGATCCTGGCCGGCGGCGATCCGACCGCGGTCATCACGGCCGACATGCTGCCCGACGAGATCGGCTCCAACGTGCCGTTGCCCGTAAACGGGGGTGCCGAACACCTGATGAGCCTTCCGTTACGCGAGGCGCGCGAGATTTTCGAGCGCGAGTACCTGCTTGCACAGATCAACCGTTTCGGCGGAAACATCTCGCGCACGGCCGAATTCGTCGGCATGGAACGTTCCGCCCTGCATCGCAAGCTGCGTGCGCTCGGCGTCTCGTCCGACCACCGCAGCGGCGGCTCAGGCACCGGTGGACAGCCTTCCGCGCCGTAATCGGCTTCACCCGGTGCGGCGGCGGCAGGCTGGGATTGCGTCAGAGGGCCCATGAAAGTCATCATCTGCGGCGCCGGTCAGGTGGGCCACGGCATTGCCGAGCGGCTGTCCACCGAAGGCAACTCCGTCTCCATCATCGATGCGAGCGCCGAACTCGTGCAGCGTGCCAACGACATGCTGGAGGTGCGCGCCGTGCACGGCAACGCTGCCCACCCCGACGTGCTGGAGCGGGCCGGAGCGCGTGAAGCGGACATGCTGATCGCGGTGACCCTGCACGACGAGGTCAACATGGTCGCTTGCCAGGTTGCCCACACGCTGTTCGATATTCCCATGAAGATCGCGCGCGTGCGGGCGCAGACCTATCTGGAGCGGGAATGGTCCAAGCTGTTCGCCCGCGAAGCCTTGCCCATCGACTACATCATCTCGCCCGAGATCGAGGTAGGCAACATGATCCTGCGCCGGCTGCAGCTCCCGGGCGCCTTCGATACGGTAAGCTTCGCGGAGGGTCGCATAGCCGCGCTGGGCATCGCCTGTGGGCCGGAATGTCCGGTCCTCGACACGCCGCTGACGCAGCTCGCGCAGCTGTTCCCCGATCTGCCGGCGGTCACGGCGGCGCTGGTGCGCAATGGACGTCTGTTCGTGCCGCACGGACGCGACCTTCTTCAGAGTGGCGACGACGCCTACGTCATCACGCCCACCGAGCAGGTGGCGCGCACGCTGCAGATCTTTGGACACGAGGAGGCCAAGGCGCGTCGCATCGTGATCGCCGGAGGCGGCAACATCGGTCTTTATATCGCCCGGCAGCTCGAGGAGCGTGAGCCGTCCATCCGGATCAAGATCATCGAGGTGTCGCGCGCACGCGCCGTCGAGATCGCCGAGAAGCTCGAGCGCACGGTCGTCCTGCACGGGTCGGCACTGTCTGAGGACGTGCTGCGCGAAGCCGAGATCGCGGCTGCCGACACGCTCGTTGCCGTGACCAATGACGACCAGGTCAACCTGTTGACGTCGGCGCTTGCCAAGCAGCTTGGGTGCCGGTCCAACATGGCGTTGGTCAACAGTGCCAACTACGCCGGCATGGTCCGCTCGCTCGGCATCGATGCCCAGGTCAATCCGCGCGCCATCACCGTCTCGAGCGTGCTCCAGCACGTTCGGCGCGGCCGCATCCGTGGCGTCCATTCGGTGCACAATGGCGCGGGCGAGTTGATCGAGGCGGAGGTGCTGGAGACTGCGCCCATCCTTGGCCGTCCGCTGCGCGATTTCAAGAACTCCGAAGGCATCCGCTTCGGCGCGATCCTGCGCGACGGCAAGGTTCTAATCGCCACGGGAGCGACCGAGCTCGAGGTGAAGGACCGGGTCGTTCTGTTTGCCCGCGCCGACCACGTGCGCGAGGTCGAGCAGCTGTTCCGCGTCAGTCCGGACTACTTCTGATGCCGGTCCTCCCCACCCCCAAGGCGGCGCGCACCGAGGTTGACCGATGACGCGCACCGTCTACGTCAACGGGCGCTACCGGCCCTATGCGGAGGCAAGCGTTCACGTCGAGGATCGCGGCTTCCAGTTCGCCGATGCCGTCTACGAGGTGATAGAGGTGATGGACGGCCAGTTCGTCGATGCGCCGCGCCATCTGGCGCGGCTGGACCGATCCCTCAATGAGCTGCGGATCCCGCGCCCCATGTCGGAGAAGGCGCTCCTCGGCGTGATGGCTCAAACCATCCGCCGTAACCGCGTCCGCAATGGCCTTCTCTACCTGCAGGTGTCGCGCGGCGCAGCCCGGCGCGACTACGCGCTGCCGCCAGACGGCACGCGGCCAACGCTCGTTTGCCTGGCACGCAGTCTCGCTCCGGGCGTGCAGGCGGCGACGGCCGAGAAGGGCATTGCCGTCAAAACTGTCCCCGACATCCGTTGGCGGCGGTGCGACATCAAAACCGTGATGCTGCTGCCCGCCGTTCTTGCCAAGGCGGAGGCGCACGAGGAGGGAGCCAAGGAGGCCTGGCTGGTTGACGCCGATGGCTTTGTGACGGAAGGGGCCGCGAGCAATGCGTGGATCGTCGATGCCCAGGGCCGCCTGGTCACGCGCGGTATCGGGCCGAGCATCCTGGCCGGGGTGACGCGGGCCACAGTGCTCGATGCATTGGCACGGGAAGGGCTTAATATTGAGCAGCGCGCCTTCACGGTCGCGGAGGCGAAACGGGCGCGCGAGGCCTTCATAACGTCGGCCACAAACACGGTTATGCCGGTCGTCGCCGTCGACGGTACGCCCATCGGCGACGGCAGGCCCGGGCCGGTCGCCCGGCGCCTGCGGGCGGTCTTTCACGACGTCGCGGAGGGGGGCGCAGCAGCATGCCCACTGCGTCGTAATGACTAGTTGCGGATGGGGCATTTCGCTTTGCTTTCGGTTCGGGGAACGGGCTACTCTCGCGCCACCGGGCACGTAGTTTCAATTGCGTCACGAGGTGGTGGTCGCAGACCATCGCCGCGTGACTTTTCGAATCCACGTCGGCTGGGAAAATATGAACAAGGGCGGAAAACAACGATGGCGGCAGACAGAGTTCAAAGCCTCCAGGACACATTCCTCAACCACGTTCGCAAGAACAAGACTCCCCTGACGATCTTCCTGATCAACGGTGTCAAGCTGCAGGGCATCGTGACGTGGTTCGACAACTTCTGTGTCCTCTTGCGGCGCGACGGGCACTCCCAGCTCGTCTACAAGCATGCAATCTCAACGATCATGCCGGGACAGCCTGTCCACCTGATGGACGCCGATCCGGCGGAAGGCTGAGCAGAGCATCAGCACCAATGACGACGAGGACGAGAACCTCGCGCCGCTTGCGCACCCCGCGCAGGCGGACGTCAGCGAACGCGTCCTGGTGCTTGTTCCCGTCTTGCCCGCGCGCCGTGTCTCAGTGTCCGCCGACGCGCCGGGAGGCGCTGGAGCGTCCGTCAACCGCGACCCCGTCCGGCAGGGCGCCGATAGCCGCCGTCCCCGTTTCTCTCTGCACTCGCCCGGCGACAGACTCGCGGAAGCGCGCGGGCTTGCCGAGGCGATCCGTCTCAACGTCGTCGAAGCGCTGATCATCAATGTGCCCGATCCGAAGCCCGGAACGCTGTTCGGCTCGGGCAAGGTCGAGGACATCGGCCGGCTCGTGACGGAGCAGGGCATCGGACTGATCATTATCGATCATGCGGTCACGCCCGTTCAGCAACGCAACCTCGAGAAGACCTGGAAGGCGAAGGTTCTCGATCGCACCGGATTGATCCTGGAGATCTTCGGCGCGCGGGCGAGAACCCGTGAGGGCCGTCTCCAAGTCGAGCTCGCCCATCTGTCGTACCAGAAGGGCCGGCTCGTCAGGGCGTGGACCCATCTCGAGCGGCAGCGCGGCGGCTCAGGCTTCCTTGGAGGGCCGGGTGAAGCGCAGATCGAGCTCGACCGCCGCATGCTGCAGGACCGCATCGACGCCATCCGGCGCGAGTTGGAGCAGGTCGTCCGCACGCGCGAGCTGCATCGCGCCGGACGCCGCAAAGTCCCATACCCCGTGGTCGCCATCGTTGGTTACACGAACGCGGGCAAGTCGACCCTGTTCAACCGGCTGACGGGCGCGGAGGTGCTCGCGATGGACCAGGTGTTCGCCACCCTCGATCCAACCATGCGCGAGGTGCGGCTGGCGAGTGGCCGGCGCATCATCCTGTCCGATACGGTGGGCTTCATCTCCGACTTGCCGACGATGCTGGTGGCCGCGTTTCGCGCGACGCTGGAAGAAGTCATCGGGGCGGATCTCATCCTGCACGTGCGCGATATCAGCCACGAGGAAACCGACGCGCAGGCCCGGGACGTCGAGGAGGTGCTGTCGAGCTTGGGTATCGACATGGCCCCGGCCGACCGGCACGTGCTGGAGGTCTGGAACAAGGTCGACCGCCTGACGGCTGAAGCCCGCGAGCGGTGGGAGCACGCGGCGCGCTGGCTGACGCCGCGGCCGCAGATGGTTTCGGCGGTGACCGGCGAAGGGCTGGCGCCGCTGCTCGATGCGATCGACGCCAGGCTGGGCGAGACCGATGAGATCGTGACGGTTCCGATCGCGCCTGGCGACGGCAAGCTGCGGGCCTGGTTGCACGCCAATGCCGACGTCGTCGCGATCGAGGAAAGGGAGGACGGCGGCGCATCGATGACGGTGCGGATAGCTGCCGACCGCAAGGGGCGGTTGCTCGCCCGGTTGGCGGAGGCGCGACCCGGAGATGGGAAAATCCAACCCGGTTAGCGTATAGTCTCGACGGTTTCTGCCTTCCTTGGTCGCGCGAGGCACGCCGATGTCGGACAAAAATGATCTTCAATGTCTGATTGTCGGGGGCGGCCCCGCGGGTCTGGTGGCGGGCGTGCTGCTGGCGCGCGCGGGCGTGCGGGCTCACGTGCTCGAGAAGCACGCTGACTTCCTGCGCGACTTTCGCGGCGACACCATTCATCCCTCCACCATGCAGCTGATGCACGAGCTGGGCTGGCTCGACGAGTTCCTCCAGCTGCCGCACGAGAAAGTGCGGCAGCTGGGAATGATCTACGGCGGCACACACCTGCAGCTTGCCGATCTCTCGGCGCTGCCTGTCGCGGCCCCCTACATCGCCATGATGCCGCAGTGGGACTTCCTCAACTTCCTTGCGGACAAGGGACGCGCCTATCCGGGCTTTTCAATCGACGTGCGAACCGAGGCGGTCGATCTCATTCGCGATGGTGCACGCGTGAGTGGCGTCGTCGCACAAACACCGCAGGGTGAGCGTACCTATCGCGCGCCGCTCGTCATTGCCGCCGACGGGCGCGGCTCGGTGATGCGGGAGAAGGCCCAGCTCAAGGTGCGCGATCTGGGCGCACCGATGGACGTACTCTGGTTCCGTCTCGACAAGAGCCCCGAGGACGGCGACGAGACGCTGGGGCGCATCGAGCCCGGGCATGTCTTCATCAAGCTCAATCGCGGCGACTACTGGCAGTGCGCCTATGTGTTCCCCAAGGGCGGGGTCGAGCGTGTGCACGCCAAGGGGCTGGACGCCTTCCGCCAGGAAGTCGGCTGGCTCGCCGGGGTATCCGCGGAGCGCACCGCCAAGATCGGCACGTGGGACGACGTGAAGCTGCTGAGCGTCAAGATCGATCGCCTGGAGCGCTGGCACACGCCGGGCCTCCTGTGCATCGGGGATGCCGCGCACGCGATGTCGCCGATGGGCGGCGTCGGGGTGAACCTCGCCATCCAGGATGCGGTCGCGGCGGCGAACCTTCTGTGGAAGCCGCTGAAATCTCGAACGGCGGATGAGTGCGATTCTGCCGCTGTTGAAAAGCGGCGCCGATGGCCGACGGTCGTGACGCAGAACATCCAGGTGTTCATGCAGAACCGTCTGGTTGCGCCGTCGCTGGCTGCGCAGAGCGTTTCCGTTCCGCCATGGCCCATGCGGCTCATGCAACGCTTTCCGCGTCTGCAGCGCTTGCCGGCCCGCCTGATCGGCCTAGGGGTGCGTCCCGAGCACGTTTCCGATGAGATTCGGCGCGCCACTGGAGCCTAGCCCCCTCGGGGCAAGCGACACCGCAGACGCGCGGACGCCATCCGGCCCTACCGGCGCCACGGTGACGGGGATCACGGAGGGCGCTCGCGCGGCCATGATAGCCAGAGCATAACGACATGAGCCAAAAGCCGATTCTGCGGAACCGCGGGGTTCGGCAACAACGGGTAGATTCGAAAACTATGCGGAATATCAAAGCAGTTCTGGGTGCAATGGCCCTGGCCGTGCTGGGCATACACAGCGCGCACGCCGCGATGGCGGAGCCGCCGGCGCGCAAGGCCTTCGAGGTGCGACTGGGCGAAATCGTCGACGAAAAGTCGGTCTATGCAACCGTGCGCTCGACCGACCGTGTGGAAGCCCGCGCGCGTATCGGCGGGACCATCGCCGCGCTCGAGGTCGATGAGGGCAGCGAAGTCGAGACCGGGCAGGTGATTGCCACGGTGGCCGATCAGAAGCTGGCGCTGAAGCTCAAGTCGCTTGCCGCGCAGATTGACGGTCTCAAGGCGCAGCTCGCCAACGCGGAACGTGACCTCGGCCGTCAGGAGGAGCTCATCAAGCGCGGCTTCACACCCAAGGCGAAGGTCGATGAACTGCGCACGCAGGTTGATGTGACCCAGAACCAGTTGAAGTCGGCTGAAGCGGAGCGCGCCGTCGTCATGCGGCAGGTCGAAGAGGGCCAGGTGCTGGCCCCGTCCGTTGGCCGCGTCCTGCTGGTGCCGGTCACGGTCGGCTCCGTGGTCATGCCCGGTGAGAGTATCGCCACCATTGCTGCCAATCGCTACATCCTGAAGCTGGAGCTGCCTGAGCGGCATGCGCGCTTCATCCGCGAGGGTGCCAGCGTCAAGCTCGGCGCGCGCGGCATTTCCGCAATCTCGGACAGACCGCTCGCCGAAGGCAAGATCACGCAGGTCTATCCGGAGCTGCAGTCGGGCCGTGTCATCGCCGACGCCACGGTCGAGGGGCTGGGGGACTACTTCGTCGGCGAGCGCGTGCTCGTTTACATTTCGGCCGGCAGCCGTGCAGGCATCGCCATCCCGCGTTCGTATGTCCGCACCCGCTACGGCTACGACTTCGTTCGCGTTGCCCGGCAGAACGGGCAGGTCTCCGATGTCGTCGTCCAGCTGGGTCTGCCAGCGGCTGTCGCGGGCGCGCCCGACGGCGTCGAGGTGCTTGGCGGTCTCAACCCCGGCGACGAGATCCTGACGCCATGAGCACGCCAACGGACACCTCCAAGCCCGATGCCCACCTGGGGCTCTCGGGCCGCTTGACGCGCGCCTTCATCGGTTCGCCGCTGACGCCGCTTCTGCTCATCGCCTCGATCGCGCTGGGCCTCATCGCGCTCGTCTCGCTGCCGCGCGAGGAGGAGCCGCAGATTTCGGTGCCGCTCGTCGACATCATGGTCAACGCCGACGGGCTCAAGGCTGAGGACGCTGTGCGCCTCGTGACCGAGCCGCTCGAGACCATCGTCAAGTCGATCAACGGCGTCGAGCATGTCTACTCGCAGTCGCTCGACGACCGTGTGGTGGTGACGGCACGCTTTCTCGTCGGCACGGAGGCCGACAACGCCATCCTGCGTGTGCACGACAAGGTGCGCGCCAACATGGACCGTATCCCCGTCGGCATCCCCGAGCCGCTGATCGTCGGTCGCGGCATCGATGACGTTGCAATCGTCGTTGCCACGTTGGCGCCCAAGCCGGAGTTCGCCGGCAATTGGACCGATGCGCAGCTTTATCATCTCGCCGACGACGTGCGGGTGGAGCTCGCAAAGCTCGACAACATCGGCCTGACCTATCTGGCGGGCGGGCGACCCGAGCAGATCCGCGTCGAGCCCGATCCCGAGCGCCTGTCGCTCAACGGCGTGACGCTGCAGCAGCTCATCGGCAAGGTGAAGGAGGCCAACCGCGCCTTCCTGGCCGGCTCGGTGCGCTCGCAGAACAATTCGGCGCCCGTCGTCGCCGGCCAGACGCTGAAGGGCATTCCCGACATCGGCCTCCTGCTTCTGACGACGCGCGACGGCCGACCGGTCTACGTGCGCGACGTGGCGCGTGTAGTCGTTGACGCCAAACCGCTAGAAAGCCGCGCGTGGCGCATGGCACCGGAGCGTGCCGCCAACGCCGACGGCGCGCATGCCGGTGACGCCGGTCACGCGGCTGCGGGCGAGCGCAAGGGAAGCATCACGCAGGTGCCGATGGTTTCGGTGGCGGTTGCCAAGCGCGCCGGCGCCAATGCCGTCGTGATCGCCGAGGAGGTCGTCGCGCGGCTCGGCCAGCTCGAAGGCAAGCTGATCCCCGACGACATCGAGGTGCAGGTGACGCGCAACTATGGCCTCACGGCCGATGAGAAGGCCAACGAGCTGCTGTTCCACCTCGGGCTCGCCACGGCCTCCATCGTGCTGCTGATCGGCCTCGTGATCGGCTGGCGCGAGGGCATCGTCGTACTGATCGTCATTCCGACGACGATCCTGCTGACGCTGTTCGCCTCCTACATCATGGGTTACACGATCAATCGCGTCAGTCTGTTCGCGCTCATCTTCGCCATCGGCATCCTGGTGGACGACGCCATCGTCGTCATCGAGAACATCGCACGCCACTGGGGCATGGGCGACAAGCGCTCCAAGACGCAGGCGGCCATCGAGGCGGTTGCCGAGGTCGGCAACCCGACGATCATCGCGACGCTCACGGTGGTCGCGGCGCTGCTGCCGATGCTGTTCGTGTCGGGCCTCATGGGTCCCTATATGAGCCCCATTCCCGCCAACGCCTCGGCGGCCATGATCTTCTCGTTCTTCGTTGCAGTCATGCTGACGCCTTGGCTGATGGTGCGCATCGGCAAGGCGCATGGCGGTCACGGGCACGGCGGGCACGGCGAGGAGGATACGGGCCTGCTCGGGCGGCTCTACACGCGCGTGGCGCGGCCGATCCTCAGGACCCGTGGCACGGCATGGCGCTTCCTCATCGCGGTGGGCGTCGCCACGCTCGCCTCCCTCGTGCTGTTCGCCACCAAGGCGGTGACGGTGAAGCTGCTGCCGTTCGACAACAAGTCGGAGCTGCAAGTCGTCGTTGACCTGCCCGAGGGCGCCTCGCTGGAGGCGACCGACCGCGTGCTGCGCGCCGCGGCCGAGCGGATCGGTTCGCTGCCCGAGCTCGACAGCATCGAAGCGTATGCGGGTACCGCCGCGCCGTTCAACTTCAACGGCCTCGTGCGCCACTATTACCTGCGCTCGTCGCCGGAGCTGGGCGACCTGCAGGTCAACCTCACGGCCAAGCATCACCGCGACCGCACCAGCCATGACATCGCACTCGACGTGCGCAAGCGCCTGCAGAGTCTGGAGGCGCCAGCGGGCACGTCCGTCAAGGTCGTAGAGGTGCCGCCGGGCCCCCCGGTTCTTTCCACCCTGCTCGCCGAGATCTATGGCCCCGATCCGGAGACGCGCCGCGCCGTCGCCGAGAAAGTCAAGGAGGCGTTCCGCAGCGTGCCCTTCATCGTCGATGTCGACGACAGCTACGGCCGTCCTGCGGAGCGGCAGCGTATCGCGATCAACCAGGACAACCTCGAGTACCATCGCGTCGAGGAGGCCGATGTCTACGACACGATCCGTACCTACCTGGGCGGCGTGCCGGTCGGCTATTCGCACCGCGGCGGCGGTCGCCATCCGGTCGAGATCGCCGTGGCGCTCCCCAAGTCACAGCGCACCTTGGGTGAGCACGCGCTGGCGACGCCGGTGCCGGCCAACGCATTGCCGGGCAACCGCAGCATCGTCGAGCTGGGCGACGTGGTGCGCGTTTCCAGTGAGCCGGCGTCCTATCCCGTGTTCCGCCACAACGGACGCCCGGCCGAGATGGTGCTGGGCGATCTGGCGGGTGCCTACGAGGCCCCGATCTACGGCATGATGGCGGTCGCCGATGCGATCGAGAAGGCCGACTGGGGCAGCCTGCCCAAGCCCGCCATCCGCTATCACGGCCAGCCCATCGACGATTCTTCTCCCGTGCTGCTGTGGGACGGCGAGTGGGAGGTGACCTATGTCACGTTCCGCGACATGGGCGGAGCCTTCGCGGTGGCGATCCTGGGCATCTACTTCCTCGTCGTCGGTCAGTTCGGCTCCTTCCGGCTGCCGCTGGTGATCCTCACGCCCGTGCCGCTGACGCTCATCGGCATCATGATCGGACACTGGTTGTTCGGCGCGCCGTTCTCGGCGACGTCGATGATCGGCTTCATCGCGCTCGCAGGTATCATCGTGCGCAACTCGATCCTGCTGGTCGACTTCATTCGCCACGCGCGGCGGCCGGGCCAGAGTCTGCGGAGCACGCTGATCGAGGCGGGTGCCATCCGCTTCAAGCCGATCCTACTCACGGCGGTCGCCGCCATGATTGGCGCGGCGGTGATTCTCACCGATCCGATCTTCCAGGGGCTCGCAATCTCTTTGCTGTTCGGGCTTGTCTCGTCGACGCTGCTGACCGTGCTCGTCATTCCGGCGATCTACATCGTGGTGCGCGACGACGGCATCCCGTTCCGGGATGACGCCGAGGCGTCTGGCGAAAGTGTAAACGCCGAGCCGGCGTGAGAGGAGGGGCAGGAAGTCCGGATCGGGCTTGTTCGTCCGCTCGGGCACGGCTACCGTTTCGCGGCTGGCAGATCTGGCGCGACGGAGCTGAGATGAGTGTGGGACAGGACTTCGATTTCGGGCTGCTCGCCGAAGGCGGCTTCCCGCTCCGCACGCTGGCGACCGGCGAAAAGGTGTTCGCGGCCGAGGACAAGGCCGAGCACCTTTTCGTCGTGAAGTCGGGCCGCGTCGAGATCGTCGCCTTCGGCACCGTGCTCGATGTGATCGGTCCGGGCGGGATCTTCGGCGAGATGGCGCTGATCGACGGCGGCGTGCGCAGCGCGTCGGCGGTGGCGGCCGAGCCGAGCGAGGTCGCTCCGGTCAACCGTGAGGCGTTCGTCTTCCTTGTCGGCCGAAACCCGGACTTCGCGCTTCAGGTGATGCGCGTTCTGGTCAAGCGCATCCGCGGCATGAATGAAAGCCTGTGAGCAAAGACGGTGTCAGCTCCAGCGGCGGTTGGACCACATCCACTGCTCGGGATGCTCGCGTACCCAACGCTCGAACGTGCGCTGCATGTCCACCATCGCCTCGCGGATGTCCGCCGATTGGTCGGCCGAGCGGGGGATGCGCAATTCTTCCAGCTCAATCCAGAAGCGGCTATCGGTGCCCTTGCGGACGCAGCGTGCAAGCCAGATGCGCGCGCCGATGCGGCGTGCGATCATCACCCCGATGGCCTGCGTGCGAGCATCCTTGCCGAAGAACGGCACCGGTATGCCCATCCGGTCATAGAGGTCGCAGACCATGCCGAGCCGTCCGCCGCGCCGCACGTAATCCATAATCACGCGGGCGGTCTTCTGGCTCTCGCCGTGATCGCCCTCCACACCACCCCGGCCGAACAGGCCGCCCGGATAGAGATTGTCGCGTTGCGCGCGGAGGTAGGCGTCGACGTAGGGGTTGTTGACCGAGCGGTAGACGGCGGCGGGATTGGCGCCGGCCAGCGTCAACGGCCAGATCGCCAACTCCCAGTTGCCCATATGCAGCGAGATGCCGACGATAGGCCCGAGCTTGTCGCGATAGCGATTGAAGACCTTGGGATTGCGGATTTCGATGCGCGAAGCATCGCCGAGCAGGTGGTCGAGGCGCATCGTCTCGACCATTACGCGGCCGAGGTTTTCCCAATGGGCTTTCGCCAGGGCTTGGCGCTCCGCCTCGCCCATCTCCGGGAAGGCCACCGCAAGGTTGGCGAGGGCGCGCGCGTGACGCTTGGGGTTAATCAGCGGCGCCAGGAACGCCCAGGCCCGCGCCGACAGTCGCGTGGCGAAATCGAGCGGCAGCGCGCGGAACAGCCCGACGACCGTGCGCAGCAAGGCATACTCGAGGCGGAACTGTAGATCGCGCAGGCGGGACGTCGGCTTCATGGATGCGTGGAGACAACCTCTGTGATGCGGGCGCCGCTCCTCGTGTCGACCGGCGGGCGCCAGGGCATCGCACAGTCATGCCTCCGCTGCAATGACTTGGAACGCTCGATCGTTGACGGCTTTAGGACCGCCCCCTGGGCTCAGGCTCCAGGCGTGGCCTGAGTACCCTGAACAGGCCGCATCAGCGATGGCGTTGCGAACGAGGGTTGCAGTCCCTCGCGCATGGCGAACCGGCGCAGTGGAGCGAAGCCCTTCAATGCAAAAAGGCCCAGTCCCCGGGCCAGATGGACCGGCAGGAAGGGCGACAGCAGGGACTTGTTGAGTACGTCGATGCTCCACACGCGCGAGGTGACGTCTGCGCGGCGGGCGCTGTCATAGGCGGAAAGGACCTCAGGTCCGCCAATATCGCGGCCGGTGCGCCGGGCCTCGCCGGCGCAGTCGGCCAGGGTGGCAGCATCCCGCATGCCCAGGTTCAAGCCCTGTGCGCCGATCGGGGGGATGACGTGGCCGGCCTCGCCCACCAACGCCACCCGGTTGATCCCGAAGTGTTGCGCCGAGAGGCCCGACAGCGGGAACAGCGCGCGCGGGCCGATCTGGCCGATCGATCCCAGCAGTCCCTGCAGGCGCTGCGCAAGTGTCTGCCTGAAATCGGCATCGGACAGCGCCTTCAGGCGCTCAGCCGCAGCCGGACGCTCCACCCAGACGAGGCTCGAGGCGAGGCCGGGAAGAGGCACGGTGGTCATCGGGCCTGCGGGGCGGTGAAATTCGGTCGAAACCCCGTTGTGGGGGCGGGAGTGTGTGAACGTAACGGCAAGCGCGCTCTGCTCGTAGGCCCAGGATCGAGTTTCGATACCGGCCGACTGGCGGGCAATGGAGCGGCGGCCGTCCGCCCCGACGACCAGGCGCGCGGTCAGCTGCTGCCCCTCGGCGGTATCAAGCACCGCGTTCTGCCCCGTCGTCTGGATGCGGGTAATGCCCGAAGTCGCAATAAGCGTGACGGCCGATGGCATGGCCTCACAGCGAGCGTGCAGCGCTGTCACGAGCGGTGCGTTGGGCACGTTGTATCCGAATGTGGGCAGTCCGATCTCGCACGCCTCGAACAGCACCTCTGGAGCCCGCAGCAGCGCGTCCCGGTCGTCGACGAGGCGGATTGCGCTAAGTGGAGCACAGAGATCAGCGATCTCGGCCCAAATGCCCAGGTTCTCCAGCATCGTGATCGAGCCGGGGAACAGCGCTGCGGTCCGGGTGTCGGCTGGTGCGCCCGGAGCCTGTGGTGGTGCCGCGACGGCGACGTGGATACCCGCGTTGGCAAGCGCGAGCGCGGCCGCGAGCCCCGCTGGCCCCGCACCGATGACGACGGCTTCGATTTCGTCTTTGGACATGAGTGACTTATGAGCGTTGCGCGGCGTCCGTCAATGGCACCGGTCAGGGAGCAGGAGGGTTGGGCCGCTCGAGAAAGGCGCCTCGGCCAGCATCGCGCCAAGCTGCGCGTGGTCCGGCCGTCCAAGTCATCGCTCTAGTCCCACCAGGGAAGCGGATGCCTGCACCTGGCTGAACGGGTTCGGAGACCTCAAATTTGTCCCCCACACAGCTCTGCCAAGGGCTCTAGATTTGACATGAAAGCATCATAAATATTCCACATCGAAGCAGTTAGATTTTCCAGCTGGCGGTTGGACTGCCGATAACTAGTTGAATTGATATCAAAAAAATCGTTCAAACAATTGACTACAAATGGGAAAAGTATTTCCTTTGATTTGGAAACGTGTCGTTGCGGCAACGACTGATTCGATATGTTGTGACGTCAACGCTTTCAGGGTTTACGCAGCAACTGTTCGGCGGTTTAACAGGTGTGAAGCTGGGCTGAGCCAGTGGGTGTGAACCACTTGGAAGGCGGCTCCAGCCGGCACGTGGGAACCGGTACGACCCCGTCGAGTCGAGCGTCTCGGATCGCGTGGTGTGGTGCCAGTGGCGTCAGTTGATCGGAGAGTAATATGACTGGGGGACTGATCAGGAAGACGAGCTTCGCGGCCATGGTCGCTGCGGCTGGTCTTGTTATGGGCGGCATTTCGTCCGCGCAGGCTGCCGATTTAGGTGGCGACTGTTGCGCTGACCTTGAGGAGCGCATCGCAGAGCTCGAAGCCACGACCGCACGCAAGGGCAACCGCAAGGTCAGCCTGGAAGTTTCCGGTCAGGTGAACGAGCTGGTGTTCTTCTGGGACGACGGCCTTGAGTCGAACGTTTATCAGGCCACCAACAGCTATTCGTCGAGCCGCTTCCGGTTCAAGGGTTCCGCGGCCATCACGGCCGACTGGTCGGCTGGCTACTACATCGAAATCGACTTCGAAGGCGCGATCGGCTCCTCCGTCACGCAGTTCGACGACGACCCGGCTCGCCAGCCGCGCCTGCGTCACTCGGCTTGGTACCTGAAGAGCAAGACGCTCGGCGAGGTGTGGGTCGGTCAGACGAGCCACGCGACCGACGACATCGTGCTCTATTCGCTGGGCGGCACCTCGCCGGCCACGGCTTCGAACCACAACTCGACGGCCGGCGCGGGCTTCCGCTTCCACATCAGCGGTACCAACACGTACCTGAACCTGTCGGGCGCTCAGCTGTGGCAGTTCCTGGATACGGACCGCGGCAATGTTGTGCGCTACAACTCGCCGTCGCTCGCGGGCTTCGTGCTCTCGGCGGCCTGGGGTGAGGACGATGTCTGGGACGTCGCCCTGCGTTATGCCGGTGAGTTCAACGGCGTGAAGATCGCCGGTGGCATCGGCTACTACGAGAACAACGAGAACGGCGCTCGCCGCAACTACATTGCGGACGTGCCGGCTGACTACGACGAGATCCGCGGATCGGTTAGCATCATCCATACGCCGACCGGCCTGTTCGCCAACTTTGCGGCCATTCACCGCGAGTTCGATCTCATCGGCAAGTCGGACTTCAACTACTGGTATGTCGCCGGCGGTATCTACCAGAGGTTCTTCGCGCTGGGTAAGACGTCGATCTACGGCGAATACTCCGAGGCGACGGGCGCCCTGGAGGGACTGGTTATCGGCGCTGCCAACAACATCCTCAACGCGAACGGCGTGGCGGTCGCCAACGTGGGTGCCGGTCAGGTCGTGACCAACTCGGACATCACGTCGTGGGGCTTCGGCATCTCGCAGGACATCGACGCCGCTGCGATGCAGCTTTACCTGGGCTACCGCGCCTGGGAAGCTGACTTCGCCGCGACCGGCGTTGGTGCCGCTCCGCTCGACACCATCCACACCGTCTACACGGGTGCAGTGATCAAGTTCTGACACCACACAAACGCCGGGGCCGTATCAGCGGCCCCGGTTGCCTTCCCTGCTTTGAGTGTGGAACCGCACTTGGGAACGGTGTGGGAGGCGCGAACGAGTTGCGCTTGGGTTGGACCCGGATAGGTGCAACGCCTCGGGTCCCGATTGAATCAAAACGGA
>JBFWNY010000018.1:0-73953 GCA_050250815.1 Hyphomicrobiaceae bacterium
CGCCGGTCAATGCCGAGTGTAGCGCCCGCCGCCGCGTGTCGGTGCGGGCGATCTCCTCGCTGATGATACCGGCCGCGGCCTGTTGGTCCAGGATGGCGCCATGTGAATGGTCGGCGTTCAGTCGCTGAAGCACGCCGTCGCGATAAAGCAGTAGCGTCGAATCGCCCACGCTCGCCCAGCGGAGCGCCTCGTCGTCGACATAGGCCGCCACGATCGTCGAGCCCATGCCGGATAGCGAATTGTCCTCCGTGATGCGCTCGGCAAGCGCCGAGTTGGCATCGGAGAGCGCGGAGGCGAGGCGGGCACCGATGCCACCTCCCTGGGCCGCGAACGCCCGGATGAAACCGGTGCAAGCGGTGCGGCTGGCGATCTGGCCAGACGTATGCCCACCCATGCCGTCTGCAAGCACGACGAGCGTGTCGCCAAGGCCCTCGATGCCGGGGTCGAGCTTGCCGGGCTGCCAGACCTTGCAATGGTCCTCCTGCCGCGCGCGGCGGCCCTGGCTGGCGCCGTGCGCGAATACGATGTCGTAGCGCTCGCTTGTCATCTGTTCGGGCATCGCCTCAGGCGCTTTCAGTTCCGTCCGCGGCGAGCCAGTCGAAGTCGGGGCCGCACAGCGCAACGAACATCATCACCGTGCTGCCGATCGTTATCCGGTCGCGATCCTTGACTTCAAGGGGCGTCATCACCGGGGCGCCATTGAGGCGCACCAGATTGGCCTTGCCGTTGTCGCGGACGTAAAACTTTCGCGCCACGTCGTCGTAGATGACGAAGGCGTGCGTGTCGCGCGCGATGCGGTTGTCGCCGAAGTCGAGCCGGATGCGCTGCTCGGAGCCCCGGCCTATCGAGTTCTGACCGTAATGGACGGCGCAATGGCGTCCGCGACCGGGCCCTTCCATGATGACGAGCCAGCCGACCAGCGGGTCGAATTCCTCACTGTCATCCACGCTGGCGGGCGCGCCATCGGCGGGTTTAGCACCCTTGCCTGCCGCCGAGAATCCGGTCGGCAGGAACACGGTTTTGCTCTCCTTGTCGGTATCGTCGGCGGCGCTCGCCGGCGCGGCGGGCTTCGAGGACGAAGGCGGGCTGCTAAAGCCCGAGCGCGATGCCACCTGCGAGGCCGGCGGCGGCTCGGGTTGCGAGGGGCGTGGCTGTTGGGCCGCGACGCCGATTACTGTGCCACCAGCCTGACGACCGCTCGAGCGCAGGGGTAGGATACGGGTTGCTTCCTCATCGGCGGACGGCGGCGTCGCGCGCTGCGGGGGCGGCACGATCTGGGTGGCGTCTTCGGCGTCGTGCTCGTCATCGTCACGTCCGCCGCGATTGCCGGTCATATGGCTCATAGGAAGCCTCCTAAGCTCGGTGGCGGCACCAGCGCACTCAGCGCTCAGGCTGCCGCGTGAGGTTGGTCCTGATCGCCGGTCACGAAACGCAGCTTGACCTCGCCCAGCTCGATGAGATCGCCGTGCTTGAGGTTGCGCTGGCTGTAGCGCACACCGTTGACGATGACCCCGTTCTTGGTGCCCAGGTCGTGGACCGAGAACACCCCGTCCTGCGAGACGTGGATGATTGCGTGCCGTCGGTGCACCGACATGTTCATGAGGCAGATCTCGTTTTCCCGATGCCGCCCAACGCGCAGGCTGCCGACCCGGAGCGGCACCGGCTGCTGGTCCGAATCGACGAGCTGCAGGAAGCCCTTGGGCCTGTCGTCGACGCCCTTCGACCAGCTCTTGAACACGATCTGCGTGGCGCCCCCCTGCCCACCCGGCTGTTGGGGTACGGATGGCGCACTATCGTCGAACTCCTCAGTGTCGTCGTAGTCTGCCGCCTCCGGTTGAGTCTGCCGCCGCCGCCGCATGCGCGGGATGACCAGTGCCAGCAGGATCATCAGAAGACCGATGCCGAGCCCCGATACGGCGAGCAGCAGGATGGAGTTCTCCTTGAGCTGCTCGACGATGCGGACCCAGGTCGGGTCGCTCGTCAGCCGGGTGATCTTCATCGGGTCGGAGGAGATCAGCCGCTCGTCGGTCAGCGTCGCCTTCAGCGTGATGTCGGTCGTATCGGGCAGGCCCTGCGCATTGAGCCTCATGACGAGGCCGTTCTCAATCAGGCGGAAGAACTCGTTGGCCAGCTCCAGCACGTCGTCATTTGAGCTGGTCGAGACGTCGCGTGTGGCGCCGCCCGTCGCGTCGGCGATGCGCGACAGCACGGAGGACTGGCGCCTGTCGGTGCGCGTCAGGATGAGGTTGTAGACCGCGACGTTGTTCTCGCGGGCCAGCGTGACGATGTCCTTCTCGCGGCCGATCGGGGCGGAGGAGGCGCCATCCGACACGACGACAACGGCCCGCCGGTCGGCCTCGGTCTTGGCGAGCTTCTCGATAGGGCCCCTCAGGTGGTCGACGAACTCTGGATTGGCGCGCACCGGGGAGGCATCGGCAACGTCGCGCACGACGCTTGCGACCTGGAGACGATAGGCGCCGAGCGCGGCGCGCTCACGGAAGGAGCTGTCGACCGTAGCGATTGCGATCTTGCGCTTGCCGACCGGGTAGGCCGCCTGGTTGAGGAACCGCGACACCCGCCTCAGCTGGTCGGACCCCAGCTCCGAGGTCTGGACGACGAAATAGAGGGCGGTGGTGTTGGACGTCCACGTATACGGCTCGGAGGTGAAGGTGATGCTCCGGCCGTCCGAGTCGACGGCTTTGGCGCTTACGATTGCGTCACCGTTGGCGGTGCGCGCCTGGCAGACGATCTTCTCCCCACCGTCCTCATCCACCGGATTGCAGCTTGAGAGCAGCGGTGCGGCACCGGCTGGCGCCACGCCCGCGGCCAGGCAGGCAAATGTAAACGCAACCATCGCAAGTTGCGGACGGCCCATACGAGTTCCCCGTGTGAAAATCAGTTGTGGTCGCATCAAAAGTCCCTTCGAGGCCGCACCATACTATGACTCCATCGACTTTTCAGGATTTTGAGCCTCGATAAGGTTGCTGGATCATGCCTCGGGTGTCCGTTGCAACGCAGTGTGTTCGAACCGTCGCGGTGGCCGAGGCGACGTAGGTATGACACGGGGGCAGTGTCCCCGATTCGCTGGTTAACGGCTCATCCGGTGTTTGGCCCCAATGGTCAGGACGTGGCGCGGCCGGGCCATCTGCCAGGAACGCAGATCGCGTGTCGCCTAAAGTTTTCAGATGCTTGGGGGCGAGGCTGTACCGGGCGGAACAGACATTACTTGACGGATCGGGGAGTGTGCGGGTGATCGTGCCGTAACCGAAGTTGTGATAGCAGCGGAAAGTGCGGTAAAAGAGTGGTAGGTTTCCGCTGCGCCTGGGCGCGGCAAGATCGAGATTGCAAAGATGGCGTACCAGCAAACCCTGCCCGTCGGAACGGAGCTGATCGAGGATTTCCGTATCCTCGGCCTGCTCGGCAGCGGCGGCTTTGCCAATACCTATCTGGCCATGGACCTCACGCTGGGGCGCGAGGTCGCGATCAAGGAATACTTCCCTTCCGAACTCGCGATTCGGGCCAGTGGCGAGCGCGTCGAGGTCAAGACGAAGTCCCACGAACCGCAGTTCGAGTGGGCGCTGAAGCGGTTTGTCCGCGAGGCCAAGACCCTTGCCAAATTCCGCCACCCGAGCGTCGTGCGCGTCTTCCGCGTCTTCAATGCCAACGAGACCGCCTACATCGTGTTGGAGTTCGTGCGCGGCTCCAACATGGAGACGTGGCTCAAGGGCCTCGGCCGCCGGCCGACACAGGAAGAGTTCGACACGCTGCTGCCGCCGCTGCTGGACGCGCTGGAGGTCGTGCACAGTGCCGGCATCCTGCATCGCGACATCAAGCCGGCCAACATCTACATCCGCGCCTCCGACCAGACGCCCGTGCTGCTCGACTTCGGCGCGGCGCGCTACGCGCAGGGCGACTATGCCGGTACCACGGCGGCCATCGTGTCGAAGGGCTACTCGCCTCACGAGGCCTATGCAACCGATAGCCGCCTGCAGGGCCCCTGGACTGACATCTATGGCTTGGCCGCGACCGCATATCGCGCGCTGACAGGCTCGGCGCCGCCCGAATCGACGACCCGTGTGCTGGAGGACAACTGCGTCCCCGTCGCGGTGATGGAAGAGTTCACGAGCGAGTACCGGCCGGACTTCCTGCTGGCCGTGGACCACGCCTTGCGCATCATGCCCAAGGAGCGGCCCCAGTCGATCGGTGCGTGGCGACGCATGCTGCTGCCCGATTCGTCGTCGATGCCGCGCGTGCTCGATGCCAACGGTGATCCGACCACGATCAAGGAGTGGCGGCCGATTTCCGATGTGCAGTCGGATTCGCCGAGCTCCGACCGGCCGTTCTCGGGCGGCTCCGGCGGGACGTTGCCCGACCAGCTGGGGCGCGATTCTCGTTCGCGCAGCGCCGTCGTCGTGGGCCGGTCCCGGCCGCTCGGCAACATTGTCGTACCGGCCGGTGATACGGGTGCTACCGGCCTGACCGGCAACGGCACCACCCGCCTTATGGATTCGTACGGCCAGCCGGCGTCGGGCGACGTTTCGTCCGGGTCGGGGGCGCGGCCGCGCTCGGACAGCGGCCGGGCCGTCAACTCGGCAATCGTCAACAGAACGTCGGAGCCCGTGCGCAGCCGCACGCTGCTGATCGGTGTCGCGTTCCTGATGGCCGGAACGGCGGCGCTGACGGGTCAGTGGCTACTGACGCGCGATGGTGATCACGAGCCGCCAGGCGTGTCGATCGAGACGCCCGGGCCGTACATTCCATCCCGTGCCGCTGCCGACGAAGAGCGGCGCAGGGCGCAGGCCGCCGCCAAGGCTGCCGAGGAGCAGCGCCAACGTGACGTGGCTGCCGCCGAGGAGCGCCGCAGGGCGCAGGAGGCCGCTGACGCCAAGGCTGCCGAGGAGCAGCGCCAACGCGAGCTTGCCGCCGCCGAGGAGCGCCGCAAGGAGCGCGAAGCTGCCGCTGCGAAGGCCGCGGAGGAGAAGCGCGAGCGCGAGCTTGCCGCCGCCGAGGAGCGCCGCAAGGAGCGCGAGGCTGCCGCTGCGAAGGCCGCGGAGGAGAAGCGCGAGCGTGAGCTTGCCGCCGCCGAGGAGCGCCGCAAGGAGCAGGAGGCTGCCGCCGCAAAGGCTGCGGAGGAGAAGCGCCGCGAGCTTGCCGCCGCCGAGGAGCGCCGCAAGGAGCGTGAGGCTGCCGCCGCGAAGGCCGCGGAGGAGAAGCGTGAGCGTGAGCTTGCTGCCGCCGAGGAGCGCCGCAAGGAGCAGGAGGCTGCCGCCGCGAAGGCTGCGGAGGAGAAGCGCGAGCGTGAGCTTGCTGCCGCCGATGAGAAGCGCCGGCGCGAGCTGGCCGCTGCCGAGGAGCGCCGCAAGGAGCAGGATGCAGCCGCGAAGGCCGCTGCCGAGGAGGCTGCCGCTGCCAAGGCCGCCGAAGAGAAGCGCCAGCGTGAGCTGGCCGCCGCCGATGAGCGTCGTAAGGCGGAGGCCGAGCGCGCCGCTGCTGAGAAGCGCAAGCAGGAGCTGGCGTCGGCCTCGCAGACGGGCGCCTCTGGCGCAAGCACCGAGGTTGGGTCGCGCAGCGCTTCCGATGGCCTCGCGGGACGCCGCATCGCTCCGCTAACGGGCGATCTGCCCCAGGACGAGAGCGGCCGCCGCGCGGTCTACATCAAGCGTATGCAGGCTGCTCTGATGACGAGCCAGTGCTACTCGGGCGAGCTCGACGGCGACGCGGACACGACGTCGGCGGCGCTGACGAGCTTCGAGACCAGCTTCCGTGGCGAAGGTGAGCCGCAGAAGATCGATGTCGCCAGCGCCAGTGCCGGTGAGTTCGAGACGTGGCTCAACTGGTTCTACCGGCAGGAGAGCTTCTCGTGCCGTGGCGCCGCCCCGGTTCCCGAGCGCCCCAGCTATCGCCGCGGCATCTACAAGCGCCCGGCGGTCGCGCGGCCGAGCAAGCCGGCGCCTGCCCGGCCGACATACACCCACCGCGCACCTGCTCCGAGCAAGCCGGTCTACAAGGCAAAGCCGGCGCCGCGCCCGAGCAAGCCGTCCTACGCGAGCCGTCCGTCTAAGCCTTCCTATTCCGCACCGCGCCCTTCGCGGTCGGCTTCCTCGAGCGGTGGCGGCAACCTGCTCCGCGGCGAACGCTAGAGCGGAAAGTTCAAGATCACAGATGCGAACCGGCCCCCACAGCGGGGCCGGTTTCTTTTTGGGCAAGGGGAGCAGGGCGACATTTGCTCACGGGCGTGGACGCCGCAGGCACTTTCCCCCGACACGCGCCGGTTAGCGCATGAGCTCGCGGATGGCGCGGTCCAGCCCGTCAAGCGTCAACGGGTACATGCGCCCGCTCATCATCCTCTGCACCATCCCGATCGACGAGGTCCACGGCCAGTGCTGCATGGACACCGGATTGAGCCACACGGCGCTGCTGTAGATGTCGGTTACGCGCTTGAGCCAGTTAGCGCCCGCTTCCGGGTTCATATGCTCAACCGAGCCGCCCGCGTGCGTGATCTCGTAGGGGCTCATGGAGGCGTCACCGACAAAGATGACCTTGTAGTCGGCGGGATAGGTGTGCAGCACGTCGAACGTCGAGATCTTCTCCGTCCAGCGCCGCGCGTTGTCCTTCCAGACCGTCTCGTAGAGGAAATTGTGGAAGTAGTAGTACTCGAGGTGCTTGAATTCGGTGCGCGCCGCCGAGAACAGCTCCTCGGCGCCCTTGACGTGCCAGTCCATCGAGCCGCCAACGTCGAAGAACATCAGAACCTTGACTGCGTTGTGCCTCTCCGGACGCATGCGGATGTCGAGATAGCCGCGATGGGCGGTCGAGCGGATCGTATCGTCGAGATCGAGTTCATCGGCGGCACCGGTTCGCGCGAACTGCCGCAGGCGGCGCAGCGCTACCTTGATGTTGCGCGTGCCGATTTCGACTCCGTCATCAAGATCGCGAAACTCGCGCTTGTCCCACACCTTGATAGCGCGCCGGTGCCGACTTTCCTTCTGACCGATGCGAATGCCAGCCGGATTGTAGCCGTAGGCGCCGTAGGGTGAGGTGCCGCCGGTGCCGATCCATTTGTTGCCGCCCGAGTGGCGTCCCTTCTGCTCGCGGAGCCGCTTCTGCAGCTCTTCCATAATCTTGTCCCAGCCGCCGAGCGCCTCGATTTCGCGCATCTGCTCCTCGGTGAGGTGCAGCTCTGAGACAGCGCGCAGCCACGACTCGGGCAGCGCGACGGTGGGCTCCTCGCTCATCAGATCGAGGCCCTTGAAGACGTGTCCAAAGACCTGGTCGAACCGATCGAGGTGCCGCTCGTCCTTCACCAGCGTGGCACGTGAGAGGTAGTAGAAGTCTTCAACGCGGCGGCTGGCGAGGTCCGCCTCTAGGGCCTCGAGTAGAGTCAGGTATTCCCGGAGCGTGACGGGGATCTTGGCCGCGCGCAGCTGCTCGAAGAAGTGCGTGAACATCTCGCCTCGCCCCCGACCATGACAGATCCGCTCATCACAAATCTAACAGCGCAAACCGATGTGACAAAACGAAAGAGGCCGCCCAACTGGGCGGCCTCAGACGTTTCAGGTTGGTGCTTGGATCAGAAGTTGATCAGAGCGCCGAACTTGATGACGTGGAACTCGTCGAGGTCGACGCCAGGGGCGGCGATGCCACCATTGAGCTCACCGTCGAAGTTCCGGTAGACCAGCCACATGGACATCGCGGCAGCGTCGATCTCCTGGACAACGCCCAGGCCCCACTGCGTGAACTCGGAGTCCACGATGCCGTTGTTGATCAGGCGCTGCGAGACCATGTCGGTGCGCTTGGCGTACTCGCCGAAGAGCACGGTGTGGCCAAGCTCATGGAACTTCCGACGCAGACCGGCCTTCAGGTAGAAGTGCTCGTTGTCGGGGATGACGTTGCCGCCAGCCGAAGCCGCCAGACCGCCACCGGCAGCCGTTGCCGACGTCAGGTGGTCGTTGCTCTCAGTGCCATACGCGCCGTACAGGAACAGGCCCGTCGGAACGTGGTGCACGAAGGCGCCGATCTGGAAGTAGTCAGAGTCGTGACCGCCACCGGGAGGAATGTCGCCGAGGCCCTCACGATACTGCGAGTAGGCGGCGGCGATCGCGACCTTCACGCCGTTGAACTCGCCAGCATAGCGCGCCGCGACGTCCCAGAAGTCATCCTCGCCCCACGAGGCCGAGACCGAGAACCCGCCGAACACGGGCGAGTCGTAACGGACGGCATTCTGCGGAACGCCGTTGCAGTCCGCCGCGATGCCGGCGCCGATGTGATGGCAGAACGAGATGTCGGCCCACTGCAGGTCGCCTGCGACCGGAGTTCCAGCGCCAGAGCTCGTCACGCCGCCAGAGCGGAGGAAGAAGCTCAGGTTGTCGAAGATGACCCAGTTCGCCGGAACCAGCGAGCCCGAACCGTCGACCAGGATGGCTACGTTGTCAGAGGCGTGAGACAGCTGACCGACCGAAACCTTGCCCAGGCGGTCCGAGTTGATGAACCAGTAGGACTGCAGCAGGGTGACGCCCTGGAAACCGTCGTCGGTGTTCTGCGTGACGGTGATCGGATCGTTCGAGTTGGCCTCGATGTGGACCACGTAACCGGCCTGCCAGCCGGGCATAATCGTCGCCTGACCCGTCAGCTTGAAGTGGCTCGACAGCGTGACGCCGAGGCCGGTGACGTAGGTGTTGGACTCGACACCGTCGTCCCAGTACATCACCTGCTCACCAACCCAACCGGAGATGGTCAGCGAAACCTTGCGGTTGCCCTTGCGGGCCGTCGTGGCCTCGAGTTCGGCAATGCGCTCCTCGAGATCCGCGCAGCAGTTGCCGCCGAGATCGGCAGCGTTGGCGCTGGTCGTCAGTCCGCCCGCAAGCAGACCGGCGGCCACAAGCGCGCCCAGGCTATGTCTTCTCATTAGTCTTCTCCCAATCTGCGTTGGCATCAAGACGGCGGACACGAAACCGGAACGCGCTACGACGGAAGGCGCCCTCTCAACGACGCGGTGCATAGGACCCCCCTAGGACCCCAGACGGCCGCTTGGCCCGGAGATTCAGTGATTCTCCATTGCCTAACAATTGCGCGGACGGTCGGTTTGATAAGCGCCAGCGGCGTGTGGCGTATCGGCAACGAGGCTCCGATACGCAACCGGACTCCGACGTTGCGATAGTCTTAGATAATGAATTGATTTCCATTGGTAATATGTGGGTCCACGCCGCCGAGTGGCTGATGTCGCGTCTTGACGATACCCATTGAAGGGCTGTGCAACACGAGTGGAAATCCGGCCTGGCATCAGGACGCGAACGCCCAGGCGTCAGGCAAAAGTGCTGGAATGTCACAGTTTCGGAGGGGGCAGAAGCGGTTCTCGGGTCGATTCGTCGGTCGCTCGCTGGCCCGTCTCGCACTTTGAATAGCGCCAATCATCGAGCCCACGGGCCGGCGGGCTCAACGCAAATGCAAAGAGGCCGCCCGGTGGGGCGGCCTCTCGATCTCGGATCGGATGCTTAAGATCAGAAGTTGATCAGAGCGCCGAACTTGACGACGTGGAACTCGTCGAGGTCGATACCGGTGCCCGCGAGGCCACCTGCGATGTCACCGTCGTGGTGGCGGTAGACCAGCCACATGGACATCGCGGCCGCATCGATTTCCTGCACAACGCCCGCGCCCCAACGCTCGAACTCGGAGTCGATGATGCCGTTGTTGATCAGGCGCTGCGAAACCATGTCCGTGTGACGGGCGTATTCGCCGAACAGCACGGTGTGGCCGAGCGGGGTCCAGCGCTGGCGGATACCAGCCTTCAGGTACCAGTGCTCGTTGTCCGGGATAGCGTTGCCGCCAGCCGAAGCCGCCAGACCGCCACCAGCGACGGTAGCCGCGGTCAGGTGGTTGTTGTCCTCATGACCGTAGGCGCCGTAAACGAACAGGCCGGTCGGGACGTGCTGGATGTAGGCGCCGATCTGGAAGTAGTCGGAGTCATGACCGCCACCAGGGAAAATGTCGCCCAGGCCTTCGCCGTAGTGCGACCATGCGGCTGCAACAGCGATCTTCACGCCATTGAACTCACCCGCGTAGCGCGCGGCGACGTCCCAGAAATCGTCCTCGCCCCACGAAGCCGAGACCGAGAACCCACCGAACACCGGCGAGTCGTAGCGGACGGCATTCTGCGGCACGCCATTGCAATCCGCCGCGATGCCCGCGCCGATGTGATGGCAGAAGCCGATTTCGCCCCAAATCAGATCGCCGGCGACCGGAGTCCCGGCACCGGAGCTCGTCACGCCGCCGGAACGGAGCGCAAAGCTTGCGCCGTCGAAGATAACCCAGTTTGCGGGCACCAGAGAGCCCGAGCCGTCGACCAGGATGGCGACGTTATCGGAAGCATGCGACTGCTGGCCGACCGACACCTTGCCGAGCGTCTCGCTCTTCAAGAACCAGTAGGACTGGAGCAGAGTGACGCCGCCACCGCCATCGTCGGTGTTCTGGCTAAGACCCAAAGGCTCGTTGGAGTTGGCCTCGACGTGGATCACATAGCCGGCCGACCAGCCGGGCGTGATCTGCGCGGAGCCCGTCATCTTGAAGTGGCTCGACAGCGTGGTGCCGATGCCGGAGACATAGACGTTGCTCTCGACGCCGTCGTCCCACCACGTCACCTGCTCGGCGACCCAGCCGGAGATGGTGAGTGAAACCTTGCGATTGCCCTTGCGGACCGTGGTCGCCTCGAGTTCGGCGACGCGCTCTTCCAGGTCGGCGCAGCAGTTCCCCCCGAGGTCCGCGGCCGATGCGCTCGAAACCGACAGCCCGCCTGCGAGCAGACCAGCGGCCAGAGCGACGCTGACACGATGCTTCTTCATTTTGTTACTCCCGTCTGCCTCAACTTCAGCTGCGGACACAAACTCGGGCGTGCCGCTACGCATGAGTGGATGCGATGCTCAAGAACCCCCGAATCACCGCTCGGGGATGGACTAAATCAGAAGCGACCTGCCCAGGAAATGAGCTTGGGGTCGAAGATGCGCTTATTCCGCGACTCGCGTGTCTGACATGCAACGCTGATTTGGATCGGTACAGCCGGACGGCCGCAAAGCCGGCCCCGCGGCCACGTCCGGTTGTGCATAGGTCTGTGGATAAAGCCCGGGCAAACTGGGGATCGGGGCGGGTGACCGCGGTCAGTCCCCGAAGTGGAGCAGCCGCCGCGCCAGCAGCGCGATGACGACGACGCTGAAGGCAAGGCCATGGGTAACGAGGACCATATCGGGCCGGTCTCCGTACTGGGCCAGCACGAAATGTTCGTAGAATTTCGGCTGGAACCGCTCAACCTGACCGTAGGCGACCCGGTACTGGTCCTGCATCGCATCGAGCAGCAGGTAAGTGGAGACCAGCGCCTTGCCGTTGATCCAGTCGAACAGGGCTATTCCGGCAACGGCGAAGATGCGGGTCAGAGCGCGCATGCTTTCGACGGCGCCGGAATAGAGAAATAGCAGCGCAAAAACAGCGATATGGGCGGAAAGGAAGACCTGCCACAGGAAGTCGATCTGCGACCGGGTGTGCATGATGGCCTCGACGAGCGTACCCTCGCCCAACATTCCCTGGACCATCCCGACACTCTCCCTGACCCGACCGGCACTATATGCCGGCAGCTTTTTGCCAAACTCACGACCGATCCGCCAAGACTTCGGCGAGCTTCGGAGGACGCTTGGCCGTGAGACTTGTTGCCCTCAGGGCACGATGCCGCATCGCGCGCTCGCAGGATTGATGTTGCGGGGCCTTGCGGGCGACAATACTCGCGCATAATATATTGCATCGCAGCACTAGGTGACGCGACAGCGGAGGTCGCGCTCTCCCGCTGCGGCCCCGCGCGCTCCTCCGCTCCGGTGTCGCCACAATTGCGGCCACAATTCGCCCCTAAACAATTGAGAACAAGGAGATTGTGGCGATTCGTCCGCCCGCCGGCGACGGTCGCGACAGGCCGTGCCTGCGCATGCCGCGTGGTGCGTGAGCGGATCGATGGGCGACGAATACATGCGCCCGGTGCGTGGACTTAGTGCGATGCAGCATCCCAAGACCCAGAGCGTGATCGAAAATCGGCGCCGCCGGGAATTGCCCGTGGCCTCACCGACACGGCGCTCGTTTCTGGCCGGGTCGGCGGGATTGACGACCTTGTTCGCTCTGGCGGGTACGCTGCTGCGCGAGCCTTCTGCCGCGCTGGCCGCTCCGGAGGCCGCGGGCGAGCCGTTCGACGCCCAGACGGTGCGCCGCATCGCCGAAACGCTGTCGACGACCCCGTTCGAAAAGCCCAGGATCGAGGTTCCTGCTCCGTTCGACAAGCTGACCTACGATCAGTATCGCGACATCCGCTTCCGCAGCGAGAGCGCGATCTGGCGCAACGAGGGCCGCGGCTTCGAGCTGCAGCTTTTTGCGTTGGGTTACCTCTTCGACGTGCCGGTGGAGATGCATGTCGTGGCCGACGGCCGCGCGGTTCCGCTCAAGGCCGACGGCCGCTTCTTCTCGATCGGGCCGTTGATCGGCAAGGGCAACGAGCAGGCTCCCTACGGCTTCTCGGGCTTCCGGGTCCACGGTCCGATTAACCGCGCCGACATCAACGACGAGTATCTCGTGTTCCAGGGCGCGAGCTATTTCCGCGCCGTCGGCCGAAATCAGCGCTACGGCCTGTCCGCGCGGGGGCTGGCTATCGGCACGGCTCGTCCGACCGGTGAGGAGTTTCCATTCTTCAAGGCGTTCTGGATCGAGCGTCCGTCCGCGGGCGCCACGTCGCTGACGATCCACGCGCTCCTCGACAGTCCTTCGACGACAGGTGCCTACACGTTCGTCGTCGCGCCAGGGCCCAATACGGTCATCGATGTGTCCGTGTGGCTCTATCCGCGGCGCGACGTATCCCACGTCGGCATGGCGCCGCTCACCAGTATGTATCGCCATGGAGCGGCGCAGGACCGCCTGCCGCCGGACTATCGCCCGAGCGTTCACGACAGCGAGGGGCTCGCCGTGCTCAATGGCAGCGGCGAGCATCTGTGGCGGCCTTTGACCAATCCCAGGACGCTGCAGACCAGCGCCTTCATCGACCGCAACCCGAAGGGTTTCGGCCTGCTGCAGCGCGACCGCGCCTTCCGCAGCTACCAGGATCTGGAGGCGCGCTACGAATGGCGCCCGACGGTCTGGATTGAGCCCAAGGGCGAGTGGGGCGAGGGCTACGTCGAGCTGATAGAGATCCCCACCGAGGCGGAGATCCACGACAACATCGTCGCCTATTGGAAGCCGGCCAAGGCGCTTGAGCGGGGCACCGCCTACGCCTTCGGCTATCGCATGCACTGGTGCGCTGAGCTGCCGGTGTCTTGGGCGCCGTTGCATGTTGCCAAGACGCGCGTGGGCGTGGCCGACGCACCGGAGACGCGACTGTTCGTCATCGATTTCGCCGGCGCCAACGCGAGTTCGCTGGGCGCCTTGCCGCGCGCGGAGGTCGCCAGCAGCAGCGGGCGCATCGCCAACCTCGTCGTCCAGGAGAACCCCGAAATTGGCGGTCTGCGCGCGAGCTTCGAGCTCAACACCGCAGGAACCGACATGATCGAGCTGCGTTTGGGTCTGAAGATCAACGACAAACTGATATCGGAGAGCTGGCTTTACCGCTGGACGCGATCATGAGCGACAAGAGCCATTCGGCGCGCATCCTGCGCCCCAAGAACAAGACCATGCGTCTGCGACAGGCGCCTGTTCGCGACGGATCAACGCATCCCGCGGTCCCTCCAGCTGTCGCGCAAGCGACGGGGATTGAGCACGCTGCACCCAAGGCGCGCGATGCCCGCGACCTCAGTGATCCGGCTCTGTTGCCTGCGGAGTCGCCGATGGCGATGCCCGAGCAGGACTTTGGCACTCGGCCACAGCGGGTCAGCGCGCGCGGTCCTGATTCGACGTCGGTCGTCGTCTCCCGTGTCGCCCTGTTCGGTGGTGCAGCGCTGCTGACTGCGGCGTTCGGTTCGGAGCTGTTCGATGTGCTCAGCGTCACCAGCATCACGCCGCTCCAGGCGGTGTTTCTGGCCCTGTCGACGCTGGCGTTCGGTTGGATCGCGCTCGGCTCGCTCAGCGCCGTGACAGGCTTCTTCAGTCTTGTTTCCGGCGGGCGCCCCGACAACATTGCGCTGCCCTCCGCCGATGGCGCGCTTGCCGGACGCACGGCTCTGCTGTTTCCCGTCTACCATGAGGAGCCGGCACGCATCGCGGGCACCATCGAGGCTGTCGCGGCCGATCTCGCCAGCCGTGGACGTCAGCATGCATTTGACGTGTTCATACTTTCCGATACGCGCGGCGAGGAGGCCGGCACCCGCGAGGAAGCGATCTATCTCGACCTCGTCGCCCGGCTGGCTGGCGTCATTCCCGTGTATTACCGGCGGCGCGTGAAGAATCATGCGCGCAAGGCCGGCAACATCAAGGATTGGGTCGAGCGCTTCGGTGCCGCCTATCCCCACTTCGTCATTCTGGATGCCGACAGTGTCATGTCTGGAGAGACGCTGCTGCGGCTCGCCCGCGCCATGGAAGCCGATCCGCGCGCGGGCCTGATCCAGACGGTGCCGCGCCTCATCGGCGGCACGACACTGCTGCAGCGCCTGCAGCAGTTCGCGGCGCACGTTTATGGACCCATCGTTGCTGCGGGTCTTGCCATCTGGCACCGCGAAGAGGGCAACTACTGGGGCCATAACGCGATCATCCGCACGAAGGCCTTCGCCGCCGCCGCCGGTCTGCCCGACCTTCCCGGCCGTGCGCCGTTCGGCGGCCACATCCAGAGCCACGACTTCGTCGAGGCCGTGCTGCTGCAGCGCGCCGGTTACGGCGTGCACATGGCGCCGACACTCGACGGCTCCTATGAGGGTCTGCCGCCGACGTTGTCCGATCTTGTCGTTCGTGACCGGCGCTGGGCGCAGGGCAACCTGCAGCACCTCGCGATCGTCGGAGCAAGCGGCCTTACCACGATGGGCCGCGTCCATCTCATCATGGGCGCCATCTCGTATGTTGCGTCGGCCGTGTGGGCCGCGTCCCTCGTAGTCGGCGTGCTGTTGACGATGCAGAGCCGCAACATCATGCCCACGTACTTCCAGGATGCGCCGTCGCTGTTTCCAGTATGGCCTGTGATGGACCCGGGTGCCGCCGCACGGCTGTTTATCGGCACGATGGTGATCGTGCTGCTGCCTAAGATCCTCGGCCTGATATTGGAAATCCGCCGTACGCTGCGTGCGCGCGAGACGCTGGGCGTTCCGCGTGCGGTCGCCGGTGTCGCGCTCGAGACCGTGTTCTCGATGCTGCTCGCGCCAATCCTCATGCTGACGCAGACCGTGGCCGTGACCGAGATCGTCCTTGGCCGCGACTCCGGCTGGAAGGCCCAGTCGCGGGCCGATGGCGATGTACGGTTCAAGGACTCGTTGCGATTTCATGCGCCGCACATGGTGCTGGGCGTGGCGATGGCAACGGTTTCCTACGCCGTCGCCCCGGCGCTCGTGCTCTGGATGTCGCCGGTTCTGATCGGTCTCGTCCTTGCAGCACCGATCGGCTGGGCGGTGTCGCGGCGTGCGGCACCCTATGCGGAGGTGCTGCTGTCGACGCCTCAGGATCGCGATCCGCCGTCGATCCTGATGGCCGCCGATGCGTCGACCCGTGTCTGGCGCATGCGCGTGGCAGGCGAGGCGCTGGCGGCGGCCAACGACGTGGGTGGATCCCCGGTGCCGCGGGCGGCATAGGGTGCATCAGGTGCCCACGCGATCCAGGTATCTCAGTCGATGCGCCGTGTGCTCTTTTCCCGAGCCGCCGCAGCACCCCGCTCTTCGCGTGTGCGACGTACCAGTTCGCCCACCAGATCGCGCACGCGCACCGGCTGCTGCTCGAGGAATGGCAGCGGCCTGCTGACATCGACGGCGGCGGCGCCGACGCGCGCCGTCAGCGCGCCGTTGAACAGCCCTTCGCCCAGACGGCGCGACAACCGGCGCACCAAGTCCTGCCCCAGAAATTGCCCGAGCAGGTCGTCGGTGAGTGCAAGGCCGCCTGTCGCGATGATGTGGGTGATGACCATGCGTCCCAGGCGCAGCGCGCCCATCAGCCCCGGACGGCCGCCATACAGAGTGGCAAGCCCGCGCAGCATGCGAACGTTCTCCACCAGCACGTAGATCACGGCGAAGAAGAACACCGGCGACAGCGCTGTGACGACGCTCACGCGCTTGGCCGACTTCAGGATCTGTCGGCGCGCTTCGGCGTCGAGCGGGCTCATCAACTCGCGTTCGGCAAGCCGCGCGAGGCCACCCGCGTCATGCACGTCGCGCCGATGCTCGGCAAACCGCGCGAGACCCCAGCGCAACTCGGGCCGGCCGGCATAGAGTGATGCGAGCCGCCCGACGCCCGACCGTTCGGCTTTCGCATCGCGCTCCGAGATCGCACGGCTAAGGTCGCGTTTGAGGCCTGCGAGCCTGTTGAGCCGCATGAGCCCGACCAACTCGCGGGTGAGGAGCACCCCGGCCGAGACCAGCGCCATGATGGCGAGGCCATAGGCCGTCCAGCCGACCCAATCCTCACGCGCCAGGGCGGCGGAGACGAGCCGCATGAACCAGGCGCCCAAGCCCAGCAGGAATAGACCGGTCAGCGACGAGAGCAGGAGGCTGCCCCAACCAATGCCGCGGCGGCGGTCGGCGACGGTCGCCCGGTCCTCGGGGGGGCCGTCTGCCTCGGTCACGGACTCAGATGGCGCCGCTGCGGCGGACTCCTCGGCCGGCTCCACGGGGGCTGTCGCGGCCACGTCGCGCAGCGCCGGATCGTTGGAATCGAAGGCGCGCGGGCGGCGCCGGTCGCGCGGAGTATCGTTCATTCCAGCCTGTCTCCGAGCAGGAACTCGAGCACCCGGTCGAGGCGGATGTGCGGCATGGCGGCGGGTTGGCCGTCGCGGGCGAGCAGGGCAAGGCGCGGCGGCCGGAAACGGACGACCGCGATGTCCTCGAAGGCTGCGGGATCGCGGGCCAGTGCCTCGAGCGCATCGGCGGCCTGCTCGGGCAGGTCGCCTGGGAATACCGCGACTTCCGTGCGTCCATCGAAGGTGCGTGCCTCGATACGCTCGCCGGGGAGCGGCGTGCCCATGATGCAATCGAGAAGCTCGCCATCGTGCTTGGCGGTTGCCTCGCGCGTGGCGCGCAGGGCGGCTATTGCCATCACCGCGACCTCGGAACCGGCTGCGGAGGCCCGGCTTGCCGCGCGCTCAGTGACGAGGCGCAGCAAAGCTTCCAGCCGGTCGTGGCTGGCATGATGCAGGTGGTCGGCCTTGGTTGCCGCGAACAGCAGGTGATCGACCCGCCGAGAGATGAGCGAAGTGAGCCAAGAATTGCGCCCTGGCCGGAATGCGCGCAGCACGCCTTCCAATGCGCGCTCGAGGTCGGCGACGGCGCGTGCGCCGCCGTTGAGCGCGCCCAGCAGATCGACAAGCACAATCTGCCTATCGATCCGGCTGAAGTGGTCGCGGAAGAATGGGTCCACGACGTGGGCCTTGTAGCTCTCGTAGCGGCGGCGCAGCAGGCGCAGCAACTCGTCGCGGTCCGGTGCGGAAGGTAGGGCGGCGCCTGCGTCGTCGGCATGGGGGGCGTGCGTGCCGACGTCCGATTGGTTGGCCGGGGAGAACGGGAAGAAGGTCAGCAGCGGCGAGCCTTCCAGATCACCCGGCATCAAGAAGCGCCCAGGGGAAAGCGTCTGGATGCCGCCGTCGGCGGCCTTTGCGGCGGCCAGGTAAGCGGTGAACAACCGGGCGCCTGTGAGCGCGACCTGTTCCGCGTCGGGCTCGGCCGTGGGCACGGACGCAGACGCCGACGAAGACGCCTTCGGGTCCGCAAGGCCATCGAGGAAGGAGAGGAAGGCTGCCGCCTCGGGTACGTCGTGGCGGCCGCGTGCCAGGCGCACGGCATCCTCGGCCCAACTGTCGTACCCCCAATCGATGAGGCCGAGGTCGGTCAGCCATTCGCCGGGATAGTCGACGATGTCGACGTGCAGTCGTGCCGTTCCCATGAGCCGGCGCAGATAGCTCTCCGGCTCGTACTCGATGGTGATGCGCAGCTCCGATATGCGCCGGGTGCTGGACGGCCAGTCGGGCGGATCGGCGGCAAAGGCTGCGAGGTGGCGTTCGTAGTCGAAGCGCGGCACGGCATCGTCCGGCTGCGGCTCCAGGAACGCCCGCAGAACGCGCCCCTCGGCGTGGGCGCGGAAGAATGGCAGTCGGCCGCCCACGATCAGGTTGCGCACGAGCGAGGTGATGAGCACCGTCTTGCCGGCGCGCGACAGGCCGGTGACGCCCAGCCGGATCGTGGGCGTGAAGAGGTCGGCCATGTAAGAGCCCGCGCTGCGCAACGCGCCAGCGGTCGCCTGGGAAAGACTGTCGAGCGGCAATGGGAACCTCGCGAAGCCGGACGCGGGGAAAGGTGGCCGCTGCGGTGGCTCGGCGCAAGAGACGATCGGACGCGGGTTCCAGGCCGCGGCAGGCAGGGGCGCCGCCGAACATGAAAAAATTCTGAATGCTGTTCGAACCCGCGTGTCAGGGCCACCGACGAAGTGGTTGCCGGCGCGCAGAAAGGCCGGTGTCAAAACCCTGGAGAAGATCATGAACGCCCACAAATTCGTCCTCGCTGCCGCCGCCCTGCTCCTGGCCGTGCCGGCCACCTCCAACTCCGCAGATGCCGCTTCCACGACTTCCTTCCGCAGACCCGGCTCGCTCGTTGCCCTCAACCCGCAGCCGCTGCCCCCGCGCTGGTCCTACATCCGCTATCTCAAGATGAAGCGCTTCCAGGCCCGCCGCGGTTCGGACGTCATGCTGAATCCGCAGCCGCTGCCGCCCAAGGACATCCTGCGCTTGCGTTGATGCGCGGGACCCAACCCTGAACGGCAACATTCCCAAACGGCACCATCAATCAAGGATACCGCATGAAGACGCATCTGCTGCGGTCGACGGCGCTCGCGCTGCTGCTCGGCCTGACGACGGCCTCTGCCTCCACTCCGGCTTCGGCCGGCCTCTTCGACGTCGTCACCAAACCGATCTCGAAAGCCGTCAAGACGGTTGAAAAGAAGGTCGTCAAGCCCGTCGTCAAGGAAGTCAGCAAGGCGACCAAGACGGTCGAGAAGAAGGTGATCAAGCCCGTTGTCAAGGAAGTCGGCAAGGTGACCAAGACGGTCGGGAAGAAGGTGATCAAGCCTGTCGTCAAGGAAGTCGGCAAGGCCACCAAGACGGTCGAGAAGAAGATCATCAAGCCGATCGGCAAGCAGATCGGATCGACGACCCGTACGGTCGACCGGAAGATCATCAAGCCGATCGGCAAGGAGGTGAAGACTGTCACCACGCAGCCCATCGGCAGGACGCTGAAGACGCTCGGCCGTACCGGCGAGAAGACATTGCGCACGGTAGGCAATGGTGTTTCCAAGGCCTACACGGCTGCCGGCGACGTCGCCGAGCGGGTGCCGGTGCTGCGTGAGGCGGCTCCGCTCGCCCGCGATTTCGCCAAGCAGGTCAAGAAGCGCAAGTCGCAGATAGCCGGCGCGGCCGGTGCAGGTGTCGCGATCATGAGTGGCGGAGCCTCTCACGCCCTCTACACGGCAGGCGGCTGGGCGTACACGGTTGGCAAGGGCGACGAGGTGCGCAAGGCGGTCAAGCGCGGCAACCTCAAGCAGGTGCGCAACACCGGCAGCGAGGTGTCTCGCACCATGAAGGCCTACGGCAAGAACTGAGCGTCAGACGCTGAAACGAATACCGGCAGGCTTGCGCGCGAGCGCAGGCCTGCCGTCGCGTTTTGGGCTACGGGGCTGGCGGGTGCACTCCAAGTTGAGGTCCGTGATTTTTTTGCGCCGCACCGAACGCGACGACGCGCAAGGCCGACAGATGGGTGGCAGCGGATGTCCCGCTGTCCAAGCAGTCAACCCACTGTCGGAGATTTGTAGATGAAGAAAGTCGTGACCGCTGCGGCGCTCGCCGCGGCGCTTGCCCTGCCTGGTTCGGTTGCCCAGGCCGGCCCACTGAAGACCCTCGCCAAAGCCAGCATCCAGTTCAACGCCAAGCTGCTGAAGCGCTCCATCATCGGCAACGCCAAGCTCGCCAAGTGCGCTGTGAAGGTGGTCTTCAAGAAGCCGTGTTGAGCCGGACCGCTCCGGCCGCCAGCGTGGGGGCGATCGGGCGGGACGCACGAGGCGTTCCGATACTCAGCCGTAGACGACGACGAAGATGCCCGCCGAAACAACGACGAGGCCCATCATAACGATCGTGGTCGATCTCAGGAATTCGATCATTGCGCTCACTCCCTCTTGGGAACAGCGTTGCGTCGCGACGGCGGCGCTGGGTGCGATCCGTCCAATTCGAGCATGATCTGATGAAGGAACCGTTGGCGCAGTTCCGGACGGGACACGGCGTGAGCGAGTTCGCAAGCTCTCGGTTAGCAGGACCTTGACAACCGGGGCTTCAGCGCACGGCGACCAGTGCCGAAACCACCCCCCGTCCGGCTGATCCACTTCCCCGCAGGCTGCGTAGCGCTGATAGAAGTGGGGGAGATTCCGGTATGGTCCCATCGGCGAGTGGCATGCGGGGCATAGCGCTCGGCGCGCGCGCGGTGGGCAATCGAGCAGGGCCAGTTGGCATGTCGAAACTGCTGGTTCGGGTGGCCGCCGAGCGGGACGCAGCCGCATTCGAGGAGCTGTTCCGCTCCTACGCACCGCGTCTCAAGTCCTACATGATGCGCCAGGGTGCCGACGCCCTGACGGCGGAGGAGCTTGCTCAGGAGACGCTGTTCACGGTCTGGCGGAAGGCTGCTCTCTACTCCGATTCCAAGGGAACGGCCACGACATGGATCTTCACGATTGCGCGCAACCTGCGGATCGACCGGCTACGTCGGGAGGTTGCCTGGCAGGCACTGCCCGAGGGCCACGATGAGACCGCCTCGGAGGACGTTGCGCCCGACGAGGTTCTTTCCCTTGCGGAGCGCCAGGCCAGGGTGCAGGCGGCGCTTGCCGATTTGCCGCCGGAGCAGGTGGAGGTGGTGACACTCGCCTACATCGATGGCCTGTCGCACAACGAGATTGCCCAGCGGGTAGGGCTCCCGCTCGGAACGGTGAAGTCGCGTATGCGGCTCGCCTACCAGAAGCTGCGTGGCGCAGTCGAGGATTTGAACGACCCATGACGATCACGCATCATCCCGATCACGCAACGCTGATGAGCTTCGCGGCGGGAAGCCTCCCCGAGCCGCTGTCCGCGGTCGTGGCCTCGCACGCTGCGGTTTGCCCGGCTTGCCGCGCCGATATCGCCCTGCTTGAAACGCTTGGCGGGGCGCTTGTCTCCCGTCTCGAGAATGCGCAGGTGGATCGCGATCCACCGCGACTGGTTCCTGATGCGGTGTCCGAACCCCGCCAGGTCGCGGCCTCGCGTTCGTCGGCAGAAGTGCCGGCCCCGATCGCGGCAATCGTCGGCACTGATCTCGATGCCGTGCGCTGGAAGCGTCTTGCTCCCGGCATCTGGCATCACCGCTTGCCGCTGTCACGGGGAGTGACCGGCGACTTGAGACTGTTCAAAGTCGCACCCGGCCAGACGATGCCCGATCATGGCCACGGCGGCGCTGAGATGATGCTCATGCTACGTGGTTCCTATTCCGACTGCTTCGGCACGTTCCGGCCTGGGGACGTCGCTGATCTCGACGAGGACTGCGAGCATCAGCCCGTCTCCGATCCCGATGTCGGCTGCATCTGCCTGATCGCCGCGGTCGGAAAGGCACGTTACAAGAGCCTGCTCGCCCGTCTTGTTCAACCGTTCACAGGCATTTAAACCAACCTCCGGGCCCGCGCTGCATGATGCCGCGCGATAAGCGCGAGGGATGACGGCGTGGTCAACGAGAACGGTGTGCGCTGGCGCACGGCCTGGGTCACCGGGGCAAGCAGCGGCATAGGCAAGGCGATCGCGCTGGAAATCGCGCGCCGCGGGTGCACTGTTGCGGCGTCCGCGCGCTCGGCCGATACGCTGAACGAAATGGCGCGCGACAACGGGCGCATCCTGCCCTTTCCCGTCGATGTGACGGATGCTGCCGCTGTCGCCTCGACGGTGGGGTCCATCATGGACCGCCTCGGTGGCCCGCCCGATCTCGTGTTCTTCAGCGCGGGAGTCGGCCGCTTCTCGAGCGCGACGCGCTTCGACAGGGCGCTGTTCGAAGAATCGATGCGGGTGAATGTCGTGGCACTGGGCGATGCGCTGGCGCCGCTGATCCCCCCAATGATCGCGCGTGGGAGCGGCCACATCGCGCTGGTCGCCTCGCTGGCGGGGTACCGTGGCCTGCCGCGCGCGGTGACCTATGCGCCGAGCAAGGCGGCGGTCATCTCGCTTGCCGAGTGTCTGCGCTTCGACCTGCAACCCAAGGGCATCACGGTGACGATGATCAATCCGGGCTATGTCGACACGCCGATGACGCGCAAGAACGATTTCCCCATGCCGTTTCTGATGACGTTGGACAAGGCGACCGGCATCATCCTGCGGGGCCTTGAGCGCGGCAAGTTCGAGATCCGCTTTCCCTGGCAGATCGGCACGATGGTCGCGCTCGGACGGCTGCTGTCGAACACCAGCTATTACTGGCTGGTGAAGCGGTCCATGCAGCCGAAGAGATAGGCTTGCGGACGGGCTGTCGCAGCGCTCAGGCCGGCGCGCGCTTCACCAACCGGTCGATGGCCATCAAGTCTGCGAGCAGCGGCTCCAGATCGGACAGCGGCACCATGTTGGGGCCATCGGAGGGCGCGCGATCGGGATTGTCGTGCGTCTCGATGAACAGCCCCGCCACGCCGACAGCCACCGCCGCGCGGGCGAGCACCGGCACATAGCGCCGATCGCCGCCAGAGCTTGTGCCCTGGCCGCCCGGCTGCTGCACCGAGTGCGTGGCGTCGAAGATCACTGGTGCTCCCGTCTCGGCCATGATCGGCAGTGCGCGCATGTCGACGACGAGCGTGTTGTAGCCGAACGATGCACCCCGCTCGGTGACGAGCACGTTGGCGTTGCCCGAGCCGGTCACCTTGGCCACTGCATTGCGCATGTCCCAGGGCGCCAGGAACTGGCCCTTCTTGATCTTTACGACGCGGCCGGTTTCGGCGGCTGCGATGAGCAGGTCCGTCTGACGGCACAGGAAAGCGGGGATCTGCAGGATATCGACGACCTCGGCGACCCGTGCGCACTGGGCCGCCTCGTGGACGTCGGTCACGACCGGCAGACCGAGGCTCTCGCGGATCTCGGCGAACACGTCGAGTGCTTTGGCCAGTCCGATGCCGCGCGCGCCCGACAGCGACGTGCGGTTGGCTTTGTCGAAGCTCGCCTTGAACACCAGCCCGATGCCCAGGCGCCGGGCCATCTCGGAGAGCGCGGTGGCGATTTCGATCGCGTGTGCACGGCTTTCCATCTGGCACGGGCCGGCGAGCACCGCGAGCGGCGCGTCATTGGCGAAGGTCACTCCGCGAACGGAGACCCGCGTGGCGGGCTTCAATGTCGTCTGTGCGGTCATGGCTGCCTTATACATTCGCGCGCCGCGATGCGGGGGTCAAACCGGCTGCCGACGGACAACAACCTGTGAATGAACGCCGGCGGGTTCCGACCCAGCGAAGGTTTGCCGCCGCGGTGCGGCTTGGCTTAGGCTCAAGCCACCGTGGCGCGGGAGTGTGTGGACCGGTGGGTCGCCGGACGTTCCGGGTTCATCTATCAGCGGAGAACTTGAGATGGTGGGCTGGACGTTCGACCGGGATCGGGCGGCTAGCGGCCGCCTCGACGGCCGGACCGTTGGCAGGAGCGCTCCGATCAAGGCGGCCGTGTTCGCGCTGGTCGGCCTATTGCTGTTTTCGGCAAAGCCTCCCTCCGTAGCTGCGGAGGATGCGGTCGATACCGCGCTGGTGATGGCGGTCGACATCTCCCAATCCGTTGATGAGGCGCGCTACCGTCTGCAGATGGAGGGGATTGCCCAGGCGCTGGAGGACCCTGATGTCGTCCGCGTCATCACCAGCGGTCCGCGCCACGCCATTCTGTTCACGCTGATCGGCTGGGCGGACCGGGCGCGCGTGCTGCTGCCTTGGACGTGGATCGCCAGCCAGTCGGATGCTGCCGCCGTCGCACGCATGCTGCGCTCGTTGCCCGCCGTCTCGGGCGAGTACACCTGTCTGGGCCGCATGCTGACCTATCTCGCCGACCAGACGCTGAATCCTGTCCCGGTGAAAGCCGACAGGGTGGTGGTGGACGTCTCCGGCGATGGTCCCGACAACTGCACATCGACGCTCTACGTCAACAAGGTGCGCGACCGCCTTGTCGAACAGGGCGCGGTGATCAACGGGCTGCCGATCCTGGAAGACGGCTTGGAGCACGAGATCGAGCGCTGGAACCGCGCTCCGGGATCGACGCAACAGGAGTTTCCGCTGCCCTCGGACGACGACGCCCGGACGCTTACGCGCTGGTACGAGCGTCACGTCATGGGCGGCGCCGGTGCCTTCGTCATCACTGCCAACGGCTACGAGGATTTCGCCCGCGCGATCCGGCGCAAGTTCATTCTGGAGATTGCCGGTCCGCGCCCGGTCATGCCGCTGCGCGTCGGTGCAGCGGCCGCAATACGCCATGCCCGTTGATGAGGGTTGCTTCAGCGCGCCGTCCGGAATTGCTCGAGCAGCGATCTGTTGCTGCAGAAGCGCGGCGGCGGATCGCCCTGGTGTGAGGGATCGTCCAGCCAGTCCATGCACGCGGTCGGATGCGGACAGGCGAGGCAGTTGAGCGTCGCCTTGTCGATCGTCGCGCCGGCGCCATGTCGGATGAGCAGGCGCGGGCTAACTCCTGTCCGCGAAATCATATCCTTGAGCCTGCGGGCGCGGCGTTCCACCTGCTCGTACATCGGCCATGCCATGGGTACCTCCTGCCGGCGCCCTCGCGCCGTGCACGACCGGATTTTTTTGTGACGGGCTTCTTCCGCCGGTCGCTGGCAAGAGCCTCAACCGGGTTCCGCCGCCGGAGATTGACTTTGCTCAAGTGAGGCGCATCCAAGGTGCGGCGCGGTCGAAATGTCGCACGATAACAAGAGCTTAATGTTCAAGCATCGCAATGTCCGCATGTATCGAGTGGAGATTTGTCCGGGACGCGGCGCACAGCTCAAACGACAGGCGCGCCGTAGCCATAGCTGTAGGGCACGGGGCCCGAGAACGCGATCACGTCGCCGTCCTGCACAGCCACCTCGCCATTGACGTTGCCGCTTTGGTAGAGGCCGGGCGTGATGTCGCGGCCGTTGCGCAGCACGAGAAAGATCTCGGCCATTGGCAGGCCGAAGCGCGCGATCAGATCGGCGATGGTGGTTCCGGCGCGAACTTCGATACGGCGGGAAAGTCCGTCGACGCCGCTGTACTTGGCGAGGCTGTTGAAGAACCGCGCCTCGATGGTGAGAACCGTGTCGGCTGCGTTGTGGCCGATGCCCGGCGCTGTCGTCGGCTCGAGGGTCTTGCTCATGATTGGCTCCGCGCGATGGCGCCGCCGCAAAATACGGGTCGCCGCCAAGTCCTGTCCGATCGGCGCGCATGCTAGGCGCTCGCGCAAAAGCCGCTCTTGACTTGGCTCACGCGACCGGCAGGTCCGGCGTTGCCATTTGGTACATGGCGAGGTGGAGCCGATCGTTGCGTGGCCTACGTGACCTGATCGACGTCGACAGCCACCGTCACGTTGTGCTCGGCGCCGCCCAGGATGATGCCCGAGATCGGGTTGACGTCGTCGTAGTCGCGCCCGATCGCAAAGGCGATGTGCTCGTCCACGGGCATGATGCCGTTGGTCGGATCGAAATCGACCCATCCGGTCCCCGGCACGTTGATGGCGATCCAGGCATGCGAAGCGTCCGCGCCGCGCAGCTTGGGTTGGCCCGGTGGCGGTCGCGTCAGCAGGTATCCGCTGACGTACCGGGCCGGTATCTTCGCCGCCCGGAGGCCCGCCAGAGCCAGATGCGAAAAATCCTGGCAGACGCCCCGCCTCAGCCGCATCACCTCGTCGACCGGCGTCGAAACATCGGTGGCGGTCGCATCGAACCGGAAGTCACGATAGATGCGGCGCGTGAGATCGAGCACCGCCGACAGTATGGGGCGGCCCGGCGTCAGCGATTGGGCCACGTAGTCGGCAACGACGCGGCTCGGCGGCGTCAGACGCGAGTGACAGGCGAAGGCGATGGTGTCGAGATCGATGGGCGGGGCAGCCCGCTCCACCCAATCGCTCACGAACTCCCAGGGCGGGCTCTGCTCGGGCGGGGGATAGGATCCGCCGGTCACCTCGACGACGGTCGATGCGTGCACCGAGAACACCTCGTGCTGCCGGTCGATTTCCAGCCGCACGAGCGGGTTGCCGAAGGTGTCGATGCTGTCGTGGCGGATGCTGGGCGCCGGCTCAATCAGCAGCGCATGGCTCAGGATCGTCTGGCCCTCTATCGGGCGCGGCGACAGGTGAAGGCATTGATGTGAATGGGAGACCGGCTGGCCGTACCGGTATGTCGTCTTGTGGCTGATGTCGTACTTCATGGGCGTTACTCGTGCCGTCCGGTGGCACGCGGCTCCTGAAACGGGATCAATGCTTCTGGTCGAGACGCGTGCGCAGCCGCTGTGGCCGTCCCTCGATGAGGCTGAAATACCGCCTCGCGATGACGTTGGACAGCTCCGGCAGTTCGTGCGTCATCTGGTCCATCAGGCGGCCGAGCGCGCGGCGCTCTCCCGCGGCCAGGGAGCGCACGTCGGCGAGCCGCACCGCTGTGCTGAGCAGCAGTATGCGGCGACGCTCGTCGGGTAGAGCGATGCCTTGGCTCGCCTGCGGCAGGCTCTCCAGATGCTGGTCGATGCGCGCCAGCTGGAAGGCGAGGCTGCGCGGGTTGCTCTCGTCGACGAGCAGCAGGTCGAGCACGAGCGGAAGCATCGGGTCGAGCCGGTAGCGCGAACGATAAGTGATGAAGCTGTCGGCGACTTCGAGCAGGAAGCGCAGACTGCTCGCCTCGTCTTCGTCGGTGGCGACGGTCGGCGCGTGCGGATGTCCGAACAGCGCGCCCACCGCCTCAGACAGATTGTAGGCGCGCGACAGACGGCGACCCATGTCGAGGAACGACCAGCCGAAATTGCGCGTCATGTTCTCGTGCATGAGCCCGGCGAACGCGGCGAGCGAAGCCAGCCCCTCCTCTATGAGGTCGAGGAGCTGGCCGGAGCGGCCGGCGACCATCTTCTGACGCCACTCGCTGCCCGGCTGGAAGCGCTCCAGCGTTTGCCAGGCTTCGAGCGAGAGGCGGTCGCGCGTCAAACTGGCGACGCGGTAGAGGCCATCGCACGTCCGTGGCAGCACCCGCATTCCTGCCGGTCCAGCCACCAGCACGCGCACCAGGCGGTCAATGGCCTGACCGTCCGAGTCGGTTCTGAACGGGGGGGGAGCGGTCGGCTCGTCGGTGAGCAGCACCTCCAGGCACCGGCGCGCTGCGGCGCGGCCGTCTGCTGGCAGCCCATCCTCCTGCTGCCGCTGCAAGGCGCTGCGCAGGACGCGCATGGTCCAGTCGGCCCGCTCGGTGTAGCGGCCGAGCCAGTACAGATCGTCCGCCGCCCGGCTCTGCGTCACGCGCTGCGAGCGCTCGACGTGCGCGGTCTCAAGCGTCGGGCGCCACAGGCTCGCGTGCTGCGGCTGGCGATCGTCGCCCACCACCCAAACGTCGCGCGTGAGCCCCTCCGGCGAACTCAAGCCTAGCGAAAGCGTCGGGTCGATCGTCATGGCGAGGCCGCCCGGCATCATCATGAAGCCGTCGGCTGAGCGCGTCAGGTAGAGGCGCACGGCGAACGGAACCGGCTGGAGGGCGCCATCGCGCAAGGATGGGGTGGTGCCGAAGTCGAGCCGGTCCTCGGCGACCAGCCCGTCGCCCACGAGGGCGAGGTCGCGCGCATAGGCGTCGAGGCTCTGGTCGGCAACGTCGGCGCGTTGGCCAATGGCGGCGCGGCCCGGACGGCCAGCACCTTCCTGCGCCCTGCGGACGACCACGTGATCGCGATCGCGCAACACGGATTCGCGAAGGTCGGGGTCACCGAGCCAGCGGCGCGGCGCATCCTCGATCAGAAGATCCTCTCCCAGGACGTGGCGGCACACCCGTCCAAGATAGGCGCCCAGGCCGCGGTTCTGGACGACTGCAGACCCGACAGCGTTCGTGACGAGAGACGGCGACCGTCGCACGGCCTGCATCAGGCCTACTGGCCCGGCAAAGCCGCCCGGATCCAGTTCCAGGGGATCGGAGCTGCGGCCCTCGACGCAGCGGACGATGACGTCGATTTCCTTCAGACCCTCCAGCGTCTTCAAGAAGACCCGGTCGTCGTCAGTCCGCAGATCGCTGCCTTCGACCAGCAGGTAGCCCAGGTAGCGCGCCAAGTAGGCGTGACTGAAATAGTCGTCGTGCTGGGGACCAGGCGTCAGCAGCGCGACGCGGGGGGCACCGCGCCCGGCGCGATCGGAAATCGCCGTTTGTAACGTCTGGAAGAAGCCCGCGACGCGCCTTGCGCCGAGGTTGCGGAACAATTCGCCGGCGACGTGCGTGTGCGCCACGCGATTGGCGAGGGCAGAGCCGATGCCGGCAGGTGTCTCGGTATGAATGTCGATCACGCGCCAGCGGCCATCGGCGCCCCGAGCGACGTCGGCGGCGAAGAACTGCAGGAACCCGAAGGGCGGACGGATGCCGTGCGCGGGCCTGAGGAAGGCAGGGTCGGAAAAAACGAGCGCCGGTGGAATGAGCCCGTCGCGCATCAACGACTGGTCGCCGTAGATGTCGCTGAGGATTGAATCGAGCAGCCGGGCGCGCTGGGAAAGGGCCCGTTCGAGCTGGTGCCAATCTTCCGCTGCGATCACCAGTGGCATCGCGTCAACGGTCCAGCGCTGGCTGGGATGGGTGGGGTCAGCGAAGATGTCGTAGGCGATGCCGATCTGGTGGACGCGCCGGTCGAGCGCCGCGGCCATCGCGCCGATGTCCTCGGCGCTCATATTGCCGAGCGCATCCAGCAGCGCGCGCCAGTGGGGTCGCACACTGCCGTCGGCACGCACCATCTCGTCGTGACAGCCGACGCTACGGTGGACGTAGCCTTCGACCAGATGGTCACACGAGACGAAGCCGGCGGGTGCGAGAAGGCTCATGTGCGCGTTTCGATGCCTCGATGGCCTGTCGCGTCTGATGCTGGTCGGTGGCAACCAACGCCAGACGGTACGCTGTAGATACAAAATCCCGAAGCGCGCCGACAGCGTTCGAATCGCTGGCGGAATCCTCCGGGGGCCAAGTGTAGCAGGGCATCCGATTCCGGACCAGCGGCGCACTGAGGCGTCGCTGCATCACGCGACAGCGAATGCTATGAGGGCGGTCGTGGTGAGCGCGCCAACAGCCATCCGACGAGCGCCAGCGCCGTGCCGATCGTCCAGCCGGTCAGAACATCGCTCGTCCAGTGGGCGCCCAGATGGATGCGCGTGAGGCCGACGGCTGCAGTGAGAGCAACGGCCGTTCCCATCACCAGGGCCCGCAGCCGGCGATCGATCATCTCACGTGCGGCGAGGGCCGCGATGAGGAGGAATACGGTGGCCGTGTGCATGGCGTGGCCACTCGGGAAACTCGAACTGTCGGCGATGACCGCAGGTGTCAGGAAATCCGGTCGCGCGCGGCCGATGGCGAACTTCAGCAGGTTGTTGAGGAGGAAGCTCGCCACCGTCGTCCAGCCGAGCAGGAGTGCTGGACCCTGCCGTCCGGTCAATGCAAGGAAGGCGAGCACGACGCCGACCACGAGGAAGAGGATGAGGTTGCTGCCGAGCGCGGTCACGTCGCGCATGGCACCGTCGAGCCAGTCGGGGCCCAACGGATCGGTGGGCGATCCCTCGGCCCGAAGCCACTGCGTTGCCGCCAGATCGAGTCCGGCAAGACCGTCGCCGGCGAACAGGCTTGTCACCGCCCAGGTCGCCAGCAGTCCGCTCGAAACCAGCGTCGCGGTTACCAGGGACTTGCGCGCGAAATCGGCGCCCGGCAGCGTGGCGTCGTCGACGTGGTCGAGATGCGGCTCCGCTTTCTGGTTCAAAAGAGGTTGATCCGTTCGGCTGCAGCGGGGGAACGATGACGCGCGATTCGACGGCCATTCGACTGGATTCGGGGAACAATAGCAAAGTCGCCCGCCGATTTCGCGACAGTCGATGGCAGGCGGGCGCAGGAATTGGGGCGTAGTATGAACGTTGCCGAGGCGGACGGGCGGTCTGCCGCCCTGAGGCTGCAACGCGTGGCAGGCGCGGCGCTCAGCGGCGCGTGCCTGCTGGCCGGGCTCTACGCATCCGCGTCCTCGCGTGTGCCGGCCGCGGCGGCTGTCCCTCGTGACCCAGGAAGGGTCTATGCGCCGCTTGCCACTCTCTCGTCCCAGGCCCTGGCCCGCTTCGCCATCGGTCGGGCGATCTTTGCTGCCCGCTGGGTGCCCGCGCCCGACGTGTCGGACGGCGCCGATGGACTGGGGCCGCTGTACAACGCGGACAGTTGCGCCTCGTGTCACGGAGGCGAGCAAGAGCGCAACCCAGTGGCGCGCATCGCGCCAGACTCTCCCGGGAGCGAAGTGTTTGGCGCGCAGTTGCAGGACCGTGCTGTCCCCGGTGTGCCCGAGGAAGGTCGGCTCGTCGTGCGTTCCGTCGACGCGCGGACGATTGACCTTAAGCGCGGGCACGTGGTGGTGCTGCGCCGTCTTGTCCCTTCGATCGAGGCAACCGGTTACGGCGCGCCTCTGCAGGACGAAGCGCTCTCCCTGCGCCGCCCGCTCGCCATTGCCGGTATCGGCCTCGTCGCGGCGATACCGGAAGCGGCCATCCGTGCCGGGGCCGATCCCGACGACCGCGACGGCGACGGCATCTCCGGCCGCGTAGGCGCTCCGGCGCATGTTGGTACGGGGCAGGCGGAGACGAACCCGAATCTTGCGCGCTTCGGCTGGAAGGCAAGTGTTGCGAGCCTCGCCGAGCAGGCGGCCGATGCATTTGCTCGCGACCTGGGGCTGTCCTCGCCGCTGCGCCCGGGGCGTCAAGCCGATTGCACGCCGGCGCAGAAGGCTTGCATCGCCGCGCCCGACGGCGGCTCCGCAGTCAAGGGAGGGTACGAGGTGAGCGCCGAGGAAGTCGCCCTCGTGGCGGCGTTCCTCGAAGGTCTCGCGCCGCCGCGGCCCCCCACTGGAGCCGACAGCGAAACCGCGAGGGCAGGCAAGGGCGTGTTTCATGCCGCGGGTTGTGCAGCGTGTCATCGTGTGGCCTTCCGCACCGGCGAGGTGCCCGGCAAGCCGCATCTGTCTGGTGTCGAAGTCGCGCTCTACTCCGACCTGCTGTTGCACGATCTAGGGGATGGATTGGCCGACGCGGTCGCCGAGGGTGCCGCTTCGGGACGCGAATGGCGGACGGCGCCGCTTTGGGGCCTTGGCGCGAGACTTGGCCAGGGTGGCGCCGCCGCAAGCGGTGGTGAAGGCGATGGTCTCCTGCACGATGGCCGCGCGCGCACGCTCGATGAAGCGATACTCTGGCACGGCGGGGAGGCGGCCGCTGCGCGCGACAGGTTCGCCTCCATGCCGCTGGACGACCGCGCCGCACTGCTGGCATTCCTGTCGCAGCTTTGAGGGCTTGCGACCGTGGCTGTCACCGACGTAGAGCAGGCGCTCGCGGCGGTCGCGCCGATGCCGTGCGTTCAGGATGGGGGAGGTGGCCGATGCCGGGAAGCGGACGGTCGCGATCGATTGGAGTGTCCCGACGGGCGGTCGTCGTCGGAGGCGGTTCTGCGCTGGCGTCCCCCGCGATACTCTCGCCGGTACTCGCCGGCGGCACGGGGCAGGAGGCGGCGGCCACACCCGGCCCTGAGGTGACATTCGGCCCGGCCAAGGCATTCTCTTTCGAGCACCTGACGGAGAAGGCACGCCGCCTGGCCGCGGCGCCTTTCGTGCCGGCTCGCTCCCCGCACGGCGCCATCCTCGACCGCATCGACTACGATGCCTACCAGCAGATCCGGTTCCGCCGCGCCGCCTCGCTGCCGATCGGCGAGACGCCGGTTCAACTGTTCCACCTCGGCCGCTTCTTTCAGGAGCCGGTGCGCTGCCACGTGGTGGACGATGGAAAGTCGCGTGAGGTGATCTACGACGCATCGCTGTTCGAGATGCCCGACGATCACGTTGCGCGTGGCCTCAAGGGAAACATCGGCTTCGCGGGCTTCCGGGTCATGGCACCGGATCTGGAAACCGACTGGCTCGCGTTCCTGGGCGCGTCCTACTTCCGCACGTCAGGTCCCTATAACCAGTACGGCCTCTCGGCGCGCGGGCTTGCCATCGATACCGGGCTGCCGACGCCGGAAGAGTTCCCCCGCTTCTCCGAGTTCTACCTGGAAGGCGCCGGCGCCAATGCTCTCGACATCTATGCTCTGCTCGAAAGTCCGAGCGTAACGGGCGCCTATCGCATAGCGACCCGCCGCGTCTCCGACGCGGTTGGCATCCACCGTACGCAGCAGCACATCACGCTTGAGCTATTCGCGCGGGCCGACATCAAACGCCTGGGCATCGCGCCGTTCTCGTCCATGTTCTGGTATGGCGAGGGAAGCCGCAAACAGGCCGCCGACTGGCGTCCGGAGGTGCATGATTCCGACGGGCTTCAGATCCTGACGGGCACAGGCGAGCGCCTGTGGCGACCGCTCAACAATCCGCCGCGCGTCATGACCAACTCGTTCGTGGACGAGAACCCGAAAGGCTTCGGCCTGCAGCAGCGCGACCGCGACTTCGTAAGCTATCTCGACGACGGGGTCTTCTACGAGCGCCGCGCCTCCACCTGGGTCGAGCCGGGCGAGGACTGGGGCAAGGGCGCAGTGCAGCTGTTGGAGATCCCCACCGACGACGAGATCCACGACAACATCGCGATCTACTGGACGCCTGAGCGCACGCTGAAAGCAGGTGAGGGTGGGCGCTGGTCCTATAAGCTCAATTGGGTCGACGACACGCCCTATCCGGGTGGTCTGGGCAAGGCGACGGCGACGTTTTCCGGGCAGGGCGGCAGGCCCGGGCAGAAGCGGCCGGCGGGAACGCGCAAGTTCGTCGTCGATTTCCAGGGCGAGGCGTTCGACGGGCTTGGGCGCGATGATGTCGAGCTGGTGGTGACATCTTCGCGCGGCATTGTCTCCAATGCCTACGCGCACCCCGTGGTTGATCAGCGGCTGCGCTGGCGCGCGCTGTTCGACATCCAGGCTGAAGGAAGCGATCCCGTCGATCTGCGCGCGTTCCTGCGCCACGACAGCCGGGCGCTCACCGAGACGTGGATCGCGCAGTTCTTCCCCGACCAGTGAGCGTTTGCGCATCCGCCGCTGCGACCTGCGGGCAGACGAGAACGCGCGACAGGGCCTCGACCAGTTCCTCCAGCGTTTCGGTGGGGATGAAATGGCCACCTGTCTCTTCGGCCAGACACTGCGCGCGGAAGCGCGGCAGCGTGCCAGTGCGGAAGCTCACCACGTGCACCTTGACGTGGCTTCCGGCGGAGGCGAGACGGCGGCCGAGCGCGCACGGATCGCCGCCGCAGTTCTCGTCGCCATCGGTAACGACGACGATCGTCTGTGGCGTCGCGGGCCAGCCCAGCATCATCGCGGATTGCTCGACCGCCGATGTGAGCGGCGTTTCGCCGGCCGTCGTTAGATCCGCGATCTCCGCAAGGATGGGCGCTGCGGCATCGTGCATGGGTGGGATGCGCACGCGAAAATTCGAGCAGTCCGGTCCACCGCCTGGACCGTAGACCGCAAGGCCCAGCCGCCGCGTTCGAGCGGCCGCGGGCACCACCGCATCGGCAGCAGCCCGGGCCAGCGTCATGCGGGTCTCGCCGCTGTAGGCGAGGCGCTGCATCGAGCCCGAGCCGTCGAATACGATCATGGCGTCTTCGGTGCAGGTGTCGGCGCCTGGGGGCAAAGGCTCCGGTCGCGCAAAGGACGTCGGCGCGGCAATGCAGGCGAGAAGCACCGTCAGTCCGCTCGACCAACGCAAGGCGGCACCGTTCGCGTCGTGCATCGTCCCTCCAGGGCGTTTGCCCAGTACCGCTGGCAGCGATGCTATGGTGCCGCCGGGTGCCGAGCGAGGCAACACTCCGGAGAGCGGACATGAGCAGCCTTCCCGATTTCGATCCCGTTCCGGGCGACCGGCATTCCTGCGATGCCATCGAGCAGGTGATCGTTCCGCGCGCGAGAGATCTTGGTGGCTTCCAGGTCCGCCGTGCATTGCCCTCGGTGGGGCGCAAGATGGTCGGACCCTTCATCTTCTTCGACCAGATGGGCCCGGCAGAGTTTCTTCTCGGGGAAGGTATCGATGTCAGACCTCACCCGCATATCGGCCTGTCCACCGTCACCTATCTGTTCGACGGCGAGATCATGCATCGCGACAGCCTGGGCACGGCGCAGCCCATCCGGCCGGGCGAACTCAACCTGATGACCGCGGGGCGCGGCATCGTCCACTCCGAGCGCACGCCGCCGGCACTGCGCCAGGAGAGGCCGCGCCTGTTCGGCATCCAAGCATGGGCGGCGCTGCCCGAGGCGCACGAGGAGGACGCCCCTGCGTTCGCGCACCATGGACGCGAGGCGTTGCCGAGGATTACGGGCGAGGGCAAGCGCGTGAGCGTGGTGATGGGCTCGCTCTATGGCGCTACCTCGCCGGTGGCATTCCCGCATCCAGCCTTCTACGCCGAGGCGGTGCTGGCGCCTGGTGCCGTGCTGCCGCTCGATCCGGAGTTCGACGAGCGCGCGCTCTATGTGGTCTCAGGCGAGATCGACATTGCCGGTGACGTGTTCGAGGCTGGGCGCCTGCTCGTGTTCCGGCCGGGCGATCGTATCTCGGTGCTCGCCACCTCGAACGCGCGTCTCATCCTGCTCGGTGGAGAACCGATGGATGGTCCCCGGCACATGTGGTGGAACTTCGTCTCGTCGTCGGCAGACCGCATCCGCGCCGCCAAGGAGGATTGGAAGCTGCGTCGGTTCGACGTCGTGCCCGGCGATGCTGAGGATTTCATTCCGCTGCCGGAGTAGCGACCTGCCCGGCGCCGATATGCGCGAAGGCCCGCGCCGCCGACGCGGCACGGGCCAAAATCTCACGGACGGTCCAGATCTCTGGCCGCTCAGCGATGGTGATAGGGGACCGTGGGCAGGCCGCGCAGGATCCAGCCCGGTCCGGCCCCGCCAGCGCCGGTCATGCCTTCGACGACATTGGTCACTTGCGTGAACCCGTTGGCGGCCAGGAAACGCTGCGCCTGTGCCGATCGAGCGCCCGAGCCACAGATCAGCCCCACGGGGCGAGACTTGTCGCCGCCCAACAGGCTGGCGATCTCGTCGGCGAAGTGGGGACCTGTCGGCGTCAGCGGGACCGCTCCCTCGGCGATGCCGGTGCGCATCCATTCGGACGGCGTGCGGATGTCGACGAGCACCAATCCGACGTCCCGCATCAGCCGATGGGCTTCCTGCGGGTGTACGTGGTCGGGCACAAGGTCGTGGACGGAGGTTCTGCTCATGGTCGCGGGGGGCATCCTAGCTCCAGGATTTGCTCACGATATTTGCTTCTCTGCCGATCCAGAGGGTTTTGCCGAATCGGTGGACCGCAGCCGCGAACTCATATTGCCGGTTCGCGATGTTGCAGCGCAATATGACATAGATCAACCGCGCCGTCCACCGCGACCGAAGGTCTCTGCCCCCCGCAAAGGGAAGGCCATGGGGGGAGGCAGCCGCTCTCGAAAAGGAACGGTCAGGTCTGGGCAACCTCGCGGGCCGGGCCGGTTTCGACGGGCAGCCCGTTGTCCTGGCCCCACTCGGCCCAACTGCCGTCGTAGACGGCGGCGTTGGTCTGCCCGAGCACTGCGAGCCCCAGCGACAGGATCGCCGCGGTCACGCCTGAGCCGCAGGTCGTTACCACCGGCTTGTGCGGATCGATGCCGGCATCGGTGAACAGCCGCTCGAGTTGGGCTTTCGATTTGAACGTGCCGTCCGCGTTGAGCAGCAGTTCGTAGTGAAGGCTGCGCGAACCTGGAATGTGCCCGCCGCGCAGGCCCTCGCGCGGTTCGGCCTCGGTGCCGGCGAAACGGCCGGGCGAGCGCGCGTCCACGATCTGCTCGCGCGGCGTGCGCAACAGGGCGCGCATGTCGTCGATGTCGCGGATCAGGTCGGCGTTGAGGCGCGGCGTGTAATGACGCTCGGAGCGCTTCTGCGGCGGGCCGTCGTCAACGGGCCGCCCTTCCGCCTGCCACTTCTTGAGGCCGCCGTTGAGGACTGCGACGTCCCCGTGGCCCATGGCGCGGAACGTCCACCAGGCACGGGCCGCTGAATAGAGCCCGTCGGCGTCGTAAACAACGATACGCGTGCCGTCGCCCACGCCCATCTTCTTCATGCGGCTGGCGAACTTGACCGTCGACGGCAGCATGTGCGGAAGATCCGACTTCTCGTCGACGAGATCGTCGATATCGAAGAACAGGGCGCCTGGAATATGCGCCTGAGCGTACTCGGCCTTGGCGTCGCGATTGGCTGTCGGCAGATGCCAGGAGGCGTCGAAGAGGACAAGGTCGGGGGCGTCCAGGTGCTGCGCGAGCCAGTCGGTCTCGACAATCCAGTTCTTGGCACTGAGCGGCACTGTTTTCGTCCTCCGGTCTGGCACCGGCACGGCGGCCGGCGGAAAAGGTGGTGAGCGGGGCGGGCCTCAGGCGGTTGCCGCTGGGTCGGCGAAGACCCGGGGCAGGCTCGACGTGCCGCGTTCCAGCCAGGCCGGCACGGGCAGGCCCTTGTCCCGCAGGAATGCAGGGTTGAACAGCTTCGACTGGTAGCGATAGCCCAGATCGCACAGGATTGTAACGACGGTATGCCCGGGGCCCAGATCACGGGCTAGCCGCACGGCGCCGGCCACATTGACGCCCGACGAGGCGCCCAGGCACAGGCCTTCCTCGCTCAGCAGACCAAACATCGTCTCGACCGCTTGCTTATCCTCGATGCGGTAGGCGCGATCGACGATGACGCCTTCGAGGTTCTTGGTGATGCGGCCCTGCCCGATGCCCTCGCTGACCGACGAGCCCTCCGCCTTCAGCGTTCCGGTCGTGTAGTAGCTGTAGAGCGCGGCGCCGGGCGGGTCGGCCAGACCGATTACGATGCCGTCGCGCTTGGCTTTGAGCCCCATCGACACGCCACCCAGCGTGCCACCCGATCCGACCGCGCAGATGAAGGCGTCGACCTTTCCCTGCGTGTCGGTCCAGATCTCCTCGGCGGTCGTCTCGATGTGCGCGCGGCGGTTGGCGACGTTGTCGAACTGGTTGGCCCAAACCGCTCCGCCGGGTAGTTCGGAGTTGAGGCGCTCGGCGAGACGGGCCGAATATTTCACGTAGTTGTTTGGGTTCTTGTAGGGGACGGCTGGCACCTCGACGAGTTCGGCGCCGAGCATGCGCAAGGTGTCCTTCTTCTCCTGCGACTGCGTTTCGGGGATGACGATGACGCACTTGTAGCCGAGCGCATTGGCAAGCACCGTGAGCCCAATACCCGTATTGCCAGCGGTGCCTTCGACGATCGTGCCGCCAGGCTTCAGCCGGCCGGCGGCGACGGCATCCTCGATGATGTAGAGCGCCGCGCGGTCCTTGACCGACTGGCCCGGGTTCATGAACTCGGCCTTGCCCAGAATCGTGCAGCCGGTCGTCTCGCTCGCGCGCTTCAGCCTGATGAGGGGCGTGCGGCCGACGGCGGCCGCCACGCTTGGCGAATACTTCAACGGTCAGCTCCTCGGCCGGCCACTCGGTCGTTGCGGCGAGCGGCGGTTTCTCCAGGAAAATCGGGCGCCAAACTAGCCGCCGCCGCAGTCCCCCGCAAGACCGCCGGCGCGCACCGCAATGCGTCTCGTCCCGTAATGAAACGGGGCTTAACCCGGCTTTAACCGCACAAGGCCATGATCAGCGCTCGAACGACCATGTTCGACAGGGCCTCCACGACCGAGCGCCTGTATTGAGAGGGACAAGCCAAATGAAAGTTCTTGCTAAGGCTGGCATCGTCTCGGCAGCAGCCGCCGTGGCAGCCATCGCGATCGCCCCGGCCAATGCGGCCGACCTGGGCCCCTATCAGGGCTCGGTGAAAGACGACTATGTGCCGCTGCCGCAGGTGGTCTCGGCCGGCGCAGGTCCGTGCTACTTCCGCGCCGACATCGGCTACTCGTTCTCGCGCTCGCCGAATGCGAAGTGGCCCGTCAACAACATCATCCGTGATTGGAGCGGCGACCCCACCGCCGATGGCGTGGCGGATCATTACGACCCCGGCTACACCGGCACGATGACCGGAGAGACGTACGTCTATCAGGGCAGCGACGTCGCCAACGCATCGCTCGACAATACATGGCTGGGCGAGTTCGGCGCCGGCTGCGGCTCGGGTTCGCGCGGTCTGCGCGCCGAAGTGATGTTTGGCGTGCGTGGCGACCGCAAGTTCGACGGTGAGCCCAACGACTTCACCATCACGAACAACTATCCGACCGATCCGGTCTGGGACGAGCCGGTCGACGGCGATCCCATGCACACGTCGCTGCGCACCTACACCATGATGCTCAACGTCTATAAGGACCTGGGCAACTGGGGCGGCTTCGTTCCTTACGTTGGCGCCGGTATCGGCCTTGCCTACCACCAGCTCGACAACGTCTACTTCACCGGCAACCCGAACCTGACGAACCAGATCAGCGGCAACAACGACCTCGCCTTCGCCTGGTCGCTGATGGCCGGCGTCGGCTACCAGATCTCCGACCGCGCGATCCTGGACGTCGGCTACCGTTACATCGACATGGGTTCGATCGCGAGCCAGCGCTCCGACACGGGCTTCAACGTCAACCCGGCGGTCAAGCTCGACGACATCACGGCGCACGAGATCAAGGTCGGTCTGCGCTACCACATGGGTGGCTCGAGCTGCTGCGCGGCGCCCGTCCCCTACAAGTAATCGAGAAGCCAGCCGGCGGCCGACAGGCCCGGCGACAGAGAAGCGGCCGGCCCCGGCTCGGGGCCGGCCGGTTAGGGTGTTTCCGGATCGCGCCCGCGCGGCACCCGCCGTGCGCCGTCCTACCCCGTCACGTTGCGTCCGGGCACGGATCGTGCCGTTACGAAACGGAAGGAGCGAGGACGATGTGGAAGCTCGCGCTCGCCGCTGTTGCGGTGGCGGTCGCGACGATGTTCAGCCAGGGCATGCTGGCGCTTCCGGATTATCACCCGGCCGTGCTGGTGCTGCCCGCGGTCGCGATCGTCTTCCTGGCGGGGCTCGTGCTGAGCCAGCGCTAGGAGCCGAGAACGGCCTTCAGGACCCGTCGCGCCCCGGCGGCTCCCTCGCCGTGCGATGGGGCTGCCGGGGTCCTTCCCATTTGCACGTTGATCTTGCAGCGGCTGGCCAGATATATGTGCGCCCCAGACTGGTCTCGAGACGCTTGCCTCCGACCGGCCCGGCGCCGTCCTGTCGGTTCCGCGCGTGCCCCTGGAGGGGACCTTCCGGCGGTCGTTGGCCGTGTTGGAACCGCTGCGCGACGGTAGGCGGAGCATGGCCTGCGGGCGTGGTGGAATTGGTAGACACGCCAGATTTAGGTTCTGGTGGCCTTGGCCGTGGGGGTTCAAGTCCCTCCGCCCGCACCAGGGCCGGCATCCCGTGACCGTCTGCAGCTGCCCGGGCGCCGTTTCGGCCCAGGGTGCGAGTTTCCAACCGCTCTGCGGCCCGCGTGGCCCGCGGGGCATACATCCAGCCGGGAGGCGCCGCACCGGCGGCCTCCCAACGCGCAATCTTTCGATCGAAGGCCGAGCAGAACGATGCAGATCACCGAGGTCAACTCCGATGGGCTCAAGCGAACGCTGAAGGTCGTGATCGGCCAGGACGAGCTCACCGAGCGTTTCGTCAAGCGGCTCGACGAGATCAAGGACCGCGTCCAGATCAAGGGCTTCCGCCGCGGCAAGGTGCCCGTTGCCCACCTCAAGAAGCTCTATGGCCGCTCGCTGATGGCCGAGGTCGTCGATCAGGCCGTCAAGGAGACCAGCACGAAGGCCATCACCGACCGCAATGAGCGGCCGGCGATGCAGCCCTCCATCGATCTGCCCGAGGACCAGGGGGAGATCGAGAGCATCATCGGTGGCAAGTCCGACCTCGCCTATTCCATGTCGTTTGAGGTGTTGCCCAAGATCGACGTCTCCGACCTGTCGGGCATCAAGCTCGAGCGGCTCGTCGCCGAAGTCGAGCCGCAGGCCATCGACGAGGCCGTGGCCGAGCTTGCCAAGCGCTCGACCACCTACGACGCGCAGGAAGGCCGCGAAGCGAGCGACGGCGACAGGGTTACGCTCGACTTCGTCGGCAAGATCGACGGCGAGCCATTCGAGGGCGGTGCCGACGAGAACATGGCGGTGGTCGTCGGCCAGGGCAATTTCATCCCCGGTTTCGAGGATGGTCTCAAGGGCGCGAAGGCGGGAGAGGAGCGCGTCGTCAAGGCGACGTTCCCCGACACGTACGCCGAAGAGCGGCTTGCGGGCAAAGAGGCCTCCTTCGACGTCACGATCAAGGAAGTGGCCGCTCCCAAGGTGCCTGCGATCGACGACGACTTCGCACGCACGCTGGGCATGGAAAGCATTGAGAAGCTGCGCGAGGTCGTCGGCGCGCGCATCGGCAGCGACTACGCGCAGGGCGCGCGCATGAAGCTCAAGCGCGAGTTGCTCGACGCGCTGGAAACTGCGCATGCGTTTGAGTTGCCGGCTTCGCTCGTCGAGAACGAGTTCAACGGCATCTGGGCGCAGCTCACGCGCAGCCTGGAGCGCGAGAGCAAGACGTTCGCCGACGAGGGCAAGTCCGAGGATGAGGCGCGCGAGGAGTATCGCAAGCTGGCCGCTCGGCGCGTCCGCCTTGGTCTGGTGATCGGCGAGATCGGCGAGAAGGCGAAGATCGAGGTATCGCAGGACGAGCTGCGCCGTGCCCTCATGGAGGAGGCGCGCCGCTATCCCGGCCAGGAGAAATTCGTCTACGAGTACTACGAGAAGACGCCGGGTGCGCTTGCCCAGCTGCGCGCGCCGATCTTCGAGGACAAGGTGATCGACCACATCCTCGAACAGGTGAAGCCGGCGGAGCGCAAGGTCACCAAGGACGAGCTGATGAAGGCGGTGCAGGACGTGACCGAGGCTTGAGGCGCGCGCCAAAGGCTCGCGCGCCGGGCCTTGCCGGGCGGCTCAGCCATGACGATATTCGCGCGGCGGCGCGATTCCGGGCGCATTCAGCCTCATCGGGAGGCGGCACCCGCCAAGCTCCACGACGCGCCGGGCCGTCAAGACCCGGCCGAACACGACGTTTCACGAACTTCCCAGGAGAGGTCCATGCGCGATCCCGTCGACACCGTGACGAATACCTTCTGGCCGATGGTGGTCGAGCAGACCAACCGCGGCGAGCGCGGCTATGACCTGCCATCGCGCCTGCTCAAGGAGCGCATCATCTTCGTTACCGGTCCTATCGAGGACCACATGGCAGCGTCCATCTGCATGCAGCTTCTGTTCCTGGAAGCGGAGAATCCGAAGAAGGAAATCTCCATGTACATCAACTCGCCGGGTGGCGTGGTGACGAGCGGCATGGCGATCTACGACACCATGCAGTTCATCAAGCCGCCGGTGGCGACGCTGTGTATCGGCCAGGCGGCGTCCATGGGCTCGCTGCTGCTTTGCGCGGGCGACAAGGACATGCGATTTGCGCTGCCCAATGCCCGAATCATGGTGCACCAGCCCTCGGGCGGCTTCTCCGGGCAGGCATCCGATATCGAGCGGCACGCCGAGGACATCATCAAGATGAAGCGGCGCCTGAACGAAGTCTACGTCAAGCACACCAGCCAGCCCTACGAGACCATCGAGCGCACGCTCGATCGCGATTACTTCATGACCGCCGAGCAGGCCAAGGACTTCGGCATCGTTGACCGCGTCCTTTCGAGCCGCGATCAGGCTGCGGTGCTGGCATCGGGAAGTGAGCCGAAATCTGGTTGATTTCCAGGCGGCCGGCCGATCTGGTGGGCAGCGGCGGCGGCTCCGCCCCCGTTACGTGACGATGCGACGCGCCCGGCCCTGATGGGGGCGGTGCCTGCTACGCGACCGAATTGCCGCGCGCTCGCCGCACTCGGAACATCTTGCTTTCGCAGGATATGAGGGCCTCGACAACGAGGCCCGCCTGCTGGCGGGTGCGAAATCGAGCCGACGGGGTGGTGTGGCCGGCAGCCTCCGTGTCCCCGGTCCGCTTCACACAGGTGTTAATCCATTCTTGATCTCGGGGACGCTAGCGTGCTCAGATCGAACAAGAGAGGATTCCCGCAACAAGTACCGCGACGAGGCGCGTCGCGGTTGTCCTGAGCGGCGCCGGGCAACTCGAGGCGCCGCACGCCAAGGAAGGCTGCGGTCTAACCGCAGGTCGATGAGAGCGAGATGGCGCAAGAGAAGAACACCCTGTACTGCTCGTTCTGTGGCAAGAGCCAGCATGAGGTGCGTAAGCTCATCGCCGGTCCCACGGTGTTCATCTGCGACGAATGCGTCGAACTCTGCATGGACATCATCCGTGAAGAGAACAAGAACACCCTCGTCAAATCCCGCGACGGCGTGCCGACGCCGCAGGAGATCTGCCAAGTTCTCGACTCGTATGTGATCGGCCAGAGCCACGCCAAGCGGGTGCTGTCGGTGGCCGTGCACAATCACTACAAGCGCCTGCACCACGCCTCCAAGTCAAACGACGTCGAACTCGCCAAGTCGAACATCCTGCTTGTTGGCCCGACCGGCTGCGGCAAGACGCTGCTTGCCCAGACGCTCGCCCGCATCCTCGACGTGCCCTTCACGATGGCCGACGCGACGACGCTCACCGAGGCCGGTTACGTCGGCGAGGACGTCGAGAACATCATCCTGAAGCTCTTGCAGAACGCCGACTACAACGTCGAGCGCGCGCAGCGCGGCATCGTGTACATCGACGAGGTCGACAAGATCAGCCGCAAGTCCGACAACCCGTCGATCACGCGCGACGTATCGGGCGAGGGTGTGCAGCAGGCGCTGCTGAAGATCATGGAAGGCACGATCGCCTCCGTGCCGCCGCAGGGCGGTCGCAAGCACCCGCAGCAGGAGTTCCTGCAGGTCGACACGACCAACATCCTGTTCATATGCGGCGGCGCGTTTGCCGGCCTCGAGAAGATCATCTCCGGGCGTGGCAAGGGCACGTCCATCGGCTTCGCCGCCAAAGTGCGCGGGCCCGACGAGCGGCGCACCGGCGAGGTGCTGCGCGAGGTCGAGCCCGAAGACCTGCTGAAGTTCGGGCTCATCCCCGAGTTCATCGGCCGTCTGCCTGTCATCGCGACGCTCGAGGATCTCGACGAGGAAGCACTCGTGCAGATCCTCAGCGAGCCCAAGAACGCTCTGGTCAAGCAGTACCAGCGCTTGTTCGAGATGGAGGACGTCAAGCTCACCATCACGAACGAGGCGCTGAAGGCGATTGCGCGCAAGGCCATCGAACGCAAGACCGGCGCTCGCGGCCTGCGGTCCATCATGGAAGGCATCCTGCTCGACACGATGTTCGAATTGCCCACGCTGAAGGGCGTCGAGGAGGTCGTGATCGGACCGGAAGTCGTCGAGGGTGGCGCGCGGCCCCTGCGCATCTATTCGGAGAGGGCGGAGGAGAAGGGCTCCACCGCGTCCTGACCTCACGTCAGGCCTCCAATCGAGCGTCCGGGCCACAAACGCGCGTCAATTTGGGCCCCTCCTGCGTCATGGCGTCTTTGCGGGTTTGCTGGCCGCATCCGGATTGAGCTACAACCTACTGTCTTGGTCGCGGAATCCGCGATCTGGGTCACAGGGTTGGTGCGCGCACTTGATGGCGGTTTGACGTACCCCATATGTTCTGACGGTTACCCACGACGAGTTCGATCCGCTCGAAGGCCGGCTCCCGGCACAAGGCGGCAGGAGTCGAGACGGGGGCACCCTTGCCGGTGCAGATCGGCCCGCGGACACGGCTTCCAAGCAAGCGTGTCACCGGGAGCGGGGCACGGTGAGCGGATCCTCTGGGCCGCTGCCGGGATCACCGGAGCGGCTTGAATGCGATGGGAAATGACATGAGCGACGATAAACAGAAGCGCGAAGCCACCGGCGGTGTGGAGGTGTTCCCCGTCCTCCCGCTGCGCGACATCGTGGTGTTCCCCTACATGATCGTGCCGCTGTTCGTGGGGCGCGAGAAATCCATCAGCGCGCTCGAGGAAGTCATGCGCGCCGACAAGCAGATCCTGCTTGCCGCGCAGAAGAACGCCGGCGACGACGACCCGACGACGGACGCCATCTACGAGATGGGTACGCTCGCCTCTGTGCTGCAGCTGCTGAAGCTGCCTGACGGCACCGTGAAGGTGCTCGTCGAGGGCACGGCGCGCGCGCGCATCAAGCGCTACACCGACAACGCTTCGTTCTTCGAGGCGGAGATCGAGCGTCTGGAGGAGAAGGTCGGCTCCAAGACAGAGATCGAGGCGCTGGCGCGTTCGGCCGTCTCTCAGTTCGAAATCTACGTCAAGCTCAACAAGAAGATCAGCCCCGAGGTGCTGGGCACGATCGCGCAGATCGACGACTACTCCAAGCTCGCCGACACGATTGCCTCGCATCTGGCGATCAAGATCGCCGACAAGCAGGACGTGCTGGAGACGACCACGATCTCCGACCGCCTGGAGCGCGTCTACACGCTCATGGAGAGCGAGATCTCCGTTCTGCAAGTCGAGAAGAAGATCCGTTCGCGCGTCAAGCGCCAGATGGAGAAGACGCAGCGCGAGTACTATCTCAACGAGCAGATGAAGGCGATCCAGAAGGAGCTCGGCGACACCGACGAGCGCGACGACATCGCCGAGTTCGAGGAGAAGATCGAGCAGGTCAAGCTGTCGAAGGAGGCCCGCGACAAGGCGCTCGCCGAGCTCAAGAAGCTCAAGCAGATGAGCCCGATGTCGGCGGAGGCCACCGTCGTGCGCAACTACCTCGACTGGCTGCTGTCGATCCCGTGGGGCGTCAAGGGCAAGGTCAAGAAGGACCTCGCCGAGGCGCAGGACATCCTCGACAAGGAGCACTACGGCCTCGAGAAAGTGAAGGAGCGCATCCTCGAGTACCTCGCCGTGCAGAACCGTACGAACAAGCTCAAGGGGCCGATCCTGTGCCTCGTCGGACCTCCCGGCGTGGGCAAGACGTCGCTTGGCAAGTCGATCGCGAATGCCACGGGCCGCGAGTTCGTGCGCATGAGCCTTGGCGGTGTGCGCGACGAGGCCGAGATTCGCGGCCACCGGCGCACCTACATCGGCTCGATGCCCGGCAAGGTCATCCAGTCCATGAAGAAGACCAAGCGGGTCAATCCGCTGTTCCTTCTGGACGAGATCGACAAGATGGGCTCGGACTTCCGCGGCGACCCGTCATCGGCGCTGCTCGAGGTGCTGGACCCCGAGCAGAACAGCACGTTCAACGACCACTACCTGGAGGTCGACTACGACCTGTCGAACGTGATGTTCGTGACGACGGCGAACACGCTCAACATCCCGCCGGCGCTCATGGACCGCATGGAGATCATCCGGCTCGCCGGTTACACGGAGAACGAGAAGGTCGAGATCGCCAAGCGGCACCTGATCCCGGAGCAGAAGCAGGCGCACGGGCTCGAGGAGCACGAGATCACGATCGACGAGGAAGCTCTCAAGACGCTGATCCGCCGCTACACGCGGGAGGCCGGCGTGCGCAACCTTGAGCGCGAGATCGCCAAGCTCGCCCGCAAGGCGGTCAAGGAGATCCTGACCTCGTCCAACAAGTCGGTGCATGTGACGGCGGAGAACCTCGACGCCTACCTGGGCGTGCCCAAGTATCGGTTCGGCGAGGCGGAGCTGGAGGACCAGATCGGCATCGTCACCGGACTGGCGTGGACCGAGGTGGGAGGCGAATTGCTGACCATCGAAGGCATCCGCATGCCGGGCAAGGGCAAGATGACCGTCACCGGCAACCTCCGCGACGTCATGAAGGAGAGCATCCAGGCTGCCAATGCCTACGTGCGCTCACGCTCGGTCGAGTTCGGCATTCCGCCCACGATGTTCGAGACGCGCGATATCCACGTGCACGTTCCGGAAGGTGCAACACCCAAGGACGGGCCGTCGGCTGGCGTCGCGATGGCGACGGCCATCATCTCGGTGCTGACCCAGATTCCGGTCCGCAAGGACGTCGCGATGACGGGTGAGATCACCTTGCGTGGGCGCGTGCTTCCAATCGGCGGGCTGAAGGAAAAGCTGCTTGCTGCGCTGCGCGGGGGTATCTCGACCGTCCTCATCCCCGAGGAGAACGTGAAGGACCTGGCCGAGATTCCCGACGAGGTGAAGTCCAAGCTCCAGATCGTGCCGGTTTCGCGGTTGGAGGAGGTCGTCAAGAGCGCGCTGGTGCGCATGCCCGAGCCGATCGTCTGGGACGAGGAGGCGAATGCCCCTGTCCCCGTCTCCGGCGAAGAGGAAGAGGGCAAGGGCGGCTCGCGGGTCACGGCTCACTGATGTTGCAAGGCAGTCCCGGCCACGGTTGGGGCTGCCGAGCGCCGTCTCAGTGAACATTGTACTTTATTGAGGATGGGCAGGATGCGGCGAGAGCCGCGTTCTGCCCATCGTTCATTTTCGGCACTGCGTCAAAGTGCCCGTGCGCGTCGCGCAATCCTCCTAAAATCCCGAGATTTGGGCTTGACGGTGGGGGCCTGGGGCGCTTCTTTGCAGCCACCAGAGGCACTGGAAAAGCCGCATGACGCGGCCTTCTCCGCCGGCCTTCTCCTACACCAGCTCCCCCGCGCTTATCGCCGGCGAGGAGACGCACGGGTGGCAGCGCATTGGCTGTGGCCCGCTGCGGCGGCCCGACGAAACCAGTTCGCGCGACGACAAATCCCAGGCCGAGCGGTCTGCGGTGTGCGTCGCAACCCTTCCATAGCCAAGAGGATCGAAACGAATGAGCAAGAAGGACCTTATCGACGCGGTGGCACGCGATCTCGAGCTGACCAAGGAAAAGGCCAGCCAGGCGGTCGATTCCGTGATTGAGCACATCAAGTCGACGATGAAGCATGGCAAGGAAGTGCGCATTCCCGACTTCGGCACCTTCAAGGTGGCGGCGCGCAAGGCTCGTGAAGGCCGCAATCCGTTGACCGGTCAGACGATGCAGATTCCCGCCAGCCTCGCGCCCAAGTTCACGCCGGCGAAGGGCCTGAAGGACCTGCTCAACGGCTGACACCGGGGTTGCCCGGCTGTCGCTGTCGTATCAAGGGGAGCCTTTCGGCTCCCCTTTTGCGTTGCAGATTGGGGTCTGTCATGGCTGGGGATGGCTTGCGCCGGCCGGGCTGCAGCCTTATGACCCACGCACGGCAGTTCAGGGCGGTTAGCTCAGTGGTAGAGCGCCTCGTTTACACCGAGGATGTCGGGAGTTCGACCCTCTCACCGCCCACCATCACGTCCCCCACGTTTCCGACAGCGTAAGCTGAAAGCGTCCGGCCATGCGCCGCATTCGGCGGGGTCTTTCCTCGGACCGCCATCGCCTTATCCGAACGGCTAAGGACGGATTATTGTGTACTGCACCCAATGTCGCATTGCGGTGCACAATAGTGTGTGCGAAACCCTTCCTCGCAGCCGCCGGTTCAGTGCGGTGCTACCGGGACGGGAGGGAAGCGCATGCCACAGCGACTTCTACTGGTCGAGGACCATCCCATATACGCCGATGCCGTTGCGAGCGTCGTGCGGCGTGCTTTTCCGCGCATGTTGCCAACCGTCGCGCTGACGCTGGCAACCGCGGTCGCAGCGGCCGAGCGGGTCGATCCGACGGTCGTGTTGCTCGACCTCTGGTTGCCCGACACGCACGGCCTTGAAGGTCTGCTGGCGCTGCGTCGGGTGGTGCCTCGGGCCGCGATCATCCCGATCTCTGCTTTCGACGAGGAACCCATCGTGGAGCGGACGCTCATGCTGGGGGCATCAGGCTTCATTTCCAAGACTTGGACCGCCGCACAGATCGTCGAGGCGCTGTCCGCCGTGATGAACGGAGCGGTGGCGGTGCCCTGGGGACCGTCGCGCGCGCTCATGCGCATCGAGCGGTCGAGGTCCTCCATGGACCACAACGAGTGTGGCGAGTTGGGCGAAGGGGGGATGGGTGGCGACCGCACGCCCGTCACCACTGCCCTGGAGCGCGTGCTTACGCTCCAGCAGGTGCGCGTCCTGGAAAAGCTCTGCGAGGGCAAGCTCAACAAGCAGATCGCGCACGAACTCGACATCGGCGAAACGACGGTCAAGGCCCATGTCGGAGAGATCCTGCGCAAGTTGGACGTCGGGTCCCGCACGCAGGCGGTGGTGGGCGTAGCAAGCCTGGACTTTGCGGCGCGCATGCTGGGGTTTGCCAGGATTGGCGAACGGGTGGCTGCACTGCGCACGCGCACGATAGAGGCTGCCAAAGGCGACGAGCCTGGCATCTATCCGTGAGGCGCGCGATCCCCGGCGGCGACATCGCGGCCGAGGCGGTGGCTCGCTCCCCGCGCCAGGTCTTTTGCTCTGGCGGGATGGCCGCCCGCAGCCCTCCAATCACGGCTTGACGAAGACTGCCGGTTGCGCGTATCAGCAGCGGTCTCGGCCCGCTGGGGTCGATTTGCGCGGGCGTAGCTCAGTTGGTTAGAGCGCCGGCCTGTCACGCCGGAGGCCGCGGGTTCAAGTCCCGTCGCTCGCGCCATTTCTTCCAACACGAAATCCCGAATTGATCGTCGCATCTGCGAACAGCCCCCCACTTTGGGCGGGGAGCGGCCGGGCGCGGTTGCGCGTATCTGCGGGCTAAGATAACACAGTTGCGCGCTGGTCACGGCGGGCATCGACCTCTGCCGGGCTGGCCGCGTCGGGCGCGTAGCGCAGCGGAGGACGCCGCCTTGAACCAGCTTCTTCTCGATTATCTGCCGATCGTGATCTTTCTGGGTGTGGGGCTCTTCATCGGCGCCGCCCTGTTGGTCGCACCATTCCTGGTCGCGGTGCGCAACCCCGATCCCGAGAAGGTGTCGGCCTACGAATGCGGCTTCAATGCCTTCGATGATGCTCGCATGAAGTTCGATGTTCGCTTCTACCTCGTGGCGATCCTGTTCATCATTTTCGATCTCGAGATCGCGTTCCTGTTCCCCTGGGCGGTGGCCTTCAAGGAGATCGGCGCGTTCGGCTTCTGGTCGATGATGGTGTTCCTTGCCGTCCTCACCATCGGCTTCATCTACGAGTGGAAGAAGGGAGCGCTCGAATGGGATTGATCCTTCCACCCGGCGCAGGCGGCCAAGTGATGCCCGGCGTCGCATTCGATACGCCCCGGGACAGCGCGGGTGCCGGTCAGGTGCAGCAACCCGATGCTCGCTTCTTCACCGAGATAAATAACGAGCTCGCCGACAAGGGCTTCCTCGTCACGACGACCGACGATCTGATCAACTGGGCGCGTACGGGCTCGCTCATGTGGATGACGTTCGGCCTGGCCTGCTGCGCGGTGGAGATGATGCAGGCCTCGATGCCGCGCTACGACGTCGAGCGGTTTGGGTTTGCGCCGCGCGCCTCGCCGCGGCAGTCGGACGTCATGATCGTGGCCGGCACGCTGACCAACAAGATGGCGCCGGCTCTGCGCAAGGTCTACGACCAGATGCCGGAGCCGCGGTACGTGATCTCGATGGGTTCCTGCGCCAACGGCGGCGGCTATTACCACTATTCATATGCCGTCGTACGCGGTTGCGACCGCGTCGTACCGGTTGACGTCTACGTGCCGGGCTGCCCGCCGACGGCAGAGGCGCTCGTCTACGGCATCCTCCTGCTGCAGAAGAAGATCCGACGGACCGGCACGATCGAAAGGTGAGGGATTAACGCGATAGCGGGTGACGAATTCACCGCCTCGCTTCGGCGCCAAATCCCTGGTCTCCATTGACTATCGGCTCATCGCTGTCGCGGAGCGAACATGGACGAGACACTCGAAGAGCTAGGTAACTATGCCGGCGGGAAGATTGCCGGCGCGCTGCTGTCGAAGAAGATCGCCCACGGCGAACTGACGCTCACTGTCGCGCGCGGGCAGATCACTTCGGTGCTGAAGGTGCTGCGCGACGATGCGCGCTGCCGCTTCGAGGTTCTGATCGACGTCTGTGGCGTCGACTATCCCGAGCGTGCCGAGCGCTTCGAGGTCGTCTATCACCTGCTTTCGCCGCGCACCAACCAGCGCATCCGCGTGAAGCTCGCAACGAGCGAGACCGAGGCGGTCCCCAGTGTCGTCGACGTGTTCTCGGCCGCGGACTGGTACGAGCGGGAGGCCTACGACATGTACGGCATCCTGTTCTCCGGGCACCCCGACCTGAGGCGCCTGCTGACCGACTACGGCTTCCAGGGACATCCGCTGCGAAAGGACTTCCCGCTCACCGGGCATGTCGAGGTGCGCTACGACGACGCGAGCAAGCGTGTCGTCTACGAGCCTGTGCGGCTCAACCAGGAATTCCGCAACTTCGACTTCGAGAGCCCGTGGGAGGGCGTGAACTATCCGCTGCCGGGCGACGAGAAGGCGGCAAAGGCGTGATGCCGGTGAACCGGCTGACAGCGCGTCCGTCAACTTGAGGCAAGCCGCATGAAAGACACCCTCGGGCCCGGTGCGACGTTCCGTTTCGAATTCAAGGTGCCGGCGACCAAGACCGTGCCGCACCTCTACCCGGAGGCCGTCGAGTTCGCGACCATGCCGACGGTTTTCGCCACGGGCTTCATGGTCGGTTTGATGGAGTGGACCGCGCTGCAGCTGCTGGCGCCGTATCTCGACGAGGGTGAGGGGTCGCTGGGCATCCACATCGATGTCAGCCACGTCGCGGCGACCGTTCCCGGTCAGATCGTGACCGTCGATGCCGAGGTGACGGGTGTGGCAGGCCGCAAGGTGTCGTTCGCCGTCAAGGCGCACGACGGCATCGACCTCATCGGCCAGGGCAAGCATGACCGCATGGTGGTTCCGTGGGACAAGTTCGAGGCCAAGGTGAATCAGAAGGCCAAGGCCGCGCGCGTCGGGCCGATCACGCGGCGCAGGCTTTGACGCTGAGCGGCTGGTTTTAGGGTTTCAGGCTCCAGGGATCTCGCATCCCGCACGAGGCACAAATGGCAGAAGCAGAGATCCGCAACTTCAATATCAACTTCGGCCCGCAGCATCCGGCGGCGCATGGTGTGCTGCGCCTAGTGCTGGAACTGGACGGCGAGGTTGTCACGCGCGTCGATCCGCACGTTGGTCTTCTGCATCGCGGCACCGAGAAGCTGATCGAGCACAAGACCTACCTGCAGGCGATCGGCTACTTCGACCGCCTCGACTATGTCGCGCCGATGAACCAGGAGCACGCCTTCTGTCTCGCCGCAGAGCGCCTGCTCGGCCTTACCGTGCCCTATCGCGGTCAGCTCATCCGCGTGCTCTTCTCAGAGATAGGCCGCATTCTCTCGCACCTTCTCAACATCACGACGCAGGCGCTGGACGTTGGCGCGCTCACTCCGCCGCTGTGGGGGTTCGAGGAGCGCGAACGGCTGATGATCTTCTACGAGCGTGCCTCGGGCTCGCGCATGCACGCCAAATACTTCCGTATCGGCGGCGTGCATCAGGATCTGCCGCCCGAGCTGATCCAGGACATCTACGACTGGTGCGACCCGTTCCTGAAGACGGTCGACGATCTCGACGGCCTGCTCACCGGCAATCGCATCTTCAAGCAGCGCAATGTCGACATCGGCGTCGTCAAGCTCGACGATGGCTTCGACTGGGGCTTTTCGGGCGTCATGGTGCGCGGTTCGGGCGCCGCTTGGGACTTGCGCAAGGCGCAGCCCTATGAGTGCTACGCCGAAATGGAGTTCGACATTCCCATAGGCAAGAACGGCGACTGCTACGACCGCTACCTGATCCGCATGCAGGAGATGCGGGAAAGCGTGCGCATCATGAAGCAGGCCTGTGAGAAGCTGATGTCGGAGGCGGGCAAGGGACCCATCTCAGCGGACAACAAGAAGGTCGTGCCGCCCAAGCGGGGCGAGATGAAGCGCTCGATGGAGGCGCTGATCCACCACTTCAAACTCTACACCGAAGGTTTCCACGTGCCCGAGGGCGAGGTCTACGCCGCAGTCGAGGCGCCAAAGGGCGAGTTCGGCGTGTACCTTGTCTCGGACGGTTCCAACAAGCCCTACCGCTGCAAGATCCGCGCGCCGGGGTTCTCGCATCTGGCGGCGATGGATTTCATGAACCGTGGCCACATGCTGGCCGACGTCTCCGCCATCCTCGGCTCGCTCGACATCGTGTTCGGCGAGATCGACCGGTAGGCTGCCGGGGCTTCCTCGGCATTCGGTGTTTCGAGAGCGTAGTCAAAACATGAGCGATCGATCTTCGGCAGCGGCGCACTGGGTACAGGCACTGGGCACGGTCGTCTCGGCGGCCGTTGGCGCAGCGGCCGCTTGGTTTGCGCTTACCACGTATATTGATAGCGCTGCCAAGCAGGTGGACGAGCGCAAGGTACAGGTGTTCAGCCTGCACCATCGCTTCAACTCGGAGCCGCTGTTCTCGATCCGCAAGCGCGTCTATGCCGACGTTGCGCGTGCGGCGGGCTGTCAGAGCGAGGACCTGTCGGCAGGCCCCTCGGACGCCAACGACCGCTTCGCCTTCGTGGAGTTCTTCGACGTGGTGGGCGCCTGCGTCGACGCGGGCCTTTGCGATCAGGGGCTGGTGCAGCGCCTGTTCGCGCCCTACGCCAACGTGCATTGGACGTATCTCAGCGGCTACATCTCCGCCGTGCGCAAGGGCGAGGCGGCGATGAAACTCGACGCGCCGTTCGGCTCGGGAATGGAGAAGCTGGCGAAGCTGCCGTCCAAGATGCGGTGCTGAGCGGGTGCACCGATGACCGGCACCAATCCTGTTCCGGGCAAGCATCGGCATCTGGTCTGGCTGTCGCTGGCTGTTGGCGTGCTGCTCGCGGTCATTGGCATCCGCTTCATGATCGTGCCGCGCACCGCCGCCAACAACTTCGGGCTGGCGCGCGATACGACCGGCTACGAGCTGCATTACATGGTGGGGCTGCGCGACATGTGGCTTGGCGGGCTGGCGGCCGTACTCGCACTCATTCGCGAATGGCGGGCGCTCGCCTGGTGGTTCGCACTCGGGACGGGGGTGTGCCTGGCCGATGCGCTCATCGCCGCGGCCTCCAGCGGCAAGGCGGCGGCCATCGCCTTCCATGCCGGCTCGGCCCTGCTCTGCGGGGGCATGGCGGCAGCGCTTTTCAAGCGCTTCGGAGCGAGGCCCTGACCGTCCGGGTCCGGCTTGTCGGGCACGCCGGCGGTGGCCTTAACCTCCCTCGTGCAATTCGACTGGCCATAGCCACAATGCTTTGGCACACATGAGCAAAGGCCATCCGGCGTCGCCCTTTCGCGGCACAGGGCCGGAGGATGCCGGAGTTCACGTGTCCGCGGGCCAGAACCGCAAGGGCATGGTCGGGAGTACAAGTGATGATCGACAACCTGTTCCTGCTGGCCATCGGAGCGTTCGGCTGGGGCCTGAGCCTCACCACCTATCGGCTGTTCGCCCGCCAGAACAAATGGCCGATGGGCGCTCTGCATGCCGATCTGCCGGCCATCCCGATCCTGATCGGCCTGTTCGCGCTGACCGTGGGGTTGTTGTTCGCGGCCGCCCGCGGGGCCGATTTCGGCGGCTGGATCATCGTTCTGTTCGGCATCCTGCTTGCCGTCTTCTGGACCGGGTTCCTGCGGGTGGGTTCGCAGATCTCGCTGTTCCTGGCGCCGATCGCGGCAGCACTCCTGATGATCGGATGGCTGCCGTCGATCCTGGGCTATGAGCAGCCACGCTGGGCGCACGCACGCCCGGGCGACCTCATCAAGCGTTCGCCGAGCGTGTCGGCCAGCGACGAGGCCCGCTGAGCCTTGCGCTGAATGTCGGCGCGCAACTGTTCTGCGTCGGCTCCCCCTACCAACTGCTGCGAACGGACAGGCCGCAGAGCCTTGCTTTAAGGCGTTGTTGGCTCTAGGGAACAGTAGCCCGCGCTTGGGGAGCCGCCGGGGCCACGCCTAATGTCCGGACGCCACTTCCGCGCCGGAATGCCCTTCGACCTCGGTCCCCACCCGCCCGTCGCGCCAGGAGCCCGAGGAGCCTTTTATGGCCGTTCGCCGCCTGCATCCCGAACAGCCCGCGAGCTTCGCCTTTTCGCCGGAGAATCTCGCCTGGGCCAAGGCGACGATTGCCAAGTATCCGCCCGGCAAGGAGGCATCCGCTGTCCTGCCGCTGCTGTTCCGCGCACAGGAGCAGCACGACGGCTGGCTGCCGGAGCCGGCGATGCGCGCCGTCGCAGACATGCTCGGCATGGCCTACATCCGCGTCTACGAGGTGGCGACGTTCTACACGATGTTCCAGCTTGCGCCGGTCGGTCTCAAGGCGCACGTGCAGGTTTGCGGGACGACGCCGTGCATGCTGCGGGGCGCGGAAGATCTGATGCGCATCTGCAAGTCGAAAATTCACCCCGAGCAGCATCACCTGTCGGCCGACGGCGCTTTCTCCTGGGAAGAGGTGGAGTGCCTGGGCTCGTGCGCCAACGCTCCGATGGTGCAGGTGTTCAAGGACACCTATGAGGACCTGACGCCCGAACTGTTCGAGGCGCTGCTCGCAGGCTTTGCCAGCGGCAAGGTTCCCAAACCCGGATCGCAGACGGGCCGCACGGCTTCGTGTCCAGCGGGCGGGGCGACGACACTCAAGGACACGACACTGTTCGACGGCTCGACGATCGGAGCGTGGAAGGCACGCTTCGGTGATGCGGCAGCTGTCGTCGCTGGCGCTTCTTCAACGCCGCAGAGCGCCGCGCCGTCTTCAGGTGCCGGCACAGCCGGTACGGTATCGACGCTGGCTGCGGCCGGCGGGGGATCAGTTGGAGCAAAGGATGCGACCGCGGCGACCACCCCCTCGGCCGCGCCGGCAGGCGGTCCCGCGACGGGAGCGACCGCAGCACCGTCAACCGGAAAGAAGCCGGGCCTGGCGGCAGCCGCTGCCGCGGGCGCCGTGGCGGTCGCCACGTCGCATGCTTCCCCGGCGGCCACCGATGCCTCCGGACGGCCGCCGGCCGGAACGAGCGGCCCCGCCAGCAAGCCGCTGCTGATGGACAAGCCTCGTGGCGGCAAGGGCGACGACCTCACGCTCATCTGGGGCGTCGCCGAAAAGCTGCAGGACAAGCTCAACGCCATGGGCATCTGGCACTTCGATCAGATTGCCAAGTGGACGCCCGCCGAGGTCGCGTGGTTCGAGGCGGAGATGCAAGGCTTCAAGGGTCGCGTCGAGCGCGACAAGTGGATCGAGCAGTGCCAGAAGCTGAGCACGGGCTGGCGCCCGGACAACGAGGCCGGTGAGCGGCCCAAGAGCTGATGACGATACGGTGCGAAAGATGACAGGCGACGATGCCGGCCTTCGTGATCCTCATACTGGTGCCGCTGACCATCCTGGCGGCTTCGGTTGGCATGGCGCTGACGCTTGGCGACCCGGTCTGGCTCGTGCTGGGTGCGGTGCTCGCAATCGCTACGGCGATGTTGTTGCGCGGAAACTCCGGGAGATGAGCCGGCATGCTCGCTGACAAGGACCGCATTTTCCGCAACCTCTACGGCCTCCACGACGCCGGGCTCGACGGTGCGCGGCGGCGTGGCGCCTGGGACGGCACGAAGTTCTTCGTCGACCAGGGTCATGACTGGATCATCAACGAGGTAAAGTCCTCCGGCCTGCGCGGTCGCGGCGGTGCCGGCTTTCCCACGGGGCTCAAGTGGTCGTTCATGCCCAAGAACGATCCGCGGCCGAGCTATCTGGTCGTCAACGCCGACGAGTCCGAACCGGGCTCCTGCAAGGACCGCGAGATCCTGCGCCACGATCCGCACCTGCTGATCGAGGGCATCCTGCTCGCCTCCTTCGCGATGCGCGCCCATTCCTGCTTCATCTACTTCCGCGGCGAGTACATTCGCGAGCGCGAACGCTTCCAGGCGGCCGTCGATGAGGCCTACGCGGCCAAGCTCATCGGCAAGGGCAACGTCCACGGCTGGGACCTCGACATCGTCGTCCACCACGGTGGCGGCGCCTACATCTGCGGCGAGGAAACGGCGCTCATAGAGAGCATCGAGGGCAAGAAGGGCCAACCGCGGCTGAAGCCGCCATTTCCGGCTGGCTGCGGCCTCTACGGCGCGCCCACGACAGTCAATAACGTCGAGAGCATCGCCGTGGTGCCCGACATCCTGCGGCGCGGAGCCGGGTGGTTTTCGGCGCTCGGCAAGCCCAACAACACCGGCACCAAGCTGTTCCAGATCTCCGGCCACGTGGAGAAGCCCTGCGTGGTCGAGGAAGAGATGGGCATTCCGCTCAAGGAGCTGCTGGAGAAGCACGCCGGTGGTGTGCGCGGCGGCTGGAAGAACCTGCTCGCCATCATCCCCGGCGGCTCGTCGGTGCCCTGCATCACGGCCGACGTCTGCGAGGAGATGACGATGGACTTCGACGCGCTGTCGAAGGCGAAGTCGGGCCTGGGCACGGCGGCGGTGATCGTGATGGACAAGTCCACCGATATCATCAAGGCGATCTCGCGCATTTCCTATTTCTACAAGCACGAGAGCTGCGGCCAGTGCACGCCTTGCCGCGAGGGTTGCGGCTGGATGTGGCGCGTGATGGAGCGCATGGTGAAGGGCGAGGCGAAGAAGAGCGAGATCGATCTTCTGTGGGATGTGTCCAAGCAGGTCGAGGGTCATACGATCTGCGCGCTGGGCGACGCGGCGGCGTGGCCGGTGCAGGGTCTCATCCGCAACTTCCGCGGCGTCATGGAGGCGCGCATCGACGCCCATGACAAGGCGGGTGCCAAGGTGGCGGCAGAGTAGGCGATCTGAAGCGAGCGGAAGCGCAAGGCATGCCCAAGAAGCTGATCATCGACGGGGTTGAGATCGAGGTCGCCGACGGCACCACGCTGTTGCAGGCGTGCGAGCAGGCCGGCTCCGAGATCCCGCGCTTCTGTTACCACGAGCGGCTGTCGATCGCCGGCAACTGCCGCATGTGTCTGGTCGAGGTTGCCGGCGCGCCCAAGCCCGTCGCTTCCTGCGCACAGACCGTCAACGAGCTGCGCCCCAACCCCGACGGCTCGCCCAACGTCGTCTCCACCAAGAGTGCCGCGGTGAAGAAGGCGCGCGAAGGTGTGATGGAGTTCCTGCTCATCAACCATCCGCTCGACTGTCCGATTTGCGATCAGGGCGGCGAATGCGACCTGCAGGATCAGGCGATGGCCTACGGGATCGGCGGCTCGCGCTATCACGAGAACAAGCGGGCGGTTGAAGACAAGTACATCGGTCCGCTCATCAAGACGATGATGACGCGTTGCATCCACTGCACCCGCTGCGTTCGCTACATGACCGAGATCGCGGGCGTCGAGGAGCTCGGTCTCATCAGCCGCGGCGAAGATGCCGAGATCACAACCTACCTGGAGAAGGGCATCTTATCGGAGATGAGCGCCAACGCCGTCGACCTGTGCCCGGTCGGCGCGCTGACACACCGGCCGTGGGCGCACAACGCTCGGCCGTGGGAGCTCAAGAAGACCGAGTCGATCGACGTCATGGATGCGGTGGGCTGCAACATTCGTGTCGACAGCCGCGGCGCCGAGGTGATGCGCGTTCTGCCCCGCAACAACGATGCGGTCAACGAGGAGTGGATCTCCGACAAGACCCGGCACATCGTCGACGGCCTCAAGACGCAGCGGCTCGATCAGCCCTACATCCGCAAGGACGGGCGGCTCGTTCCTGCATCCTGGGATGAGGCTCTGGGTCTCGTCGCCGAAAAGCTCAAGGCAACGGCGCCCGAGCGGGTCGGCGCCATCGCCGGCGATCTTGCAGGCGCCGAGGAAATGTTTGCGCTGAAGCAGCTGTTCGCGTCGATGGGCGTCAAGAACATCGATGGCCGTGGACCGCACGAGGCGCTCGATCCGCGCCACGGACGCGCCGGCTACCTTTTCAATTCCACCATCGAGGGCATCGACGAGGCGGACGCGATCCTGCTCGTTGGAACCAATCCGCGCCTGGAGGCGCCGGTGCTCAACTCGCGCATCCGGCGGCGTTGGCGGCAGGGCGGTCTGGCGATCGGTCTCGTCGGCGCCAATGCGGCGCTGACCTACGATGTCGCCTACATCGGGCAGGGTCCCGACAGTCTTGCGGACATCGCCGCGGGCAAGCATCCGTTCGCCAAGGTTCTGGACGAAGCCAAGCACCGGATGGTCATCGTCGGCGCTGGTGCCTTCGGCCGGCCGGATGGGCCCGCAGTGATGGCGCTGGCCGCGCGGATAGCCGCCGCCGCGCGTCAGAATGCGACCGACGGCGCGGCCGTCTTCAATGTTCTGCATAGCGCTGCCGCGCGCGTGGCGGCGCTCGATCTGGGCCTGGTGCCGGGCGAGGGCGGTCTTGCAACGGCGGAGATGATTGCGGCGGCAGGCGGGGGCATGCTCGACGTGCTCTATCTGCTGGGTGCCGACGAGATCGACACCGGCGCATTGGGCAATGCCTTCGTCATCTACCAGGGCACGCACGGCGATCGCGGCGCGCATCGCGCCGACGTCATCCTGCCCGGCGCGGCCTACACCGAGAAGAGCGCCATCTACGTCAACACGGAAGGGCGAGCGCAGATGACCATGCGCGCCGTGTTCCCGCCGGGCGAGGCAAAGGAAGACTGGACGATACTGCGGGCGCTGTCAGCGCGTGTCGGCAAGACGCTGGGCTTCGACTCGCTCACGCAGCTGCGTGCGCAGATGCTCAAGGCGACGCCCTGTCTCGGACGCCTCGACTACGTGTCCGCTCCAGACAACGTCGGCGCCACCATGGGTGCGCTGGCGGCAGGCTCGGATATGGCCGAGAACAAGGCGTTCCAGTCCGTCGTCGAGGACTTCTATCTCACCAATCCGATCGCGCGCGCGTCTGCCGTGATGGCGGAGTTGAGCGCGCTGCGTGCCGCAGCCATGCGGCCGAGCGGCCGCGACGCTGCGGAATGAACGGGGACGGGGCGCGATGCTGAAATCGGTGATCGACTGGCTCAACGCCACGCTGCCGCTGCCGGGCTGGCTCGACGGCTTGTGGTGGGTGCTTGCCTACGTGGTTGCGAGCCTCGTCGTGCTTGTAGCCCTGCTCGTCATCATCGCGTTCCTGCTGCTCATGGACCGCAAGGTGTGGGCAGCCGTGCAGATGCGCCGGGGCCCCAACGTCGTTGGCCCGTTCGGCCTGCTGCAGTCGTTTGCCGACCTGCTGAAGTTTGTGTTCAAGGAGCCGCTGATCCCTGCGGGCGCCGACAAGGCCGTATTCCTGCTTGCCCCGCTGGCGAGCGCGACATTCGCGCTGGCGGCATGGGCGGTGATCCCGCTTGACCAGAACAGCTGGGGCACGTGGGTTGTCTCAAACCTCAACGTCGGCGTGCTCTACATGCTCGCGATCTCCTCGCTGGGCGTCTACGGCATCATCATGGGCGGCTGGGCGTCCAACTCCAAGTATCCGTTCATGGGCAGCCTTCGCTCCGCCGCGCAGATGGTGTCCTACGAGGTCTCGATCGGCCTCGTGATCATCACCGTGCTGCTGCTGGTGGGCTCGCTTAATCTGACCGACATCGTCAACGCCCAGAAGACGGGGCTCGGAACAAGGATCGGCCTGCCGGGCTCGGCGCTCGACTGGCACTGGCTCGTCCTGTTCCCGATGTTCGTCGTCTTCTTCATCTCGGCGCTCGCCGAAACGAACAGGCCGCCGTTCGATCTGCCGGAAGCTGAATCGGAACTCGTCGCCGGCTTCATGGTCGAATACTCGTCGACGCCCTACCTGCTCTACATGCTGGGCGAGTACGTCGCCATCGTCACCATGTGCGCGATGACGACGATCCTATTCCTGGGCGGCTGGCTGCCGCCGGTCGACGTCGCGCCGCTCAACTGGGTGCCGGGCATCTTCTGGTTCATCGCCAAAGGCGTGTTCGTCTTCTTCATGTTCGCGATGGTGAAGGCGATGGTGCCCCGCTACCGCTACGACCAGCTGATGCGCCTGGGCTGGAAGGTGTTCCTGCCGCTGTCGCTACTGATGGTCGTCGCGGTTGCCGCCATCCTGCACTTCGGGAGGCTGGCATGAGCCCTGAGATGACAGGCGCACTGGCCGGCGCGGCCTTCGGCCTCGTCAATTTCGCGATCCTGCGGATGGTGGCCTCGCGCGCCGAGAACGACAAGAGCAACCCGAAGGCGAAGCAGGCGGGAGGGATCCTGCGGATGGTGGCCCTTGCCGACCTGATCGTATTTCCGGTGCTCGGATACTTCCTCGGCCCGATCGTGCTGGCGCCCTGAGAGGACTAGGACATGAGCGTTGCAAGCGGACTGAAATCGCTGCTGCTGTCGGAGTTCGTCTCGGCGTTCTTCCTGACGATGCGTTACTTCTTCGCGCCCAAGGCGACGTTGAACTATCCCTTCGAGAAGGGGCCGCTCTCGCCGCGTTTCCGAGGCGAGCACGCGCTGCGCCGGTATCCCAATGGCGAGGAGCGCTGCATCGCCTGCAAGCTGTGCGAGGCGATCTGTCCGGCACAGGCGATCACAATCGAAGCGGGGCCGCGCCGCAACGACGGCACGCGGCGCACGACGCGCTACGACATCGATATGACCAAGTGCATCTACTGCGGGCTGTGCCAGGAGGCGTGCCCCGTGGATGCGATCGTCGAGGGGCCGAATTTCGAGTTCGCCACCGAGACGCGCGAGGAGTTGTTCTACGACAAGAAGCGGCTACTCGAGAACGGCGACCGGTGGGAGCGCGAAATCGCGCAGAACATGGCGCTCGACGCGAAGTACAGGTGAGGGGTTCGAGATGGCGGCCGTCTTCTTCTACATCTTCGCGGTGCTCGCGGTAATCTCGGGCCTCATGGTCATCACGGCGCGCAATCCCGTGCACGCGGTGCTGTTCCTGATCCTGACCTTCTTCAATGCCGCGGGCCTCTTCGTGCTGCTGGGGGCGGAGTTCCTGGCGATGCTGCTCGTCATCGTCTACGTCGGCGCGGTGGCGGTGCTGTTCCTGTTCGTCGTCATGATGCTCGATGTCGATTTCGCGGAGTTGCGCGCTGGCTTTATCAAGAACGCACCCATCGGGATACTGGTGGGCGGTGTCGTGCTCGCAGAACTTGTCGCGCTGTTTGCCGTCTATGGCTTCGACCTGGGCGTGGGCAAGACACTGGCGGCGGCTGCGCCCGCGCCGGGCTCCGATGTCACCAATACCGAGGCGCTGGGCCGGCTCCTCTACACCAAGTACGTCTACTTCTTCCAGGCTGCGGGTCTCGTGCTGCTGGTCGCGATGATCGGCGCGATCGTGCTGACGCTGCGCCATAAGGAAGGCGTGCGGCGTCAGTCGATCTCGTCGCAGGTCAACCGCACGCCGGCCATGTCGCTGGAAGTCGTCAAGGTCGCATCCGGTCAGGCCATCGTTCCTTCAAGCGAGGGCGGCTGATGCGCGCTGCGGGCAACGACAGCGAGCGGCCGACGGAAATTCCGGAGCGGCTGTTTCGCCAGGGTGAGGATTGGGCGTGGCTCAAGGCCAAGCGCCGCGAGGAGCGGCGCCGTCGCATCAAGGCCGCGCTGCACGAGGTTTTTGCGCGCCGCCGATGGGTGGCGGCGGTCGCTGTGGCCGCGCCGGTGCTGCTGCTGGCGCTCGGCTGGCTGATCGGCGGCCAGAAGTGGTGAGGATGGTATGACGATCGGTCTGGCACATTACCTGACGGTGGCGGCGTGCCTGTTCACGCTGGGCATCTTCGGCATCTTCCTCAACCGCAAGAACGTTATCGTGATCCTGATGTCGGTGGAGCTGATGCTGCTGGCGGTGAACATCAACCTGGTCGCGTTCTCGCATTTCCTCGGCGATCTGGTCGGGCAGGTGTTCGCGCTGCTGGTGCTGACGGTCGTTGCCGCGGAGGCCGCGATCGGTCTTGCGATCATCGTCGTCTACTACCGCAACCGCGGTTCGATCGCGGTCGAAGACGTCAACATGATGAAGGGCTAGGGACCCAGGCTCTCGGAAAGAGGGCGGTGTTCTGGTTCACGTGATCGGGTTCTCGGGGAAAGGAGAACGGGGCAAAGGCGCAGGCGATAGAGGGGATGCCCAATGGGTCCCCGTTACCCGGCACCGGAAACCTCTCGCACCATGATCTACAACGCCATCGTCTTCCTGCCGCTCGTAGGCGCCCTGATCGCAGGCCTGTTCGGCCGCGCCATCGGCGACCGGCCGTCCGAGATCGTCACCACGGCGCTGTTGATCGTGGCGTGCGGACTGTCATGGATCGTCTTCGTGCAGGTCGGCTTCAATGGCGAGACCGCGCGCGTGCCGATCATGCGCTGGATCACGTCAGGTGATCTCGACGTGTCGTGGTCGCTGCGCATCGACACGCTCACCGCCGTCATGCTGGTCGTCGTGACGACGGTCTCCTCGCTCGTGCATCTCTATTCCATCGGCTATATGCACGAGGACGACAGCAGGCCGCGCTTCTTTGCCTATCTGTCGCTGTTTACCTTCGCTATGCTGATGCTGGTGACGGCCGACAATCTGCTGCAGATGTTCTTCGGCTGGGAGGGCGTCGGCCTCGCCTCCTACCTTCTGATCGGCTTCTGGTATCACAAGCCCTCCGCGAACGCGGCAGCGATCAAGGCGTTCATCGTCAATCGCGTCGGCGACTTCGGCTTCGCGCTCGGCATCTTCGGTGTCTTCTTCTTCTTCGGAACGATCAACCTCGATGCCATCTTTGCCGCGGCCCCCGGCGCCAAGGGCGCCACCATGCCGTTCCTGGGCTACCAGGTCGACGTGATGACGACCCTGTGCCTGCTGCTGTTCATGGGCGCGATGGGTAAGTCGGCGCAGCTCTTCCTGCACACCTGGCTGCCGGATGCGATGGAGGGCCCGACACCGGTCTCCGCCCTTATCCACGCGGCGACAATGGTGACTGCCGGCGTGTTCATGGTGGCGCGTCTGTCGCCGCTGTTCGAGTTGGCGCCGGCCGCACTTCAGGTGGTCACCCTGGTGGGAGCGGCAACCGCCTTCTTCGCGGCGACCGTCGGCCTCGTGCAGAACGACATCAAGCGCGTCGTTGCCTACTCCACGTGCTCGCAGCTCGGCTACATGTTCACCGCGCTCGGCGTCGGCGCCTACGGAGCCGGCATCTTCCACCTGTTCACGCACGCATTCTTCAAGGCGCTGCTGTTCCTTGGGGCCGGCTCGGTCATCCACGCCATGCATCACGAGCAGGACATGCGCAACATGGGTGGTCTCGCGCCCAAGATCCGCTTCACCTGGATCATGATGCTGATCGGAACGCTGGCGCTGACGGGCGTCGGTATTCCGCATCTGGCCGGCTTCGCGGGCTTTCACTCCAAGGATGCGATCGTCGAGACGGTCTATGCCGCGCACCTGCCGTACGACTATGCCTTCTGGCTGCTGGTGATCGCTGCGCTGATGACCTCGTTCTACTCGTGGCGCCTCATATTCCTGACGTTCCATGGCAAGACGCGCGCAGAGCCCGACGTGTTCAAGCACGCGCACGAGAGTCCGCCGGTGATGCTGGTGCCGCTCGCGGTGCTGGCGGTGGGCGCGGTGGTCGCTGGCTTTGTGTTCCAGCCCTACTTCATTGGCAAGAATTTCGACGCCTTCTGGGGCAACTCACTGGCCCATGCCTCGGCCAACCAGTCCGCTGCCGCAACGGTGCAGGCGGTCGGCGATATCGCGCAGGCACTGGGTGGCACGCCAACGCACGTGCCGTCAGCTACGCCAGCGGCCGAGGGGCATGCACCGCCCGCCGCTGGCCCAGCGGCTCACGGTGAGCCGGCCGCGCATGCGCCGTCAGCCAAGCACGGTGGCGCGCATCATCCGCCCGAGTGGGTGGCCTGGTCTCCCACGATCGCCATGGTGTCGGGCTTCGGTCTTGCCTACCTCTTCTATATCGTCGCGCCCTGGCTGCCTTCGGCAACGGCGAGCGCGTTCCGTCCGCTCTATCTGTTCCTGCTCAACAAGTGGTACTTCGACGAGCTTTACGACTGGCTGTTCGTGCGGCCGGTCCGCTGGCTCGGCCGGGCGCTGTGGAAGGGCGGTGATGGGGCGGTCATCGACGGCACGATCGATGGCACCGCGAGCACGGTCGCCTGGGTGACGAGCAAGGCCGTCAAGCTGCAGACGGGCTATGTCTATCACTACGCGTTCGCCATGCTGATCGGCGTGGCCCTCATCATGAGCTGGCTCATGTTCGCAGGCGGGCTGCAGAAATGAACATCTCCACTCTACCCATCCTGTCGACGGTGACTTTCCTGCCGCTTGTGGGCGTGCTGTTCATCGCCTTCCTGCCGCAAGATGCGGTGCGCAACGCGCGCTACGCCGCGTTGTGGACGACACTCGTCACGTTCCTCACCTCGCTCGTCATCTGGATCTATTTCGACAAGGCGAACCCTGGCTTCCAGTTCATCGAGGAGTATGCCTGGCTCGGTCCGATCCGCTATAAGGTCGGCGTCGACGGCATCTCGATGCTGTTCGTGATCCTGACGACGTTCCTGATGCCGCTGTGCATCCTCGCGTCGTGGGAATCGATCGAGAAGCGCGTCAAGGAGTACATGATCGCCTTCCTGGTGCTCGAAACGCTGATGATCGGCGTCTTCGTGGCACTCGATCTCGTTCTCTTTTACCTGTTTTTCGAGGCCGGCCTGATCCCGATGTTCATCATCATCGGCGTATGGGGAGGCAAGCGGCGCGTCTATGCGAGCTTCAAGTTTTTCCTCTATACGCTGCTGGGTTCCGTGCTGATGCTGCTGGCCATGATGGCCATGTGGTGGCACGCGGGCACGACCGACATCGTAAAGCTGATGGAGACGCGCTTCCCCATCGACATGCAGTGGTGGCTGTGGCTCGCGTTCTTCGCCTCGTTCGCCGTCAAGATGCCGATGTGGCCGGTGCACACGTGGCTACCCGATGCGCACGTCGAGGCGCCGACCGCGGGCTCGGTCATTCTGGCGGGCATCCTGCTGAAAATGGGCGGCTACGGGTTCCTCAGGTTCTCGCTGCCCATGTTTCCGGTTGCGAGCGCCGAGCTCGCACCGCTTGTGTTCGCGCTCTCCATCATCGCCATCATCTACACGTCGCTGGTGGCGCTGGCGCAGGAGGACATGAAGAAGCTGATCGCCTATTCGTCGGTCGCTCACATGGGCTTCGTGACGATGGGCATCTTCACCTTCACGCACCAGGGCGTCGACGGTGCCATCTTCCAAATGCTGAGCCACGGCCTCGTTTCCGCGGCGCTGTTCTTGTGCGTGGGCATCGTCTACGACCGTCTGCACACGCGCGAGATCGCAGCCTACGGCGGCGTCGCCGACCGGATGCCGATCTATGCCGCGGTGTTCATGGTGTTCACCATGGCCAACGTTGGCCTGCCCGGCACCAGCGGTTTCATCGGCGAGTTCCTGACGCTGCTCGCCGCCTTCAAGGCCAACACCTGGGTCGCGTTCCTGGCGACCACCGGCGTGATCCTGTCGGCCGCCTATGCCTTGTGGCTCTACCGGCGTGTCGTCTTCGGCGCGGCGGAGAAGCCCAGCATCAAGGCACTCGTCGATATGAGCCCGCGCGAAATTGCGGTCATGGTTCCGCTCGTCGTGCTGACGCTCCTGTTCGGGTTCTACCCGGCGCCGGTGCTGGACGTGACCGCGCAGTCAGTCAAGAAGCTGGTTGCGAATTACGAGTCCGCGGTGCGGCAGTCGCGCGCGGAGATCACCACGGGCGCGTGGACAGTGGGGGGCATGGTCTCGCCGCGTGGTGCTGAGGGAGCCGGACAATGATTGAGCTTCTGGCCTATCCGGCTCTGCCTGAAATCGTGGTCGCCGTAGGAGCCATGGCGCTGCTGATGCAGGGTGCGTTCTCCAGGGACGACAGCGAGACCGGGCAGATCGCGAGCTGGCTCGCCATCGGTATTCTAGTCGCGGCGGGCGCGGTGATCCTGACACAGGCGCCGGCGGCGACGTCGCTGTTCGACGATGCCTTCGTGGTTGACCGGTTCACGCGGTTCATGAAGCTGCTTGTACTGGGCGGCTCCGCGGTTGCGCTGCTGTTGGCGATGGATGGATTTGCGCGCGCCCAGGTGCTGCGCTTCGAGTATCCCGTACTCGTCCTGCTCGCGACAGCGGGCATGATGATGATGGTCTCGGCCAATGACCTCATCTCGCTTTACGTCGGTCTCGAGCTGCAGAGCCTTGCGCTCTACGTCGTGGCGGCCTACCGGCGCGACTCCGTGCGATCGAGCGAAGCAGGTCTCAAGTACTTCGTGCTGGGCGCACTGTCCTCCGGCATGCTGCTGTACGGCGCCTCGCTCGTCTACGGCTTCACTGGTTCGACGACGTTCCCGGTGATTGCGAGCGTGGTCAAGTCGCCCAGCATCGGCGTCGTCATCGGGCTGGTTTTCGTCCTCGTCGGTCTCGCCTTCAAGGTCTCGGCTGTGCCCTTCCACATGTGGACACCGGACGTATACGAGGGCGCTCCGACGCCGGTGACGGCCTTTTTCGCGGCCGCGCCCAAGGTGGCCGCCATGGCGCTGTTCGTGCGCGTGGTGACGATGGCATTCCCCGGCATCGCGCCGCAGTGGCAGCAGATCGTCGTGTTCGTCGCCATTGCTTCGATGCTACTTGGATCGCTGGCGGCCATCGGGCAGACCAACATCAAGCGGCTGATGGCCTACTCGTCGATCGGCCATGTCGGCTTTGCCCTCGTCGGACTTGCAGCCAACAATCAGGAAGGCATCCAGGGTGTTCTAATCTACATGGCGATCTATCTCGTCATGACGCTCGGCACGTTCGCCTGCATTCTGGCGATGCGCCGCAAGGACGAGACGGTCGAGGACATCGACGAGCTGTCCGGACTTGCCGAGACGAACCTGCCCATGGCCTTCGCGCTCGGCATGCTAATGTTCTCGCTGGCCGGCATCCCCCCGCTCGCAGGCTTCTGGGGCAAGTTTTACGTCATTGCCGCGGCCATCAAAGCCAACATGACGGCGCTTGCCATTGTTGCCGTCCTGGCGAGCGTGGTGGCGGCGTTCTACTACATCCGCATCGTCCTCGTGATGTTCGTGCGCGAGCCCAAGGAGCGTTTCCTGCCGATCGACGGCAAGGTTGGCGTGGTCATGGCCCTGGCGACCGCATTCGTCGTGCTGTTCATCGTTTACCCCGGTCCGCTGGTCGAGGCTGCGGCTCTGGCGGCCAAGTCGCTGCGCCTGTGAGTGTGCGGTGATCCGGGAGACGGAAGATCCGGCGGTGGCATGATGGCCGCCGACCTTGTCCATCTGCAGGAAGCTCAATCGACGAACATCGAGGCGATGCACCGTGCCGTGGCCGGCGCGCGGCTTCCGCTATGGGTCGCGGCCGATCGCCAGACGGGCGGCCGGGGCCGGGGCGGGCGCGCGTGGACGACACTTCCCGGCAATCTGGCGGCGAGCTGTGCCGTGAGGATCGATGCGCCGCCCAGCTCGATCGCCAAGCTCTCGCTTGTGGCGGGAATTTCGGTTATCGATGCCGTCCGATCTCTTCCGGGAGGGAAGGATATCGGCGGGCTCGCGCTCAAGTGGCCGAACGATCTCATGGTCGGCGACGCCAAGGTGGGGGGCATTCTCGTCGAGAGCACTAACCTGGCGACGGGCCTCGTCGCGGTGATGGGGTTCGGCGTCAATCTTGCCGCGGCGCCATCGATAGCGGGGCGCGTCACGGCGGCTCTGGGCTCCTGCGGCCTCACTGCGGATCCAGTGCGTCTGTTGTGGGCAATCGACGCCGCTCTGGCGCACTGGCTCACGATCTGGGATGCCGATCGCGGTTTTGCCGCGGTGCGCAAGGCGTGGCTCGAGCGCGCGATGGCCATTGGCACGCCGATCCGAGTGGGGCTGCCGGACGGCACGAGGGAAGGCTCCTTCGCTGGCGTCAACCAAGTGGGGGAACTGCTGCTGGGCCAGGCCGATGGCAGCATCCGGACGGTGACGATCGGCGATGTGACGCTGGCGCATCCGCCAGGAGAGAATGAGGCGGGCAAGGCCCGCGAAGGTAACGGGAAGAATGGCGGCGAAGTCTGATCGGGATAGCGCTGGGCGAAGGGCGGACGAGGGGCGCGAGGAAATCGTCTTCGCGGCGCTGGGCGGTCTAGGCGAGATCGGCATGAATGCCTACGTCTATGGCTACGGCCGGCCGACGGAGCGGCAATGGATGCTTGTCGATCTGGGCATTACCTTCCCGGAAGGCGAGTTCGATCCGGGCGTTGATGTCATCTTGCCTGAGCTGCGCTTCCTCGAGGAGGACCGGCAGGCGGTCGCGGGTCTCGTGCTCACGCACGCGCACGAGGACCACGTTGGGGCCGTCATCGATTGCTGGCCGCGCATAAACGCGCCGATCTATGCAACACCATTTACGGCCGGCATGCTCAAATCCAAGCTCGCCGAGTTCGGCGGCAAGGTGAAGCTCGACATCCGCGTCGTCGACATGTGCGCGCGCTTTCGCGTCGGACCGTTCGACGTCGAGTTCGTCACCATGTCGCATTCGATTCCCGAGCCGTCGGCGGTGGCCATCCGCACGCCGCTCGGCACGGTGCTGCACACGGGCGACTGGAAGCTCGACCGCGAGCCCTTCGTCGGTGACCCGGCCGACGAGGCGCGGCTTGCTGCTCTCGGCGGGGAGGGGGTGCGGGCCCTCGTCTGCGATTCCACCAATGCGATGCGCGAGGGTCGCTCGCCGTCCGAAACGGAGATCGCCGCCTCCCTCGCCGGCATCATCGCCAAGGCGCGGCGCTGCGTGGCGGTGACGACGTTCTCGTCCAATGTCGCGCGCATCAAGGCGGTGGCGGATGCCGCTGCCGCCGCCGGCCGCACGCTCGTCGTGGCGGGGCGTGCGATGCACCGCGTCATCCAGGTGGCGAAGGAGACGGGCTACCTGCCTGAAGACTTCCGCTACCTCGACCAGCAGCAGTTCAAGTACCAGGACCGCGACAAGGTGGTGCTGTTGTGCACGGGCAGCCAGGGGGAGCCGCGCGCCGCAATGGCGCGCATGGCCGACAGCGAGCATCCCGACATCGCCATGACGAAGGGCGATCTCGTCATCTTTTCCTCGCGCACCATCCCGGGCAACGAGAAGTCCGTCACGCGTATCCAGAATTCGCTGGTGCGGATCGGGTGCGAGCTGGTGACCGATACCGACGCCCTCGTTCATGTCACCGGCCATCCCCGGCGCGATGAGCTGAAGCAGATGTATGCGTGGATCAAGCCGCAGGTGGCGGTGCCCATGCACGGCGAGGCACGCCACCTGTCGGCGCACGCCGAGATCGCGCGGCAGGCCGGCGTGCCGCGTGTGATAACGGCTTACAATGGTGAGATGGTCCGTCTGGCTCCCGACCCGGCCGAGATCGTCGACGACGTTCCCGTCGGGCGTCTGTTCCGCGACGGCCGCCTCATCGTGCCATCGGTGGAAGGACCCGTGCGGGACCGGCGCAAGCTCGCCATGGTTGGCATCTGCGTGGTTGCCGTCACGCTCGACCGACGCGGCGAGGTGCTGGGCGAGGCTCAGGTTCTGCTCGATGGCGTTCCAGATTACGATGCGGAAGGCGACGACATGTACGATATCGTCGCCGATGCCGTGGACGGCGCGCTCGACAGCATTCCGCCCAAACGCCGCAAAGACCCCGATACGGTGAGCGAGGCCGTTCGCCGCGCGGCACGAGCGGCCATCTCGCAGGCATGGGGCAAGAAACCCATTTGCAAAGTGCTGGTCAACGTGATCGAACGTTGAGAAAGCCTAGCTTTGGCCGGCCGCACCGCCGGCCGTGCAATGCCAACCCGACGAGCAACGGGGAGAAGCAATGATCGGTCGTCTCAATCATGTCGCCATCGCGGTCAAGGACCTGAAGGCCGCGGTGGACGTCTACCGCAGCGCGCTGGGAGCCGAAATCTCGGAGCCGCAAAGCGAGCCCGCGCACGGTGTCACCGTCGTATTTGTCACGCTGCCCAACACGAAGATCGAATTTCTTGAGCCGCTGGGCGAGAAGTCTCCGATCGCCAAGTTCCTGGAGAAGAACCCGGACGGCGGCATCCACCACGTGTGCTACGAGGTGGATGACATTATCGAGGCCCGCGACCGGCTCAAGGCTCAGGGTGCGCGCGTTTTGGGCGACGGCGAGCCCAAGATCGGCGCTCACGGCAAGCCCGTACTGTTCCTGCATCCCAAGGACTTCCTGGGCACGTTGACCGAACTCGAGCAGGCTTGAATTCCCCGAAGCCAAGAACCCATTCACCCATGAACCTCACTTTCGGCCTCGCCATCTACTTCATCATGTGGTGGCTCACGCTGTTCGCGGTGCTGCCGTTCGGGCTGCGCACGCAGGGTGAGGATGGCGAAGTGGTACCCGGCACGCCGGAAAGCGCGCCGGTGCGCCCGCGGCTGCTGCGCGTCTTCGCCATCAATACGGTCGTGTCGGCGCTGCTGTTCGCGCTGTTCTGGCTTGGCGTGACGCAGGGCTGGCTCGATCCGGAAACATTCCCGCTGTCGCTGCCCGTGAACGTGCCTAAGCCTTGATCGCCGAAGGCCAGGGCAAAGATTTGTCCCCGCAGGGCCTCCGCTGGATGAGACTCGGTCGATGCCGAGTATCCGACGCATTTTCCCGCGCGCCGTCGCGATCGCTTGTCTCGTGCCCATTGTTCATGCCGCGGGTGTGCCGGCTGCTGCCGGAGAATTGCGACTGAACCTCGAAGAACTTGCGCGTCTGCTGCGTGAGCCGCTCGGTGACGCGGTTCGCTCGTTTGTCGCCCAAGGCGGAGATAATGCCCGGAGCCCGAGCGGCATCGGGCTCGATCTCTGGGGCGGCCATTACGATCTGACGATGCCTGCGCACTCCGCGCACGTCGCCGTTCAAGCGGCACCGCATCGCCTGCAGGTGGAGGTGTCCTTGCATGCGCCTCAGGCACCGACCGACGCGCGACCGGTGCAGGTGCCCGTCGAGCTTGATTGCCGCCGTGGCCTGTGCCCGCCGCGAGGGGCAATGCCGCAGATCATGTGGCGGTCCGCGGCGCTGCGGCTGGACCTCGTGCCCGTCGCCGACGGCGGCGATATCCGCCTCGGCGTCGTTGGCGGGCGCCTTGGTGGCAGGCTCGTCCCCGCATGCCGAGGCGACGATTTTCTGCTGGGCGCGGTCTGCGGCTTTTTGTCGGTGGCCTTTGGGACAGTGCTGTCGGGGGCAACCGACGGGCCGCTGCCCGATTGGGCGATGGCCGCCTTTGAGGCATCCCGCATGCGCGCCGCGCAGCGCCGGGCCTTCCGCACGGCTCTCGACACGGCCGGCCTCGGCGGGGTGCAGGTCACGCAGGTCACCGTGGACCGCACACATGTGCGCGTTTCGTTCTGCCTGGCGTGCCGCCGTCGTTGACGCCCGACCGCCTGTCCCGACGCGCCATTGCCTCAGACGGCAAAGCTGGCTAGAGCAGGCGCACTCGAAGTGGACGGGAGCAAGCGTCGGTGGCCTGCTCCAGGCGCCTGATGAAGAGGCCGGTCCGCCCTTCGACGGAAGCTCAGAGCTTCCCTCCCAGATGATCAGGCTCTCTGAGCCGACGCGGGCCGGCGGCGGTCTTGCGCGAGAAACAACGAGGCCGGCATGAGCAAGCGCGCGCTCTCCGTGACACGCGAGCACAGTTTCCCGGACTGGTATCAGGCCGTGGTGCGCGACGGCGACATGGCCGAGACGAGTCCCGTGCGCGGCTGCATGATCATCAAGCCTTGGGGTTGGGGCGTGTGGGAGCGCATCCAGTCCGAACTCGACGCCCGCATCAAGGATACGGGCCACGAGAACTGCTATTTTCCGCTGTTCATCCCGATGAGCTTCATCGCCAAGGAGGCCGAGCACGTCGAGGGCTTCGCCAAGGAGATGGCGGTCGTCACGCATCACCGCCTCAAGAACGTTGGCGGCAAGCTCGAACTCGATCCTTCGGCGAAGCTGGAGGAGCCGCTGATCGTGCGGCCGACGTCGGAAACGATCATCGGCGATGCCTTCCAGCGCTGGGTGAAAAGCTATCGCGACCTGCCGTTGCTCATCAACCAGTGGGCCAACGTGGTGCGCTGGGAGATGCGCACGCGACTGTTCCTGCGCACCGCGGAATTCCTCTGGCAGGAGGGGCACACCGCGCACGCCGACCGCGAGGATGCCATGGCCGAGACCATGCGCATGCTCGAGGTCTATCGCGAGTTCGCGGAGAATGTCCTCGCCATGCCGGTGATCGCCGGCGAAAAGCCGGCGAACGAGCGCTTCCCCGGCGCCGACAACACGTTCTCCATCGAGGCCATGATGCAGGACGGCAAGGCCCTGCAGGCTGGCACATCGCACTATCTGGGGACACACTTCGCCGAAGCGCAGAACATCCAGTACCAGAGCGCGGAAGGAAAGCTCGAGCACTGCCATACCACCAGCTGGGGCGTGTCGACCCGTCTCATCGGTGGCGTGATCATGACGCACGGCGACGACGACGGTTTGCGCATTCCGCCGGCGATTGCACCGCGCCAGATCGTGATCGTACCCATGTTGCGCGACAAGCCGGAGGACGCCGTGCTGCTCGACTACTGCGCCGGCATCGAGAAGGATCTGAAGGCTGCCGGAGTGCGTGTGCTGGTCGATGCCAAGCCGATCAAGTCGGCGGAGAAGCGTTGGACTTGGGTCCGCCGTGGCGCGCCCGTTATCGTCGAGATCGGTGGCCGGGACGCGGCAGGCGGCAACATCACGTTCATGCGCCGCGATCACCTGCGTGACGGCGACAAGGTGTTATCGCACACCATGCCGCTGGCGCAGTTCGTTTCGGAAGCGGTTGCCCTTCTGGGCAGCATTCAGGCCAACCTGTTCGCCGAGGCCAAGAAGCGGCTCGACGACAACATCGTGACGGGCATCAGCACGTTCGAGGCAATGGTCGACTACTTCGGCGAGGCCGCCGGCGATGACGAGGGCGGCGCGTTCAAGGGCTGGGTGAAGGTCGCATGGTCGCGCCCGGACGGCGTAGCGCTCGAGGCCATCGCCGAGCGGCTCAAGGCCCTGAAGCTCACGATCCGCAACGCGCCGCTGGCCCAGGGCAAGGTCGAGGGCAAGTGTCTGTTCACGGGCGAGAAGGCCGAGGAGTATGTGCTGATTGCGCGGGCGTACTAGGAATTGGCCCCGGCGGAGGCGCCGCCGCGATTTCTGGTGCTTCGCCATGTTCGCGCCCAGTGGGCCTGCCATCGAGCGGCCACCGCTGCATGCGCGGGGATTGAGGGATGAGAAACGGGGAAGCGATGGCTGAGACGACGACAGCGGCGCCGGCGACGCGACCCTTTTCGCCGTTCGAATGGATGCTGGCCGGACGCTATCTTCGCGCGCGTCGCAAGGAAGGCTTTATCTCCGTCATCGCGGGCTTTTCTTTCGTCGGTATCATGCTGGGCGTGGCAACCCTCATCATCGTGATGGCGGTGATGAACGGCTTCCGCAAGGACCTGTTCGCCAAGATTCTCGGTCTCAACGGCCACGTCATCGTGCACAAGATCGGCGAGCCGTTCGAGGACTATCCCGACGTGCGCAAGCGCATCGAGGAGGTTTCCGGCGTCAAGGTCGCCATTCCGCTGATCGAAGGGCAGGTGATGGTGTCCTCCGCAATCCAGGCGGCCGGCGGCCTGGTGCGCGGCATCGACGAGGCCGCACTCAAGAAGCTGCCGCTCGTCTATGACAACGTACGTACCGGGTCCTTCGAGGGCTTCGACGAAGGGGCCGGCATCGCCATCGGCCAGCGGCTCGCCACGCAACTTCGCGTCATGGCAGGCGACACGATCACGCTGGTCTCGCCACGCGGCGCAGCGACACCGTTTGGCACCGCGCCGCGGTCCAAGCCCTACCTCGTCT
>JBFWNY010000019.1:0-70173 GCA_050250815.1 Hyphomicrobiaceae bacterium
CGCGAAGCGGCCGGTGCTTCTCGTCGTAGCGCACGTAGAAGAGGTAGCCGCTGCACGCCGACCAGACTGCGTGGCCATGCGCATTGGTGATCTCGTCCTCGAGATCGAGGCCGGTCGCCATATTGCGGATGCGGATTGAATAGAACTCCGATCCGGTGTCGTCGAAGCCATAGGCCATGAGCCTGTGATCGGGCGCTTGCGTGCCGCCGGCGAAGCCCCAATAGGGCTTGCCCAGGGCCTCCGCGTTACCGTCGATGACGATCTGCTCCGGGCCGCCGCCCCGCGGCCTGCGGCAGACCAGTGGATACTGTCCGCCCGTGACAAAGCGCGTGTAGTAGTCCCAGGGACCGTCGGGCGAGGGCACCGAGCTGTCGTCCTCCTTGATGCGCCCTTTCATCTCCTCGAACAGCACGTCTTGCAGCCCGACCGTGTCAGCCATGACGGCCGCGGTGTAATCGTTCTCGGCTTCCAGGTAGGCGCGGATGTCGGCTGCGAGTGCGGAGGGGTTGCGCATCACCTCCTGCCAATTCCCGGCCCTGAGCCAGGCATAGTCGTCACTCCACTCCGTACCGTGCTGGAAACGCGGCTCGGGACGGCGCTGAGCAATCGGCGCGGGCGGATAGACGGAGGCGTTCACTGGTCTGCTCCCTCGACGGTATGGCGGGGGAATGTCCCTGAAAAGGGCGGTCGATTGCAAGTCACGAGCGCCGGGCGCGGACAGTAATTTGTGCCCGTGGAGATTGTTGATTAGGGATATGCGGCCGTTTTTCTCGCCAAGTATTGACACTGCATCGGCTTTGTTGTCCAAACTCAAGTCGAGCAAGACTAGATCGCTTCGAGCAAAGATTAGGCTTGCCGTTACTCGTGCGCGGAGGCTGCCCCGGCACGTACTGCTTCTCCGAAAGGGTGCTAGCGCGATGCGGGATGATCTGACCGAGAACGGCGAGGACCGTGAGCTCGTCGAGCTAACGGCGAAGATCGTCTCCGCTTACGTGAGCAACAACACCGTCGTGGCATCGGAACTGCCTCAGCTCATCAGCGATACGCACGCGGCGCTCATCCGCGCGACAGGACGGCCGGTGGAGACCGAGCGCGACGAGCAACGCCCCAAGGTGTCGGTCAAGAAGTCGGTGATGCCCGACTACATCATCTGCTTGGAGGACGGGAAGAAGTTCAAGTCTCTCAAGCGCCACCTGCGGACGCACTACAACATGTCGCCCGAGGAATACCGCGAGAAGTGGAACCTGCCTCACGACTACCCGATGGTGGCGCCCAATTACGCGCGCCAGCGCTCCGACCTCGCCAAGAAGATGGGACTGGGCACGCGCCGCGACTGACCTTGCGACCGGCTGTCATCAAGGCCCAGACCATGTGACGCGGCCGGCCGGCGGCGCAAGAACCTCACAGCCTCCGAAGGTTTGGCGCGCCAGCGTGGCGCGTTCGGCGCGATAGGCGCGCAACAGGGCCGCATGCCGAGCCAGATCGTAGGTCCAGTGGCCGGCGAGCCCGAGCCGCCGCTCTGCCCTTAATGAGCGTTGCAGCCGGCCCACGAGCCGCGCCTGAGCCACCACATTGGTGGCCTCCGTCACTTCGGCAAAGAGCGGCAGAAGCGGAGGAAGATCGCGCTTGCGGACGTAGCTGCGGGTCGCTCTGTGGAGTGGGCTTCCGCCCGGTTCGCGCGTGCTCATCGGGGTGTCCCCTCTCATGAGCAGAAAGCCTCTCACGGCAACCGTGCACCGGGGATTTCAGACCCCCCGATTGCGAGGCACGTGGGAGCCAGCGCGCGAGACCGACTTATCCCCCCTCTTCACCTCCCATCTACATTGGGATCGATTTCGACTTGGCTCGCACTAAACTTGCAACATCTTCTGGCAGGCAAGTAGAGGCCGTCTCAATATGGCTCGTGGTCAGTATCGCGAAGAAGCAGTTCGAGGCAGTAAGGCGGGAGGCCGCGCGGTCGAGGCATTCGATGGTTCAAGGGCGTTGCGGCTGCCTGCGCGCAGGTCGGTAAAGCGCATCATCATCGAGCAGACCGTGGCGCAGGTCTTCGGTGTTGCAGGCTGCGACCTCAGATGCGCGACGCGTGGGCGAGCCAAGGTCGCGCGTGCCCGCCAGGTCGCCATGTATCTCGCCCACGTCTCCTGCAGTCTGTCGCTTACAGAGGTTGGCCGGCTGTTCGAGCGGGACCGCACCACGGTGGCGCATGCGTGCAGCGTAGTTGAGGATGAGCGCGACGATCCGATGTTCGATCGCGTGCTGGAATTGCTCGACAACGCAGTCGTCGCGCTGGTTGGCCCGCGTGCGATCAGCGTTCCCCACGATGCCGGTTGGCTCGTCCAATGACCAAAGACGAGTGCGAGCGATCGATTTCGCGTCCCGTGCGCCGGCTGCTCGCGGCGCTGGCGCGGACGTCTGCCCAGGTGGCGCTGGAGCCGGCCGACGACGGCAGCGTCGGGGCGGTGCGCGTGGTCAAGCGAGGCAGCATGCCGCCCGACGTCATCCACCGGGCAACCGGCGACATTTGGCGTCGCGCCTTGACGGCGGGACTCGTGGAGCAATTGAGCGATAGCGACTGGGTGTTGTCGGAGGCAGGCCTCAAAGCACTCGCCTCGGCCACCGGGACGCGGTCGGTGGGGGTACGGCATGTGCCGCTCGCGCCGGTGGCGGCGTGCGGCTTGGGTGCGGTCGAAGACGCCCGGGAGCACCGCAAGCGTTCTCGACCACTCGGGGAGGCACAAGCCGATACCACCCATGTACGTGGTGTCACCTCACCAGCCGTCAACGAGGCTGAAAGCCCGCTGGGCTGGCTCGCTCGCCGCAAGGACCGATCCGGTGCGCCGCTCATCTCACAGCAGCAATTCGAGGCAGGCGAACGGCTCCGGGCCGACTTCGAGCGTGCAGCTCTGCAGCCTCGCGTTACGCTCAATTGGAGTGCGCTGGGCAGCGGCGGTCGCCGACGCATGGACGCCTCGCGCGGAGGAACGGAAATCGCTGATGCGGCGCTTGCGGCGCGCGCCCGGGTCAATGCCGCGATCACCGCGGTCGGACCCGACCTTTCGGGACTGCTGCTCGACATCTGCTGTCACCTGAAGGGGCTCGAGCAGATCGAGCGTGCATCGGGCTGGCCGCAGCGGTCGGCCAAGATCGTCCTGCAGATCGCGTTGACGGCTTTGGCGCGCCATTACCGTCTCCTGCCAATTCAAGGCGAACAGTGCGCGACGCGTCCCGCTACCGTGCGCCATTGGGGCGCAGACGGCTACCGTCCGAGCGTTGAGGCGCCGCTCAGCGACCAAAGCTGATTAGGGCTTGCCCGCCTTATGCAGCGGCAGCGACGGTAGCGTCGGCGCGGATGCGTGCGACCATCGATGCCAGTCCGTTGGAGCGCTGCTGAGTGAGGTGCTGCGACAACCCGAGATCGGCAAACTGCTGTTGCGCGTCGAGCTCCAGGATCTGTTGCGGGCTCTTGCCGTCGTAGATCGACAGCAGGATGGCGACGAGCCCCTTGACGATGTGTGCGTCGCTGTCGCCCTCGAAGTGCATGCGGGGCGACGCATCGCCGGCACCTTCGACGCGGCTGGCGAGCCAAACCTGGCTGGCGCAACCGCGCACCTTGTTGGCATCCGTGCGCAGGTCTTCTGGGAATGCGGGCAGCTTGCGGCCGAGTTCGATCACGTACCGGTAGCGGTCTTCCCACTCGTCGAGCAGCTCGAAGTCCTCGCGGATCTGATCCAGCATCATAGGTGACACGTCCAAGTTCAAAAGACGGGTGCTGCCGGATCGGCAGCGCGGCGGAGCCGGGCTTCGCGATGTCACATAATGTGCGTGGGCCCGGAATGACAAGTCCGCGGGTATCGCGGTCCTTGGCTCAGGCGTTGGGCCGGCGTGTTAGCGGTCCCAGGTGCTGGGCCCGGACGACCCATGATCGGAATCGCCGTACCTGCGCCAAGCAGGAGCGAGGTCTTCACGCGTCAGCGTGCCGCGACCGCGCTGGACTGGCGGATGGTCGAGCCAGATCTTGCGGCTGCTGCCCTGGCCGTCGTCGTCGCTGTCGCGGCCGACCTGCCTCATTGCCAGCTCATAGACGACCGAGGCGCCGAAGCTCGCCTTCTCCTTCATCGAGGCCCAGTGCCGTCCCGCCGTTTCGCAGGTCTCGGGGTTGCGCTCACAGAATCCCGAAACCCAGGTGAAGGCGCTCTCCGCCGTTTGCGCGAAGCTTTGCTGTCGCGATGGATCGGTCGGCAGAAGATATACGGCGAGCGCTGCAAGCGCGATGACTCGAACCGATAACATGACGTGCCCCGAACGGCTCATGGCCGCGTGTACCTGGGAGCAGACTAGCTCATCACCGAGAACATTCGGTCACGTTGCCCGAGAAGGTTTAAATCAAATTGTATCGATCGCACCTCTTTGCGGATGGCGCGGCGTCGCGGCTTCAGCTGACGCGGTTAATGGCGCGTTAACAGCCCATTCGGATAATCGCCGGCACGCGGGTACGGGGAGAATAGAATGACGCTGAAGCAGCTGAAGCTGGGGCTTGCCGTCACAGCGGTGTTCGTCGGGTCTGTCGCCGCCAACCTGCTCGTGCTGCAGCCCATGTCAGAACGTGCCGAGAGACCGGCGCGTCCCTTCCGCGGACTGGATCACCTGCCGGGCGTGAAGTCCGATACCCATGACGCTGCGAAGACGGCGACGGCCGCCATCGGCGCCGAGCGAGGCGCCACGCCCGCGCAAGCGGAAAGTGCGACAGCAGTTGTTAGGCATGTACAACAGAGCCTTTCGGCGCGCGGCTATCTGCCGGGCGACGCCGATGGAGTGCAAGGCGTCGTCACCCGCGCCGCGATTATGGCTTTCGAGCACGACCAGGGACTGCCGCTCACCGGAGAGGCCAGCCTGACGCTGGTCGCGGCGCTTGAGTCGAGCGGATCTGCTTCAGCCGCCGCCGGTAGCGCCGCCGCCGCGCCGCCCTCGCCGGAGGCGGAACAGATCATCCGCACCGTCCAGCAGTCGCTGGAGAGGCTGGGGTACCGTCCCGGCCCGACGGACGGGCGCGTTGGCAGTACGACGGCAGCAGCGATCCGAGGCTTCGAGCGTGATCACAACCTCCCCGAAAGCGGCCGTATATCGGGATTGCTGCTGGTTCATCTCGCGCGCCAGGCCGAGCGCGGACGTCTCGCCGCACGATGAATTCGATGACGTGGGTCCGGGCAGGCATTGCAACCCCGGGCTACGCGTGGCATCGGAGCTTAGCGATGCGGCCTTGCTCAGGTGAGCGATGCAACGCAGGCGTCAACCGAACGGCATTGCTTCCTCATGCGACTGCGCGCAGAAATCTGGGTGAAGGCCTACATCCGTTCGTGCGCCGCGCGCGGCGCGATTGCTGTGGTCGCGCGACACGGCGATGACGATGCTGGTGCTATCTACATCAAGATCGCGCATCTCGACGGCCGCGCCGATGTGATCGGTCCGGCGCCGGCGGGATTGGACGCCGCTTCGACGGAGCGCAGATGGGTCATGCTGCGTCTGGCCAAGACGACGAGCGAGCGCGAGGCCGACGAGATGCTCGCACGCGAACGCGAGTTCGATCCCGACATATGGATCGTCGAGGTCGAGGATCGCGAGGGACGCAACTTTCTCGGCGACTGGCTCGTGCCGGCAGACACATGAAAGCCACAGGTGAATCGGTGTCGGGCTGTCGAGGCCTGCAATTAACTTTTCATTAACCGTATCGGCTGCCAGCTAGGACTCGTGGGCGAAGAATCAAGAAACGGCCCTTGGGGGAATGCGCCTTCACCGTCTGCAGCGAGGGGGCGGACATGGCTCAGATCGTCGACTTCAGAATACATGCCGAGACGCGCGCGACGCGCCGCGTGCGGCATCGCGGATTGGGTTCCGCAGAGATCGTGATTTTTCCGGGCGTGCGGTACGAGCGCTGGGAGGAGCCAGCGGCTGCCAAGCGGCGCGGCCGCCCGCGCGATCGCATCGACCTGCCCGATTGATAGATCATCTGCCGTGGCGCTGGACGGGCCTGATCCCGGGCATCAGCGATGCGCGATTGCGGGCGCCTTGTGGGGCCCGCAGGTCACGTCACGCAGCGCGCGGCCATCTTCCGCCTCATAGGCCACACCGCGCTCGGGTAGCGCGACAAGTGCGATGCCGGATTCGGCAGGTACGGTGGCTGAAGGCACCTCTCGACTGATGAGGCCACGCGACTCCGGTGTGAGCCCGAGGAAGCGCCCGTCCGGTGGGATCAGGCGCACGCGCTGGGCGATGGCCTCAGCCGACGCCGCGGCCGAGAACAGGACGTCGCCGTCGAGCGAATAGACGGTGAGGCTCGATCCAGGGTGCGCGAGAACGACCGCGACCTCAACCTCTCCGGTCCGTGTATCGAAGCGGCAGGCGGCGTATCGCAAGGCGGGGTTCATGAACAGCAGTGGCTGCCGGTCGGGCACCGGCGGCAGGATCGCAATACGATTCAGCGGCAGCGCCGCCTTGAAATGATCTAACGCAGTGACCCCCGTGATGCTCGGCGCCGCCAGCGTTGCAACGAGATGCAGAATGGCGATGCCGAAGAGGGCCGCCGTTACGAGCCTCCAGTTGATCGCGGTGATGAGGTTCCAGATTTTCATCGGCATTTGATGCGCACGATCTCCGGCAGGTGCTCGGTGTCGCGCAAGCGCATGTGCTCGGCGACCGACATCGTTCCGTCCTGGAGGACCAGCATGATCGCGATGCTGCCGCCCCCGCCGGTAGGCAGCCAATTGCCGGGCCGGGCATCGCGTGCGAGCGTGACCACCATGCGCCCATCCGAAGTAATGGCAAGCGTATCGCGCGTGAAGGCGTAGCGTCGCGCGGCGTTGGGGATCAAGTTACCCCCGTCATCGAAGACGGCGATGCTCCACCAGCGCGACTTCAGCTCCGGGCCCTCAATCGTGTAGTCGCAAGAGGAGTGCAGCGCGCGCCCTTCGTTGTCCTCGCGGGCAAGGTAGGTCCGGGCGATGTGGCGGCTGGGCGGCAGCGCGCCCAGTCGCGCAAAGTGGGCCCGCGCGTAGGGATCGACCTCGCCACGCTCGCCGCTGCTCCAGGCGATCCATGAACCGTCGCGCTCGGTTGCCAGACCTTCACCACGCTCGACGAGATACCAGTGGCTGCCAATGCCACCGATGAGGATCACGCCAACAAACAGCGCCCAGTCCGAGATGGCGCGAATGCCGGCGAGGAGCTTCTGCTTGACGACATAGAGGCGGTAGCTCATGGCTCTCACCTCAACGCGTGCCGAGGGCATCGGCCGGGCCGGCCGAGCGGGCCGTCCGCGACAGCAAGCCATCCGAACCGTCGGTGCGCTGCTGGGCTGGCACCGGCTCTGTCTGCAAGCCGGCCGCCTTGCGCAATGCGCGAGCCACCCGTTGCAGAACGGCTTTGGTCGCATCGGGCATGTTCTGATCGCGCGTTACCTGTGACTGCGCCGCCGCCAGCGCCGGATCGTCACGCTTGAGAGCCGCGATGCGCTGCAGTTCCTCGGCTTGGCGCGGGTGGACGGGCAGGCCCGGAATCTGCGGAATGTTCATGTCTGTGTGCGCCACCGACATGAAGGAGTGCCAGATCTGTGCCGGCAGGCTGCCGCCGGTGACGCCGCGCATCGGCCTGAAGTCGTCGTTGCCGATCCATACGCCAGTGACGAGTTGGCCTGTAAAACCCATGAACCACGCGTCTCTATAGCTCGAACTAGTGCCGGTCTTGCCTACCGTGTAGGTGAAGTCGAGCTGCGCCCTGCGACCGGTTCCCTCCTGCACCACCGACCAGAGCATCTCGTTCATCTGCTCGGAGACCTGGCGGGTCAGAAGTTGCGGTGGCTTGGGCTCGTCGCGCTCGCGGCTATAGACGAGTTCGCCCATCGAGTTGGTTAGCTCGAGGATCGCATAGGGCCGCGCGCGGACGCCGCCATTGGCAAACGTCGCATAGCCTCCGGTGTGTTCCAGCACCGACACGCCGCCATCGCCGAGCGCCATCGAGCAGGTGCGCTTGATGCCGGAGACGCCAAGCCTGTCGACCATCTCCAGGACCTTCTCACGACCAAGCTTGAGCGATAGATCGACGGCGGTCGTGTTGAGCGAACGCGCTAGCGCTTCCTTGAGCGGCAGGGCGCGGCCCGATCCGCCGCCACCCGAATAGTTCTTCGGAGACCAGTTTCCGCAGCTGCGTGAGCTGTCGCGCACGATCGTGCGCGGGTTGTAACCGGCTTCCAGCGCAACTGCGTAGACGTAGGGTTTGAAGGACGAACCCGGCTGCCGCCGCGCGGCGGTGGCGCGGTTGAACTGACTATCGCCGTAGTCGAGTCCACCAACGATGGCGCGAACTGCGCCCTCGACCTCCATTGCGACCAGGGCACCAGATCTGGCCCCAACCGCGCGGCCGCTCGAGGTGATGCCGGATATCAGTGCTTCGTCCGCAGCACGCTGCAGACCCAGATCGACTGTGGTCCGCGCGGTCAGCACGTACTGGCCCTTGCCTTCGGCGATCCGCTGCACCTCCTCGAAGGCCCAATCCAGGAACCAGTCGGGACTGTTGGTGGCACGGTTCTCGACCACGCGCGCGGGGTGCAGGCGGGCGGCGTGTACCTGACCGGCAGTGTAGAAGCCAGCCTCGACGAGATTTGACAGCACCTCGTTGGTACGCGCCTTGGATGCCGGCAGGTTGACGTGGGGCGCGTACTTGGTCGGTGCCTTGTAGAGGCCCGCAAGCAGTGCGGCCTCTGCGAGCGTGACATTGCGGATCGACTTGCCGAAGTAGAACTGGGCGGCCGCCTCCACACCGAACGCGCCGCCACCCATGTAGGCGCGGTCCAAATAGAGCTTAAGGATTTCGCGCTTGGTGAAGCGGCTCTCGAGCAGGAAGGCGAGGAACAGCTCCTTGATCTTGCGGGTGAGCGATCGCTCAGATGATAGGAACAGGTTCTTGGCGAGCTGCTGCGTGAGCGTCGAGCCACCCTGTACGACGTCGTTGGCGCGCAGGTTCTCGATCAGAGCGCGGGCGGTGCCGAGCACGTCGATGCCGAAATGCTCGAAGAAGCGGCGATCCTCGGTCGCCAGGGTCGCCTTGATGACGTAATCGGGAATCTCGTCGAGCGGCACGGCGTCGTTGTGGAGAATGCCGCGCTTGCCGATTTCGTTGCCGTGGCGGTCCAGGAACTTCACCGAGTAGCGGCCGGTGAGGAAGCGGTTCTCGTCGAACTCGACGAGAGCAGGCAGGGCGAGCGCGTAAACGACGACGAGGCCGCCGGTTCCGAGTGACAAGGCCTCGCTGGCGAACTCGTTGGCAAGCCGCCGCCAGCCAGCGATCTTGAAGCGGGCGAAAAAACTGGAGCCGGCATTCCAAGTGTCGCTGATCCAGGCGCGTGCCTGGGCAAATGAGGAATCGATCCGTGAATCGATGCCCAGCCAGTCGATCAGCCGGTCGCGTCCGCCCTGTTTGAAGAACCAGTCGCTCAAGCCCGAGGGTCCCCGTCCATGACCTGATCGCCCATCGCCAGGCGCAATGCCATCCGCAAATCGGCGAAGCATCCCGGCTCCCGCAGCGGCGAGCCGACTCGGCGGATGATGCTACAGCTCGGTTGGCAGCAGAATTGTGGTTATTTATAGCGCGGCGCAACCCGGGAGCGAGGGGCAATTGGACAACAGTGGCAAGCCCTTCTGGCAGGTGAAGCGGCTCGAAGAAATGTCGCCCGAGGAGTGGGAGCTGCTCTGCGACGGCTGCGGGCGTTGCTGCCTGCTGAAGCTCGAGGACGAGGACAACGGCGACGTCTATCAAACCCGGCTCGCCTGCGCACTGCTCGACGTAGGCAGCTGCCGCTGCTCGGATTACGGCAACAGGCACAGCCTCATGCCCGATTGCCTGTCGATCGACGCTCAGGCCGTGAAGACGCTGTCGTGGCTGCCGGCGACGTGTGCGTACCGGCGGATTGACGAGGGCAGGGGGCTTGCCTGGTGGCACCCGCTCGTTTCGGGCTCTCCCGATACGATCCACGAAGCGGGGATCTCGGTGCGGTCATGGGCGATCAGCGAGACGGCAGTCGACGGGGATGCGATCGAGCGGTTCATTATCTCAGATTTCAACGACGACTGAGTGGAAGTTATCCTCCAGGAGTGCGGCAGGAGTAGAGTGTAATGTTTCTCTGTATGAGTAGTTTCGAAAACTAGACTAGTATTTCTGTTGTGTGCGAGAATTATTGTTGACAGCGATGCGGTTCATTTATATGTTTTTGCTACAACGCGACAGGTGGCAGCCACTCTGAAGTCGAGAGTTTTACAGCCAGATCGCGCGCACGCTACCAGAGACAATCCGAGTTACTTGGAGGCGCATGTCTCGCGATGACGCGACATGGGCTGAAATCGCACGCCTGTGGTCCGACGGCAGTATGCCGCTTGCCGATCTCGCGCGGCGGTTCGGCCTGTCCACCCAGAAGGTCGTTGCGCAGGCCAGGGTCCGTGGCTGGCCGGCACGTGGCGTCTCACAATCCGCACTCGGAGCGGGTGACGGGCCGAGTGCGGCAGCCTCTGGCGCCAGAGTGCCGAAAGACATTTGCCGCAAGTCCAGGCGCAAAGCCCTGAAGCGCCCTGAGGGAAATGACGGGGCAGCGACCCAAAGGCGGCGGCTGCAGGCGCGGCGCCAGATCGTCGACCGCTTGTTCGACGCGCTCGACGCAAAACTAGGCGCGCTCGAGCAGCGCATGGCGGGGACAGACGACGAGAGCCCGGCCGACAGCGAGCGCATGACGCGCGCCTTGAACACGCTGATCAGGAGCTTCGAGAAGCTCTGCCAGTACGACGCCGAACTGGTGAAGGTCAGGTCGATGGCTTCCGGCCGGACCCGGGTGGGCGATGGAGCAGGCGCACATGAGCGGAGGGTGGAAGGCACTGCGGAGCAGCGCCGCGCAGAGCTTGCGCGACGCATTGCGCGCCTGCGCGACCATCGATGATTTGGCCCACCTCATCGATGGGTTGAGCAATGACGAGATGAGCTTCCTGCTGGGGGACTGGCAGGTATGGGCGCGGGACGATCAGTTGCCGCCTGCGCGCACCGAAGCGGGCGAAGCGTGGCGGGTCTGGGTGATCCTGGGCGGGCGCGGCGCGGGCAAGACGCGGGCCGGCGCGGAGTGGGTACGTGCCAAGGCACTGGGCATCGCGCCTGTCGCGGAGCGGCCGACGGAGCGCATCGCACTCGTCGGCGAGACGATGGGCGATGTCCGCCGCGTGATGATCGAGGGCGTTTCGGGTGTGCTTGCCGTGCATGCGGGCGATGAGCGGCCGAGGCTCGAGATATCGAAGGGCCAACTCGTCTGGCCGAACGGATCGATCGCCGAGATGTTCTCAGCCGAATGTCCCGACGGCTTGCGCGGTCCGCAGTTCGGGGCGGCCTGGTGTGATGAGCTGTGCAAGTGGCGCAACGCGGAAACGACCTGGGACATGCTGCAATTTTCGTTGCGTCTGGGTGAGGTCCCGCAGGCAGTCGTGACGACGACACCTAAGCCTATGGATCTGCTTAAGCGTATCATCGCGGATGCAGCCACAGTCATGACGCGTGCGACGACCGCCGATAACGCCGAGCATCTAGCACCTTCGTTCGTCGCGGAGATGACCAGGCGCTACGCAGGCTCGGTGCTGGGACGACAGGAGATGATGGGCGAGATCGTCGAGGATCGCTCGGGCGGCCTGTGGCGACGCGACTGGATCGACGATGCCCGCGTGGATGTGCCACCCCAGTTGGCGGCGATCGTCGTGGCAGTAGACCCGCCGGTGACTGCGACGGCGTCGTCCGATGCCTGCGGCATCGTGGTGGCCGGGCGCGCAGGTGACGGCCGCGCCTATGTGCTCGACGACAGGACCGTTCAGGGACGCGAGCCGAACCTTTGGGCGCGCGCGGTGCGCGCCGCCTATCACGACTTTCACGCCGACCGCGTTGTCGCGGAAGTCAATCAGGGTGGCGATCTCGTCGTTGCGGTTCTGAAGCAGATCGACACCGCGATGCCGGTGCGCACGGTGAGGGCGACGCGCGGCAAGTGGCTGCGGGCCGAACCCGTGGCAGCGCTCTACGCCGAGGGGCGCGTCACGCACGTCGGACGGTTCGATGCGCTCGAGGAGCAGATGTGCGCGTTCGGGGCGGATGGAAGATCAGGCGGGCGAAGTCCCGACCGGCTCGATGCGCTGGTATGGGCGCTGACCGACCTGATGGTCGATCCGCCGCCGCGGTCGGCAACTCCGCCGACGCCGTGGCTGCGCCGACTGTGAACGCAGCACCCGGACAACCCGGACACTCGACCGACACGAGACGAGGAAACCGACGCATGCCGCAACTGATGGACGCGCTGAGGCGGCTCATGCCATGGCGGAGCACGAAAGCGCCGCCAACGCCCGATCTGGCGCTGAAGGCGAGTAGGGCGCACCGGCTAATCGCCGTGGAGCAACTGGGACAGCCCGTGTGGGCGCCGCGCGATTACGCGGGCTTCGCACGCGAAGGATTCATGCAGAACGCGATCGTCTATCGCTCGGTTCGCATGGTCGCCGAAGCCGCCGCCTCGATCCCGCTGCTGCTCTACGATGGCGCGCACGAGATCGAGAGCCATCCCTTCCTCGATCTCATCGCGCACCCAAGCCTCGACCATACAAGCGCCGACTTCTTCGAGAGCTGGTATGGGTATCTCCTGGTCTCGGGCAACGCTTACGTCGAGGCCGTGGGTGTCGATGGGCATTTGCGCGAGCTTCATGCGCTGCGGCCCGACCGCATGAAAGTGATACCGGGGGCCGACGGCTGGCCGGAGGGGTACGAGTATGCCGTTGCCGGTCGCTCGGTCCGGCTGGGCGGCGATGTGGTCGAAGGCGTGCGCAACGTGCTGCACGTGCGCCTGTTCCATCCGGCCAACGACCACTACGGCATGAGCCCGATCGAGGCCGCCGCGTCCGCAATCGACATCCACAACCAGGCGGCCAAGTGGAACAAGGCGCTGCTCGACAACTCAGCGCGGCCCTCAGGCGCGCTTGTCTATGCGGCGCGCGAGGGCCATCTCACCGAGGAGCAGTTCCAAAGGCTGAAGGACGAACTGGAGGCGGGCTTCCAAGGCGCGCGTCAGGCGGGCCGGCCGATGCTGCTGGAGGGCGGACTCGACTGGAAGCAGTGGTCGCTGTCGCCTAAGGACATGGACTTTGTCGAGGCGAAGAACGGGGCGGCACGCGAGATCGCGCTGGCGCTTGGCGTACCGCCGATGCTGCTGGGCATTCCCGGCGACAACACCTACTCGAACTATCAGGAGGCGAGCCGCTCGTTCTGGCGCCAGACAGTGCTGCCGCTGGTCAACCGCACGGCCAAGGCGATGTCGATGTGGCTGGCGCCGGCGTGGGGCGGCGGACTGGAACTTCGGCCCGATCTGGACGCCATCGAGGCGTTGTCGAGCGAGCGCGACCAGCTTTGGACGCGACTGGAGCGGGCTGGGTTTCTGTCGATCGACGAAAAGCGCGCAGCGGCTGGCTATGGGCCGCAGCGGGTGAGAAGGTCGATTGACGCGGTTTGACGCGGGACTTCGTTGCTCAGGCAGCGCCTGAACTTTGGCAATTTCATCAACGGTCCGACAACGTGAGAGGTTTGCCGATGGCAGATCGTGACGGCGTGCGCCTGCCCGGTGACGCTGAGGCCCACTTCGTCCCACTCGACTTGAAAAGCGTCGGCGCGGACGGCGGCTTCGAGGGATACGCGAGCTTGTTCGAGCGCGAGGACCTGGGACGTGACGTCGTCGTGCGCGGGGCATTCTCCGAGTGCCTCAAGCGGCGGGGGGCGGCTGGCGTGCGCATGTTGTTCCAGCACGATCCAGCGCAGCCGATCGGCGTCTGGGACGAAATCGGCGAGGATTCAAAGGGCCTGCGCGCTCGCGGCCGGTTGACACCCGGCGTGGCGCGCGCGGCGGAGGTGTTGTCACTGATGAAGGCGGGCGCGCTCGATGGGCTGTCGATCGGCTTCAAGGCTCTGAAGGCGCGGCGCGATCAGCGGTCCGGTGTGCGCCGCATCGAGAAGATCGATCTCTGGGAAATCTCCGTCGTCACGTTCCCGATGCTGCCGGACGCACGCATTGCGACGTTCAAGCAGCGCCGGCCATCCGCGGTGCCCACGACGGAGCGGGAGCTGGAGCGGCGGCTCACGCGGGATGCTGGGCTGACGCGCTCCCAGGCGCGCGCGGTGGCGCGCGGCGGATGGAAAAGCCTCGAGGCCCTGCGGGACGCGGGCGAGGACCTGAACCAGGAGGCGCGGCTTGCAGTCCGCATCCGAGAAGCAGCGCTGCGGCTGACCGAACTCCTCTGACAAGTCTTCAACGCTTCACCAAGGACCAAAGAAATGACGGACAAGACGGACTATGAGACGAAGTCGACGGGCGGCGACGTGGCCGCAGCCTTCGACGAGTTCATGCGCGCCTTCGAGGACTACAAGGAGGCGAACGATCGCCGGCTTGGCGAGATTGAACGGCGGGGTGCCTCTGATGCGGTCACGAGCGACAAGCTCGAGCGCATCGACCGCGCGCTTGACCGCTTGTCGGTGAAGGCGCAGCGGCCGCCGATCGGTGGCGGTGGCGCGAGTGGAAGCGGCGTGTCGCTGCAGCATAAGGCGGCGTTCGAAGGTTATGTGCGCGGTGGCGAGACCACGGCGCTGCGTTCCCTGGAGGGCAAGGCACTCTCGGTGGGTTCCGACCCCGACGGCGGCTATCTGGTGCCCGAGGAGACGGAAACGACGATCAATCGGGCGCTGCGTGACATCTCGCCGGTCCGAGCCATTGCCGGTGTGCGGCAGGTATCGGGCTCGGTCTACAAGCGGCCGTATGCGGTCTCGGGACTCGCGACCGGGTGGATCGGCGAGACCGCGGCGCGTGCGGAGACCGCGACGCCGACGCTGTCGGAGCTGTCGTTTCCGACGATGGAGCTTTACGCGATGCCGGCTGCGACCGCGGCCCTGCTCGACGACAGCGCTGTCAATATCGACGAGTGGCTGGCGGAAGAAGTGCGCGTGGCTTTCGCCGAGCAGGAGGGTACCGCGTTCGTCATCGGCGACGGCGTCAACAAGCCCAAGGGCTTCCTGACTTACACGACGGTCGACAATGCGAGTTGGACGTGGGGCAACATCGGCACGGTTTCGACTGGGATCGCGGCCGACTTCCCCGCGAGCGATCCGGGCGACGTGTTGATCGATCTCGCCTACGCGGTGAAGTCCGGCTATCGCGCCAACGCCCACTTCGTCATGAACCGGTCGACGCAGGCGCAGGTGCGCAAGCTCAAGGATGGCGACGGCACGTACCTGTGGCAGCCGGCGTCGGATCCGGGACAGGCGCCGACCCTGATGGGCTTCCCCGTCACCGAGTGCGAGGACATGCCCGACATCGCCGCCGACAGTCTGTCTGTCGCGTTCGGCGATTTCCGCCGCGGCTATCTGATCGTCGATCGGGTCGGCATCCGGGTTCTGCGCGATCCCTACAGCGCCAAGCCCTACGTGCTGTTCTACACGACCAAGCGCGTGGGTGGCGGCGTACAGGACTTCGACGCGATCAAGCTGCTGAAGTTCGGCGTCTGATCCGCCGCTCCAGGCGCGCTCATCGCGCGGCCTGAACGTTCCGGCTCGCGCGCGCAATATCTCCCGATGCGCGCGAGCCGGTGCCGCACTTTATCCCCGCGGCTGTCCCGTCCCGTATCATTTTCACCAGTCGCAAGTGCGAGTGCCGGAGTAGCAGCATGGCGTTGGCTTTGACGAGCGGGCCGCTGAGCGAACCCCTCACCCTCGATGAGGTCAAGCAGCATCTGCGTATCGATGGCACCAACGAGGATGCGCTGCTTGCGAGCCTCATTCTCACGTCCCGGCTGCATATTGAAACGGCGCTCGGACTGGCTCTGCTGCAACAGAGCTGGAGGCTCAGTCTCGATGCATGGCCGCGCAGCGGGTTCATCTTGATGCCGCTGTCGCCGGTGCTCGCGGTGTCCGAGATCCGGGTTGCGGCCGATATGGGGCCGGCGACCGTAGTAGATGCAGCAGCCTATCAAGTGGATGCCGCGAGCCGGCCCGCGCGGATCGCATTCGATGCCTCGCATGTGCCGCAGCCCAAGGGGTTGGTCAACGGCATCGAGATCGATTTCACAGCCGGTTTCGGAATGGCCGCAGGCGATGTGCCCGAACCGGTTCGCCTAGCGCTGCTTCTGCTCGTGGCGCACTGGTACGAGCACCGCGATCCGATCGAGATTGGCATGCCATCGACGGCCATTCCACAGGCCGTGGGCCGCTTGCTTGCACCGTATCGGGTGGTGCGCCTGTGATCGAAATGAGAATCGGCGAGTTGCGGCACCGGCTCACGCTCGAGCAGACGGCGCGGGCGGACGACGGCAGCGGCGGTGCGGTCGAGACCTGGGAAGCCGTCGAGGAGCTGTGGGCAGCCGTGCGGCCGCTGAACGGCTCAGAGCGTGAGTGGGCAGATCAGGTGGCCGGCCGGGTAACGCACGAGATCTGGGTTCGTTACCGCAGCGGCGTGAAGCCGGCCATGCGGTTCCGTGCCGTCGCGCGCGTGTTCGAGATTCACGCCGTCATCGATGCCGGCGAGCGTCGCCGGTTCCTGCGATGCCTCGCAGAGGAGCGCGATCAATGAAGGTGACGGTGAGCGTCGAAGGGATCAGCAATCTGGCGCGCGTGCGAATGCAGCCGCTGGTGCGGTCGATTCTGGAGCGGCGGAGACAGGCAACACAGGGACCTAGGCGATTGTCAGCGACGACGTGGAAATCGCTTCTCTCGTTGGACGACGTGCAGGCCGAGCCAGCCTGGCCCGGGGAAGAGGAGAACCTCTGATGGATTCGGGATTGGCACTGCAGCGCGCGCTCTACCAGAGCGTTCGCACCAACGCCGATGTGCTGTCTCTTCTGGGCGGCGCCAAGGTCTACGACGACACACCGCAGCGCACGGATTTTCCCTACGTGACGTTTGGCCGGAGCGTCGTGCGCGACTGGTCGACGGGGACCGACGCAGGGCACGAGCACGTCGTGACGCTGCACGTCTGGTCGCGGTCCGCCGGACGCAAAGAGGCTTGGCAGATCATGGGCGCGATCCAGGCTTCGCTGCACGACCAGGGCCTGGCGGTGGAGGACCACCACCTCGTCAACCTGCGGCACGAGTTCTCCGATGTGAGGCGGGAGCCCGATGGCGATACGTATCACGGAGTCGTTCGCTTCCGCGCCGTTACGGAAACGATGTGAGAGGCGGCCGGGCGTCGGGTGTGCCGTGCCGAGGATGCGCCCACCCGGTTCCCGGCCCGCGTTGGTTTGGTGGTCGATGCGCACACAGCGCGAAAGGAGTGAACGAGAATGGCGGCACAGAAGGGCAAGGACCTGCTGCTCAAGGTCGACAGCGATGGTTTGGGCAGCTTCGCCACAGTGGCGGGGCTGCGCTCTCGTTCGCTCGCCTTCAACACCGAAGCAGTGGACGTGACCGATTCGCAATCTGCGGGGCACTGGCGCGAGTTGCTGGGTGGCGCGGGTGTCAAATCGGCGCGCGTGACAGGGGCGGGCATCTTCAAGGATGCAGCTTCCGACGAGACCATCCGCGGTCTCTTCTTCAACGGCACGATCCGCGATTGGCAGGTCGTCGTCCCGGATTTCGGCACCGTGTCCGGGCCGATGCAGATCTCATCACTGGAACTGACGGGGCGGCACGACGGCGAGGTGTCGTTCGAGATGTCGCTCGAGAGTGCCGGCGCGCTCGCATTCGCAGTGGCTTGAGCAGGTCGGAGTAGTGGCCATGGTCAATGCCAGGAGAGGTGAGATAGAGGCGCGGCTTGATGGCCGTCCGTACACCTTGGTGCTAACGCTCGGCGCGCTTGCCGAGCTCGAAGCGGCATTCGGAGACGAGGACATGCTCGCACTCGCCTCGCGCTTCGAGACGGGCCGCATCTCGTCGAAGGATGCCATGCGCATCATTGCGGCGGGGCTTCGGGGCGCTGGCACACAGGCATCGGAATCCGGTGTTGCAGCGATGCGCGCCGAGGGCGGTGTCGCCGGCTACGTGGACATCGTCGCGCGACTGCTGGCAGCCACCTTCGGCAGTGCGGACGAGGACGGGGTGCCAAACGCGCGTGGGTGTGTCGCGCAGTCGGCGGCCGAGGCAGCGGAGGCGGCAGAGCGGCGCGACCCTTTCCCTGGTGCGAAGTGATGGCTGCTGGCTTCGGCATTCTGCGGCTGGAGCCGCGCGCGTTCTGGTCGATGACGTTGCCGGAGCTGTCAGCCGCCATGCGCAGCGTGGCCGGGCATGCGGTTGGCGAAATGAGGCCACCCGGCAAAACGTCACTGACGGCTTTGATGCAACGCTTTCCCGATGAAGGAGTAGCCTGATGGAGACGACCGGCGAAACCGGCGAGGAATGGGTCGTCACGATCTCAGCCGACACCACGCAATTGCGCAGCGGTCTCGGCCAGGCCGAAGCAATGGGGCGGCGTTTCAGTACCGCGCTGGTCAATGCATTCGAAGGCATCGCGCTCAAGGGCCGCAGCCTTGGTGACGTTCTGAAATCGCTCGCGCTCAGCCTCTCCAACATTGTGCTGAAGGCGGCTCTGCAACCGCTGGAGAAGGGGATAGGCAACCTGATCTCAGGGCTGGTTGGCGGCGCATTCGGCTTTGCCAATGGGGGCGCGTTCCGTGGAGGCATGCCGGTGCCGTTCGCGCACGGCGGCGTCATCCAGAGTCCTGTCGGCTTTCCGCTCGCCGGCGGACGCATGGGTGTAATGGGTGAGCGTGGTGCCGAAGCAATTATGCCGCTCGCACGCGGGCCTGACGGGCGCCTGGGCGTCGTTGCTCAGGCGGGCAAATCGATATCGGTTACGGTCAACGTGAATGCGACCGATGCCGAGAGCTTCCGACGCTCCGAGACACAGGTGGCGGCCATGCTCGCAAGGGCGGTCTCCTACGGACAGCGGAATCTCTGAATACGCCGGGCAAAGCGATAGCCACGGAACGCGGGATCATGAGCTTCCACGACATCAGGTTTCCAATCGACATCTCGCTCGGCGCAGTCGGCGGCCCAGAGCGCCGCACCGAGGTCGTCGTTCTGGGTTCGGGTCGCGAGGAACGCAATGCGCGCTGGGCGGATTCGCGCCGCAGCTACAACGCAGGTTATGGCGTCAAGTCGATCGATGATCTTTACGCAGTTGTCGGCTTCTTCGAGGAGCGCCGGGGCCGGTTGCATGGCTTCCGCTGGCGCGATCCGACCGACTGGAAATCCTGTCCGCCATCCTCGACGCCGTCAGCCTCAGACCAAACGATTGGGACGGGAAACGGCACGGCGCTGCAGTTCCAGCTGACCAAGACCTACGGCAGCGCATTTCTGCCATGGGCGCGAAAAGTCACGAAGCCGGTCATGGGGAGTGTCCTGGTGGCAGTCGATGGAATGCCGCGAAGTGAGGGCGCCGACTTCGCGGTGGATTTCGCAACGGGTCTACTCACTTTTGCTCCAACATCGGTCCCCGCACCGGGGGCGGTCGTGACGGCCGGCTTCGAATTCGACGTGCCGGTGCGGTTCGATAACGACCGGCTGGAGATCAATCTGCAGGGGTTCCGCCACGGCGCGATCCCCAGCATCCCGATCGTGGAAACTCTGGAATGAGAGAACTGCCGGCCGCTCTCGAAGCCCATCTGGCGACAGGTACCACGACGTTGTGCTGGTGCTGGCGCCTGACGCGCAAGGATGGCGTCATCATGGGCTTCACCGACCACGACCGGGATTTGACATTCGACGGTACGACATTCGAGGCGGCGGCAGGCTTCACCGCGAGCGAGATGACGACGTCACTCGGCTTAAGCGTCGACGATCTGGAAGTCAGCAGTGCGCTGTCGTCCAACCGGCTCGAGGAAGCCGACCTCGCGACCGGCGCCTACGACGACGCGAGGGTCGAGATCTTCCGGGTCAACTGGAACGACACGGGCATGCGCGCTCTGATGCGCACGGGAAGCATCGGCGAGGTGCGCCGGGCCGGACATATTTTCGCTGCCGAGGTGCGCGGCCTGACACACTACCTGCAGCAACCGCGAGGACGGGTCTTTCAATTCGGGTGCGATGCCGACGTGGGAGACAGCCACTGCGGGATAGATCTCGGTCAAGCCGCCTTTCGCGGGGTGGGGACGGTACAGGCCATGCTCGGTGAGCGCGGCTTCACAGCCGTGGGGCTCGATTCTTTCGCCAGCGACTGGTTCACGCGCGGATTGCTCACGTTTACGTCGGGAGCGGCTGTCAATCAGGCGGTGGAAGTCAAGCGGCATTCCATGTCGCAAGGCGTGGTGACACTGGAAATCTGGCAGGGCGTGCGCGGACCGATCGGGCCGGGGCAGACGTTTGTCGTCACCGCGGGCTGCGACAAGCTGCTGGCGACGTGTCGCGACAAGTTCGCGAATGCCGTCAACCATCGCGGTTTCCCTCACATGCCCGGCAACGATTTCGTGACGCGCTACATACGGAAAGCAGGCACGTGAACAGTTGTTGCGTTCTGCGCCCGCCGGCGGACGTCGCGCTCGATCGTGCGTGCATCGTTTTGATTGCGCGCGGTTGGCTCGGTACTCCCTACCACCACCAGTCAAGCGTCAAGGGCGTCGGGGCGGACTGCCTCGGGATCGTGCGCGGGGTGTATCGGGAGCTGATGGGTCGCGAGCCAGCTGCGATGCCTCCATACACGCGCGATTGGGGTGAAGCGAGCGGCAAGGAAACACTGCTCGATGCGGCACGGCTGCATCTGGTTGCGTCTCCGACTGGCGTGCCGCGACCAGGCGATGTCGTCGTCTTTCGTGTTCGCCGCGCGGCCGTCGCAAAGCATGTCGGAATCGCCACCGCCGCGGACCGCATGATCCATGCCGTAGAGCGCAGCGGTTGCGTGGAGGTGCCGCTCTCGCTCTGGTGGCGACGTCGCATTGCCAGCGTGTACCGCTTTCCAGGGATGATCGACTGATGGCCACGTTGGCTCTTGCGGCTGTGGGAGCGGCAGTCGGTGGTGCGCTGCTGCCCGCTGGCGTGACCGTGCTGGGCGCCACACTGACCGGTGCGGCGATCGGCGCGCAGCTTGGCGCATTCGCGGGCTCGTTCGTCGATCAGGCGCTGATGGGTGGCCTCAGTGGCGGCCAGACATTGCGGGGTCCTCGCCTGAGCGACCTCCACGTCACGGCCTCGACGGAGGGCGCGCCATTGCCGCGCATCTACGGCCGTGCGCGCCTGGGGGGCCAGATTATTTGGGCCGATGAGATCGAGGAGCGTTCGAAATCGACATCCACTGGCGGCAAGGGGCTCGGCAGCGGCCCGACAACGGTCACCTACTCCTATTTCGCGAGCTTCGCCGTGGCGGTCGCCGAGGGCGAGATCACGAGTATCGGGCGCATATGGGCCGACGGCAATGAGCTCGAACTTTCGGACATCGAGTACCGCATTCACGCGGGCAGCGAGACGCAGGAGCCGGACGAGTTGCTTGTTGCGCGGTTGGGCGCCCAGACCGCGCCGGCGTTCCGCGGCGTTGCCTATATCGTGTTCGAGCGGCTGCCGCTCAAGGACTTTGGAAATCGCGTGCCGCAGCTGTCGTTCGAAGTGTTCCGTGACGTCGATGGCTTCGGTGCACTGCCGCAGGCTGTGGTGCTCATCCCCGGATCGGGTGAGTTCGCCCTCAGTCCCACGCGCGTTTCGAGCGGCGCATTTGGAGGGGCAAGCGAGCCACTCAATGTCCACACGGTGCAGGGCGGCACCGACTGGGCCGTGTCGCTCGACCAGATGCAACAGGCGCTGCCGAGTGTGCAGAACGTGTCGCTCGTGGTGAGCTGGTTCGGCACGGACCTGCGTGCGGCACACTGTCAGATACGGCCCGGTGTGGATGCCGGCGAGAAGGTGACCTTTCCACAGCAATGGGGTGTTGGGGGCGTGTCCCGGAGCGGGGCCCACCTCATCAGTCAGATAGAAGGGCGGCCGAGCTATGGCGGTACGCCGTCCGACAGCACGGTGATCGCGGCGATCGCCGACCTCAAGGCGCGCGGATATCAGGTCACGCTCACGCCGTTTGTGCTGATGGACATTCCCCCCGGCAACGGATCGCCCGATCCATATTCGGGTGCTTCATCGCAGCCGAGCTACCCGTGGCGCGGGCGCATTACCTGCGATCCGGCGCCCGGGACAAGCGACACCGTCGACAGCACCGCTGCTGCGGCGACACAGATCAGCAATCTTGTCGGCGGTGCACAGCCCGGCGACTTCTCGATCGCGGGCGGTGAAGTGAACTATTCTGGCCCCGCCGAGTGGAGCTTCCGTCGCATGGTGCTGCATTACGCGCACCTTGCCGTGGCCGCTGGTGGCGTCGACACGTTTGTCATCGGCACGGAGCTGCGCGGACTGACATGGGTGCGCAGTGGGCCGGGAACCTATCCGTTCGTCGCGGCACTTGCCGATCTTGCAAACGATGTCCGAGCCGTGCTCGGTCCTGCGACGAAGATCACGTATGCCGCCGACTGGTCGGAGTACTTTGGCCATCAACCGGGCGATGGTTCGGGCGATCTCTACTTCCACCTCGATCCGCTGTGGTCTTCCGCTTCGATCGATGCGGTGGGAATCGACCTCTACTGGCCATTGAGCGACTGGCGTGACGGATTTGATCACCTGGATGCGCTGGGTGGTGCGCGGTCGATCTACGATCTTGGCTATCTAGCGGGCAATGTAGCGGGCGGGGAAGGTTTCGACTGGTACTATGCGAGTGCGGCCGATCGCGACGGCCAGATTCGCACGCCGGTCACGGATGGCGCTCACGGGAAGCCGTGGGTCTACCGCTACAAGGACGTGAAGTCCTGGTGGTCCGAGCAGCATTTCGACCGTCCGGGCGGAACGGAGAGTGCGACGCCGACGTCTTGGGTGCCGCAGTCGAAACCCGTGTGGTTCATGGAGATCGGCTGCCCCGCAGTCGACAAGGGTGCCAACCAGCCCAACGTGTTCGTCGATCCCAAGAGCAGCGAGAATGCGTTGCCGTACTACTCGAGTGGCGACCGTGACGACCTGATGCAGCGCGCCTACCTGTCGGCGCTGATGGGGGCATTCGATCCCGATTCGGAACACTACGTGGCCGAGTCCAATCCTGCGTCAGCGATCTATGCCGGCCGCATGGTCGATACGTCGCGCATGTATGTCTACTGCTGGGACGCGCGACCCTTCCCCGCCTTCCCCGGCAACGGCGACATCTGGGGCGACGGCGCCAACTGGCGGCTCGGACACTGGCTCAACGGCCGCACATCGAGCGTCGGTCTTTCGGCCCTGATCGAGCGCATGATGTCGGATTTCGAATTTTCCGACTTCGATGCACGTCAACTCGACGGCATCGTGTCGGGTTATGTGGTCGATCGGGTCATGTCGTTGCGCGATGCGCTTCAACCGCTGACCCTCGGTTGGTTCTTCGATGGTGCCGAGAGCGGAGGCACCATCGTGTTCCGCCATCGCGGCGGCGTCTCGGACATTGTCGACCTGACAATCGATGATCTCGTGGAAGAGCGCGCCGACGATCCGTTGCTGACGCTCGTGCGCGGTCAGGAAACCGAGATGCCCCGGTCAGCCAAAGTGGCCTACATCGGCGGCGAGGACGACTACCGCCAGCAAGTCGCGGAATCACGGCGCCTGATCGGCGGAACGATCCGTGTATCTCAAGCCGAGCTGCCTGTCGTGCTCGAAGCAGAGCTGGCGGGGCGCATCGCTGACACTTGGCTACACGAGATTTGGAGCGCACGGGAGAGGGTAACGCTCTCGCTGCCACCCTCGCGCCTTGCGCTGGAGCCGGGCGATGCCGTGCGCTTGGAGACCGAGGCGGGAACCCGTCTGCTGCGCGTGACCGAGGTCGCCGATCGCGGTTCGCGGCGGCTCGAGGCGCGTTCACTCGATACGAGCATCTATAGGGCTGCACCGGCTGCCGTTCGCCCTGGCGCAGATCCCGTCGAGGGAGTTGCCGGACCTGCGCTGTTGCATTTCGTGGATCTGCCGTTGCTTCGCGGAGACGAGAAGCCCGAAGCGCTTTATGCCGCCGCACGGCAGACGCCGTGGGCGGGCGGCGTGGCCGTCTACCGTTCGCCGGAGGAGTCCGGCTTCGCGCTAGCGACGATCGTAACTACACCCGCGACAATCGGCGAGACGCTGTCGCCGCTCGGGCTGGGGCCAGAGGGCCGGATGGACTTGGCAACACGATTGATCGTGCGTATCGCCGGCGAGCCACTTTCTTCACTAACGCGCCTGCAGATGCTGTCGGGCCGCAATGCGATCGCGGTGAGGTCCAGTGCCGGGCTTTGGGAGGTTCTACAGTTCGAGAGCGCGGAGCTTATGGCGCCCGAGACGTATGAGTTGTCCGGCTTGCTGCGCGGGCAGGCCGGGACGAGCGACGCGATGGAGGCCGGCGCCGCGGCCGGCTCCGCGCTCGTCGTGCTTGACGAGGCACTCGCGTCATTGCCGACGACGATCGATGATATCGGTCTGGCATACCGCTGGCGCTATGGGCCAGCCAGCCGGGCGATCGGCGACGATAGCTACGCCGAGACGGTCCATGCATCAGCGGGCCGCGGCTTCAAGCCGTACGCGCCGGTGCACGTGCGTGGATGGCGTGATCCGGTGGGGGCTGGCGACTTGCAGCTGACATGGGTGCGTCGAACGCGGATCGGTGGCGACAGTTGGGATGTGGCGGAAGTGCCCTTGGGTGAAGAGGGCGAGGCGTATGAGGTGGACATTCTCGACGGCCCGACAGTTGTGAGGACGTTGAGTTCGAGCACGGCTCAGGTTGTCTACGCTGCATCGGATCAGATTGACGATTTTGGCGCGCCGCAGCCCAGCTGCCAGGTGCGCGTCTACCAGATGAGTGGCCTGCTCGGCCGTGGCTGCGGCCGCAACGCCACCGTCTGAACTACTTCCACCGACAAGGATCGATGTGATGCGGCAGCCCGACTGGCTCGGCGAGGCTTGGAAGGAGTTTGGCGTCGCAGAGGTCAAGGGCGCGCGCCACAATGGCCGCATCCTCGCCATGTTCAAGGACGCGGGACATCCCGAGATCGTCAATGACGAGGTTGCGTGGTGTGCCGCGTTTTTGGGTGCGTGCGTCGAGCGCAGCGGCCACCGCGGCACACGATCGCTTTTGGCGCGATCCTACCTCAACTGGGGCGTGGCAATCGATACACCGCACGTTGGGGCCATAGCGGTACTGAGTCGGGGTGCCGATCCAGCGCTCGGTCACGTGGGCTTCGTGGTCGGCGAGGCCGATGGGCGGCTCTATATCCTCGGTGGCAATCAGTCCAATCGCGTATCGGTCGCAGCGTTTGATCGGTCGAGACTGCTCGGCTTGCGATGGCCCCAGGGAGCCTCGGCATCAGACGCCGATACCGCGGCGGAGCCATCAGATGCTGATGGGCCGGAAGCAACGGCCGTCGAGACGGAAGGGCCGCAGGCTGGAGACCCTCAGTTTCAGAGCGCTCTCGAACACGTCCTCGAAATGGAAGGTGGCTATTCCGACGATCCCCACGATCCGGGTGGGCCAACCAACAAGGGCATAACGATCGGTGTCTTCGCGCGCTGGATCGGTGAGCCGATCAACGAGCAGTCGCGCAACCGGCTCGTGTCGCGGTTGAAGCGGATCCCCGACGCGATGGTGAGGGAGATCTATTGGACACGCTATTGGATGCCGGCTGGCTGCGGCCAGTTTGCCCGCGCACTCGCGTTCATGCACTTCGACACGGCGGTCAATCACGGCGTCGGCAGCGCAATCCGGATGCTGCAGCAAGCCGCCGAGGTCACGGTGGACGGCGAGATCGGCCCCGAAACACGCGGCGCGATTCATGCTGCCGACACCATCGCATTGCTGGTCCGCTATGCCGAAATCCGCCGTCAGAGATACCGTTCGCTGAAGCACTTCTGGCGCTTCGGACGTGGCTGGCTTCGGCGTGTGGATGTCACACTCACCCGGGCATCGGCGCTCCAGAAGGATCCGCCAGATGCCGGCGAAGATGCGACAGGCAACGCAAGGCAACAGGCCTCTGACAGTGGAAAGGGAATTGACACCATGGCGACCAACTCGACGCCGGGAACCGGCAAGTGGTGGGGCGAGTCGTTGACGATCTGGGGTGTGATCGTGACGACGCTGGCAACTGTGCTGCCGGCAATCGGCCCCATTATCGGCATCGACATCTCAGGCGAGATGGTGCGTCAGCTCGGCCAACAGGTTGCCGAGGTGGTGCAGGCGATCGGCGGAATTGCGGGAACCTTCATGGCAATCTGGGGGCGCGTGCGCGCTACCGTGCCGATCGAGCGCCGCATCGTTTCGCTGCGGCTTTGAACGGCTGCGGGCGGTGCAGCGTTCAGCCGCGGTTCAGCGGCGGTGGTCCAAAGTATCAATCATGAAAAGCACGATCTTTCGCGTCAGTCGCCTTGTGATGACCGCCTTGGCGTTCGTCTCGCCCGCATTCTGGACTGGCCCCACGCACGCCGCCGATGAGGCTTGCATCGACGACTGGTCGAGGGCCTCGCGGATCGTGAGCAAGGAAGGTTTGGTCTCCGTGGAGACGCTATCCGCCGTGGCCGGTCCACACCTGGGGGGCGCCATCGTGAGGACGACGCTGTGCCGTGCCGGGGAACGCTATGTCTACCGGCTGTTGGTGCGGGATCGTAACGGCAACCTGAGCAAGGTGTCGGTCGACGCAAGTGGACCTCGCGCCAAATAATGCCGTGAGGGCCCGTCGATCGGTTGGCGTGCGCGCGATGAGCGTACTTCCCAAGGCCGTAAGCACCGGCTAGGTTCCCGGTCGGGAACAGGCTGCAGCGCCTTCCCTTCGTGTCCATCCAGCACGAAATCCCAGCGCGAGACCGGAGCCCCCGTGAGAGTTCTCGTCGTCGAAGACGATCAGGATTTGAACCGACAGCTCTGCCGGGCGATGTCCGACGCAGGATATGCGGTCGATTCCGCTTCCGACGGCGAGGAGGGGTATCATCTGGGCGATACCGAGCCCTACGATCTCATCATTCTCGATCTCGGCTTGCCCAAGATGGACGGGATCTCGGTCCTGGAGCAGTGGCGCCGCTCCGATAGGAACATGCCGGTCATCATACTTACCGCACGCGATCGCTGGAGCGACAAGGTGGCCGGCATGGATGCCGGTGCCGATGACTATCTGGCAAAGCCGTTCCACATGGAGGAACTGCTGGCGCGTGTCCGCGTTCAGATGCGTCGTGCCACGGGGCATGCCAGCAACGAGATCGAAGTCGGGCCGATCCGCCTCGACACGAAGTCGGCGCGCGTCACGTGCGAGGGGCAGCAGATCAAGCTCACGTCGCATGAGTACCGTCTGCTCTCCTACCTGATGCACCACACCGGCCGCGTGGTCTCCCGCACGGAACTGGTGGAGCACCTCTACGAGCAGGACTTCGACCGCGATTCCAACACGATCGAGGTATTCATCGGTCGCCTGCGCAAGAAGCTTCCAGCAGACCTGATCCAGACCGTGCGGGGGCTCGGTTACCGCCTCAGCAACGAGCCAGATGCGTCTTAACTCTCTCGCCTTCCGGCTGTTTGCCACGTCCGCGGTGTGGACGCTGATCGTTCTGCCGCTCGCCGGGCTCATCATCTATTCGCTCTACCGCGATGACGTGCAGGCGAGCTTCGACTCGCAGCTCAAGAAGCTCGTCACGGCCATTGCCATAGATGGCATGTCTGGCACGCAGGCGCCGATCGCCCCGGCCAACAGGTATGAGCCGCTCTTCGAGGTCACCCACTCGGGATGGTACTGGCAGATCAAGTCGCTCGACGGATCTGCCGAGGAAACGCTCGTGTCGGCCTCGCTCGCCACGGCGCGGCTGCCGTCTCCTTACGAGCGCAAGTTTCCCACCGACGAAACCGGAACCCGGTGGATGAATATCGAGGGGCCAAATAGCGAGCCGACGCGCATCGTCGAACTCGTCGATACGCTCGGCCACGAAGACGGCAAGCCCCGCTATTCCATTATCGTGGCAGGGCCGCTGGACTGGCTGGAAGAACTCGTTTCCAACTTCCGCAATCGGCTGTCGGTGGCTCTGGCCCTGGCGGGCCTGGGCCTCGTTGCGGTCACGCTTTTTCAAGTGCGGTTCGGATTGCTACCGCTCAAGCGCGTGCAGAGCGGCCTCGCGGCCATCCGATCGGGAGAGGCGGATGCGTTGCACGGTAACGTTCCGGCCGAGATTGCGCCGCTACAGGCGGAACTCAACGCGCTTATCCAGTCCAACCAAGACATCGTCGACCGCGCGCGTACGCAGGTCGGGAACCTTGCCCATGCGCTGAAGACTCCGCTTGCCGTCATCGTCAACGAGGCAGGGGACGAGAAGAGCGGCTTGTCGCAAAAAGTGAGCGAGCAGGCCGCGCTCATGCGCGACTCCATCACGCTCTACCTCGACCGCGCGCGCATGGCCGCCCGCGTCGGTGTGATCGGGCGTGTAACGCCCGTCGCCGAGGTGACCGAACCGCTGGTGCGGGCGCTGGAGCGCATTTACCGGGAGCGCGGTATCGAGATCGTGCATACGGCTGCCGAAGGAGTCCGTTTCCAGGGCGAGAAACACGATCTGGAGGAGATGCTTGGCAACTTGCTCGACAATGCGTGCAAGTGGGCCGCCCGGCGCGTTTATCTGACCGTCGAAGGTCCATCAGGCGCCGCCACCGATGTGCGACCTATGCTGAAGATCACGGTCGAGGACGATGGGCCCGGGTTGACCGATCAGCAGCGCGCCCGGATAGGGAAGCGTGGACTGCGGCTGGACGAAACGAAACCGGGCTCTGGGCTCGGCCTTTCAATCGTCAGCGAGATTGTGGGTATGTACCGCGGCAATCTCGGTCTCGAGGCTTCGCGGCACGGTGGTCTTCTGGCCCGCCTGGAGCTGCCGGGCGTCTAAGAGTGTGTATCCGCCGCGAGGTGGCCCGTTCAGTCCCCACTTTTGACAGAATCAGGCGCAATTTCGGATCGTGGTTAACTATACGCTGCCGTCCCAAGAGCATGATGGGGCGCAGCTGACGATCGGAACCCGAACCGGATGCGCATCTTTCTCCTTCAGCTCATCGCGATCATCGGTGCGGCCCTTGCCGGTTGCAGCGGCGACCGCATGACCAACGCGGATACCGGGCTGTTGGCCGGAGCCGCCGCTGGCGGCATCATCGGCAACCAGATCGGCCGCGGACCCGGACGGGGTGCCGCAACCCTGGTCGGCGCATTCGTCGGCGGTATCGTCGGGCATGAGATCGGCAGGTCGCTGGACGAGGAAGACCGCTATATGGCCCGTGAGGCTGAACTCGACGCTTTGGAGCGGGGGCATTCGGGCTCTGCTCGCTCGTGGCGCAATGCCGAGACGGGGCATTACGGTGAGGTGGTGCCGAGCCGGCCGTATAAGCGCGGGGCGACCGATTGCCGCGATTATACCCACACCATCTATATAGATGGGCGTCCGCGCACTATGCGGGGTACGGCGTGCCGCAATGGCGACGGTACGTGGAGTGCTGCTTAAGCGCCGGCCGTCCTCATCCTCGGACGTGAGGCGGTAGCGCCGATGGGCCGCCAGGAGCCCTTGCCAGCCGACCTTGCGCAACCTATTCCACCCACATCCGAGGTATCGCGGCGGCCGGCCGAGCAGTGGCCCCTCAAGGAAGGCGCGCAAATCGTGCTGTGGTTAGCTTTCGCCGTCGTAACCGCCGCAGTGATCCTGGCGCTGGCTCGGCCGCTCCTCGCATCCGCGCCTCGGCCGGAAGCCGGCGGAGCGGAGGCTGACCTTGCGGTGTATCGGGATCAAATCCGCGAAATCGACAGTGAGCTGGAGCGCGGGCTGCTGAGCGCCGAGGAGGCCGAAGCCGCGCGCACCGAGCTCGCACGCCGGCTCCTGCGGCGCGCCGACGAGGCACAGAAGGCGCCGTCGGAGCATGCCGGTGTGGAGCGCGGCCGCGATCTGGGCAAAGCCGTCATGCTTGGCGCGGCGGCGCTGATGCCGGTCGCGAGCATCGGCATATATGTGATCGTCGGCTCCCCGCAGTTGCCGGGGCTCCCACACGCAGAGCGACTGAATGCGCCTGCTGCCGGCCGCTCGATTGGCGATCTGGTCGGGCTCGTCGAGGCACGGCTGCGCGAGAACCCCGAGGACGGAAAAGGCTGGGAGGTTCTGGCACCCGTCTACCTCCGACAGCAGAAGTTCGCCGAGGCCGTCCACGCTTATGGCAATGCGATCCGTCTCCTCGGTGAAACGGAGGCGCGGCTCATGGGGTTCGCCGAGGCGGCGGTGATGGCCAATGATGGCGTGGTCGTTCCGGCTGCGCGCACGGCCTACGAAAAGCTTGCCAAGCTGGATCCACGCCGCGCCGAGCCGCGCTTCTGGCTTGCCCTCGCGAAGGAACAGGACGGCGACGTGGCTGCGGCGCTTGCGGACTTCAAGAGCTTGCTCGCCGAGGCACCCGCAGACGCTCCTTGGCGCGACGTGGTCACATCCCGCGTTGAAGAACTCACCGCCCGCCTGACGGGAAAGACGCCGCCTGCCGTATCGCAGCCTTCGGCGAGCCCGCCGGCCGGTCCCGATGCCGATGCGGTCGCGGCGGCCGCGCGCATGACGCAGCAGGAGCGTCAGGCCATGATCGAGGGTATGGTGAAATCACTGGCCGAGCGTCTCGCGGCCAACGGCAAGGATCTCGACGGCTGGAAACGTCTTGCGCGGGCCCTGAAGGTGATGGGACGTGACGGCGAGGCCAGGGAAGCGCTGGCAAAGGCGCGTACCAGCTTCTTGGGCGATGAAGCGGCGCTCAAGTCTCTCGATGAGCTGGCGGTCGCGCTGGGTCTCAAATCGTAAGGGCCCAATCGGAAACCCCGGAGGGTCGCAGGAGTCTAATGACGAGGAAGCAGAAGCGTGGTTTCGTAATAGGCCTCGGGGTTGCCATCCTGGGTGCCGCGGCGATGCTGACTATGTTCGCGCTCAGGGATTCGATCGTGTTCTTCCATACGCCGAGTGATGTGGCGGAGCGCAAGGTCAAGGATGGGCAGCGCATCCGCCTGGGTGGTCTGGTGGCCGAAGGTTCGGTCAAGCGCGGCCAGGGGACACAAGTAGAATTCGCGGTCACCGACACTGTACACACAGTGCCTGTGCGCTACGCCGGCGTGCTGCCTGATCTGTTCCGGGAAGGACAGGGCGTGGTGGCCGAGGGTACGTTGAGCGCCGATGGCGCGTTCACGGCCGACACGGTGCTCGCCAAGCACGACGAAAACTACATGCCGCCCGAAGTCGCGGAAGCCTTGAAGGCTAAGGGCGTCAAGCTTGGACAAGGTGCCTCCCATCCCGCCGGATCGAACCCGCGCTAGAACACGATTGCAGACGCGCCGGCCAGCAGCGGTGCGCAAGTGGAGGAACCGATGATCGTAGAGTTCGGGCACTTCGCGCTGGTCCTCGCCGTCATGGTGATGGCCTACCAGACGCTCGTGCCGGCTTACGGGGTCTGGCGGCACGATGAGCGGCTGATGGACAGCGGCGCGCGCGCCGCTGTCGCACAACTGGTTCTGGTCTCGGTCGCCTTTGCGGCGCTCGCTCACGCCTATGTCGTGTCGGACTTTTCGGTCGCCAACGTCGCGTCCAACTCGCATTCGACCAAACCGCTAATCTATCGGCTCTCCGGAGTCTGGGGCAATCACGAAGGCTCGATGCTGCTGTGGGTGCTGATCCTGGCGATCTTCGGCGCTACGGTCGCCGTGCTCGGCACTAATCTTCCCTCGAGGCTTCGGGCCAATGTGCTCGCGGTGCAGGGCTCGATCGGGCTCGCGTTCGGCCTGTTCATCCTGCTCACGTCCAACCCGTTCGACCGGCTCGATCCGGCGCCATTCGACGGCCGTGGCCTCAACCCGATCCTGCAGGACCCGGCCTTGGCGTTCCATCCGCCGTTCCTCTACGCGGGCTACGTAGGGTTCTCGATGGCCTTTTCGTTTGCGGTGGCAGCACTCATCGAAGGCCGCATCGATGCGGCCTGGGCGCGCTGGGTCAGGCCTTGGACGCTCGCCGCGTGGATGTTCCTCACGGTCGGAATCGCGATGGGTTCGTGGTGGGCCTATTACGAACTGGGCTGGGGCGGCTGGTGGTTTTGGGATCCGGTCGAGAACGCATCCTTCATGCCATGGCTGTCGGGCACGGCACTGCTGCACTCCGCGCTCGTGATGGAGAAACGCGAGGCGCTCAAGGTCTGGACGATCCTGCTTGCCATCCTCACGTTCTCTTTGTCGCTCGTGGGTACCTTCCTCGTGCGTTCGGGCGTGCTCACTTCGGTACATGCCTTCGCTGTCGACCCGGAGCGCGGCGTCGCCATACTGCTGATCATGTTTGTGTTCGTCGGTGGCGCGCTGGCCCTGTTTGCTGCGCGCGCCGGTGAGCTGCGTCAGGGCGGTCTGTTCGCTCCGATCAGCCGTGAGGGCGGATTGGTTCTGAACAACGTGCTGCTGACGGTGGCCTGCGCGACCGTGTTCATGGGCACGCTCTATCCGTTGGCATTGGAGGCACTCACTGGCGACAAGATTTCCGTTGGTGCGCCCTTCTTCAACATGACGTTCCTGCCGATCATGATGCCGCTGCTGCTTGCGCTGCCGTTCGGGCCGTTCCTGCCGTGGAAGCGTGGTGATCTGCGCGGGGCCGGCGAACGGCTGGTGTTCGCCGCTGTGACGGCACTGGCGGCTCTGCTGCTGGCTGCGGCGTTGACGTGGGGCGGCCCTTGGATGGCGCCGGTCGCGATCGGGCTTGGCGTATTCATTATGGCCGGAGCACTCTCCGAGCTCGCCTTCCGGATCAAGACGGGGCAGGTGCCGGCGGCCGAGAGTGTACGGCGCCTGAAGAACCTGCCGCGCTCCGTGATCGGTACGACGCTCGCGCACTTTGGCGTCGGCATGATGGTGGTCGGCATCACCGCGACCAGCGCGTGGCGCGTCGAAACCATCGTAGCCATGAAACCCGGAGAGACCGTCAGCGTCGCGGGATATGAGTTGACCTTCCGTGGCGGTGGCGAGCGCAAGGGGCCCAATTACACCGAGCAGATCGGACTGATCGACGTTGCTCGCGCTGGCCGTCCGGTTACGACGCTGGAACCGTCCAAGAGGCTCTACGATGCTCCGCCTCAGCCGACGACGGAAGCCGGCATCCACGCTTCGTGGACTGGCGATCTCTATGCGGCACTGGGCGACGCTCAAGATGGCGGTGGCTACACCGTCCGCGTCTATTTCAATCCGCTCGTGCGGCTGATCTGGATCGGCGCGCTCGTCATGTTCCTGGGCGGCGCCGTTTCACTGAGCGACAGGCGATTGCGCGTCGGTGCGCCGACGCGCTCCCGTGGCCGCACGCGCGCCGCGCCAGCTCCCGCGGAGTAGCGAATGGCGGTGGCGATCAATTCGGCGGGTTCGGCCAGGCTGGAGCGCCTGAACTCAGCAATGCGCCGGGCGTTACTCGCAACAGTGCTGGCAATCGCTGTTTCGTCGGGGCCAATCCGGGCCTTGGAGCCCGGCGAGAGATTGGCAGATCCAGCGCTCGAGGCCCGCGCTCGGGCGCTATCGGCCGAGTTACGCTGCCTCGTTTGTCAGAACCAGTCGATCGATGATTCCGATGCGCCGCTGGCGCGTGATTTGAGGCATCTCGTGCGCGAGCGGCTCGTGGCCGGAGACACCGATGCCAGGGTCAAGACGTTCGTCGTCGAACGCTATGGCGAGTTCGTGCTGCTGAAGCCCCCGGTAGGCCTCCACACACTCTTGTTGTGGTTGACACCGGTCCTGGCGCTTCTGGCGGTCGCCGCCGTGCTGGTGCGGGGCTTCCGCAACCGGCAGCGGGCCGCCGCAAACGCGCCGGAGCATGCACGGTCACTGACCGACGAGGAGCGCAACCGTCTGGCCAGCTTGATGGACGAGCCGGCCGAGCATTGATGTTTCGACAGTGTCGCGCTTGCAGGGCCTAGCGGGTGGCGGCACTGACTTCGCCGGCCGACAGAAGCTGCATGAGCTCGCGCGTAGCCAAGCCGGTGGGCTGACGGCCTGCGCTGCGTTCGAAGCGGACGATGGCCTCGCGGGTCACGGGACCATATAGACCGTCGAGTGTCCCCGCGAAGTAGCCGCGCCGCGCTAGCCCCGCCTGGATCTGCTCGATGTCCTCGCGACCCGCGGCTGGCGTCGTTGCAAGCAGCACCTTCAACCGCTGTGCCACGGGAGCCGCAAGCAGCGCGGTATTGGCCACCGTCTCCGACGACAGCCTTTGCACCACCTCGCCATCGTGCGTGATGACGCGTGAGCGCACGTAGGTGCCCACGTTGATGCCGACGACTTCGGGCCCATTCGGGCCGTCGATCAGAAGCGGCGATCCCGACGACGCGGCCTCCGTGTCGCACATGTGCAGAAGCAGTCTGTCGGCGTCCTCGAAGTCGGCGGAGATCTGCTGTTTCGAACTGCGCGGGCTGTCGGGCAGGATGTTGCACCGGCGGTGCGCGGCAAGCCGCCAATTTCGGATGTCACGGTGGTAGGCCACCTGGTAGACGCGCCCCTCGGCGGCCTGCGCCTCGACCTGCGCACTGTTAAGAGGACTGATCGGCAGTCCGCCCGCCGGGCATGCGTCGCTCTCCAACCGCAGGAGGGCCCAATCCGAACTCGCGTTGATCGGCGGGCGCGTGTGCAGGCGCTCCGCGCCTGTCACGACATTCAGCGACGCCGTGCCGGTGCGCCAGCCCGCAATGCCTGCCGCTTGCCATGAGGCGCGCGCGCTGTCGCGGCGGAATCGGAACTGGGCGGCCGAGGGCGTCCGGTCCGCCTTGGTTCCGAGAACGCAATGGCCGGCCGTGGCGATCACGTTGGGCGCAACGCAGAAGGCCGTGCAGTAGCTGCCCGTTCCCTTGTGCTGCAGCAGGCCGATGTGATTGCGCAACCGGCGATCCCGCGCTGGGATCACCTTCCGGTCGTCAACGGCGAACACCGCGATCTTGTGGGTGATGGTAGGGCCGCTGCCGGGCAGCGGCACACGCGGCAGCGCCGACGCTATCGGCGCCAGAATAAGGACGAGGACCGCAGCCAGGGCCGCTGGTCCTGTGGAGCTTGCAAGAACGCGCCTCAGGCCGTCCTTGGTTGGGAGGGGACGCATCGCTCGCACGCCTGCCGACATCGCCAAGACCACCACCGCTTCCCATCATTACAGATCGTTAAGGCGGCCGAAAGGCTGCCGTAATGGCGCGTCCGATATAGCGACGATCGAGCTCCCGTATTCGGGCTTCCAAGGAGGTTGATCGACATGCAGCACGTGCCTAACCAGGGGCCTTCAGCAAAAGGCAGGCCAGAAACCGATCGCAGACGGCGCGGCGCCGTCGGGATGGCCGTGGCGGCCGGTATCCTCGGGCTGGGCCTGGGCGCGGCCGGTGTTCTCGACCTCAGCCGACCCGCCCAGGCGCAGCTGAAGCCGTCCGATCCGGGTGTCATGACCCCGTACGGCCGGGCCCCGCTCTCGTTTGCGGACATCGTGGACCGCGTTAAGGGTGCGGTCGTCTCGATCTCGGTCAGCAACACCGGTGAGAAGATGGCCGAGCGCGGCGAGCGCGGCGAGCGCGGCGAGCGCGACGAGGGGAAGGGACGGCGCTTTGGCGGGCTGCCCGAGCTCCCTGACGATCATCCGCTCAAGGACTTCTTCAAGAACCTGCCCAAGGAGTTCCAGGGGCCGTCGCGCCCCAGCCGGCCCCAGATGGGCCAGGGATCGGGCTTCATCATCTCGGCGGACGGCTACGTCGTGACGAACAACCACGTCGTCGACGGCTCGTCGAAGATCGAGGTCAGCTTCGACGACAAGGAGAAGCTAGACGCGGAGCTGGTGGGCACGGATGCGCGCACCGACCTTGCCCTGCTCAAGATCAAGGGTAACCGCTCCTACCCCTTCGTCCGCTTCACGGACCGGCCGGCGCGGGTGGGTGACTGGGTACTCGCGGTCGGCAACCCCTTCGGCCTCGGTGGAACGGTGACGGCCGGCATCGTGTCGGCGTTGACGCGTGACATCAACTCGGGCCCCTACGACTTCCTGCAGATCGACGCGGCGGTCAACCGCGGTAACTCGGGCGGCCCGACGTTCAACCTCGATGGCGAGGTGATCGGCGTGAACACGGCGATCTTCAGCCCGTCGGGCGGCAACGTCGGCATCGCGTTCGCAGTCCCGGCCGCGACGGCCCGCAATGTCATCGAGCAGCTCAAGAACAGCGGCAAAGTGAGCCGCGGCTGGCTTGGCGTGAAGATCCAGAATGTCGATGAGGACACGGCGGCGAGCCTCGGCCTGTCCAAGGCGCAGGGCGCGCTGGTGAGCGAGGTTACGCCCAACGGTCCGGCGCAGGCCGCTGGCCTCAAGGCGCGCGATGCGATCCTGGCCGTCGATACCGCTGCGATCGAGGACAGCCGTGACCTGGCCCGCAAGATCGCTGGCTACGCGCCCGACACGTCGGTGGACGTGCGGGTATGGCGCAACGGCGCGGAGCAGATCGTGAAGGTCAAGCTAGGCACGTTCCCCGCGTCGTCGGAGGAGCTGGCACGGCTCGAGGAGGGCAAGGGCGCGACTCCCGAGGCAACCGAACTCGACCAGCTCGGGCTCAAGCTCGTGGCCTCTGGCTCGGGCGGCGACACCGACGGTGTCGCCATAGCTGAAGTCGATCCAAGTTCGGACGCCGCCCAGAAGGGTCTCAAGACGGGCGATGTGATCCTCGAGGTGCAGGGTGAGACGGTCAAGGAAGTCGCCGACGTAGTTGCGGGCGTGAAGAAAGCGCGCGATCTGGGCCGCCGTGCCGTCCTCCTGCACGTGCGCACCGGAGAGCAGAAGCGGTTTGTGGCGCTGCAACTCAAGAAGAGCTGATCGTCTCCCCCCCCCCCCGGGGACGACGGGGCCCGCTCCCACAAGGTGCGGGCCCCACTGCGCTCAGCGCTGCGGGCCAGGCTTCCAGCGGCGCTGGCCGTGGCAGTGGCGCGACCGGCCGTTAGCATCACTTCCAGGCGGAACGCGGTTTGCGGTCGCGAAATTCCAAGTACGCGAGGCCATCACGAAGTCCATGCGCGTCCTGGTGATCGAAGACGACGGGGAAGCCGCGGGCTTCCTGCAGAAGTCGTTGAAGGAGAGTGGCCACACGGCCGACATCGCCGGCGATGGCGAGATAGGCTTGTCGCTGGCGCGCGAAGGCGGCTTCGACGTGCTGATCGTCGACCGCATGCTGCCCGAGTTGGATGGGTTGAGTCTCGTACGGCAACTGCGCTCGCAGGGTGACACCACCCCGGTCCTGTTCCTGTCCGCGCTGGGCGAAGTCGACGATCGCGTGAAGGGCCTGCGCGCGGGTGGCGATGACTATCTGACGAAGCCGTTCGCCTATACGGAGCTGCTCGCACGGGTCGAGGCGCTGGGTCGCCGCCATGCGCCGCAAGAGCACGTGACACGCTACGTGGTCGCCGATCTCGTGCTCGACCGCCTGTCGCACCGCGTCACTCGGGCGGGTGAGAACATCCTTCTCCAGCCCAGGGAGTACCGGCTTCTCGAATACCTGATGCGTCACGCCGGCCAGGTCGTCACGCGCACGATGCTGCTTGAGAACGTGTGGGATTACCACTTCGACCCGCAGACCAATGTAATCGACGTGCATGTCTCCAGATTGCGGGGAAAGATCGACAAGGGCTTCGACAGGCCGCTGCTGCATACGGTGCGCGGTGCCGGGTACATGGTCCGTGACGGCGCGGTCTGACGGCATCCTGCCGACGCTTTCGACCGGCGCCTTCCGGCTCGCGGCTGCGGGTGTCGCTCTATTTCTCGTCGTGGCCGCGGCGCTCGCCTATGTCGTGCTGCGCGATACGAGTGCGGCGATCACAGCGGAGGTGACCGCCGGCATCGAAGCCGAGGCGGCGCGTCTTGAGGCGGCCCACCGCGACGGAGGACTGCCCGGCGCCGAACGCTGGATGCGCGAGGCGCTGAGTGCGCCGGGCAAGGGGCTTTATCACCTGGCTGACGCCAAGGGCCGCACGCTTGCGGGCAACTTTGATGTCTCGCTGCTGCCGCCGACGCCGCAGGTACGTAGCCTGGTCGTTTCCTATGCGGTGCGCTCTGCCGCCGGTGAACAGGTCGACGTCCGTCAGGGTGTGCTTCTGCGGCTCGAACTGGGCAGGGACGGCATCGCCTACGTCGGCCGCGACATCGACAGCGCGCGGGAAAGGCTGACACGATTGCGCATGCTGCTGCTGGCTACGCTCGTGGCGACCGTCATCGCCGGGTTGGTCGCCGCATTCGCGGCCGGTCGGCACGTGCAGTCGCGCGTCGGAGCGCTGGCTACGACCACCCGACAGATCATGGACGGTGAGATCGGCCGCCGCCTTGCACTGTCCGACCGTGGCGACGAGATCGACGGCCTATCGGCAAACATCAATGCCATGCTGGATAGGATCGAGCTGCTGATGGCGGGTTTGCGCGAGGTGTCCGACAACATTGCCCACGATCTCAAGACGCCACTCAACCGCTTGCGCAACCGCGCCGAGGCGGCGTTGCGTCAGGACGAGGGTGAAGCACATCGCGAGGGGCTGGAGCGCGTCATCGAGGAGGCGGATGCGCTTATCAAGACGTTCAACGCCTTGCTTCTGATAGCGCGCCTGGAAGCCGGCGCCGTCGATGAGACGATGCAGAGCGTGGATGCGGCAGCGCTGGTGCGCGACGTTGCAGAGCTCTATCAGCCGGTCGCCGAGGAGGCGGGCTGCGAACTCGATGTGCGCGTGGGCGGATCGGAGACGATCCTCGCCAATCCGCATCTCGTCAGTCAGGCGATCGCTAATCTCATCGACAACGCGATAAAGTACTCGACCGCGCATAGGGGGATACCCGATGCCGCCGAGCCGATGCGTATCGCTGTGACTCTGACGTCCGACTCTGACGCCATAGCCATCGCTGTGGCGGACAGCGGGCCGGGAATTCCCGAGGCGGACCGGGAGCGCGCTGTCCGGCGGTTCGTGCGCCTCGAGCGCAGCCGCTCCCGCCCGGGTACCGGACTGGGCCTCAGTCTGGTTGCCGCGGTCGCCCGCCTGCACAGAGGCCGTCTGGCGCTCGAGGATAACGCGCCGGGGTTGCGTGTCGTTCTGACGTTGCCGCGCGTGCAGGCGCGGTAAGCGGCCTGATTGCCAAGCGCACCCCTGCGTCGCACACTGCTCACGAAAGATGGCGCAGGTTCGCGAATGTAGTGCGGCCGCTCCGCAGGGGGGAATACTCCGCAGGGAGGGGATACTATGAGGCGGCGCGAGGCCGGTGCATGAGCGCCGCGCAACAAGGTCCAAACGGTGACACGGCACTCGCCGCGCGCTTGCGTGAGGCGCCGGTTTCATGTTCCGACGATCGCGCGGATGAGCATCTGACAGACGTGCTATCCGTCGCCAACTTGGATGAGCGGGCAGAGCTGGACGCGTTGCTGGCACACGCACCGGTGCGTGCGCTGATCGGCGGCACGTTCGCGGGCTCGCCTTATCTGCGGGGACTGATGACGCGCGACATTGCGCGTCTGATTCGGTTGCTCAGATTCTCACCTGAAGCGCGCTTTCGCGATCTCGTATCGGAGCTGGATGCTGCGGTCGACGCGGCTCAGACGCTGCCCGAGGCAATGCGCGCGGTCCGCGTGTTCAAGAGCGAGGTTGCGCTGCTGACCGCGCTCGCCGACATCGGCGGAGTGTGGCCGGTGATGACAGTCACGGGCGTATTGACCGCGACGGCCGATGCCGCGCTCACGGCAGCCACCCGGTTTCTGTTCCGGCTCGCCGCGGCGAAGGGCGATTGGCTCGACAACACGCATGGGCGGGAAGCCCGGTCGGGCTACATCGTGCTCGGCATGGGTAAGCACGGGGCAGGCGAACTCAACTACTCGAGCGACATCGATCTCATCGTCTTCTACGATCTGGCGCGCGCGAAGTTGCGGCCGGGACTGGAGCCGCAGGCCTTCTTCGTGCGCTTGACCCGCGACCTCGTGAAGCTGATGCAGGAGAGGACCGTCGACGGCTACGTGTTCCGCACCGACCTACGGCTGCGGCCGGACCCGGGGGCGACACAGATCGCGCTGTCGACCGACGCCGCGCTCCACTACTACGAAAGCTTCGGACAGAACTGGGAACGTGCCGCTCTCATCAAGGCGCGGGCGGTCGCGGGTGACAAGGAAGCGGGCCGTGCGTTGCTTGAGGAGCTTGCTCCGTTCGTCTGGCGGCGGCATCTGGATTTCGCCGCGATCGCCGACATCCACGCGATGAAGCGTCAGATCAACGCGTTTCGCGGGCTGGGCGGAATCGGTGTTGCCGGGCATAACGTCAAGCTCGGCCGCGGCGGCATCCGCGAGATCGAGTTCTTCACCCAGACGCAGCAGCTTATTGCCGGCGGACGGCAGCGCGAGTTGCGCGTGCGCCAGACCCTCGTTGCGCTCCAGGAGCTCGCCGAGCGCACTTGGATCAGCGAGACTGTGCGCGCCGATCTGGCGCGCAGCTATCTGTTCCTGCGGCGCATAGAGCACCGCATCCAGATGGTGGCCGACGAGCAGACGCACTCCCTTCCGGTTCAGACCGATGAACTCGTCCGGTTCGCGCGGTTCGCAGGCTACGGGACCCTGGAAGAGTTCTCGCGCGATCTGGTTGCCGAGCTGGAGCGCGTGCAGGGTCACTACGTGGCGCTGTTCGAAGGTATGCCTTCGCTGGCGCCCAGCGGCGCCAACCTTGTGTTTGCCGGTGGCGACGACGATCCCGATACGGTCTCGGCGCTTCAGGAGATGGGCTTCGGTCAGCCATCGACGGTTATCGAAACGATCCGGGGCTGGCATGCGGGGCGTTATGCGGCCGTGCGCTCACCGCGCTCCCGGGAGCGGCTCACCGATGTGCAGCCGCAGCTCGTAGCCGCTTTTGCTGAGACCGCAGATCCCGACCGCGCCTTCGCGAGCTTTGACCGCTTCCTGTCAGAGCTGCCGACCGGGGTGCAGTTGTTCGCCCTGCTCAAGGCGAATCCCGGATTGTTGCGTCTGGTCGCGGACATCATGGGGACGGCGCCGCGCCTCGCACACATTCTGTCGCGGCGCCGTCGGCTGCTCGATGCGGTGATCGATCCGAGGACCTTCAGCACACTTCCCGGCGCGGCCGAACTCGACAAGGTAATCTCCAACGAGCTGGGCGTTGCGACCGACGTGCAGGACGCGCTCGACCGCGCCCGGGTCGTGGGCAGCGAGCAGGCATTCCTGATCGGCGTGCGTGTGTTGACGGGGTCGATCAATGCCAGTCAGGCGGGAGGTGCCTACGCGCGCCTCGCCGAGCGTCTGGTGCGCGTGCTTCAGGGGTTCGTGGAGGCAGAGCTGTCGCGTGCGCACGGGCAGGTGCCCGGCGGTGGCGCGGCCGTGCTCGCCATGGGGAAGCTCGGCGGCCGTGAGATGACCGCGTCGTCGGATCTCGACCTGATCGTCGTCTACGATTTCGACGAGGCGGCACTCCAGTCCGAAGGTCTGCGGCCGCTCGCGCCCAGTCAGTACTATTCACGCCTCACGCAGCGGCTCGTTACGGCGCTGTCGGCGCCCACCACGGAAGGGAAGCTCTACGAGGTGGACATGCGCCTCAGGCCATCAGGCCAGAGCGGACCGGTAGCGACGAGACTTGCCAGCTTCATAGATTATCAGGCCAACGAGGCCTGGACCTGGGAGCACATGGCGTTGACCCGTGCCCGTCTCATCTCGGGACCTCCTGCGCTGCGATCCAAGGTCGAGGCGGCAATCGCCCATGCGCTGACGCGTCCGCACGACCCGGTGAAACTTGCCCATGACGTTCGCGAGATGCGCGCGCGCATTGCTGCCGAGAAGGGCACCTCGAACATCTGGGATCTGAAGCAGGTACGCGGTGGCCTTGTCGATCTGGAGTTCATTGCCCAGTTCCTGCAACTGAAGGCGGCGGCTGAGCATCCTGCCGTGCTCGACCAGAACACGTCAGCGGCGTTTCGCAAGCTCGAAGCGGCCGGCCAGCTCGAAACCGATCACGCACAGGTGCTCGTGCCCGCCGCCGAGCTGCTTAACAATCTGACCCAGATCCTGCGGCTGTGCCTGGACGGGCCATTCGACCCGCAGACAGCTCCGGCCGGGCTCAAGGAATTGTTGAATCGCGCAGGTGATGCGCCGACCTTTGCCGTCCTGGAAAAGCGCGTCGCCGAGACGCTTTCTCTCGTGCACGGTTTGTTCGACGCTATCGTTGTCTGAAATCTGACCTGCGTCATTTAAAGGGGGCCGCGCATCAATGCGACGGATTCCGAACCCATAGGCGTTCCTGATGTGAGCTGGAGGCAAATCCCGAACATCACATGGGAGTATGATGATCATGCAACGCAAAGGTTTGGCCATCGGTCTGGCGCTGGCGGCGTCACTGGCGGCGCTGGCCGCCGTCGCGCAGGCGCGCGGCAATCACAGCGGCGGACATGGTGAAGGCGGCTGGCACGAGGGCGGCCGGCACCACGGCCATATGGGGCATCGCCGCGGCGGCCGTCATGGCGCAATGGGTCTGTTCCGGCTCGACGCCGATAACGACGGCAGCATCACGATCGACGAGTTCATGGCCCGCCGCGCCGATCGCTTCAAGGCGCTCGACACGGACGACAATGGCGCGCTCAGCGCTGATGAAATCGTGAAGCCCATGGTCGAGAAGGCCGAGTACCACAAGCGCGTTATGCTCAAGCGTCTCGATAGCGACGGCGACGGCAAGATCACCAAGGCCGATTTCGAACAGCGTGCCGCGCAGCGCTTCGCTGAGCGCGATCTCGACGGAGACGGCGTGATCGGCGGGGATGATCTGCCGCCGGGCAAGCGCTGGCGCGAGCGGGATGCCGATGCCCCCTCAGATGCGGCTCCGGCCGCAGGCGAGCGCACCGAAGCTTCGCCGCCTGCAACGGCCGGCGCACCGTCGGCGGCGCCTCCAGCCAATGAGGAGGCAGAGATGCGCGGCCCCGGCCACAAGCATCGTCGAGGCTGGCGTCACGGCCGCAACATGTCGCTTGACGGCGTGAAGGAGCGCGCCGACCGGCGCTTCCAGCAGATGGACCGCAACGGCGACGGCGTCGTTGATGCCGCAGACTTCGATGCGGCGAGCAGTGAGCGCATCGCCTACGCCAAGCGCAAGAAGATGCACGTGTTGGATACCGATCGCGACGGCAAGGTTTCGCTTGCCGAGTTCGAGGCAAAGCCGCGGCAGCGGTTTGCGGACATGGACCTCGATGGCGATGGCCGCATCACGGCTGCCGATCTGCCGCCCGGCGCCGCCAAGCGCTGGGAGCATCGGCGGGAGCGTCGCGAGCAGCGTTGACATGCACCGCCGGCCGGGGGGCAGCCTCCGGCCGGCATCAACCGAGCGTCGAGATGTCGAGGACAGGCTTGGCACAAGCGCCGGACAGAACCGTGGGTCCCGGCCCTGGCGTGGACGACGGTGAGCGCGACAGCGCGCTGATCGCGCGCATGGGCGCGGGCGATACACGGGCGTTCGCCGATCTCGTTGGGCGGCATCTTGGCGCGGTGCTCTCGGTATCGCGGCGCATGTTGGGCGATGACGCTGAGGCGGAGGACGTGGCGCAGGAGACGATGCTCAAGTTGTGGCGTCTCGCCGACGGGTTGGCCATAGGACCGGCCGGAGTGCGGCCCTGGCTCCGGCGCGTCGCAGGCAACCTGTGTATCGACCGCATCCGCCGGCGGGCGCAGACCGAGGTTACCGACGCGCCGCCCGAGGTGCCGGTCGCGCCGGGCCAGATGAGGGCCCTCGACGATCGGGATAGGGCAGCCCGGGTCGAACAGGCGTTGCAGGCGCTGCCCGACCGTCAGCGATTGGCCCTCGTGCTGTTTCACTACGAAGGGCTGTCGCAGATTGAGATCGCCGATCAGATGGGCATTGGAGACGAGGCGGTGGAATCGCTGCTGGCGCGCGCGCGGCGCAGTTTGCGGCGTTCGCTGGAAACGGATTGGCGCGCCCTGCTGGGCGACCAGGCAGGCGAAGGTGTTTGAGATAGCTGAGGCGTCGCCGCCATCCGAACGGCGGATGACACGTAGGCACGACGACGGAACGACACGATGACCAAGACCGGCAAAGACCAGTTCGACGATGCGGCACGGGATGGGCTTGCCCACGTGCTCGAGGTTCACGGCGCGGATCGCGACCGGTGGCCAGCTTCCGAGCGCCTGCGGCTTGCGCCAGTTCTTGCCGCGAGTGGCGAGGCGCGCAGAATGGTGAGCGAGGCTGCTGCGCTCGAGCGTCTGCTCGATCTTGCCCCGCGGATCGACGAGGTACGCGCAGCGCGGCTTGCACGGGACATCGTCGCGCGCGCCGAGGCCGATGAACCGCGGGATGACATGCATCGTGGCCTCACCTATTCCGGGCCTATACGCAGTGCCCCCCACGGGCGGGCGCGCGGCCGCGTAGCGACCAGGCGACCAGGAGCGCTGCGGCATCCCGTGCCTGCCGCCGCCTCCGTCTTGCGCTTGCCGGCGGCCGCGATGCTGGCAGCCTCGCTGGTGCTTGGGGCATTCATCGGCGCGAACATGTCCTGGACCGCGGAACCGCAGGAGATTGCTGGCGTGGCCGACACGATGCTTGAAGCGGGTGACAATCCCTTGCTGCTCGACGACGAGCTTCTGGACGTGGCCGCAGAGGAGGCCGTGCTGTGAGCAAAACCACTGGAGGCACTGAGCGCCCGGGTCGCTGGCTTTGGATCGTCCTGATCGCCTCGCTGATGGCGAACATGGTCGTCTTCGGCGCCATCGCCGGCCGCTACTGGTCCCACGGCCACTTCGGTCGCGATCACGGCCGCTGGGAGCGCCAGGGTTTCCTCGACAAGATTGCCGAGCCACGGCGCAACGAACTGCGCCAGATGCTGACCGCGGACCGCGAGAGCCTCCAGCCGCTGCGCGATGAGGTGCGTAAGCTGCGTGCGGAGGCGCGCGAGGCGATGTCACGCGAGCCGTTCGACGGTACGGCCATCCGCGGCGCGATCGACAAGGTTACCGCTGCGCGCGCGCGTGTGCGGGCGCAAATGATCGACGACCTCGTCGAGGTCATGGGCAAGATGACGCCCGAGGAACGGCGCGTCTTCAACGAGCACCGCAAGTCTCGGCGTGATCGTGGTAAACGTCGCGACGACGACTGATACAACCGGCCAAGCGCCAGCGGCGCTTGGCCGCGGTATCGACTTCAGTTCGATGGCCGCAGTCCTTCGCCTTCTCTTTCCCGACTTGTCGGCATGCGCCAGCCTGTCCTAAGGATGCCCGGACACGAAGCAGCGCGGCGGACAGATGGGCATGGCCGAGACCTACGACCTCTTCGTCATCGGCGGTGGATCCGGCGGTGTGAGGGCAGCGCGGATTGCGTCCAGCCACGGCGCTCGTGTGGCGCTGGCCGAGGCGGATCGGTTCGGCGGCACGTGCGTCATAAGGGGCTGCGTGCCAAAAAAGCTGCTGGTTTACGCCAGTCGGTTTGCCGACGACTTTGCCGATGCACCGGGGTTCGGCTGGCAGGTGGGCGCGACGTCCTTCGACTGGGCCGCGCTCATCGCCGCCAAGGATCGGGAGATCGGGCGGCTGGAGGGGCTCTATCGAAGCACGCTGCAGAACGCCAGTGTCACGGTATTCGCCGAGCGGGCCGAGATCACGGGCGCGAACCGCGTCAAGCTGGCATCGGGTCGTGAGGTCGAAGCAGCAAAAATACTGATCGCGACAGGTGGACGCCCCTTTGTCGATGCTACGGTGGCCGGGCGCGAGCATGCGATCACGTCGGACGAAGCCTTTCATCTCACGGAGATGCCACGACGCGTCGTCGTCGTCGGTGGCGGCTACATAGCGCTCGAGTTTGCCGGCATCTTCGCCGGGCTCGGCGCGGAAACGACGGTCGTCTATCGCGGCGACAAGGTGCTGCGCGGCTTCGACGAGGACCTGCGCGACGGACTGACCGAGGCCTACGGCAAGCGCGGCATCCGTATTCTCACCAACGACAATGTCGCGCGTATCGAGAAGACAGCCTCCGGGCTTGTCGCCACCCTGGAGAGCGGTGAGAGCATTGCCGCCGATCAGGTGATGATGGCGACGGGGCGGCGGCCCAACGTCGCCGGGCTCGGGCTGGCGGGACTGGGTATCGCCTGCGGCTGGAACGGCCACGTTGTAGTCGACGACGAGTTCCGCACGAACGTTGCGAGCATCTTCGCCGTCGGAGACGTCACCGACCGGCCAGCATTGACGCCGGTGGCGATCCGCGACGGTCATGCCTTCGCCGACCGCGAGTTCGGCGGCATGATGCGCGACATCGACTACGAGATGCTGCCGACGGCGGTGTTCTCGACGCCCGAGATCGGCACCGTGGGCCTGCCGGAGCACCTGGCGGAGGAACGCTGCAATTCCCTCGACGTCTACGTCGCTCGATTCCGGCCGATGCGCGCGACGCTCGCCGGGCGCGACGAGCGCACACTCATGAAGCTCATCGTCGATGGCGGCAGCGGCCGGGTGCTCGGCTGTCACGTGCTGGGACCCGATGCGGCCGAGATCGTGCAGATGGCGGCCATTGCCATGCGCATGGGCGCGACGAAAGCCGATTTCGACCGTACGATCGCCCTGCATCCGAGTGCCGCGGAGGAACTCGTGACCATGCGAGCGAAGCGTCCCGCGGCCAAGTCCGCGGCGCAGTAGTGGGCAGCCCCGGGGGAGATACGATGCAGAGGCTGTCGGGCAAGATTGCGCTCGTGACCGGTTCAGCGGGTGGCATCGGCCATGCGATTGCGGAGGTGTTCGCCACGGAGGGGGCGCACGTCGTGATCGCCGATGTCGATGGCGAAGCCGCGCGCAAGGCGGCAGACGCACTCATCGGGCGAGGTCTAGCCGCCACGCCTTTTGCCTGCGACGTCAGTCGCGGGCAGGATGTGACGGCACTGTTCCGTGCGATCGAGCACGGTCATGGGCGCGCCGACGTGATCGTCAACAATGCCGGCATCAACGTGCGCGCCGATTTCCGCCACATCACCGATGAGGAATGGGTACGCATCCGCGAGGTCAATCTCGACGGTGTCGTACGCATCGCGCGCGATGGCTTTGCTCTGCTCAAGGCATCGGGCAACGGCGCACTCGTCAACGTAGCTTCGATCATGGGACATCGCGGTCTGCGCCAGCTCGCCGCCTATTCGGCCACCAAGGGTGCGGTTGCGGCGCTGACCAGGGCTCTGGCGGTCGAATACGCACCGTTCAACATTCGTGTGAACACTCTGTCGCCGGGCTTTGTGGAGACGGCATTGACCGAGCGCGTGCTGCGCAATCCCGCCATTCGCAAGGCTCTTGTCGATCAGACGCCGATGCGCAGGTTTGGGACGGGGCTCGATATCGCCCGGGCGGCCTTGTTTCTCGCCAGCGACGATGCGAGCTTCGTCACGGGGGCTGAACTCATTGTCGACGGCGGCATGGCGGCAGGCCTTTGATCGTTCACGCAATGCGTGCTCCCAGTCATAGAGGATCCCCGTAATGATGCGCTGGCTGAGATTTACCCAGTGGCGAGGTGCGCCCGTGGCGAAATGGCGTCTGGCGGTCGTTGCGCTTCTGATGTCCGCCTGCTTCTGGTCGAGCAGCGGTGTGGGCGTCTCGCCCGCATGGGCGGCCCCGCAGACCTACGTGTTCGACAAGGATCACACCGAAATCCGCTTCAGCTGGGATCACTTGGGCCTTTCGCGGCAGTCGGGCCGTCTGCAGACCGTCGAAGGCGAGATCGTGTTCGACGAGGAGCGGCCCGAGAACAGCAGCATCGACATCCGCATTCCGTTGTCATCCATCTCAACGGGCGTCGCCGCGCTCGACGACGTGCTTCTGAAGGGCCGCGACTATCTGGATGTCGAGCGCTATCCGATGATCACCTTCAAGAGCAACTCGGTGGTGGTGACGACCGCGCGCACGGCGAACGTGTCGGGCGAGGTCAGCTTCAACGGGCACACGCATCCGCTCACGTTGTCGGTCGTCTGGAATTTTTCGGGGGAGCATCCGCTCGCGAAGATCAATCCGGTGTACTCGGGCGTCTATGCGTCGGGCTTTTCCGCGCGCACCCAACTCCTGCGCAGCGAATTCGGGATCGCTCGTTCAATCCCGCTCGTTTCCGACGAGATCCGCGTTACCATCGAGGCAGAGCTGCATCGGCGCTGAACTCAGCACGCGCCGACGGTCTCCGCGATCAGCATGTCGACGACGCCACGTAGTGCGGCCGCGCCATCGAGGCCGCGGGCGAGCCCCTCCTTCAGCCGCGCGACCTGCCGGTCGGCGCTGGTGCCGCCCCGTGCGATGTCGCGCGCGCGCGCCACTTCCGCGCTGCATCCGAGAGCCGCAGCATCCTCTGCGACGAGGCCGATCAGCTCGTCGATGAGCTGGGCAAACGGCACGAGTTCCCCCTTGCCGAAATCGAACAGCTTGTCGTCGACGCCGTAGCGCTGTGCCCGCCAGCGGTTCTCCTCGATCAGGAATGCGGGATAGCTGCGCCAGCGCTGGTTCTTGGTTTTGAGCCGGTAGAGCATGCGCGCCACCGAGACGTAGAGAGCGGCGATGGTGAGCGCATCCTCCATGCGGGTCGCGACGTCCGTGACGCGCATCTCGAGCGTGGGAAAGCGTGCCGAGGGACGCAGATCCCACCACACCTTGGTTGCATCTTCGATCACGCCCGAGCGGACCAGCACGTCGATGGTGCGGGTGTACTCGCCGAAGCTCTCGAATCGCTGCGGCAGGCCGGTGCGCGGCAGCTCGTGGAAGATGGACAGCCGGTAACTCTTGAGGCCCGTATCATCTCCCTCCCAGAACGGAGAGGACGTGGACAGCATCAGCAGATGCGGCAGGAAATAGCGGATCTGGTTCATCAGATCGATGCGGTCGTCGGGGTCTTCGATGGCGACGTGGACGTGCATGCCGCAGATGGCGAGGCGCCGGCCGATGCCGCCGAAGTCGCGCGCCAGAGCCTGGTATCGTTCCTTTGGCGTGGTCTGCAGCGATGCCTTCTTGGCAAATGGATGCGTCGAGGCGGCGATCGGCGCCAGACGGAAGTCGGCGGCGTTGCGCGCGATTGTGTGGCGCAGGCGCGTGAGGTCCTCCCGGGCCTCGGCGAAGGTGTGGCAGACGCGCGTGCCGATCTCTATCTGACTGCGGAAGAACTCTGGTGCGACCTGCTTGCCGAGCTCCTGCTCGCATGCCGCCATCAGCTCCGGCGGCGCCGGTGCGAGGTCGCGCGTCTCAAGGTCGACGAGGTGGTATTCCTCCTCGATGCCAAAAGTAAAAGAGGGGCTGTTGGCGGTCATCGGCTCGCTCAGGTGATCCGGGTTCGGGGAGGCTGCCACAGCCCGGCCGCAGACGGCCAGCGCAAAGCCACCTTTTGTCGCTAGCAACCGTGCCTCCTGCCGGCTGTCCGGCGGCGGCTCGTCCGGCCGTGCTGGTCAGGTGCGGCAGGCTAGCCTATAAGGCCGCGCAGGTGCCATAATGGGCTGAGCTACAAGAAGAAGGCGGCGCCTGGGCCCCCTGCCGATCGGCATCGGGGGCATCGGGCGCTGGCGAAGACGGAGACGTGACGACAATGGCTGCAACCTGGTCCCCCGACAGCTGGCGCTCCAAGCCTATCGTGCAGGTGCCGGAGTACCCTGATGCTGCCGCGCTGGCCGATGTAGAGTCCAAGCTGGCCACCTTCCCGCCGCTCGTGTTCTTCAACGAGGTCAAGAGGCTGCGCGAGAAGCTGGCGGCTGCGTCCGAGGGCCGCGGCTTCGTCTTCCAGGGCGGAGACTGCGCCGAGAGCTTCCGCGAGCACGGCCCGGACACGATCTCGAGCTATTTCCGCATCTTCCTCCAGAGCGCGCTGGTGATGACCTTCGCCGGTGGTCAGCCGGTCGTGAAGATCGGCCGTATCGCCGGACAGTTCGCCAAGCCGCGCTCCTCGCCGGTGGAGAAGAAGGACGGCGTGGAGCTGCCGAGCTACCGCGGCGACATCATCAACGGCGACGAGTTCACGCCCGAGGCGCGTATCCCCGATCCGGTGCGCATGCTGCAGGCGTACCGCCAGTCGGCCGCCACGCTCAACTTCCTGCGCGCCTTCCTCCAGGGCGGCTACGCGAGCCTCGAGAACGTCCATCGTTGGGGCCTGGGCTTCATGAAGGGCAAGCCCATCGAGGCCAAGTACGAGGAACTGGCTGACGAGATCGGGCGCACGCGCGAGATCCTGCTCGCCATGGGCGTCGACGAGGAGAACACGCGGCCGCTCAAGACGACCGACTTCTACACCAGCCATGAGGCCCTGCTGTTGCCCTACGAGCAGGCCTTCACTCGGCGCGACGGTCTGATGGACACGGGGCAAGTGTTCGCCACCTCGGCCCACTTCCTGTGGGTCGGGGATCGCACGCGCCAGCCCGATCACGCGCACGTCGAGTACTTGCGCGGTCTCTACAATCCGATCGGATTGAAGTGCGGTCCGACGCTGGAGCCCGATGGCCTCATCCGCCTCATCGATATCCTCGACCGCCGCAACGAGCCCGGCAAGCTTACGCTGATCGCCCGTTTCGGCTCCGACAAGGTCGAGAAGCATTTGCCCAAGCTCATGCGTGCCGTGGCGAGGGAAGGGCGCAAGGTGATCTGGATGTGCGATCCCATGCACGGCAATACGATCACCGCCACGACCGGTGACAAGACCCGGCCGCTGAACCGCATCAAGGACGAGGTCGAGCGGTTCTTCGACATCGCCCAGGCGGAGGGCGTGCATCCGGGCGGCGTGCATCTGGAGATGACAGGCAAGGACGTGACGGAGTGCACGGGTGGCGCCGCCATGATCGTCGATGCGGATCTGTCCAAGCGCTACGAGACGCTGTGCGACCCGCGCCTAAATGCCGAGCAGTCGCTCGAGATCGCATTCATGGTGGCCGACCGGCTGCGGGCGCTGCGGGCATCGCGCGCCGGCATTCAGCCGATGCCTGCCACGGCTTCGGCATGATGCCGGTGTAGGCACCCATGGGAGCCGGCGGCGGCATGTACTCGACCGGTCGTTGCGGAGCGTTTGTCCATGCAGGAAGCGGTGAGGACGTCCACGGCTGAGGCCGATCCGGCCACAGCGATCGAGCCGGGTGCTGCGCCTCAGTGGCCGATGCCGATCGACGTATTCCTCACCGGTCCCTATCTCCAGCGCTCAGACGTCGTCCTGACGCGCAAGAACAAGTCGATCCGCTCGTGGATCATCCGGCTGGCCACCAAGGGCAGTTTCTCGCACGCCGCGCTGGTCTTCCTGGTGCCGCACCAGGAGCGAGGCTTCAACAACTCCTTCGTCATCGAGAGCGCGTCGGGCGGCGTCGATCTCACCAACCTCGTCGATTACGTCAACGACCGCCGCTCGGTCATCGGCATCAAGCGGCTGACCACGCCCTGGTTCACCGACGAGGTGCAGTGCCGCGTTCGCGGCCGCATGCTCAACTCGATCAAGTCGACCTACAACTATGCCACCGTGTTCAACATGGCGGTCGACTTCTTCAACGAGATCGCCTTCGGGTTCAAAAGCCGTGTCTACGGGACGACGCGCGCCATCGCCAGGCGGCGCGAGCGTCAGTTGATGCCGCCGAACAAGTATATCTGCTCGGGGCTGGTGCAGCACGGCTTCGTGCATGCCGTGATCGACCTGATGGGCGAACGCCGACTGCCGCCGAGCTTTCTCTCCGACATCGTCTTCCGCGAGGACCTGCGCCAGTTTCTTCCCGAGGACTGGGACCAGTTCACCGACGCCGAGCAGGACGAGATCATGTGGGAGTTCGTCACCGGTTTCTGGGACCTGATGGAGGCGACCACACCGGAAGACCTGGCCTCTTCACCGCAGCTCCAATGGGTTTACGTCATCCGTCGCGGCATGGTGCATCCGGTGCATTCCGATGCGCAGGTGAAGGAGCTTCTGTCCTGGAAGCCCCGCCGCCGCAAGACGGGCTGATGCGGTTTGGCCGCGCCATGCGCGGGAGAAGCCGATTGCCTGGATCGCCGCTCCCCGCATAGTCTGCGCGCCATGACAGATGCCCAACCTACATCGTTCCTTCGCATAGCGCTCGCCCAGCTCAATCCGACCGTCGGAGATCTCGACGGCAACGTCGCAAAGGCGATCGCAGCGCACGCCAAGGCGCGTGCGCTGGGCGCCGACCTCGTGCTGTTTTCCGAGCTGTTCGTCACCGGCTATCCGCCCGAGGACCTGGTACTCAAGCCGGCGTTCCAGCGCGCCGCGCGCCGTGCCGTCGAGGATCTTGCCCGAGTGACGGCGCACGGGCCCGCTGTGCTCGTTGGCACAATCTGGGCGGAGGAGGCCAAAGTCTACAACGCCGTAGCGCTGCTGGAGGGCGGCGCGGTTGCAGCCCTGCGCTACAAGGTTGATCTGCCCAACTACGGCGTCTTCGACGAGAAGCGCGTGTTCGCCGCAGGCCCGCTGCCAGGCCCGATCGCCTTTCGCGGCGTACGCATCGGCGTGCCGATCTGCGAGGACATCTGGTCGGATGAGGTAACAGAGTGCCTCGCGGAATGCGGCGCGGACATACTGCTCGTCCCCAACGGCTCGCCGTTTGACTGGAAGAAGCCAGACCTCCGCATGAACATCGCGGTGGCGCGCGTCACCGAGACCGGACTGCCGCTCGCCTATCTCAATCAGGTTGGCGGCCAGGACGAGCTCGTTTTCGACGGCGGCTCGTTCGTCCTGAATGCAGACCGTTCGCTCGCTATCGCGATGACGCAGTGGCGCGAGGATGTCGTTCTGACGACGTGGCGGCGTGAGGCGGAAGGCGGCTGGCGGTGCGACGTGGGGCAGCGCGAGCTTGCCGACGAAGGCACGGCGGCGGCCTATCACGCCTGCATGCTCGGCCTGCGTGACTACGTGGAAAAGAACGGCTTTCCCGGCGTGGTGCTGGGACTGTCGGGCGGCATCGACTCCGCGCTCGTCGCAGCGCTTGCCGTCGACGCCCTGGGACCCGACCGGGTCCATGCCGTCATGCTGCCCTACCGCTATACGTCGGATGAGAGCCTCTCCGATGCGCGGGGCTGTGCCGCGGCGCTCGGCATCCGCTACGATACAGTGCCGATCTCAGGCCCCGTCGAGGGGTTCGAAGGTGCGCTCGCCGACATCTTTCGCGGCACCAATGCCGACATCACCGAGGAGAACCTGCAGAGCCGCACGCGCGGCACGATCCTCATGGCCATCTCCAACAAGTTCGGTGCCATGGTCGTGACCACCGGCAACAAATCGGAGATGTCGGTGGGCTATGCGACGCTCTACGGCGACATGAACGGCGGCTTCAATCCCATCAAGGACCTCTACAAGATGGAGGTCTACCGGCTGTCCCGCTGGCGCAACGAGAACCTGCCAGAAGATGCCAGGGGACCCTCGGGCGTCGTCATCCCGCCCAACATCCTGACCAAGGCGCCGACCGCTGAGCTGAGGCCCAACCAGACCGACCAGGACAGTCTGCCGCCCTATCCCGTGCTCGACGACATCCTGAGCCGCCTCGTCGAGCAGGAGATGAGCATCGCAGAGATCGTTGCGGCGGGCCACGAGATCGAGACCGTGCGCAAGGTCGAGCGGCTGCTCTACATCTCCGAATACAAGAGGCGGCAGGCAGCGCCCGGCGTGAAGATATCCTCGCGCAATTTCGGTCGCGACCGGCGCTATCCCATTACCAATCGCTTCCGCGAGAAGGCCGTCGAGAAGGACGCGAACTCGCCGGCGGATGCGAACTCGCCCCGGCTCGTCGCGCCGCGCGCCGATGGCGGCGAGGTCTACTGATGGCGACCGCGGTCCGCTTCGCGCCGAGCCCAACGGGACTCCTGCACATCGGCAACATACGGCCGGCGGTGCTGAATTATCTGTTCGCGATCAAGACCGGCGGACGCTTCCTGCTCCGCCTGGACGATACCGACCAGGAACGCTCCACGCCGGAGTTTGCGGCTGCCGTGCATCGTGATCTCGATTGGCTCGGCCTCAGGACCGATTGGCACGCGCGCCAGACCGACCGCATGGAGCACTACACCAAGGCCGCCGAGCTGCTGAAATCGCGGGGGCTACTCTATCCGTGCTACGAGACAGCCGACGAACTGGAGCGCCGCCGTAAGCGGCAGCTCGCGCGCGGCCTGCCACCGATCTACGACCGCGCGGCGCTGACGCTGACGGCGCAGGATCGCGAAGTGCTGGAGAAAGACGGGCGCAATCCCTACTGGCGCTTCCGGCTTCCCAATACCGGAGAGGGCCGCGGGCTCGAGCCGCTGCCGACGATGGTGTCGTGGAACGACATGGTGCGCGGCGACCAGTCGGTCGATCTGGGGTCACTGTCGGACCCCGTGCTCGTCCGCGCCGACGGCACGTTCCTCTACACGTTCACGAGCGTCGTCGACGACGTCGACTTCGGCATCACGCATGTGATACGCGGTGGCGACCACGTTACCAACACCGGTGTCCAGATCGCGATGTTCGAGGCGCTGGGCGCCGTGCCGCCGGTCTTCGCGCATCACGGGTTGATGGTGAATGCGGATGGCGAGGGGCTTTCCAAGCGGACGGGAGCATTGTCCGTCCAGGAGCTGCGTGAGCGCGGTTACGAGCCGATGTCCATTGTCAGCTATGCGGCACTTGTAGGCACGTCGGAAGCAATCGCCGCACATGATGAGATGAGCACGCTTGCGCAGACGCTCGATCTTGCTCACGTGTCAGTGTCGCCCGCGCGCTTCGACGTATCGGAGCTTGCGGCGCTGAACGCCAAGCTCGTGCACGTGTTGCCGTACGCGCAGGCCCACGAGCGGCTGGTGGGTATGGGCATTGCCGGCGGCGAACCTTTCTGGCTCGCGGTGCGTGGCAATCTGGCGAACGTGGCTGAGGCGCGTGACTGGTGGCAGGTGGTGTCGGGCGACATCGATCCGGTCGTCGAGGACGCGCAGTTCCTCGCGAGGGCGGCGGAAGTTCTACCGGACGGACCGTGGGACGAGAGCACGTGGGGTGCGTGGACCGGCAGGGTCAAGGCCGAGACTGGCGCCAAGGGCAGAGCATTGTTTCATCCCCTGCGTCTGGCGCTCACAGGCCGTGAGCAGGGGCCCGAGCTGAAAGCGCTGTTGCCTCTCATTGGCCGCGAGCGGGCGCTCAAGCGTCTCACGTCGGTTTGATCATCCGATTGAGGTATCAGCGCGGCCGCCAGGGATCGAGCGCATCGCCGATTTGCGGTCCCGCACGGCTGGTCTCGCCGGCCTGCTTCTGGCCCGGTGTCGACTTGGGCAGATACTCGGCCTCCTTGCACGAGCAGCCCTGCACGTACTCCTTGCGGTAAAGGAACGCCGTCTTGAGCTTGGTGTAACGCTCATTGGTATCGGCGGCGACCATCTGGTCCACGGCGCCACCAGGGTTCTGGTAGTAGTAGAGCTGGGCGGGAGCAGCACACTTCGACTGGCAGACATCGGCGTCGCGCTGGAAGTGGTTGGGTAGCGTCGAGAACGAGACCGGGAAATAGTAGCCGTCGCACAAGCGCACGCATAGTGTGCGATAGGTCGCGAACGGCAGCGCGTTATAGCGAGCGCCATAGCCTCCGCCGCCGTCCTCGTCCTGCCAGAGGCTGGAGAAGGGGCTGCTGTCGCGACGGCGCGCCTCCTGCTGGTAGCTGCTGCCGCAGCCGTTCCGCGCGAGTTCCCGGATGATGTCGTCCTGGTAGCTCTGGCCGCTCGAGGCTTGGAGTTGCTGGCGCTCGGACTGGAGCGAGGAAAGGCGGCGCTTGGCCTCGTCGAGGTCCTTGGCGAGGCCCTGACAGGCGCGCGTGTTGCGCAACTGCTTGGTGAAGATGAACCACTCGTAGCAGTCGGCCCGCTCGAGCTTTGCCTCCATCTTCCGAACTTCGCGGTCCAGTTGCCGGATCTCGCCTTCGATTTGCGGCAACTGCTCGCGCGACTGGCTGCCACGCTGCCCTTCCTGCACGAGGCGCTGCTCGAGCCTCAGGCAGATCGAGTTGCGGGAGGCATCACGCGGCTCCCAGCCGTTCGCGGATGGCGCCGGGGCCTCGCGCGCTGGCTCCCGATAAACCGGCTCGCGCGGAACCGGCTGCGGCCGCTCCGACTCCCAAGGCCAGGAGAAGCCCTGGGCGACGGCGGGAAGGGATGAGCCGGCAGTCAGAATCGCGAGCAGCACGGCGATTACACCGGCCGCAGCAGCCAGCGTCGACGCCCATCTGCGCCGCGCGTGCTGTCGCCACTGGTGTACCATTCCGCTCATCGTAGCCTGGATACCTTCTCTGTTCTCCCCGGCGCTAGGCGAGGAATGCGCACTAATCATGGCAATCCACAGGTGTGAAGCCGATTTGCCTTGCGACGCGGGGGTGTTGCGCCGGACCGGGCGAGCGGCTTGAATGCACTCAGGGAGAAGCTTTGCACCACGGGGAGGGCGGGATGGCTTGCGGCGAATACTCGGGACGACGGCGGAGCATTGGCCGGCGGTCCCTCCTGCCGTGCGCGCTCGCGCTCATGAGCCTGTGTGGGATTGCGCTGCTGCATGTACCGGTGCGGGCCGAGGGCGTCGATGCCAACCTCGTCTGCTCGTTCGACGCCGGCTTTCTGTGGGCCTACGAAGGCGGCAAGTTTGCCTCGCGCAACGCGGAACCCTTGCAGCTGGAAATTGCCGACATCGATCTGGAGGCCCAGACGGCACGGCTGAAGTCCGCCACGGGGGCAGGGGCTGGCGCACTGCGGGTGGTCCGCGCGCTCAATGCCAACCACTTTCTGGAGGTCCTGAACGAGGGCTTCCTGACGTTGACGACGGTCTACGACCTCGACCCTGCGATCAAAGCCTACCCCGCCGTCCACTCGCGGCATCTGGGGCTGCTCGGGCAACCGATCGTCGCTCAGTATTCGGGGTTCTGCCGCAAGGCCGGGTAGTGGGCCACGGCATTACCCGGCCTTTAAGCCGATGCAGCGGGGTCAAGGCATAGCCCGATCCAGCGGGACGACAGGGGAATGCGGGGGTTTCCGCGGCGGACAGTTGCCGCATGCTGGATCAAGTGGGCGGGCATGCCTACCTTGACGCCATGACCAACCCGATTCGCCACGCTCAAGACCAGCCCGCCCCGCCCCGCCCCGCGTTGCCGCGCTATGTGCCGCTCAAGGTGCATTCGGCATACTCGCTTCTGGAAGGCGCCTTGCCCATCGGCAAGCTCGCCAAGCTCGCGGAGGCCGCGCGCTATCCGGCGCTGGCGCTGACCGACACCAACAACATGTTCGGCACGCTTGAGTTTTCCGAGAAGCTGAGTTCAGCGGGCATCCAACCCATCGCAGGGATTTCGCTCGCCGTCGATTTCGGGCTGCGCACGCGCGAACCGCGGGTCGCGTCGATGGCCCCACGTGGCGCGCCGGGCCGCGATCCCAAGTCGGACGGGCTCGTCGGCCTGCTGGCGATGAACGAGGACGGCTATCAGGCGCTCATGAAGCTGGCTAGCCACGCCTTCCTCTTGCCGGCCGATGGGGAACCCCCCCACGTCACTTTCGACGACCTTGCGCTCCATTCCGAGGGCCTTATTGCACTGACGGGCGGACCGGACGGACCGATCGATCGGGCGCTGCTGGCGGGCGAGGATGGCATTGCCGAGGACCGCCTGCGCACGCTTTCCGGCCTGTTTGGTGACCGTCTCTACGTGGAGCTGCAACGTCACGGCAAGCCGGCCGAGCGCGATGTCGAGCCACGGCTCGTCGACCTCGCCTACAAGCTGCGCCTGCCGCTGGTCGCAACCAATGAGATCTATTTCGCCAAGCGCGACGACTACGAGGCCCACGATGCGCTGCTGTGCATTGCCGAGGGCAGCTATGTCGTCGAGGACAACCGCCGGCGTGTGACGCCCGAGCACTACTTCAAGTCCGCCGACGAGATGGCCGCGCTATTCGCCGACCTGCCCGAAGCGCTGGAGAACACCGTCGAGATCGCAGTTCGCTGCGCCTTCCGGCCCAAGGGCCGCAAGCCGATCCTGCCGCGCTTCGTGGCCGGCGATGACAGCGTCAGCGAGATCGAGCAGTTCCGCCTGGAGGCCGCCGAGCTCAAGACACAAGCCGAGCAGGGGCTCGCGGCACGTCTTGAAGCCGTTCCGCTCGCCGAGGGCTTCACGCGCAAGGACTACGAGGAGCGGCTCGCCTACGAGATCGACGTCATCACCCGCATGAAGTTTCCGGGCTACTTCCTCATCGTTTCGGATTTCATCAAGTGGGCCAAGGCCAGCGGCATTCCCGTGGGGCCCGGCCGCGGCTCGGGCGCCGGTTCGCTGGTCGCGTGGGCACTGACGATCACCGACCTCGATCCCCTGCGTTTCGGTCTGCTGTTCGAGCGTTTCCTCAATCCGGAACGCATCTCGATGCCGGATTTCGACGTCGACTTCTGCCAGGATCGCCGCGACGAGGTAATCCGCTACGTGCAGAAGAAGTACGGCGAGGACCGCGTCGCGCAGATCATCACGCACGGCAAACTGCAGGCACGCGCGGTGCTGCGCGACGTCGGCCGCGTTCTCCAGATGCCTTATGGTCAGGTTGACCGGCTGTGCAAGCTGGTGCCCAACAACCCCGCCAATCCCGTTACGCTTGCCGAAGCGATCGCCGGCGAACCCAAGCTGCAGGAGGAGCAGAAGGCGGAGGCGATCGTCGCGCGGCTTCTGGAGATCGCGCAGAAGCTCGAGGGTCTCTACCGCCATGCCTCGACCCATGCCGCGGGCATGGTCATCGGAGACCGGCCGCTCGATGAGCTGGTGCCGCTCTACAAGGACCCGAAATCCTCGACGCCCGTTACGCAGTTCAACTGGAAGATGGTCGAGGCGGCGGGCCTCGTGAAGTTCGACTTCCTCGGCCTCAAGACTCTCACGGTCCTGCAGAAGGCCGTCGAACTCGTCCAGCGCGGCCGCGGCATATCGATCGATCTGGCGACCTTGGGCCTTGAGGACACCGCAAGCTACGAACTGCTGGCGCGCGCCGATACGGTGGGTGTGTTCCAGCTGGAATCGACGGGCATGCGTGAGAGCCTCAAGCGGCTGCGCCCGGACCGTTTCGAGGACATCATCGCCATGGTGGCGCTCTACCGTCCTGGCCCCATGGACAACATCCCCACCTACATCAACCGCAAGCACGGCGAGGAGCCTGTCGACTATCTGCACCCGATGCTGGAAGGCATCCTGAAGGAGACCTACGGCGTCATCATCTACCAGGAGCAGGTCATTCAGATCGCCCAGGTGATGGGTGGTTACACGCTGGGCCAGGCTGACATGCTGCGCCGCGCGATGGGCAAGAAGGACAAGGACGAGATGGCGCGCCAGCAGGCGCGGTTCGTCGAAGGTGCCGTCGAGCGCGGTGTGAAGAAGGCGGACGCCACGCACATCTTCGAACTGGTCAACAAGTTCGCCGGCTACGGCTTCAACAAATCCCACGCGGCAGCGTACGCGCTGGTCAGCTACCACACGGCCTACATGAAGGCGAATTTCCGCGAGGAGTTTCTCGCCGCGTCGATGACGCTCGACATGGGCAACACCGACAAGCTTAGCCTGTTCGCGGCGGAGGCGAGGCGGAGCGGAATTACCGTGAAGCCGCCCTGCGTCAACGCCTCCGATGTCGATTTCCTTGCCGAGCCGGGGAGCGCGGACACGCACGGCGCGATCCGCTATTCGCTCGCCGCGCTGAAGAATATCGGCGCTTCGGCTGTCGAGGCGATTGTTTCGGCGCGCAGGGAGAAGGGGCCGTTCAAGAGCCTGGGCGACTTTGCTTCGCGCGTGACGCCGAAGGCGCTCAACAAGCGTGCGCTCGAGACGATGAGCAAGGCGGGCGCGTTCGACAGCCTCGAAGGCAACCGTGCAGCGGTCGCGGGCAATGCGGACGCCATCGTCGCCATGTCGCAACGCGTCGAGAGCGACGCGGCGCTCGGTACCAGCGATCTGTTCGGCGGCGGCGCCACGGGACCTGCGGCACTCGATCTCAAGCCCACGCGTCCCTTTACGCCGATGGAGAAGCTGACTGCGGAGTTCGAGGCGATCGGCTTCTACCTGTCCGGTCATCCGCTCGACCAGTACCTGGGCGTGCTCGCCAAGATCGGCGTGCGGCGTTTCACGGATTTCGAGGCGGCAGCAGACTACGGCGCGAGCCATGCGAAGCTCGCCGGTATCGTCGTCACCTCGCGTGAGCGCAAGTCTCAGAAGGGCAACAAATTCGCCTTTGCCACGTTCAGCGATACCAGTGGCCAGTTCGAGGCCGTCATCTTCTCCGATACGCTCAGCGCCGCGGGTCACCTGCTCAAGGCCGGAACGGCGGTCGTCGTCACGGTCGAGGCCGAACGCGACGGCGACACGCTGAAGCTGCGCGCGCAATCGATCGAGGCGCTCGACGAGGTGGCCGCCAACGCCCAACGCGGCCTGAAGCTCGTGCTCGATCCGTCCGTTGTGGTGAAGCGGCGCGACTGGAAGGCCGAGATCATCGAGCGGCTGAAGCCCAAGCCGGCCCACGTCCGCAAGGGCGGGGAGGTTCGCCTCGTCGTGCCGCTGAAGGAGCGCGGCAAGGAAGTGGAGATCGTCGTGCCGGGCAGCTTCGACGTGTCCCCCCAGCAGGCCGGTGAGTTGTCTACCGTGCCCGGCGTGCTGGAAGTGCTCGATCTCTAGCAAACGACCGAACTCGGCCTGCCACAGGTTGATTGACCCGCGAGGGCCGCTACTCTGTCGCGGCAGCTAGGGAGGAAACGGTGATGCGGCGTCGGCTTGTTCCAGCCCTGATGCTCATGTTCTCCATGCTGCCGGATCGCGCTATGGCAGAGCCCTGTCCCGACGCCTTGAACGACACCCTGAGGCTTCTCATGGTGACGGCGGACGGCATCGATCGCGCCTCGGCGACGCTGGCGCGGTTCGAGCGCGTATCGCCGGACGGCGCATGGCGGCCGGTCGGCCCGCCGCGTCCTTCGGTGGTCGGTCTCAAGGGGTTGGCGTGGGGCGCCGGGTTCCGTCACATGGCTCGTCCCGGTGAGCCTCTGAAGCAGGAAGGCGACAAGCGCTCGCCGATGGGCGTCTACCGGGTCGGCGCGCCATTCGGACGCGATGCCCAGACCTTGCCCGGCTACCTGAAGCTGAAACTGGGTGAGCACGTCTGCGTGGAGGAGCCGACGTCGCGCAGCTACGGGAGGATCGTACCGGGCAGCACGGTCGAGCCCGGCGTGCGCTACGACGAGATGGCCAAGGAGGCCCTGTATCGTCGCGGTTTCGTCGTGGACTACCCGGCGGACGGCGCCAACGAGGCAGGCTCGTGCATCTTCCTTCACGTGTGGCGGCGGCCGGACAAGGGCACGGCGGGCTGCGTGGGGATGGAGGAGGCCGATGTCACCGCGCTCCGCACCTGGGTGAGTGCGAAACCCTCCGCCATCGCCATCCTGACGCCCGAGGCCAAGTCCCGCTTCACGCCCGGCTGCCTGCCGTAGGCTCCACTCCGCCGCACTTTCGGCAGGGCGCGCCACTTGCCATCCGGGCCGACTTCGGCCATAAGGCGGCCCATCCCACACGTGATCTCATGCGCCTGCCGGATTGAAAGCCCCGGCCGGACGCTCCGGTGGGCTTTTGGCGTTCCTGACGGATGTTCCGCCAGATCAATGCCTTAGCCTTCTCAGGGTCACGGAGGTTCGAACCGGAAAAAAGGATACACACGGCATGTCGCTGCCCGCGTTCAACATGCGTCAGCTCCTGGAAGCTGGCGTGCACTTTGGTCACCAGTCGCACCGCTGGAACCCCAAGATGGCGCCCTTTATCTTCGGCGCCCGCAACAACATTCACATCATCGACCTGACCCAGACGACGCCGATGCTGCATCAGGCGCTGGTCAAGATCTCCGATACCGTGGCCGGCGGTGGCCGCGTGCTGTTCGTGGCGACCAAGCGTGCCGCCTCCGATTCCATCGCCGACGCTGCCAAGCGCTCGGCCCAGTATTTCATCAACCACCGCTGGCTGGGCGGCACGCTCACCAACTGGAAGACGATCTCGCAGTCCATTCGCCGCCTGCGGCAGCTCGATGACATCCTGGCCGACCCGCAGGGCCGCACGAAGAAGGAAATCCTCAACCTCACGCGCGAGCGCGACAAGCTCAACCAGGCGCTGGGCGGCATTAAGGACATGGGTGGCACGCCCGACCTGCTGTTCGTGATCGACACCAACAAGGAGCAGATCGCGATCCAGGAGGCCAAGAAGCTTGGCATTCCGATCGTGGCGGTGGTCGACACGAACTGCGATCCGGATGGCATCGACTTCCCGGTGCCGGGCAATGACGACGCCGGCCGCGCCATCACGCTTTTCTGCGATCTCATCGCACGTGCTGCGATCGACGGGCTTGAGCGCAGCCAGCAGGCCGCTGGCGTCGACCTTGGTGCTTCGGAGAGCCCGACGGCCGAGAAGCTGCCCGAGGAGAAGTACCAGGGCATCGACAGCCCCCGCGGCGAGGCCGACGATCTCAAGCGCATCGCGGGCATCACTGCAAAGATCGAGCAGCGGCTCAACGATGCCGGCGTCTACCACTACTGGCAGATCGCCGATCTCGATGCGACGCAGACAGCGTTGCTCGACCGTCAGCTTAAGCTCAACGGTCAGATCGCCGCCGGCAACTGGGCGGCCGAGGCCAAGAAGCTGGTCGACGCGACGGCAGCCTGAGGGCAGCCTGACGGCCAACGCAGACTGATCCGTCACGCGGCCGAGCAGGTCGTGTGACACGCATGGGCACGGGGGCACAAGGTGTCCCCGTCCGCGAAGATGATTTCATTGGAAGCAGCGGGCGAAGCGCATGCGCCGCCCCCCAACAAAGTACCTGAGGGACCATGACGACGATCTCGGCGACAATGGTGAAGGAGCTGCGGGAGCGGACCGGCGCAGGCATGATGGACTGCAAGGCGGCGCTGACCGAGACCGGCGGCGACATCGAGGCGGCCATCGACTGGCTGCGCACCAAGGGCCTCGCCAAGGCCGCGAAGAAGGCTGGCCGCGTCGCCGCCGAAGGCCTGGTCGGCACCAAGGTGGACGGCAAGAGCGCAGCGGTCGTGGAGGTCAACTCCGAAACCGACTTTGTTGCGCGCAACGAGCAGTTCCAGGCACTGGTGTCGGGTATCGCGAGCCTCGCGCCCAAGGCGGGTGGCGATGTCGAGAAGCTGATCGCGATGAAGTTTCCCGGCCGCAAGGAGACGGTCGAGGAGTATCTCAAGGAGATGGTCGCCACCATCGGTGAGAACATGACGCTGCGCCGGACCGCTGCGCTCAAGGTCAAGGATGGTGCCATCGGCAGCTACATGCACAACCAGATCGTGGACGGTCTGGGCAAGATCGGCGTACTCGTGGCGCTCGAGGCAGAGAAGGGCAAGGCCGACGTTCTGGCCGAGCTTGGCCGGCAGATCGCCATGCACGTCGCCGCCACCAACCCGGTGGCACTCGACATCCAGAGCGTCCCGGCCGAAATCCTGGAGCGCGAGAAGGCGATCCTGGCCGAGAAGAACCAGGGCAAGAAGCCTGAGGTGCTGGAGAAGATCTTCCAGTCGAGCCTCAAGAGCTATGCCAAGGAGCATTGCCTGCTCGACCAGCCCTTCATCCACGATACGACCAAGTCGGTCGCGCAGGCGCTGAAGGATGCCGAGAAGGCCGCAGGCGCTCCGATCAAGCTCGCGGGCTATGTCCGCTATGCGCTGGGCGAGGGTATCGAGAAGAAGGAGGACGACTTCGCTGCCGAGGTCGCCGCCGCCGCGGGTACCAAATAGCCCTGACGCACTGATATTCAACGCGAACATTGCAGAGGCGGTCGGCGTTCGCGCCGGCCGCCTCGCGCTTTCACACGCAAGGTGTTCGGAGCAATCCGGCTCCTTCGCCGGCAGCAGGCAACGGTTTCTCCGGGCGCCCCCTCAACACGCGGGGCGAATTGCGCTATCTGCACCCCGCGAGGTGGGCCAGACAGGGGGCCGCCGCAGGCGAGGGAGGCTCGAGCCATGGCGCACGGCAACGCACCGCTGAAATACAAGCGGCTGCTGCTCAAGATCTCGGGCGAAGCGCTGATGGGTAGCAGCGGCTACGGTATCGACATGGGTGTGGTCGAGCGCGTGGCGCAGGACGTGCGCCAGGCCGTCGCGGCCGGAGCCCAGATCGCGATCGTGATCGGCGGTGGCAATATATTCCGCGGCCTGCAGGGGGCCGCCAAGGGCATGGACCGGGCCACGGCCGACTACATGGGCATGCTGGCGACGGTCATGAACTCGCTCGCCTTCCAGGGCGTGCTCGAAAAGCTCGGCACGGATGCCCGCGTGCAATCCGCGATCCCCATGCCGACGGTGTGCGAAAGCTATGTGAGGGCGCGCGCCGTCCGCCATCTTCAGAAGGGTCGCGTCGTCATCTTCGCCGCCGGCACCGGCAACCCGTTCTTTACGACAGATACGGCCGCGACGTTGCGCGCTGTGGAGATGGGCTGCGATGCGATGGCCAAGGCGACGCAGGTCGATGGCGTCTATTCGGCCGATCCGCGCAAGGTCAAGGACGCTCAGCGCTTTGATACGCTCACCTACGATGACGTGCTCGGGCGCAACCTGCAGGTCATGGATGGGGCGGCGATTGCCCTTGCCCGCGACAATCGTCTTCCGGTAATTGTCTTTTCCATCGAAGAATCGGGCAATTTGCTCAAGGTCCTGCGCGGAGACGCGCGCGCCACGCTTGTTGCCGCGGCGGCGTGAAAGCGACTGATCGCGCGCCGCATCAGAGTGGGGAGAGGCGATGGCTGCGGCCACATTCGATCTGGACGAGCTGGAACTCAGCATGCAGGCGACCATCGACGCCTTCAAGCGTGAGTTGAGCGGCTTGCGGACCGGGCGGGCGAGCACCCACCTGCTCGATCCGATCCAGGTCATGGTTTACGGCTCGCGGATGCCGCTCAATCAAGTGGCGACCGTCTCGGTGCCCGAACCCCGCACGATCTCTGTCCAGGTATGGGACCGCTCGAACGTTTCGGCCGTCGAGAAGGCGATCCGTGAATCCAACCTGGGGCTCAATCCCATCATCGATGGGCAGCTGTTGCGCCTGCCTATTCCGGCGCTGACAGCCGATCGTCGGCAGGAACTTGTCAAGGTTGCCCACAAATATGCAGAGCAATCGCGCGTGGCCGTGCGTAACGTGCGCCGCGAAGGCATGGATACGCTCAAGAAGCTCGAGAAAGACGGCAACATGAGCCAGGATGAGCACAAAAAGAACTCACAGAAGGTCCAGGATCTGACCGACGCCTACGTGAAGGACATCGACGGCCTTCTGGTCGCCAAGGAAGCCGAGATCCAGAAAGTGTGAGACTCGGGCCGCTGCGGCCGCTCCGCCGCCGCCATCAGACAGAACCGGGGCTCGAGGACGTGAGCGCAGATCACACAGGAAAGCTGCAAGAGCCCTCCCGCGCTGTCGTGGCCGGGGTCCGGCACGTCGCCATCATCATGGACGGCAACGGCCGCTGGGCTAATGAGCGCGGCCTGCCCCGCGCCGTCGGTCATCGTAAGGGCGTGGAGGCGGTGCGACGCACCGTGCGCGCGGCTATAGAGCTGTCGATCCCCTATTTGACGATCTATAGCTTCTCATCGGAGAACTGGGCGCGCCCGGCCGAGGAGATCGACGACCTGATGGGGCTGATGAAGCGCTTCATCCGTCGCGATCTGGCCGAACTGCATCAGGCCGGCGTACGTATCCGCATCATCGGCGAGCGCGAAGGTGTCGACCAGGAGCTGATGACCCTGATCGACGAAGCCGTCGAGCTGACCCGCGGTAACGAGGCGCTGACGCTGGTCATAGCCTTCAACTACGGTTCCCGCGCCGAGATTGCGCGCGCCGCTCGTGCCCTGGCCCAGGACGTCGCAGCCGGGCGCATTTCGGCTGCCGACGTCGATGCCGATGCGCTGGGCAGCCGGTTGCAGACGGCCGGAGTGCCCGACCCGGACCTGCTGGTCCGCACGAGCGGCGAGATGCGCCTGTCGAACTTCCTGCTCTGGCAGTCGGCCTACACTGAGTTCGTGTTTCTCGACACCTATTGGCCCGACTTCGGTCGCGAGCAGCTCGAGGGTGCGATCGCCACATACCGCAGCCGGAACCGTCGCTTCGGTGGCCTCAACAAGCGGTCCACCGCATGACCGACGGCCTGGCCGGAGACGTGTCTCCGCAGCCGCCGGGAAACTCCCGGCCGCCGCTGTCGCCCGACATCAGGCCGCGATTGTTGGCCGGCGCCGTCATGGCCGCCGTGGCGCTGCTGCTGGCCTATGCCGGCCCGATGCCATTTGCCGCTCTGGTGATGCTCGTCGCACTGCTGCTGTGCTGGGAGTGGGGCCGGGTTGTCCGCAGCGAGGACATGGGACCAGCACTGGTCATCCACGCGGCGAGCGTCGCGGCCGCTGTGGTGCTTGGCGCCATCGGTCACGCCATCCTTGGCCTGGTTGCTCTTTCGATCGGTGCCGTGCTGCTGCTGGCAATGCCGTTCGGGCCCCGGCGCATCCTCTCAGCGGCTGGTGTGTTCTACGTCGGCCTGCCGGCGCTCGCGCTGCTCTGGCTGCGCAGTGAGGAGCCCTTGGGTCTCACCGCGATCCTATTCATCTTCGCAGTCGTCTGGTCTTCTGACATCGCAGCCTTTGTCGCCGGGCGCACATTGGGCGGGCCGAAGCTGTGGCCACGGGTGTCACCCAAGAAGACGTGGTCGGGCTTTGCCGGTGGCCTCGCGGCCGTGGCTACTGTCGGGGCGATCTTCGCTGGGGCCGTGCCGGGGGCGACGCTCACGCGTCTGGTTCTCGTCGCGGTGCTGCTCGGGCTGACCGCGCAGGCCGGCGATTTGGCCGAGTCCGCGCTGAAGCGCGTTTTTGGCGTCAAGGACTCTAGTACCCTCATCCCAGGCCACGGCGGCGTGATGGACCGGGCCGACAGTATAGTTGCGGTCGCCGTGGCGGCTGCCATGATCGCTCTCGGCGTCGATGCGACAGCACCGGCTACGGCCCTGCTGGTCGGCAGGTAGGCCGATCGCGGCGGGCCAGCTTCGGCACGGAAGGCTATGGCGGGATTGAAGCGTGAGCGAAGCCCTCAAGATTGCCGCTCGAACGCCGGTTGATGGGCCGGCACCGACCGCGTCGCGACCGCTTCGTCTCGTCGTGCTGGGCGCTACCGGCTCGATCGGACGCAGCACGCTTGACCTGGTGCGACGGGAGCGGCACCGGTTCGAGGTCGTGGCCCTGACCGCCAACGCCGATGCCGAGCAGCTGGCGTCGCTGGCCGCCGAGTTCGGCGCTAAGCGGGCCGTGGTGGCCGATGCTTCCGCCTACGGCCGGCTGAAGAGCGCACTCGCGGGCTCGGCGATCGTGGCGGCGGCTGGTACCGCCGCGCTGGTCGAGGCGGCAACCATGCCGGCCGACTGCGTCGTCGCAGCCATTGTGGGCGCGGCGGGCCTTGCTCCGACGCTGGCGGGCGTTCGCCAGGGTTGCCGCGTCGCGCTCGCCAACAAGGAATGCCTCGTCGCGGCCGGTGATCTGTTCATGCGGGAGGTGGCGTCGTCGGGCGCCGAGTTGCTGCCCGTCGATTCGGAGCACTCGGCGGCGTTTCAGGCTCTGGGCGCGTCATCGCGTGAGACCATCGAGACGATAACGCTGACCGCATCCGGTGGCCCTTTCCGGACCTGGGACAAGGCACGGCTGGCGGCGGCGACCCCGGCCGAGGCACTGCGGCATCCCAACTGGTCGATGGGGTCGAAGATCACCATCGACAGCGCCACCATGATGAACAAGGGCCTCGAGCTGATCGAGGCGTTTCATCTGTTCCCGGTGGGCGAGCATCAGCTCAAGGTGGTGGTTCACCCGCAGTCGATCGTCCACTGCCTCGTGGGCTACCGCGACGGTTCCGTGCTCGCCCAACTGTCGTCGCCTGACATGCGCACGCCGATCGCGCTGGCGCTGGCCTGGCCCGACCGCATGGCGGCTCCCACCCGGCGTCTCGACCTTGCCGAAATCGGTGCGCTTACCTTCGAGGCGCCCGATGAGGAGCGCTTTCCCGCTCTTGCGATCGCACGTGCGGCCCTGCGCCGCGGCGGCGTGGCTCCCGCGGTCCTGAATGCCGCCAACGAGATCGCAGTTGAGGCTTTTCTGGCAGGCCGAATCGGCTTCCTTGATATTGCCGGAACCGTTGCCAAATCTCTGGACGCTGCCGAGGCCCGTGGACTGATTGGCCCTGCTGGCGATCTGGATTCGGTGCTTGCCATAGATGGCGAGGCACGGCATCTGGCACGAACGCTGCTTTGAGACGCGAGCCTGCGTCGGCCAGCGGCCTCGCGGACGGGCCCTCAGGGGTCCAAACATCACCTGCCGCGGCGGTACAGCAGCGGCGGCCAAGGGACCGGCGGAGCGCAGATGGACAGTGTTTTCGGCAGTTTGCTGAGTTTTCTTACCTACTCGGGCGCCTTTCTGAGCGTGCTGGGCATCGTCGTCTTCTTCCATGAGCTCGGCCACTTCATGGTCGCGCGCTGGTGCGGCGTCACCGTCAAGGCCTTCTCGATCGGCTTCGGCAAGGAGATCCTGGGCTTCTACGACCGCTACGGAACGCGCTGGCGCGTCGCGTGGATCCCGCTCGGCGGCTACGTCAAATTCATGGACGACGAGGGGGTGGCGAGCACGCCCTCCCGCGACACGCTTGATGACCTGACGCCTGAGCAGCGCAAGGGCGCTTTCCATCTGAAGCCCGTCTGGCAGCGCGCCGCTGTGGTAGCCGCCGGCCCCATCGCCAACTTCCTGCTGGCGATCGTCGTTTTTGCAATGATTTACACGGTCTACGGCGTCACGAAGTTGGAGCCGCGGATCGGCAAGGTGGTCGAGAATTCGCCGGCTGCCGCCGCCGGCCTCCAAGCCGACGACGTAGTACTGAAGATCCAGGGCGAGGACATCGACGATTTCGCTGATCTGCAGCGGATCGTCTCGAGCAACCCCGGCCGCGATCTGGAATTCGTGGTCAAGCGTGGCAGTCAGGCGCTGGCGTTCGTGGTCCGGCCCCGTCTGCAGGAGCACGAGGACGCCATCGCCGGCAAGATCAAGCGCCCGGTGATCGGCATCCTGAGCGCAGCCGGCGCCGAGCGCGCGCATCACACCGTGGGCCCGATCGAAGCCGTGGGCCTGGGCGTGGAGCGCACCTGGCTCATCATCACCGGGTCGCTCGGATATATCTCCGACGTGATCGGTGGCCGCCAGAGTGCCGATCAGCTGGGCGGCCCCATCCGCATCGCTGATGTCTCGGGTCAAGTCGCCAAGTTCGGCGTTTACGCGCTGTTCCAGCTCATTGCCGTCATTTCGGTCAGTGTGGGGCTCATCAACCTGTTCCCGATTCCGCTGCTCGATGGCGGCCATCTGATGTTTTACGCGATCGAGGCCGTGCGGGGTAAGCCGTTGTCGGAGAGAAGCCAGGAAATCGGCTTCCGGATCGGTTTCGCGATCGTCATGAGCCTGATGCTTTTCGCGACGCTCAACGATCTGCCAATCCTCAAGAAATGGGTATCCTGGACAAGCTGATTTTGTCCGGCTGTGGCGTATTCTTGCCACTTCCACAGGGGTTGCTGAATCGTTAAAACCGAGGTGTCGTCAAAGGGGGAGGTCTGCTCACGATTCGCTGGTTTCAGGGGCCGCGCATCGTAGGGGAAAGAGCAGGTCGCCGCCGATAACACTACGAAATTGTTAGCTTCGTTGGGCCGATGCCGACGGCCTGCGCAGCTTGGGGGTTCGGCAGCGACGAGGGCGTAATTGCGAATGCCGCAGCATAAGAAAACGTGGCTCGGGGGCTGGCGTTATGCCCTCTGGCTCGCTCTCGCGGTCCCGGCGCTTCTGGCGGTGGATGTGGCGGCGCGCTCCGCGCCCGCGCATGCGCAGGGGGTAATCCGCAGCATTCAGGTCGTGGGCAATCGCCGTCTCGAGCCCGAGACGGTCCGCTCCTACCTGCAGTTCTCTGTCGGTGACAGCTACAGCGCTGGCGCGGCGAACCGCTCGCTGCGCGCGCTGTTCGCCACCGGTCTGTTCTCCGACGTCCGCATTGACCGCGAAGGCACCACCGTCGTCGTCAACGTCGTCGAGAACCCCGTCGTCTCGCAGGTCGCCTTCGAGG
>JBFWNY010000020.1:0-67233 GCA_050250815.1 Hyphomicrobiaceae bacterium
GGGCGGCGAGTCCCGACCGTGAGAAGCAGCGGTTGAACGAGAAGTAACAGCCCTCTAAACGGTGGCACCGGCCGGAGCAGGCTAGACTGAACAGCCCCCGGCCATCCGCCACCAGGAGACGACCCAGATGCGTGAGCGCATTCAACAGGCGACCAAGGACGCGATGAAGTCGGGCGACAAGCGGCGTCTCTCGACGCTGCGTCTCGTGACGGCCGCGATCAAGGACCGCGATATCGCGGGCCGTGTGGATGCATCCGGCCACAGCACGGGACGGGAACGTGTGGAAGACGCCGAGATCCTCGCCCTGCTGCAGAAGATGATCAAGCAGCGCCGGGAATCGGCGGAAATCTACCGGCAGGGAGGCCGTGACGAACTGGCCGAGCAGGAGCTCGCCGAAATCGCAATTATCGAGGAATTCCTGCCCCGGCAGATGGACGAGGACGAAATGCGCGAGGCCGCGAGGGCGATCGTGGCCGAGGTGGGCGCGACGGGCCTCAAGGACATGGGTCGCGTGATGGCGGCGCTGAAGGAGCGCTACACGGGGCAGATGGACTTCTCGAAGGCGTCCGCCATGGTCAAGGACGCGCTGAAGTAGCAGGATCCCGACCTGCAAGGCCCCGGTGGGCATCGCTTTGCATTCTGGACGAGAGGCCCCGCGTGCCACCGCCATTCGAGGTCCTGAACGTCGAGGAGTTCGCCGGGCGCGTGGCATCCTACGCCTGGACACGGCCGATCCTGCGCGTCGACATGCACCACACGTCCTACCCAGCGCACGCCGACTGGCGCGGGCTGGACAGCCAGATGGGCATGTGGGTGTTTCACACCCGCGATCGAGGCTTTGAGGATATCGCCCAGCACATCTCGATTGCACCCGACGGGGGGCTGTGGACCGGGCGCGATTGGAACAAGCCACCGGCCAGCGTCGGCTGCAACATGAACCGTCACGTATTCATGTTCGAGACCGTCGGCAACTTCGATGCGGGTGAGGACCGGCTTCAGGGTGCCCAGCGCGACGCAGCGATTGCGGTCATCGACATCGTGCAGCGGCACTTCCGGCTGCCGGTTCAGGCACTGCTGTTCCACCGTGAGGTTCCCCAAACCACCAAGACGTGCCCGGGGACATCGATCGACAAGGGTGACATCCTGCGCGCTGTGCGCGCCCGCCGAATGGCGGCGGCTTCGACCGCTAGCGGCCCCAAGCCAGAAACAGCAGCCGGGCCGGCAGCTTGATCAGCAGCACAACCAGGCCGAGCACCAGGGCGAACCCGATCAGCGTCTCCATTGCCCCGCTCTCGGAGCGCTCGCCACGAAACAGACGCGTGATGCCGCGCCCGATGGCGTAGAACAGCGTCCCGAAAATCCAGTCGAAAATGAGCATTGCAAGGAACTGCATGGGTGCATGCCGGTCGCCCGGCTCCTTCTGTCTGCCTCGAACGTGCTCAGTTCGTGCCCATGCAGACTTGGTCGCATACGGGAGACGGCCGGTTCACGAGCAACGCCACCTGAAGGCTGAAGGCGCCTGTGGATTGCGGGCACGACCGCGCCCGAGAACAAGGTGTGAACGGGGCACATCGGCGAATCACATAACGGTACGGTGGATTCGAACGACCAACCGCCCGGACGAGGCAACCGACCGCTAATGCGCTACCCGCCCCACCTGCTCGACGAGATTCGCGCGCGGCTGCCGGTGAGCCACGTCGTCGGCCGCAAGGTCGCGCTCAAGAAGAAAGGGCGCGAGTTCGCCGGGCTTTCGCCGTTCAAGGTGGAGAAGACGCCGTCGTTCTTCGTCAACGACGCCAAAGGCTTCTACCATTGCTTCGCCTCGGGCGAGCACGGCGACATCTTCACGTTTCTGATGAAGACCGAGGGCCTGTCGTTTCCCGAGGCCGTCGAACGGTTGGCCGGCGAGGCGGGCGTCCCCTTGCCTAAACCCACGGAACGCGAGGTCGAGCGCGAGGACGAGCGCCAGCGGCTCTACCGCCTGCTCGAAGCGGCGCAGGCCTACTTCCGCGCGGCCCTGGCGCGCCCCGAGGGGCAGGAGGCACGCCGCTATCTGGCCCGACGCGGCCTTGCATCGGAGACGATCTTGGCGTTCGGCTTGGGCTATGCACCGGGCTCCCGTTCGGCACTCAAAGATCACCTCGCCAAAGCGGGCTTTACCCAGTTGGAGATGGCGGCATCCGGCATGCTGATCTCAGGCGACGACATCCCCGTCGCCTACGATCGCTTCCGCAACCGCGTCACATTCCCGATCACGGATCTCAAGGACCGCGTCATCGCTTTCGGCGGTCGCGCGCTCGACCCGGATGCCCCGGCCAAATACCTCAACTCCCCGGAGACACCGCTCTTCCACAAGGGTCACATCCTCTATAACGCCGCGCGCGCGCGGCCGGCGGCCTACGACAGGGGGCGCCTCGTCGCCGTCGAGGGCTATATGGACGTCGTTGCCCTGGGCGAGGCCGGATTCCGGGAAGCGGTGGCCCCGCTCGGAACGGCGCTGACCGAGGATCAGTTGCGTCTGATGTGGCGCATGAATGCCGAACCCGTGCTGTGCTTCGACGGCGACAGCGCCGGCCGCAAGGCTGCGCATCGCGCCATCGACACCGCCGTCCCGCATCTCAAGCCGGGCCAGTCCCTCACCTTCGCATTTCTGCCCGATGGTCTCGATCCCGACGATCTCATTCGCCAGCAGGGCCCGGCTGCCATGGAAGCGGTGCTCGCCCGCGCCCGTCCCCTTGCCGACGTTCTGTTCGAGCGCGAGTGGGCGGCCGGCGACTGGGACACGCCGGAGCGGCGGGCGCGCCTCGAACAGCGGATCCGCGAGATCGTCGGACGCATCGCCGACGGCGCGGTTCGAAGCCAGTACGAACGCGATATGCGCCAGCGCCTGTATGAGGCCTGGGGCGGCGCGCGCGGCAGCCGACCGCGGCCGGTAGGCCACGCTGAGGCTTTGCGGCACCCCGTGGGCGCGAGCGGGTACGGCAGCCCTGTCCGCCGGGGTCAAACCGACCGCAGTTTTCCCGTTGCCGGCAGCCGCAATCGGACGACCGGACACCGTTTGCCGCTGCCCGCACGCGCGGCAGCATCGGAGGCCTTGCGCCAGAGCGCGTTGGTCGCCGGAGAGGCCGCCGCCCCCCCCTACCGGGAGCTTTTGCTGCTGCGCACCCTCGTCAACCATCCCTGGTTAGCCGCCGACGAGGCCGAGACGCTCGCCCGGCTGACCCTCACCTCCGGGCCGCTTGACCGGCTGCGTCGCGCCATTTTGTCGGCTGTTGCACTCGACATTCCACTTGACAGGGCAAATTTGCGCACCCAATTGGACGTTTTGGGCGCCCGGCCGGTTCTTGATCTGGTCGAACGCTCTATCACGCATCGCAGCGACAAGTTCGCCGAGATCGACGCATCCAAGGACGAGGTGGAAGCTGGCTGGCGCCACACCCTCGCGCTCCATGAGAGCCATGTCGATCTGCGCGATGCCCTCGCAGCCGCCGAGCGTGAGTGGCACGAGGACGGCAACGAGCAGGCGCTGGCTCGCATCCGCGAGATCCAGCGCCAGATGGCGTTGGTGAACGAGCGCGGGGGGCTCGACGGCCATGACGGCACTGCGTGACAGCAAAGAGGGATGTGCTGCGGCCGCCCCATGCCGCGCGCCGTCTTGCGGTCGCGCTCGGCACGCTTCGAAGAAGCCGGTGCCCCCCGCGATCGATTGAAGCCCAGGCGCGGCCAGCGCCCTAACCCTATTCACCGGACCCCGAATGAGCAAAATGGCGAACGCGAAGACCGAGGAAGCCGCGACCCCTGCACCGGAGACGCCGGAGCGGGACAGTCCGCTCCTCGACCTGTCGGATTCCTCAGTCAAGAAGCTGCTCAAGACGGCCAAAGCGCGCGGCTACGTGACGCTGGATGAACTCAACGCCGTCATGCCCTCCGAAGAAGTGTCCTCAGACCAGATCGAGGACGTCTACGCGATGCTCTCGGACATGGGCATCAACGTCGTCGAGACCGAGGAAGCAGAGGAAGGAGCCGCCGACGAAGAGGAGGAGGCGGTCGACGAAGAGGACAGCCGCGCGCTGACGACGCAGTCCGTCCCCGCCCGCTCCGAGACCCGCGCAGAACCCGCCGAGCGGACCGACGACCCCGTGCGCATGTACCTGCGCGAGATGGGCTCGGTGGAACTGCTCTCGCGCGAAGGCGAGATCGCGATCGCCAAGCGCATCGAGGCCGGCCGCGAGGCGATGATCGCCGGGCTTTGCGAGAGCCCCCTGACCTTCCAGGCCATCATCATCTGGCGCGACGAGTTGAACGACGGCAAGATTCTGCTGCGGGACATCATCGATCTGGAGGCGACCTACGAGGGTCCCGACGCCAAGGTCGATCAGACCGCCGTTGCCGCTGGCGAGGCGAGCGAAACCGAGGCGGAACCCGCGGAGGGCGAGAAGCCGGAGGGCGAGGGCGACGGCGACGACGAGGACGACTACGAGAACTCGCTGTCGCTGGCGGCCATGGAGGCCGAGCTGAAGCCCAAGGTGCTCGAGACGTTCGACCGCATCGCCGGCACCTACAAGAAACTGCGCAAGCAGCAGGACAAGAAACTCGAACAGCAGGTGGCGGGCGAAACCGGCTCACGCCAGCAGCAGCGCGCCTACGACAAGCTGCGCGAGGAGATCATCGCCGACGTCAAGAGCCTGTCGCTCAACAACAACCGTATCGAAAGCCTTGTCGAGCAGCTCTACGCGATCAACAAGCGGCTCGTCGGCATGGAAAGCCGCATGATGCGCCTGGCCGAAGGCTGTGGCGTGCCGCGTCAGGCGTTCATCGACGAGTACTACGGCAACGAACTCGACCAGACATGGCTCGACCGCATGTCTGCCGGCGGGAAGAAGTGGGCCGCCTTCGTCAAGGGCGAGCGGACCGGCATCGACAAGCTGCGCGGCGACATCCACGAGCTCGCCTCGGCCACGGGTCTGGAGATTTCCGAGTTCCGCCGCATCGTGCGCGCCGTGCAGAAGGGCGAGCGCGAGGCCCGGCAGGCCAAGAAGGAGATGGTAGAGGCGAACCTGCGTCTCGTCATCTCGATCGCAAAGAAGTACACCAACCGCGGTCTGCAGTTCCTCGATCTCATCCAGGAAGGCAACATCGGCCTGATGAAGGCGGTCGACAAGTTCGAGTACCGCCGCGGCTACAAGTTTTCCACCTACGCGACATGGTGGATCAGGCAGGCGATCACCCGTTCGATCGCCGATCAGGCGCGCACCATCCGCATCCCCGTGCATATGATCGAGACGATCAACAAGATCGTGCGCACGAGCCGCCAGATGCTGCACGAAATCGGCCGCGAGCCGACGCCCGAGGAGCTGGCCGAGAAGCTCGCAATGCCTCTGGAGAAGGTGCGCAAGGTGCTGAAGATCGCCAAGGAGCCGATCTCGCTCGAAACACCGATCGGCGACGAGGAAGATTCACACCTGGGCGACTTCATCGAGGATCGCAACGCGGTGCTGCCGATCGATGCGGCGATTCAGTCGAACCTGCGCGAGACGACGACGCGCGTGCTGGCGTCACTCACGCCGCGCGAGGAACGCGTGCTGCGCATGCGGTTCGGCATCGGCATGAACACCGACCACACGCTGGAAGAAGTCGGCCAGCAATTCTCGGTGACGCGCGAGCGCATCCGCCAGATCGAGGCCAAGGCGCTGCGCAAGCTCAAGCACCCCAGCCGCTCGCGCAAGCTGCGCTCGTTCCTGGATAACTGAGGTTCTCATTGGCGCTAATACGCAAGTTTGAACGCAAGAATCGCGAGCGGAACTCTCTGCACGATGAGATTTCTGCAACGTATTCCGTGTTTGAAAAAGACGGGCGTGTACTGCTTCAGATCGATATGTACGGACGCGAAACACGCGAGAAGCCCGGCAAGCAGAGCCAGACGATCCAGCTGGATCGCTGCGGAGCGGAAGAGCTTTTGCGAATTTTGAAACGGGAATTCAAAATTGATCCTTGAATAGGGCCACCCCAACCGGCAGCCTCATGGCTTCTTCAATTCGATACGCGCGACCGTCTCGGTGGGATCTTCGGGCTTGGGCCTCAGCGTAAAGCCAAGCTTCTTGGCGAGTGACAGCATCGGCTCGTTGTCGCTCGTGATGACGCCCCAGACCGAGTGCGAGCCCATCTCCTGCGCCACTTTCAAGACGCTTGCGAGCGCCGCGGCGGCCAAGCCCTTGTGCCGTCCTTCCGGCCGCAGCGAGACCGAGAACTCGTGCGAGCCGCCCTTGCCCGCCTCGGTGATCCGCGCTCCACCCAGGATCTCTCCCTCAAGGGCGTCGCGCCCCTCCACCACGATGCAGAAGTCGCGCTCCGCGCCCGGCGAACAGAACCGCTCCGCCATGGCCGTGGTCATCTCCGGCACGCGGTAGAACATGCGCGAGAGCTTGTCCTCCTGCGACATCGCCTGATAGCCACGGATCAGCGATGCCGCATCCGAAGGCCGGATGCGTCGAAGCTTGTACTGGCAGCCGTCGCCGGCCATCACGCTGATGCCGCCCGAATCGAGCGTCGATCGCATATCGAAGCTTCCAGCTACTGGCTCGAACATTGGCGTCTCCATGTCGAAATGTCGAAACTGCTGCCCGTCGATACTGCACCGCAGCAGGAAGTATTGTACGGAACGCAGGCACAATGCAATACTGCTTAATCTCCAGGCATAATATTTGAAATTCAAGTCGAATCAGTCGTCTACATGCCTTTGACGCTATCCGGAGGCGCGAAGAAACCATGCGAGAGCCCGCTTGCCACGCCGCAACCGCAGCAAATTGCGCGAGACGTGCCCAGGCTTAGGCGTGGTGAGAAACTGCTGGGCCGGAGTGCCTAGCCCTCCGGCACTCAGCGGCGGCCTTCGCGATGTCGGTCACTTGCCCTGGCCGCCGACCGCGGGAAAGCGCGCGGCGATATGGTCTGCCACGGTGTCGATCACACCGTCGTCGCGCATGTAGGCGTTGTGATAGAGCGCATCGGACAACGCCTTCCACATTCTATCGGGATCGACGACGCCGCCCTCGCCCCCCTCGCCGGCCAGGATCTCCTCGTAGACGCCTTGCGCGCTCTCGAAGATCGCCTTGTCGTCGATGCCGCCCAGATTGAGCGCCTCGATGCGCGCCTCGCGCACGACGGCGAGCGGCGGCGGCAGGCGTTCGACGCGGACGAGATGATCCGCGCCATCGCCACCATAGGCCGCACCGACGAGACCGCCGGAGATGAAGTGATTGACGACCCAGGCGTAGAGGTGACCGCCGCCGAGGCGCGCGACGAGCCATACGACGAACCATCCTGCGAAATAGACGACCGGGAGAACCAGCAGGAACGAAAGGTCGGCGAGTGTCGCCAGCGTGAACGCGCCCTCCGCCACCTTGCGCACCAGTGGCTCGGTGAAATAGCCACCTAGCTTCCATAGGAACACGCCGACGGCGGCGAGACCGGCAAAGGTTGCAAGTCGCGTCAGCGAGCGTGTTCCCCATGCGCTTGTAACGTAGGTCGGCGACAAGGCGGCCGCCGTCTCGAGCAGCCGCATGGCTTCGTCACGCGGCGAGTGCACCACGAGCCAATCAGACGCGCCTATCCCCTGGGCCAGACGCCGGGCCGAGCGCCAACGGCGGCTCAGCGTGCCTGAACCTTTGACGAGGGCCCACAGCGACAGCGCACCCAGGCCGCCGAACAGCATGACGGGCTCGATCAGCTTGGCATAGAGGCCGTTGCGATAGAGATAGCCCCACAGCATCACGAAATAGGCGATCATCAGGGGCGTCATCGTCAGGCCCAGTACGACCTGGAACGCCGCGATGATGGCGGGCACGAGTTTAAGACGGCGCACGAAGAACGGCGTGCCGAAGCTGATGACGCCGCTGAGCGCGCCGAGACTTCTCGCGCTACCCAGGCCCTCCATCGCAACGTTGCCGCCGTGACTGTGCGCGACGACAGAATATGGACGGCCAGCCTTGTTCAGCGCCGCAACGCTCGCAGCCACCCGACGCGCACCGTCCAGGCGGTCGTGATCGGAGTTGGCGCCCGACCAGTGCACCGGCTCGAAGCTGACGGGCGCGATTCCGCGCAAGGTCAAGGCATGCGCCAGCCGCTGCGTGAAGCGCGACTGCCGCTGCCACCAGCGAGGCCCTTCGTCGCGATCATCGCTATCGTTGGTGCCGTGCACGGTCAGCACGACGAGCGCGGGTGGCGCAGCGGCGAAGCGCGGGAGGCCCACGGCCGGCTCTTCGGGCTCGTCATTCAAGCTGGTGGCCGTCCTCAGCGCTGGCAGTCCCCGATGGCACGCCGCGAATCCGGCGCGCTGATGACCGCATTCTGCAGCCACCACGTAAGTCTACCAAGGATGACGTGCTCAGCGCAGCGATGAACGACACCGATCAGACGATCAAGACCGCATCGGGCAGGCGCAAGGCGGTCCGTACGCCCCAGGCGCGCGGACGCTAAACAGACTGTGTGCCATGCCCAAGCCGCTTCGCGTTCCTTCAGCGACCCTGGGACTCCGCGTTGCACTCGCGGAGCAGCGCGTCCTGGAGGCGCAGTGCATCTTCCGGCACGCGCTCTCCGTTCTCACGGCAGCGCCTGATGCCCTCGCTCAGCATGCGATAGCACTCGCGCGGATCCTCGTCGTTCTCCAGACGGTTGTTGATGGCTGCGATATCGATGGCGCTGTGAGCCATAGTCCCTCTCCTTGGCGTCCGCTTATCGGCGTACAACGCGGTTGCTCGCCACTTCGCTGCGTTTCCAATCCCACACGGTATGCGACCGGGAAGGCCGCACCCTTGGAGCCAGGCCATCAGTCGTTAGCCTGATACTGCCCTGACTCGCGGCTCCATATCGTTCGCGAAAATGGCGTTGCCAACCCCATGCGATAAAAGACCGGTGCGCCGATTGCCGCAGCACCGCCGCCACTGCTTTGGCGCAGCATTATTCAAGTCTCTTTTTATAGATTTATCAGATGGTTGCATGTGGTTGCGCGGCAGTCGCGAGGCAGGTCAAACTCGTTTGCCGACTTGCAACATTGCTCACGGGCTGCGCAGTGTGCGACCGCTCAAAAAGGAATGCCGCCAATGGTGCAACGCCGCAATCTCATCACCGACGTAAAAGGCATTCGAGTCGGGAACGCGCACGACGCCAGCGTGATGAGTGGCGTAACGGTTCTCTTGACCGACAAGCCTGCCGTTGCCGCAGTCGATGCACGCGGCGGCGGTCTCGGCACGCGGGAAACCGATGCACTGGCACCAGCCGGCACAGTGGGCGAAGTGCACGGGCTCGTGCTGTCGGGTGGATCGGCATTCGGCCTCAATGCGGCGACCGGCGTGCAGGCGTGGCTCGCGGCGCGCGGCATCGGCTTTCAGGTTCGTTCGGCGCGCGTACCGATCGTGCCACAGGCGATCTTGTTCGACCTCCTCAACGGCGGCGACAAGGCCTGGGGAAGATCTCCGCCCTACGAGGCGATGGCTTGGACGGCCGCGGACGCCGCGGCCCATGACTTCGCGCTTGGCAGTCACGGTGCTGGCTTCGGCGCTACCACTGCAACGCTGCGCGGCGGGCTAGGCAGCGCCTCGACAGTCCTCGACGACGGCAGCGTTGTGGGCGCACTCGCCGCCGTCAACCCCGCTGGATGCGTGAGCATCAATCGCAGCGCGCACTTCTGGTCGGCCCCGTTCGAGCACGATGGAGAGTTCGGTGGACGGGGCTGGCCAGATCCGATGCCGGCCTCGGCACACACGCCGGTCCTGAAGTCAGCCGCCGGCGAGAGCACGGTTCTTGCCATCGTCGCAACCAGCGCCGCTTTGACTCGCGGCCAGGCGATGCGTCTCGCGATCATGGCGCAGACGGGCCTCACGCGTGCCGTCTATCCCGTTCACACGCCGCTCGACGGCGACATCGTATTTGCCGTCGCCACCGGCCACGACCCTGCGCCAGATCCGGTTGCCGGACTGGCCCGGCTGGGTGCCGCCGCCGCTGTTACGCTCGCCCGTGCGGTCGCGCGCGGCGTGCACGAGGCAGCACCCGTACCCCCGTGCTGGCAGGGCCCGCTGTCATGGCAGGAACGCTTCGGGCGAACCCGGTCGGGAGATGCGCCATGAGCCCGCGGCGCATGGCCGCGATCATGGCCGCGACCATTGCGCTCTTGGTAGTTAGCTTTCTCGTCCGCGTCTATCTTGCACGCGAGCAGTGCCTCGCCCGAGGTCACGAATTCCGCCTCGGCAAGGGTTGTATTGCCCCGCTCCCCCCGATCATCCTGGAGCGCGGCCTGAAACGCACCTGAAGCATAAGCGGCGCCTCCGCGCACAATGCTGCACTGCGGCAAAAGGCCGGGTGCCTCGACTGCACCGCTTGGGTAAGTGTGCCGGACACCCAGCCACACGAGCGCGCCGCTGCGCACAGAACGGCCCATCGACATGGCACTGAATATCTATCTTCCGATCGCAGGCGTTGCCGTCAACGCCTTGACGGTGATTGGCGCAGGGGGCGCCGTCGGGTTCCTCTCAGGGCTGTTCGGTGTCGGCGGCGGTTTCATCATCACCCCGCTGCTCATGTTTCTGGGCATCCCGACCTTGGTCGCTATCGCCAGTGGCGCGAACCAGGCGACAGCCACGGCCGTCTCTGGAGCCATGGCCCACTGGCAGCGTGGCAACATCGACTTCAAGATGGGAGCACTGCTGCTGCTGGGCGGCATGGCCGGCTCCCTTGCCGGTACCCAACTCGTGGGCCTGCTGCGGGCCGCCGGACAGTTCGAACTGTTCGTGTCGCTGAGCTACATCGTGCTGCTGGGCAGCATCGGCACGCTGATGCTCGTCGAGAGCGTGAAGACGATGCGCAAGGCCAGCCAGACGGGTACGGTGACCGAGCGCCGCGGCCCGCATACGTGGGCCCACGGCCTGCCCTTCAAGACGCGGTTTCCGCGCTCCCGCCTTTACATCAGCGCGATCCCGGTCGTCGCCATCGGCATCGGTGTCGGCATACTGACCGCGGTCATGGGCGTGGGCGGAGGCTTCGTGCTCGTGCCCGCCATGGTCTACGTGCTCAAGATGCGAACCAACATGGCCGTCGGCACGTCGCTCTATCAGATCGTTTTCGTTGGCGCGTTCACGACCTTCCTGCAGGCCTATCGGCTGCACAGCGTCGACGTCATCCTGAGCGCGCTTCTGATGATCTCGGGCGTCATGGGGACCCAGTTCGGTGCGCGGGCCGGCGCTCGGCTCAGGGGCGATCAGTTGCGCGCTCTGCTCGCGTTGCTGGTCCTAGCCGTATGCGTGCGCGTTGCCGTTGACCTCGTGCGCCAGCCCGACGACCTGTTCTCCCTGTCGATGATGCGACCGGCCCAGCCCTGACCCTGATGGCCCCCGATGCCGACGGGACGTTCAGCGTCGCGATTGCGCGCGGCGAACCGCTTTGCTAGGGCGACGCAGCAAGACCGACAAGCACCTCGCGAGGCCACCGCATGATCCCGCGCTACTCCCGACCCCAGATGACCGACATCTGGTCGCCCGAGACTAGGTTCCGCATCTGGTTCGAGATCGAGGCGCATGCCTGCGATGCCCTGGCCGATCTCGGCGTCATACCGAAGGAAGCCGCGCGCACGATCTGGGAGAAGGGGAACGCGGCACGCTTCGATATCGACCGCATTGACGAGATCGAGCGCGAGACCAAGCACGACGTCATCGCGTTCCTGACCCATCTGGCCGAGTTCGTCGGCCCCGACAGCCGCTTCATCCACCAGGGCATGACGTCCTCCGACGTGCTCGATACCTGCTTGAACATTCAGCTTGTGCGCGCGGCGGACCTGTTGATCGCCGGCGTCGACCGCCTGCTCGCTGCCCTGAAGACGCGCGCCTTCCAGTACAAGGATACGATCACCATTGGCCGTTCGCACGGCATCCACGCCGAGCCGACGACCTTCGGCGTAAAGCTGGCACAGGCCTACGCCGAGTTCGAGCGCTGCCGTTTGCGCCTTCTCAATGCGCGTGAGGAGGTCGGCACCGTTGCCATCTCCGGCGCGGTCGGGACGTTCGCCAACATCGACCCGCGCGTCGAGGAGCATGTCGCCGAAAAGCTCGGTCTCAAGGCAGAACCGGTCTCGACGCAGGTGATCCCGCGGGATCGGCACGCCATGTATTTTGCCACGCTCGCCGTCGTCGCCTCGTGCATCGAGCGGCTAGCCATCGAGATCCGCCACCTGCAGCGCACCGAGGTGCTCGAGGCCGAGGAGTTCTTCTCCAAGGGGCAGAAGGGCTCATCCGCCATGCCCCACAAGCGCAACCCCGTGCTGACTGAGAACCTCACCGGCCTCGCCCGCATGGTGCGCGCCTATGCGCTGCCAGCGATGGAGAACGTGGCGCTCTGGCACGAGCGCGACATTTCGCACTCGTCGGTGGAACGCATGATCGGGCCTGATGCCACCGTCACGCTCGACTTCGCGCTCAACCGGCTGGCAACCGTTATCGAGAACCTCGTCGTCTACCCTGAGCGTATGGGCGCCAACATGGACCGGCTGGGCGGCCTCGTGCACTCCCAGCGCATCCTGCTGGCGCTCACGCAGGCGGGCGTCAGCCGCGAAGACGCCTACCGCCTCGTGCAGCGCAACGCCATGAAGGTCTGGGACAGCTATCAGCGCAGCGGCGCGGCCAGCGTCGACTTCCTGCAAGAGCTGTTGGGCGACAAGGACGTGCGCGCCGCGCTCTCCGAGGACGAGATCCGCTCCCGGTTCGATATGGGCTACCACGTCAAGCACGCCGACACGATCTTCGCCCGCGTGTTCGGCACTGGCGCCTGAGCGCCCGGGCCCGCCCGAGACGCATCGCACGTCAGGCGCAGCCGGTCAGTGCGTCCAGCGACCGATGCGACCGAAGCGGAAGTTGTCGGCATAGGACTTGGGCTGGTGCTTGCGCACTTTCGGCTCGACCACCGTATAGGGGATACCGTTGCGCTCCGCGTAGGCGATCGCCGCCTCCTTGCTGTCGAACTCGAGGCGAACCTGCTGGCCGGGGTCGGCCGAACTCGTCCAGCCCATGAGCGGCTCGACGCGCCGCGCCGCCTCCGGCTCGTGCTCCAGCACCCACGTCTTGGTACGGGCAAAGCCCGATTGCATCGCGGTCTTGGCGGGGCGGAAAATGCGTGCGGCCATCGCTCGGTCTCTCGGCAGTCTTCGGGCTGGTCAGAGCCTCAGTCCATATCGCGCAAGGGTTGGTCGGGGCAGCGGGATTCGAACTCGCGACCCCCTGCTCCCAAAGCAGGTGCTCTACCAGGCTGAGCTATGCCCCGATCCGCGACGCCTCGATGTCTGCCGGTTTGTTCCCGCGCGGTCAAGCGCGGCGAAGGGTGCGCCAACGTCGAAACGCTACCGAGGTCCGAAGAGCGGGTGCTCGACGCGCGAGCCCGCACGGATGCCCAGGCGCTTTGCCTCGCCGGCCGCGATCTCGAGCACGGCGCTGACGTCGCCCCGGGAGGCGATGATCGCTTCGGACATCGGCTCGGTACCCGTCTCGACGCGGTGCACGACGCCGTCGGCCCGGATGAAGACCATATCGAGCGAAACGTAGGTGTTGCGCATCCACATGGTGATCTCCTGCGCCGGCGCGTAGGGGAACAGCATGCCCCGACCGGCCGCGATGGTCGTGCGGAACATCAGACCGAGACGCTTCTGCGCCTCCGTCTCCGCAACTTCGATATCGAGCGCAAAACGCCCCGTATCGGTCACCACGTGAAGGAGATCACGGGAGAACGGCGCTTCCGCGCGCGCGAGCATTGAAGTCATTGGCGCAACGCCGGCAAACAGCCCAAACCCGACAGCAGCGGCAACGCAGGTCGCCACAATGCGAAAGGGGCCGACGCTGCGCGCCGCCCCCCCTGCTTCCCGGCCGTTCCGCACGGGGTCGTTGTTGTCTGCGAGGCCAATCATCGATCGATAGCCTCGCATGCGTGCGTGTCTTCGTCGAGGTGCCAGACGCCAGCCGCGCCCGCCATCCAATCCTCAGTTGAGGTTGTTGGGAGTGGACCCCTCGGGGCGCAGCTCGGCGGCCATCAGGCCGTTGTCGCCCTTGCCATAGCGGACCCATACGATCTGGCTCGGCCGCAGCTCGGTAAAGCCGTGGCGGCGCAGCGTCTCCATGTGCACGAAGATGTCCTCGGTTCCCTCACCGCGGGTCAGGAAGCCGAAACCGCGGATACGGTTGAACCACTTGACCATGGCCCGCTCCCAATCGCTCTCCGGCTGCACCACGACACGGGTGCGCTGGGGAAGCTGCGAGGGGTGGATGGCCGTGCTCTCGTCCATCGAGATCACGCGGAAGGCCTGCATGCCGCGCGGCCGGCGCAGCGCCTGGCAGTGGACCCGGGCGCCCTCGTAGGCGACCTGGAAGCCGCCGGCGCGCAGGCAGGTGACGTGCAGCAGGATGTCGGGCATGCCGTTATCCGGCACGATGAACCCATACCCCTTCGAGACGTCGAACCACTTGATCGTCCCAGCTATCTCGACCATGTCGGCGCCCGCCTCCTCGGACTCCGACCCCGCCGTCTCGGACTGAGACGGTGAAAATTTGTCACGCATAATTTGGCCCCGCTTCTACGCCACTTGTTGCGTTCAGATATGCGAACTTCACGTGTCCGGCAGCTGGTGTGACCCCCCGTCGGGGTTCCCTCGGCCAACCTGCAGGTTCGGACGCCGCGGAGAATACCAAAGGTGGCTCGCTTGCATAGGCCCCGGCATCATTGCGACAACTTCGTGGCTGGAAAACGCCCGATCAGCGAACGGTGCTTTAGCTCATAACTATATGATATGTATTAGTTTTCTTCGGGTTCTTCGACTGTTGATAATTGTTAGTTGAACGTCATTCACTTGTCATCAGACGGCGTCCCTTCCCGCCGGAGAATCACGCGACTCGGGTCAAGTGATTCGTTTTGGCATATCACCGCGTTGGGCGTTCGGGATCAGCTGCGGCGCAACATTGGTCGAAGCGGCGAACGGTGTTCACACCACGCTGAGGTCCTCGCCCTTCGGCACAAGATTCCAGCAATGTGTTGCCCCTTTGCACACAACCCGATGCGTGGCGACCCGGGAGCCATCACAAACGGCTCAACTTGCGGGCTGGGCGCGCAGGGGCTACCTCGTACGCTCCCGCAATGAACGGTGCTCCTGTCGCGGCACTAGCGCAAAGATTGTGTACCCCCCATCCGCGTCGCCGCGCGCAGAAGACAAACTGAGAAGAGAAGACCGATGCGCTATCTGCACACCATGGTCCGTATCAGCGATATCGATAAGAGCCTCGACTTCTACTGTGGCAAGCTCGGGATGCGCGAGGTTCGGCGCACGCAGAATGAGGCGGGTCGGTTCACACTCATCTTTCTCGCGGCACCGGGAGACCGGCGCCGCGCCGCTGAGGAAATGGCACCACTCGTCGAGCTGACATTCAACTGGGACCCAGAAGCCTATGGCTCAGGCCGCAATTTCGGCCATCTGGCGTTTGAGGTCGACGACATCTACGACACCTGCCGGCGACTGCAGGAGGCCGGCGTGACCATCAACCGGCCGCCACGCGATGGCCGGATGGCCTTCGTGCGCTCCCCCGACGGAATCTCCATCGAGCTCTTGCAGAAGGGAGCGGCGCTGCCCCAGCAGGAGCCTTGGACCTCGATGGCCAACACCGGCTCGTGGTGAGCGAACCCGCACCAGCGGAAACCGCGCCCGAAGCCGCACGCGGAACAGCCGGAGCGAAAGCCGTCGTCGTCGTTGGTGCAGGCCCCGCAGGCCTGATGGCCGCCGAGATCCTTGCGGGCCAGGGTCATCGGGTCGCGGTCTACGACCGCATGCCCTCCCCGGCGCGCAAGCTGCTGATGGCTGGACGCGGCGGCCTCAATCTGACGCACTCCGAGCCGCTGGAGAGATTTCTAGAGCGCTACGAACCTGTGGCGCCGGCCTTGCGACGGGCGGTCGAGGCTTTTCCCCCCGCCAAGCTCGTCGCCTGGGCCGAAGGTCTCGGATGTCCGACGTTCGTGGGCTCGAGCGGGCGCATCTTTCCCAAAACGATGAAGGCCTCGCCGCTCCTGCGCGCCTGGCTGCAGCGACTTTCCGGCCTGGGTGTCACCCTTCACCTCGGCCATCGGCTGACCGGCATTGGCCGGGGCCCGCACTCTGGTCCGGACGCCACCTTTCAAACGACGGACGGCAGTACGCGTGTCATCGCCGCAGATGCCCTCGTGTTGGCCTTGGGCGGGGCGAGCTGGCCCCGTCTGGGCAGCGACGGCGCGTGGACCGGGTTTGTGGAGGGAATGGGCGTTCCGGTCACTCCGCTGGCGTCCGCAAATGCCGGGCTTGCCGTCGCGTGGTCCGATCATGTGCGCAGCCGCTTCAGCGGCACGCCCCTCAAGCGCGTGGCGCTTACGATCGAGGGCACCGCCGAACGGTTCACCGGCGACCTCGTGTTGACGCGGACCGGGCTTGAGGGTGGCCCAGCCTATGCCGCAGCCCGCGCGGTTCGCCATGCGCTCGCCAGGGGCGGCAGCGCGACGGCGGCGCTCGACCTGCGACCGGACGTCGAAACGGGGCAGCTGGCAGCCGCGCTGACGAAGCGCCGGCCGAAGCAGTCTGCCGCCACACACCTTGCACGCGCCGCCCGCCTTTCTCCGGCTGCCATCGCTCTGCTTCGTGAGCCGGCCACCGCTAGCGGACCCCTCGCCGCGTCAGACGAAATGGTGGTCCCCCTGCCAACCGAAGCGGTCGAGCTGGCTCGACGCATCAAGGCCCTGCCGCTGCGCATCGATGGCCTCGCGGGGCTCGAGCGGGCGATCTCCACCGCCGGCGGGCTTGCCTTCGAGGGCCTCGACGGGAATTTCATGCTGCGAGGAGCGCCTGGAGTGTTCGCGGCGGGAGAGATGCTGGACTGGGAGGGCCCGACCGGCGGCTATCTCCTCCAGGCGACGTTCGCGACGGCAGTGGCGGCTGCCCAAGGCGTCGGCCGGTGGCTCGCCGACACGCAGGCGGGACCCTCGGCCGCTCACGATCCGGTGACAAGGCTCTAACGCGTTTGTGAGCGGACGTGACTTGCTCCGACTGCGACCAGCGTGATTTATGATGATCTTAACGCGGTGGGCCCTTGACGAAGAGGCGCCGATCCGCAGACTAAGGCGGCTTAGACAAGCAAGAAGAGCCGCTTTGGTGGGTACACCCTCGGCGGGGTTAACCCGAATGACGGCGAAACCCTATACAGGAGGAAGAGCTATGAAGGTTTGGACGAAGCCGCAGGTCACCGAGCAGGAAGTTGGTCTTGAGGTCACGAGCTACCTCCCGGCCGAGATCGACATCATCTAATTCGATGTCGTCCAGCTCGCTCACCTGGTGAGCGGTCAAGGCACGGCGGCCGACATCTCGGCCGCCGTTGTCATTTGTGGCCGCGGCTTCCGTGGCTTCCACACATTCAAGACCCACTGTCAGGTCCGATGACGGGCCGCGGCGTCGGCGCGCCGCTCCGATTGAAGCAGGCCTCCCATGATCATCAGGATTCTGGGGTCGGCTGCCGGCGGCGGCTTTCCGCAATGGAACTGCAATTGCCGCAACTGCGCTGGCGTGCGCAGTGGCCGACCCGGATTTACGGCGCGCACCCAGTCCTCGCTCGCGGTCTCGCGCGACGGAAAGGCCTGGGTGCTGCTCAACGCGTCGCCTGACCTCAGGCAGCAGATCAACGACTCGCCGCAGCTTGGCGCGCGCGCCGAGGGCGGGATGCGCAACAGCCCGATCAAGGCTGCGATCCTCACCAACGCCGACGTCGACCACATCGTCGGCCTGATCAATCTGCGCGAGGTCCAGCCGCTCGTCGTCTACGGAAGCGACCGGGTGCTCGAAACGCTCTCCGCGAACTCGATCTTCAACGTTCTCAACGGCGAGAAGGTGGCTCGTCACGCCCTGCCGCTCGGGCAGGTGACCGAGATCGCCGGGCCGGAGGGACCGCTCGGCATCACGATCGAGGCCTTCGCCGTGCCGGGCAAGGTGGCGCTCTACCTGGAGGATGCATCCAAGGGCGTCGCACTCGGCACGCAGGAGGGCGACACCATCGGTCTGAACGTGCGCGACGTTGAGACCGGCAAGGGCTTCTACTACGTGCCCGGCTGCGCCGAGGTGGACACACGGCTTGCCGAGCGTCTGCGGGGAGCCGCCGTCCTCTTCTTCGACGGCACGCTCTACACCGACGACGAGATGCTGCAGGCGGGCCTGATGCCCAAGACCGGCAGGCGCATGGGCCACATCTCGATCTCTGGCGAAGACGGCTCCATCGCGGCGTTGTCGCCGCTCAATGTCGCCCGCAAGATTTACGTTCACATCAACAACTCGAACCCGGTCCTCGACGAGAACTCCGCGGCGCGCAAGGCGACGGAGCAGGCGGGCTGGGAAATCGGCTATGACGGTATGGAGGTGCGCCTATGAGTGATCGCAGACAGCAGGGGCAAGCCGCGGGGGATCTGTGGAGCCTCGATGAGTTCGATGCGCAAATCCGCGCTGTTGGCGCCGAGCGCTATCACGACAAACATCCGTTCCATAAGCTTCTGCACGGCGGCAAGCTCGACAAGGGCCAGGTGCAGGCCTGGGCGCTCAACCGCTACTGCTACCAGTCGGCCGTACCGCGCAAGGATGCCGCGCTGATGGCGCGCTGCCATGATCGCGAGCTGCGTCGCGAGTGGATGCACCGCATCCTCGACCACGACGGTTCGGGGCCCGAGGAGCCCGGCGGCATCGAGCGCTGGCTGGTGCTCACCGATGGCCTGGGCCTCGACCGCGACTACGTCATTTCGCGGGACGGTGCGTTGCCGGCGACCAAGTTCGCCGTCGAAGCCTATGTCAACTTCGTGCGCGAGCAGCCGCTGACGATCGCGGTTGCCTCCTCCCTCACCGAGCTGTTCGCGCCCAAGATCCATCGCGAGCGCATCTCGGGCATGCTCGAAAGCTACGATTTCATCGACGACAAGGTAATGGCCTACTTCCGCCGCCGCCTCGACCAGGCGCCGCGCGATGCGGATTTCGCGCTCGACTACATCAAGCGGAACGCCAAGACGCGCGAGGAGCAGGAAGCCTGCGTCGATGCCGTGCGCTTCAAGTGCGACGTGCTATGGGTACAGCTCGATGCGCTGCATCATGCCTACGTGGAACCTGGCAACATCCCGCCGGGGGCCTTCCGCCCGGAGCGCGCATGATGACGACACGCACTCCGCCCGTCCGTCTCGTCATCAACGAGACGACGCGGCCAAAGCTGCCGCGGCACATCAAGCTGCGTCATGATGCCGGCCGCAACGCCTGGGTGATCCTGGCGCCCGAGCGCGTGTTCAAGCCCGACGAGACGGCGGTCGAAGTGCTGAAGCTCTGCGACGGCAACCGGACCGTCGGCGATCTGGCGACGCATCTGGCGGAGGCGTTTGCAGCGCCGCGCGACGTCATCCTTGCCGACATCACCGCCATGCTGCAGGACCTCGCCGACAAGGGAGTCGTGACACAATGAACGAGATCACGAGCGAGATAGCGACCTCCTCGCATGCTGTAAGCCTCGAGCCGCAGCCGGTCTGCGCACGGGCCCCCGTCGGTCTGCTCGCCGAGCTGACCCACCGCTGCCCGCTGCAGTGTCCCTACTGCTCCAACCCCGTCGAACTCGAACGGAGCAATGTCGAGCTGTCGACGGCCGATTGGCAGAACGTGATGCGGCAGGCGGCCGAGCTGGGCGTGCTGCAGATCCACCTGTCCGGTGGCGAGCCCACCGCCCGCAAGGACCTGGAAGAAATCGTCAAGACCGCCGCCGAGGTCGGCCTCTACACCAACCTCATTACGGCGGGTGTGCTGCTGACACGTGATCGCCTCAAGGCCCTCGCAGACGCAGGTCTGGACCACGTCCAGCTGTCGATCCAGGACGTCGATGCCGGCAACGCCGACCGCATCGCCGCCTACAAGGGTGGCGCTGCCAAAAAGCACGAGGTTGCCGGCTGGGTGAAGGACCTCGGCCTGCCGCTGACGCTCAATGCGCCCCTACACCGCCAGAACATCAAGAGCCTGCCGCGCATCATCGACTATGCCGTCGAGATCGGCGCGGGGCGGCTCGAGGTCGCGCACATCCAGTACTATGCATGGGCGCTGAAGAACCGCGCCGCGTTGATGCCGACTCGCGAGGATTTCATGGAGACGGTCGGCATAGTCGACGAGGCCAAGGGGCGCCTCAAAGGTATCCTCGTCATCGATTTCGTCGTGCCCGACTACTATGCGAAATACCCCAAGCCCTGCATGGGCGGCTGGGGCCGCGGCATCATGAACATCACGCCGTCGGGCCGCGTGCTGCCGTGTCATGCAGCTGAATCCCTCCCCAACTTGACTTTCGACAACGTGCGCGACCGCCCGCTCGCCGACATTTGGCTCAATGGCGAGGCATTCAACAAGTTCCGTGGAACCGATTGGATGAAGGAGCCCTGCCGCTCCTGCTCGCGCAAGGAGATCGACTATGGCGGCTGCCGGTGTCAGGCCTTCGCGCTGACCGGTGATGCGACCAACACCGATCCCGCCTGCTCTCTGTCACCACTCCACAAGGAGTGGGCCAAGGTCGCCACTGTCGAGAGCCACGAGGCACCGCCCGCCTTCGTCTACAGGCGCATGGGCGGAGTGAAGACACCCGAGCCCGCCGCCGAATAAGCGAATACGGTAAACGCTGCAGACGACGCGGCGCCGGCACCGCACCGCCAGCTCTTGGTATGCCTGGAGTTCACGCCTCGTTCATGGACGACGGCCCATAGATCGGCGCCGTGCGGCCGCAGTATCGCACCCCGTTTCTCCGCGCGACGGTACGACTGTTGCCACAACAGGGGGTTACGTCTATCCGTCTCGCGCGGTAGGTTATCGCATCCGCTTCCAAGGGAGGAATTCGAAGAATGCGCAAGTTGGTCCTGGCGACGGCTCTCATTTTCGCTCTGCCGGCCGCGGCATCGGCCGCCGATGTCGCGAACGGCGAGTCGGTGTTCAAGAAGTGCAAGGCCTGCCACGCCGTTGACGGCAAGAACAAGGTCGGTCCGCACCTCGATGGCGTCGTCGGCCGCAAGGCTGGCACGGTCGAGGGCTTCAGCTACTCCGACCCCATGAAGAACTCGGGCAAGACCTGGGATGAGGCGACGCTTGATGGCTATCTTGCCAACCCCAAGGAGTTCATCCCGGGCAACAAGATGGTGTTCGTCGGAGTGAAGGACGAGGCGGACCGCAAGGACCTCATCGCCTATCTCGCTACGCTTAAGAAGTAAGCGCGACCGCGCGCTCTTGATTTGCAGCGGCGCCGGTCGAGACCGGCGCCGCTTGCTTTAGGGCTGCTGGTTCGGGAACTCAGTCCTCTTCGCTGTCGAATGGCTCGACTCCGGTGGTGTCGGCCTCAAGCAGCCAATCGCTGACGGGCTTTCCCGACAGGACGAGGTCGGGCGCAATGTCGGAAAGTGGCGCCAGCACGAACGCACGCTCGGTGATGCGCGGATGCGGCAATACGAGCGTATCATCCTCGACTTGGCCATCCTTGTGCACCAGCACGTCGATGTCGATCGTACGCGGGCCCCACTTCTCCGAACGTACGCGACCAAGTTTGCGCTCCGCGGCAAGGCAGCGCTCGAGCAACGCGTGCGGCTTCAATTGCGTGGCGACGCCCGCACAGGCATTGACGAACCAGGGCTGATCGGTTTTGCCCCACGGCGGCGTCTTGAAGTCGCGGGATCGCAACAGCACGCGGACATCGCCTGCCGCCTCGATCAGCCGGAGCGCTTCCGCGATGTTGCCGCGCTTGTCGCCAATGTTGGCGCCCAGCGCCAGGATCGCATCGAACTGCATCTCAATCCCGCCGACGGACGCGATATCCGCAAAGAGAACCCGCGCCTATTAATCGTACTTAATGTAGGCGAAGCGAGGGTCCTCGCCGGGCGTGCCTTCGAGGCCCTTGCCCTCCTTCCCCGGCTGCCACTGCACGACATCCTCGATCTTGGCGGCGAGTGCGAGATCCTTGTCGGTGATGCCCTTGGCCGAATGAGTGACGAGGCGAACCTCGACCCACGCATACGAGGCGGTAATATCGGGATGGTGCCATGCGGCCTCCGCCAGATGGCCGACCGTATTGACCACCATCAGCGTGCCTTTCCAGCTATTCGTCTTGTAGGTGCGCCGTATCCATCCGTCCTCGAGCCGCCATTTGGGCAGATGCGCCGCAAGCCAGGCCTTGACTTCGGCCTCTGCCATCGGCTTTTCCCGTTCCTTGACCATGCTATCCTCCCTTGCGGCCGTTGCCCGGTGTAGCACCCAACCACGCCAGCATGCCACCGCCCCGGCGCCTCGTCCGCCAGCCTGGCCCGACTTCCGAAGGATCCACCCGACATGCGCCAGGAGACAGAGCATCAGGCCGTCCGCGTTGCCGCGCCGGCCCGACTGCATCTTGGCTTCGTTGATCTCAATGGGGAGCGCGGCCGCAAGTTCGGCAGCATTGGGCTGGCGCTCGATGCGCCAGCAACCGTCGTCACGGCACGGCGGGCACGGTCCGATCGCTTCAGCGGCGTCGAGGCAGCGCGCACGCGCACCACGCTGGAGCGCCTGCGCGGGCCGCTCGGACTATCCGGCAGCTACGACATCGCCGTGGAACGCGCGATACCCGCGCACGCGGGGCTCGGCTCGGGCACACAAATCGCACTGGCGGTTGCCGGAGCCACCCTTGCGCTTGACGGCCGCACGATGTCGGCAGAGGACATCGCGCGCTTTACCGACCGCGGGCGCCGCTCGGCGATCGGCATCGCCGCCTTCACCGACGGAGGCTTCATCGTCGATGGCGGCCGCGGCCGCCTTGACCGGCCGCCGCCGGTGCTTATCCGCGCTCCATTTCCCGAGGAGTGGCGCGTGCTTCTCATCCTCGATGCGCAGGCAACGGGCGTACACGGCGACCGCGAGACTGAAGCCTTCGCGACGCTGCCCTCGATGCTGATCGTGACAGCCGAGCACCTGTCGCACCTGGTTCTCATGCAGGCGGCTCCGGCGTTGGTCGAGCACGACATTGTGGCATTCGGCGCCGCCATCGGTGAGATCCAGCGGCTCGTTGGTTCGCACTTTTCCGCCGCGCAGGGCGGCAGCGCGTGGTCGAGCCCGCGCGTCGGTGCATTGGCGCGCCGGCTGGCCGCGGCGGGCGCCCACGGTATCGGACAGAGTTCGTGGGGACCAACGGGCTTCGCGTTCGCTCCAACGCAATCGGACGCGCTGAACCTCTATCAATCTTTCGTCGAAGACGCTAAAGCGCAGGGGCTGGAGCTGATGATCGCATCCGGCCGCAACTCCGGCGCGCACATCGAGGCCGTGACACCCGCCCACCCGGGCCAATAAGGAGTCAACGAATGTCCGAGAAAGGCACCCCCATCCTGCACATGCTCGATCCCAGCGAGCACGTCAGCCCGTTCGACGTGAACATGGCAGCCGACGCCGGCTTCAAGGTCATCATTCCCTATACCCACGTCGAGCTGACGAAGGTCACCGCTCTGGTGCAGGACGCGATCTTCTCGCGCCCACCCCACTACGGGCCGCAGACGGGTGTGTTCTTCGGCGGCAAGGACGCGATCCTCGCTCTCGACATGATGAAGGCGGCGCGCGAGGCGATGGTGCCGCCGTTCGAGATTTCCACGTTCGCCGACCCCGCTGGCTCGTTCACGACGGCGGCGGCGATGGTGGCCTGCGTCGAGAAGGTGCTGAAGGACAAATTCAACCGCAGCTGGAAAGGCGTGAAGGTCGCCGTATTCGGCGCTACCGGCGTCGTCGGCTTCGCCTCCTCGATCATCGCAGCGCTCGAGGGCGCCGATGTCCGCCTCGTCGCCCATCGTGGCGTCGATCGCGTCGTCAAGTCCGCCGCCGTCTCGAAGGAGCGCTTCGGCGTCGATCTGGAAGCGGTGGCCGGCGAGACCGCCGATCAGAAGCGCGACATCATCGCCGATGCCGAAGTGATCTTCGCGGCGGCCGCGGCGGGCGTTCAGGTCGTCTCCAAGGAGCACAAGGAGCTGGCGAAGAACCTGCTCGTCATCGCCGACGTCAACGCCGTGCCGCCGCCCGGCGTCGAAGGCATGGACCTGTTCATGAAGGGCGAGCCGCTGCCCGGCTGCAGTGCACTCGGCGTCGGTCCTCTCGCCATCGGCGACGTCAAGTACAAGACCGAAAGCGGTCTCTTCAAGCAGATGATCGCGTCCGACAAGGCGGTACACTTCGACTTCCGCGATGCGTTCGCCCTCGCCCGTACCTTCGTCTGATACGGGACCGGACTGAGGTGGACGCGCCGTCCATCCTGATCGCGGGCTTCTCGGGACGCGCGCTCGCCCAGTCGGCGCGCCGCGCGGGATACCTGCCCCTCGTCGCCGACGCGTTCGGCGACGAGGACACACGGGCGCTTGCACTCGCGTCCGAGGTGGTTCCAGGAGCGCTTCAGCGTGGCTTCCGTAGCAAGCCGTTGCTCGGCGCTCTTTCACGCCTCGCCGCACGCGCTCCCACTCCGCCCATCGGGCTCGTCCTGGGAACCGGATTCGAGGACCGGCCAGCACTCATCGCCGAGCTTACCCGCACGTTCACCCTGATCGGCTGCGCGGCAGAGGCCGTCGCGGCCGCAAAGGACCCGACGAGGCTGTTCGCTGTTGCGCGCGACCTGGGTATTCCCCACCCGGCCACAGACGTGACGCCGCCGGACAGCGGTAGAGGCTGGATTTCGAAGCGCGTCGGCGGCACCGGAGGCACACACATCGCCCGCTGCCGCGCGACGGTCGCGCCGCGCGCCGGACGCTATTTCCAGCGCGAGGAGACCGGAGAGCCGCTGTCGATGCTTGGCGTCGTCGGGCGCACCTCGGCATTTGCATTCACGCGTAGCTGGCTGGCGCCCATGCCCCGCCGCCCGTTCCGCTTTGGCGGTATCGCCGGTTCCGTCGACGTCGAGCCCGACATCGAGGCCCGCCTTATCGAAACGGGACTCGATCTCACCCGCGCGCTCGGGCTCGTCGGCCTCGTGTCGTTCGACTTCCTCGTCACGGACGAGGGACCGCTTCTGATCGAGATCAATCCGCGTCCGTCCGCGTCCCTGGATGTGCTCGACGACGAGTCCGGCACGTTGTTCTCCGCCCACCTGGCAGCGTTCGAAACGGGCGATCCGGCAGGCGTGCTAGCGCAACGCTGGCAGCCGCGGCCACGCGCGATCGCCTATCTTTACGCGGATGACGGTGCTGTGACGGCGCCAGCAGCGGCCTGGTCCGAATGGACCTCGGACCGGCCGCGGGCAGGGACGGTCATCCCACTGCACGCACCCGCACTGACCGTTCATGCCGCCGCTGCGACGCCGGATACTGCGGCGGCCGAAGCGGTCCATCGCTTGGGCGCAGCAAAAGCCGTGCTATACGGTCAGGAAAAAAGCCTCGGGAAGGAAACGCCGCGATGAAAATGAACGGTTTCGACACCGTCAGCGTCTCTGCGCGCGCACAGCGCATCGTCGACAAGCTCATTGAGGACGCCGCAGCGCTGCGCTGCGTCGTCAGCACCGGCGAAGCTGGTGAGCGCCGCATCGATTGCGGCGCGGCCACGCGCGGCGGCCTGGAGGCCGGCCGGCGCCTCGGCGAAATCTGCATGGGGGGCCTGGGCACCGTCACACTCGCAAACCGCTCGGGTCTTGAGCGCTGGCCACTCGCCGTCATGGTGCATTCCACCAATCCCGTCGTAGCGTGCCTTGGCAGCCAGTATGCTGGCTGGACCATCACCGACGAGGCAACCGGCTTCTTCGCGCTCGGCTCGGGCCCCGCGCGTGCGATGTCGCGGGTCGAGAAGCTCTATGAGGAGCTCGGCTATGCGGACACCGGAGATCGCACGGCGCTGGTCATCGAGGGTGACAACGCGCCTCCTGCCGCCGTCGCGAGCAGCGTGGCGAAAGCATGCGGAATCCCTGCCACCGGCCTCACCATTCTCTACGCCCCTACGGGCAGCCTTGCCGGCGGCGTGCAGATCGCTGCGCGCGTGCTGGAAGTGGCCTTGCACAAGGCCCACGAGTTGCACTTCCCGCTCGAGAACATCGTCGACGGCTATGGCTCAGCACCGATCGCTCCACCGATCCCCGATTTCATCAAAGCCATGGGCCGCACCAACGATGCAATCATCTACGGCGGTCGCATCCAGCTGTTCGTGACGGGCGAGGACGATGCAGCCCGTGCGCTGGCCGAGCGTCTGCCCAGCCGCTCCTCGTCCGCCTACGGGCAGCCCTTCGCCGAGATCTTTGCGGCGGTGAATGGCGACTTCTACAAGATCGACCCGATGCTGTTCTCGCCTGCGCTGGTCACCGTGTCGAACCTCGACACCGGCAACTCCTTCAGTGCCGGCGCGCTGGCGCCCGAGATCGTCGATGCGAGCTTCCGCTGACGCCGCCGGTGCCGGCGGCTGCGCACGGCCGCTGTCGATCGTCCTGTTCGTCGAGGACGGCGGTGGCGACTGGCACGCGCGCCAGCTCGCCGCGGCTATGACAGCACGGGGTGCCCGCGTCGTTACGACGACGCTCAAAGCCTGCGCGTTCGATACCCGGTTGCCGTCGGGGATCGACATCCCCGGCTTTGGCGGAGCACTGCCCGATGGCGCCTTCGTGCGATCGGTGTCCACTGGCACGCTGGAGCAGATCACGCTTCGGCTGGGTCTGCTCCACGCGCTGAGCCACAGCGGTGTGCGCGTTTGGAATACCGCCCGCACCATCGAGCGGTGCGTGGACAAATCGACCGCCACCTTTCTGTTTCAGCACGCGGGGCTTCCGGTGCCAGAGACGATGGCGGCCGAGGGTGCCGACCGGGCCGCGCGATTTCTCGCAACCGTCGGCGAGATCGTAGTCAAGCCGCTGTTCGGCAGCCAGGGGAATGGCATTCGCCGTGCCGCCAATTCGCAGGAGCTGCCCGCGCCCGACGACGTGGGCGAGGTCTACTACGCGCAGCGCTACCTGGAGCCACAGTCGGAAAGCGGCTTCAGGGATTGGCGCGTGCTCGTGTCCAAAGCGCGCGTCGTGGCCGCGATGGCGCGCGTGGGCGACACGTGGATCACCAATATCCATCAGGGTGCCCGCGCAGAGCCGGTCGGGGCTGGCTTGTCGCGGGATCTCAGCAATCTGGCGCTGCGGGCCGTGGAGGCGCTCGGAGCCGACTACGCCGGCGTCGACCTCATCCGCGGCAGCGACGGCACGCTCCGTGTCCTGGAGATCAACTCGAACCCGGCCTGGAAAGGTCTACAGGGTGTGACAGACGCCAACATCGCCGAGACGCTGGCCGAGGACTTCCTCGACGCCGTCCGCCTGAGTGACTTGTGCGAGCAATGAGCGCGTCGTCCCCGCCGCCTGCGACGGAGGCGATCGCCGCGGCGTTCCTTGAAGCGTGCCGCGATGAGCTCTCCGCGCTGAAGCCTGGCAACGTGCATATCCATGCCGCCGGCCACGACATGGACTGGCAGCTCTTCGAAGCAGCAGCCAAGGCGGCTGAGCCATTCGTCGCCGCTCCCGGCCTGGGCGTCGGCGAGCGAATCCGTTCCGCTGTGGCGGCCAGCATGACCACGGCAGGCTGCAACACGAACCTTGGCATTCTCCTGCTCTGCGTTCCCCTGGCCGAGGCGGGCCTGCGCCTGGCCGCGTCGAGGACGTCCGCCGACGCCGTCCGCCTGAGAGCCGCCCTCCGAGGCGCTCTCGACGACCTCAACCAGGCCGACGCGGTAGCGGTCTACGAGGCAATCCGGCTCGCCAACCCAGGCGGACTGGGCCGCGATGAGGAAGCCGACGTGGCGGACGCTCCATCTCTCGGGCTGGTCGCCGCTATGCGCATCGCGGCAGGCCGTGACCGGATCGCACGCGCATACACGGACGGATTTGCCGACGTGTTCGCGGACCACCTGCCCGTTTGGCGCGAGTTCGCGCGCGAGGCGGGACAGGGCGGGCGTCATCTCGCCGTCACAAGTTTGCACATGTCGATCCTGGCGCGCTTTCCCGACAGTCACATCGTGCGAAAACACGGGGCGATGGTGGCCGAGCGGGTGCGCGATATGGCGGCGCACACATTGGCGGCCGGACGGCCGCTGGTGGAAGCAACCGATATGGCAAAACTGTTCGAACTCGACCACGCCCTGAAATCCGAGCGCCTAAACCCGGGTACGACCGCCGACTTTGTCGTGGCAACCCTGTTTGCCGACCGCCTTGCCGCCGGCCGACTTTAAAGGCTTGTCTCGCACCTGTTCCTAGCGTTATTTAGCGCCGGTGCTGACGGCGCCGCTATCTGGCGAACCGGTTCGGTGGGGGTACCCACCGTTCGCTGAAACTGGGATAGCTCGCAAGACGGGCGGGACGGCCCTGGTGAAACCTTTGCTGAGGTATGACCCTCTCCAAGGTGTGGCCGGACCCAGTTGAATAGCATTTCAAAAACACGGAGGAATCCCGGTATGGCAACGATCAATAAGGTCATGGTTGGCGAGTCGCTGGTCGGCGACGGCAACGAGGTCGCCCACATCGACCTCATCATCGGTCCGCGCGGCTCGGCCGCCGAGACCGCGTTCTGCAACTCGCTGACCAACAACAAGGACGGCTTCACCGCGCTGCTCGCGGTCATCGCGCCCAACCTGCCGTGCAAGCCGAATACCTTGATGTTCAACAAGGTCACCATCAAGGATGCGCGCCAGGCCGTGCAGATGTTCGGACCCGCCCAGTACGGCGTCGCCAAGGCCGTGCAGGACTCGGTTGCCGAGGGCGTGATCCCCGCCGATCAGGCCGACGATCTCTACATCTGCGTCGGCGTGTTCATCCACTGGGAAGCGGCCGACGACGCCAAGATCCAGGACTTCAACTACCGCGCGACGAAGGAAGCCCTCGCCCGCGCCATCGCCGGCAAGCCTACGGCTGCCGAAGCGACGGCTCAGCGCAACTCGGCCGCCCACCCGTTCGCTGCCAAGTCTTGAAGCGGAAACCATCCTGGGCAGGAAAAACACGATAAAGCCCCACCTATGAAGGGGGGTCTGCTACAGCGATTGGGTAATCTGCTTTCTGGCCGCTGGGGCGGCTGACCAAAACAACCGGACGCCCGTTTTGCGGACGTTTGGAGATTTCAGGGCCGGCACCCTTTGGGTTGCCGGTCCTTTTTTCACTTCGCGCTCAGGGAATCCGGCCGGCGTGGATTGCGGAGGCGACCAGAACCCCGTGCGCGCCGCTCCGCGCCAGCAGCGCGAGGTCCGACGCACCCCGCACGCCACCTGCCGCATAAATGCGGGCAGCTGGAGCGAGACGGCGCAGCGCCACGACGCGCTCGAAGTCGGGCCCGGCATCGGCGCCGACCGCCGCCAGCGTCATCGCCACGACGTCGACCGGCCAGTCTTCGGCAGCGTCGAGGACCGCTGCGGGGCCCAGCATCACATCACCTCGGAAGTCGAGAGACAACACGGCACGGGATCCGGCAGCCGCTCGTATCGCACGCCAGTCATCGAGCGTATGCAGCGTCTCGGTTCCCACCACGGGGCGAATATTTCCAAGCTTCAAGACGGCCTCCACCTCGCGCGGTGAAGAGGCGCCGTTGTCCACCCAGATCTCAACTCCGGGGAGTGCATGCGTCAGTTCGCGCAGTGTGCCGAGGTCGGGGCGGCCCGTCGTGATGCCGTCGAGGTCGGCAACGTACAGCTTGGTCGCACCCGTGCGGTCGAGAAGACCGCGGGCCACCGCGGCCGGGCTCGCATCGACGGCCAGAGCCGTCACGATGGGTCGATAGGTAGCGCGGTCCCCGCCGCGCGCCGCCACAACGATTCCGCCCATGACATCGATCACGGGCACGATCTCGACGCCTTGCTTCGCGCTCAAGCCGGTGTCACCTATAGCCGCCATGCACCTCCCTCTCACGCACGCTGGCCGCCCTCGCGGGGACACGGCGCCATGACCCTGATCGCCGGATTAGACGTCGGCGGCGCCCATCTCAAGGTCGCCGTGGTCGAGGACGGCCGCGCAATACGCGTGCAGCAGCTCATGTGCCCGCTCTGGCGCGGCATCGATCGGCTGGATACTGCCCTTGCGGAAGCTACACGGATCGTCTCCGGCTGCGACCGCGTCGCGGTGACGATGACAGGTGAGCTTTCCGACCTGTTCGAGAGCCGGCGGCAGGGCGTCGGGGTCTTGGCGGAAAGGTTGACGCGGGAGTTCGGAGAAAACACCCGCTTCTGGATGGGTGAGCGGGCCTTCGGCACGTGCGACTGCGCCATCGAGCATCATCGCGACGTTGGCTCGACCAACTTTCTCGCCACCGCCAAGGCCATTGCGGCGCGGCTGCCCGACGCCATCCTCATCGATCTGGGCTCGACGACAGCCGACATCGTTCCCGTTGCCGGCGGACGGCCCGGGCCTCTGTACCTGGACGACGCCGGCCGGCAGGCGAGTGGCGAACTCGTCTACACGGGGTTCACCCGCACTGCCGTGATGGGCGTGACACAGGTGGCACCCTTCGGCGGCCAGTGGGTGACGCTGGCACGCGAGTATCTGGCGACGATGGCTGACGTCCGCCGCGTTCTTGGCAACCTCGACGATGCCGTCGACCTGCACGATACGGCAGATGGGCGTGGCAAGAGCCTAGCAGAAAGCACGCAGCGTCTGGCGCGGATGCTGGGCCGCGATGCCGGTGACGGCACCGCCGCTCAGTGGCGCTCTGCCGCGCGCCACGTGGAGGAGTGCCAGCTCCGCTCGATCCACGACGGCCTGATGCTCGTGCTGTCGCGGCATCCCGACCTCGAGGCGGCGCGCGTCGTCACCGCGGGCATCGGAGCGGATGCCGCCGCGGCTGTCGCCCGTCGTGCCGGACTGTCGCCAATCCCGTTCGGAGAATTGGTGGAAGCCGATAAAAGTTGCGTCCTTCACGCGACGCATTGCGCACCGGCCGTTGCCGTGGCGATGCTTGCGGCCGGCATCGCCGCCTGAGCTACGATCCGGCCTGAGCGCCACGCCAGGCGTCGACCTTCTCCATCAACCAGCCCCACGCCTCGCGTTCGCGCTCGCCCGCCGTCTTGTCAATGGCGATGTTCAGATAGGCGATCTCGCTCTCGATCTTCTCGCGCGACAACATATTGAGCCGCGTCACCAGCACGGCCGCCTCGATGACGGCACCCTGCGCGCGGTTGAAGCCGCCCCAGAGGCGGTGCCCGGCCTCGTGAACCCTACGGCAATAAAAGCGCGGGCGCTGCACGTCGTCCTCGAAACGCTCGACGGTCAGCTCCCAGTGCGTCGCGGCAGCGGTGAGCACCGCGCCGTCACCGCGTTCTGCGCGCCGCAGCGGCCAGTTCTTGCGGCCGGTCACGCAGCCGGCGAACAGGCGCACGTCCTCGGTGTGGTTGGCCACCGCAAAGCCGTTCGCGAGCAGATTGTCGAGCGTGCGCGAGGGTTTGAACGGCGCGATGACCCAGGTGTCGTCGTCACCGGCAATCAATCCCAGTGGCGCGATGTGGACGTCGCCATCCGGTCCGCGGGTAGTCACTATGGTCTCGACGATGTACGGCATCTTCCCTCCCGGCGTCGCGTGCTTGAGGCGATCTAGTCAGCGGGTTCGTCGCGGCCCTTCTTGCTTGGGCGCGGCGTCTTGCGGCCGCCGCCATCATCAACCTGCGGTCGACCCTCGTCGCGCGCCCGCTGCCGCTCGCGTTCCTCGGCCTGCGTCTTGGCCTTCTCCGCGAGCGTGGCACCGGCCACCGCGTGGCGTGTCAGATCCTCGCGCGCCTTGTCGGCGGCCGCGCCCCAGTCGAGCGGCTGGTCCTGAACGTAGCGCTTGCCCAGCTGCCAAGCCACCTCGGCCTTCGCCAGCTCGTAGCCGAGATAGAATGCATGACCCGCATCGTCCGCAATGGCAAGTCGTGGATAGAGCTCCAGCGGCGTTCGCGAGACGACGTGCCGCTCGCGATTGTAGACGTGCACACCGTCCTCACCCGTCTCGATACGGAAGTTGAGATCGCGCACCTGCGCGGCAGCGTCAGCGATCTCCGCCGGCCTCTGCGGAAACGGTCTCAGCTCGTGCAGGGACAGCAGCCCGCCGCCGTAGCCCTTTGGCAGCGCGCCATCCTCCTTGGCCCGGAACATGAGACGGCGCGCGGCGTCGTGTTCTTCCACCGTCCGGCGCGTGTGAGGTGACACCTGCACGATGAGCACGTTGCGGATGGCAAGCTCGGAGCAGATTCCGGCGAGCAGCGCGGTAACACCCTGGCTGTCAGCATCGGTAAGCTCGGTGAGATTGCCCGTACCCATCAGAATTTCGACGTCGGGCCGCAACCGCCGCAGCTCGGCATAGCGCTCCAGAGATGCGGTGAAGCCGAAGTGGATGGGATCGAGCACCGGATCGGCGATGTGCCTCAGCCCGCGCGCATGCGCCGCATCGATGGCGCGCAGCAGCGAGGCCATGTCGCCGTGCGGCATCGGTACGAGGATCGGCACACAGGCGGTCCCCGCGACCGCATCCAGCGTCGTCTCGTCGAGGCTCAGGACGTAATCCGCCCCGGCACGCGCAGCACGTTGCAGCTCGCTGACGTCGCCGCTGTCAGCGCTGACCACGAGCCCCTCACCCCTCAACGCCGCGATACAATCCTCCAGATGCGGGAATGGCGTATCGGGCTGGCAGCCGATGTCGATGACATCCGCACCTGCCGCCCGGTGTCTCAGGCCGCGCGCAACGATCTCCGCAACGGTGAGCGTCGGCGCTTCGACGATCTCCGCGAAAATGCGCAGATCGTGACGTGACAAATCTGGTGGCTGGCCGCCGCGCCCCAGGTAGACGGGAATGTCGACGATCTCGTCGGGCCCGCGGACGAACGGCACACCGTAGTGGGAGGCCAGGGAGCCCAGGTCCATGCGCGAGCGGCCGGGCACGATCACCCGCGTCGCTCCATCCAGGTCAGCCAGGCGCTTTCTGACGATCGCCTCGGTCATCAGGGCCGCAACCTTGATGCCGATGTTGGCGACCGACCAAGATCCCGGTTCGAGACCGCACATGGCAATCGTATCGATGAGACGGCTTTCGGCGAGCCGGCCGGTCAGAAACAGGAGCTTGTCGGGCATCGCCTCGCCTCTTCAAGCCCGCCGCGCGACGGCGCAGCAGCGCGCCAGAGCAAAGACCGGCACCACGCCCGCCGCGCCGATCAACCGCGCGGACCGGCGGCGCCACCACGGCGGCTCTGGCGCCGTTGCAGGTCCGTGCGTCCGGCCTGACGCCGCAGCGAAGACGTGGGCGCCCGGGAAGAGCGGCACACCGCGGCCAGCTCCCGCTCCTCGCCAGGACCGAAAACACGGAACGAGAGCCGCGCGCGCGCCACGATGTCTGCAAACGTGGGGTCGACAATTCCTTGATCGGCGAGTTCGGCCGCGCCCTGCCCTGCCGGAACCACGCGCGACTTTATGAGTATCACCATCCGCAGGCGCATGCGTTCGGCAAGGCGCGCCGCAAGGCCGTCGGATGTCGTCGTCCAGTCGGCAGGAACCGCTGCATCCGCAATCATCGAGCGATACGGCAGCCAGACAGGAATGCGATTGACGTCGAGAGTGCGGCGCACGGCAGCCAAGGTTTCAACGGGTACGAAGCGGCGCTGGAGGTCGGCGAGCAGCAGGCCCGTCTGGTGCATCGACAAGAGCGCCATCGCATGTGCCGCGCGATCCGAGATGCCATGCCGGATCTGCGCACTGCGCACCTCGTCGGCAAAGCCGCCGCCACCGGGAACGACGACCACCGGCCGCCGCGCACGGGCAAGCGCGGCCGCGATGGTCGACAGACGGTCGCTGCCCATCAGCGACCCTCCGATCTTGACGACCGCGCATTCGCGGGCCGTCAGCTCCACCTGGTCAGCGCTTGCTGGCACTACGCCTCCGATACCCTCTGGCCACCGCCATTGTTCCGAACCCGCCCTTAGCGCTCGCGCCGCAGGGGCCGGACGATCTCGACGCCGACGGCAGCCGGCCCGCGCTCCAGCTTTTCCACCCGCACGCGCACGCTTGCGATGCGGTGATCCGACAGGCAGCGCTCCGCGATGCGCTCGGCCAGCGTTTCGACCAGATTGATGTGCCCGGCCGCCACGATCGCACGTATGCCCTTGAGGATATCATCGTAGGAGGGCACCTCGGCAATCTCGTCGTGCCGCGCCTGGCCGGATTTGGCGAGTTCCGCCTCGACGCTGAAGCCAACCTTCTGAGTGATGCCCTGCTCCTCGTCGTAGACGCCGATATGGATCGGCAGAACGTAGTCGCGCACGAAGATGCGATCGCGCGGCGTATCGGTCTCGGTGCCGCGGTGCACTGCGCGTCCGGCAAGAATCTGCATCTCGCTCATGTCGTGAAGCCTCTCAGCCGGCTGCTCCGGCGTAGTCTTGTTCTGTTGGGACCGCCGCCGATCCGGTTTCGTCGATCGCGCGACGTACGGTCAGCACCGCATGTCGGTCGATGCGCGCGCGCCTATCGGCGCCGCGGCACAAAGCGCCGCGGAAGCCGATCACATCAGGCTTGGCCGCCGCGACAGACCCGATATGCCCGAGCCGCAAGGCTCCCGCAAGCCCGGCAAACAGGCCCGCGTCGTGCGCACGGCCAACGAACGCCGTCAGCTCCGATGGGGTCATGATATCGGTGAGCGAACCGGATGCCTTATCCGCCGTGTCGAGCATGACGCCGCAGAAGCCCGCGGCGGGCATACGCGGCAGCAACTCCATATCCGGCAACCGGTCGGCCATCAGCACCGCCACGCGCCGCCCGTGCGCGACATCGCAACCGGCGAGCACGTCGAGAAGCTCGTGCGGATCGCCCGGCGGTAGGATGGCGATCTTGACGAAGTCGGCGCCCGCCGTACTGACGCGGGAGATGGCGTCGATAATCCTCGCTGCCGCTTCGACGGGCACGTCCCCGGTCGTCGCACTGAGCACAACGTGCGCGGGCAGCGCCGCCCGAATGGCCGAGATGGCAACCGGCGCAAGCGCCCCCATCGCCCCCGCCGCGGGGTCTTTGGCATCGATGATGTCTGCGCCGCACGAAACCGCGACGCTGGCCTCGGCGACATCGGTGACGCTGGCGAGCAGTCGCGGCACGCCACCGGCAATGAAAGAAACCCGCTTCACGCTGTACCGAATATCCGCCGTTGCTCGTCGATGACCGCCCCGCGGTCGCCGCGCGACGTGCTGCTCAGGGCCACGCGGTCGTCAGCCACGACTGTCGCAGGGCTGCCCCCCAAGCGCAAGATGCGGGTGGCGAGCATCACCGCCTCCGCGCGATCATGCGTGACGAACAGCACGGTCGTTGGGCGCCGTCTCCATAACGCAATCAGCAGGCGGCGCAGCGCCTCTGCCGTCGGGTCGTCGAGCGAAACGAACGGCTCGTCCATCAGCAGCACATCGGGCTCGGAGGCAAATCCGCGTGCCAGCGCGACACGCCGCTGCATGCCCAGGGACAGCCGCTCCGGATACGCGTCCCCGGCACCCGCAAGACCGACGCTATCGAGCAGATCGGGTATCGACTGCACGCGCGCATCGCCCTCGGGCAGTGCGAGCGCGATGTTCTGCGCCACGGTACGCCAGGGGAGCAGGCGCGGGTTCTGGAACACGTAGGTGATGTGCTGATCGGGTGGGTGGAACTGCACGTCGCCCGCGTAGGCGTGATCGAGCCCGGCAACGATATTGAGCAGTGTCGACTTCCCGCAGCCCGACGGCCCGGTGATCGCCACGAACGAGCCGGCCTCAATGGAGAGTTCGATCGGCCCTAGCACCGGCTGCGGCGCGCGGCCGGCGACCGCCGGCCACGTCTTGCCTGCAAGCGAAATCCTCAGCACATCGCTCATCGGCGCCACCTGCGCGCGCGCGCCTCGAGCGGCTGCAGAATGCCCAGTTCGATAAGCTGCACGACGATGATGAAGGCAACGGCGTAGGCGAGGATCATCGGCACGTCGAACAGCTGGAATGCGACGTGAAGCTGGTGGCCTACTCCATTCGATCGCCCAAGCAGCTCCACCACGAGGACGATCTTCCAGACGAGCGAAAGACCGGAGCGCGCCGCGGCGGCGAAGAACGGCGCCAACTGCGGCAGCGTCACGTGGCGCAGCGTACGCCACCAGCCGAAGCGATAGACAAGGGCCATCTCGGCAAGATCGCGCGACAGGCTGCGCGCGCCCTCGCGGATCGTGACCGCGACATTGGGGATCTTGTTGATTGCAACCGCGGTGATCGCCGCAACCTCGGTGAGCCCGAACCAGACGTAGCAAAGGATGATTATGACGAGAGCCGGCAGGTTGAGGAAGAAAATGAGCCAGCTGTCGAAGAAGCGGTCGAGTGTGCTGACGCGTCCGAGCGCGAGGCCGATCGCCGAGCCCACGAGCATCGCCAGAACGAAGCTGACGACGACGCGCACCAGAGTCGCGCCGACGTGCAGGCCCAGCGCGCCGCTGGCCAGCTCGACGCGCATCGCGTCAAGAACGGTAAGGGGCGAGGGAAACAGACGGCTGCCGATTGCGACGGCGGCGATTTGCCAGGCGATCAGCAGAACGGCGAGCGATCCGAGCGACCAGGCCAGCCGCCCGCGCCAGATCGCTTCGTCCACGCCCGGTTGATCCAGGGTCTTATCGGTCTCTAGCGCCATCGAACAGCTTCGGATCGAACTTGGTGCTGCCGACCAGCTCCTGCCCGCCGTTGGCGACAAGAAGATCGAACAGCTTTTCGGCTGCGGCGGTGTGCGCCTCGCTCCAGCCCTTGGGGATGCCGGCGCGATAGTACGCCTTGAGCGCGAAAAATTCCGCGTCACTGGCCGCTTTGGTCAACGGGCGAATACGCTCGAAGGCAGGATCGGACGTCGCCAGCAGGGCGTTGCCAGCAGAGATGGCCTTGAAGAACCCATCGAGTTCAGCCTTCTTGGCGGCCTCCGTCGTCTCCTTCCAGACGAAGCCGACGAGCGCTGGCACCGGCTCGACGCCCAGCTTCTGCAACATGTCGTCGACACCGATGAGCGGCCGGTAGCCCTGCCCCTCGAGCCGCGCCGCGAATGTCCAGAAGTTGAGGCATGCGTCGATGCGCCCATTCTTGAGCTCCTCCGCGATGAGCGGTGCGGCGCCATAGGACGGCGCAGCCATGTCGGCGAGATCCCGGCCCAGCACGCTGCGCGCATAGGCACGCGCCACGATCCAGCTCTTGTCGATTGCCGAGCCGGCGACGCCAATGCGCTTGCCTTCAAGATCGGCGAGCGTTTTGGCCGGACTGTCCTTGGGCACGACTACGGCGCCGAGCGAGGACGAATACGGCCGGAACAGCAGCTTTTCACCCATGCTGCGCTGGCGCATCGCCCAGGTCCAGTCGCTGACCACGACATCCGCGTCGCCCGACAGCAGCGCGATAGGGCCCGCTTGATTGGTCGCAACCTCGACGACCTCGATGCTGACACCGGCCGTCTCGGCCAGTTTCTCCGCCTTGATGGTCTCGAGCAGCCAGTTGAGAGAGCCGAACTTCAACGAGGCGACCTTGAGCGTGCCGGCGGCGCGAGCCGCTACGCTCAGCCATGGCACCGCCGACACTGCGGCTAAGGTACCCGTGCGAACGAGCAGACTGCGGCGGTCGATCATTTCTGGTCTCCAGCGGTCAGCAACTTTCGCTCTGCGAGGTACCGGATGCCGCGTTGCCAAGCCTCGTCCGTGCTTCCCTGCACGGTGGTCGACATCACCGAGACGAGCTTCTGCGCCTTAACATCCCGCAGGTAAAGGTTGAAGTTGAAAAGCAGGTCCGACAGCTTCTCCACCGTTGCAACGAGAGCCAACTCCGCGCCTGCCTTCGAAGCGAGGTCGTCCTCGCAGCCATTGCACTTGGAAATCGGCGCTCGGTCGGCGAGTTCGGCGGCGATGCCGGTTCGGTCGGCGAGCCGGTAGCGACCATCAGCGGCGATGCGGCGTTCCAGCTCGGACGTAATGGCGGTGAGCCGCGCCGTCTCCGCTGAATCGGGGCCTTTGGGCAATCCGCCAAAGCCCGGCAGCCCCATCGCCATCGGATCTTGGGCCGCATCGATCATCTCGAAAGGAAAGACGAGCAGACTGCGCGCATCCGCCAGTGCGTGGCTGCCTGAAGCAAGGAGCACGATCAGGCCGGCAATCCCGGCAACGAGCCGCTGAGCACCCCGGCTCTCACGGTGAAGTGATCGCCCGTGATCATCGCCTCGCCTGCGCGGCCAGGGCCTCACGGCGTGCCGTCCGAGGCGCCGGGCGTGCTGCACTATCATGACTTCTCCTCTCATTGCAGCCAAACACATCATGGCGCCGTGACCATTTTGGAGCGTCGTCCGGACCCACTTGGGCCGGGCTTCGGCCACCGTCGGCAGCAACTACGATTTGCGCTTGCCGCTCACCTGAGCGTAACTATGTTACAGATACTCGAAACGGCTGGAGAGGTCACCACGGATGGCAGGCGGCAAGGCTTCGGGCGCTCGGCGTCCGCCCCCGCAAACGTTGTTGCGTGGTGCCGGTCTGGCGGCGCTCGTCACCGCGGCATTGGCTCCACTCGTGCCTTCAGGCGCAACGGAGGCGCGCGCGCAGGAGACTGCCGGCCCGGCCGCAGCCGCGAAAGATGCCGCGTCGAAGGACCCCGCGACCCAAGTCATCCGCATTGTCCTGGCGCGCGAGTTGCGCGACCGGCTGCCGCCGCTGTCGCTGCTCGACCAGCCGCCCAAGGACGAGGGCGTGGGCGGCGCACGCCTTGCCATCGACGACAACAACACCACCGGCCGCTTCCTCAAACAGTCCTTCGAGCTGGACGTGGTGGAGGATGCCGACCCCGCCAAACTGACCGCCGCGGTCGTCGCCAAGGTCGATGCGGGAGGCGGCTTCGTAATCGTCGATGTCGCCGCAGATACGGTGCTCAAGATCGCCGACGCGCTGGCCGGCAAGCCGGCGGTCGTCTTCAACGCCGGCGCGCCCGACGAGCGTCTGCGTGAGGAGGACTGCCGCGCGAACGTCAAGCACTCGGCTCCGTCGCGCACGATGCTCGCCGACGCCTTGGCCCAGTACATGGCGGTGAAACAGTGGCGGCGCTGGTATCTCGTTATCGGCAGCCTGCCCGAGGACAAGCTGTTCGCTGACGCGATGCGTCGCGCAGCCAAGCGGTTCGGCCTCAAGATCGTGGAGGAACGTGAGTTCAAGTACGAGGTCGGCAGCCGGCGCGCCGATGGCGGCTACGAGCAGATCCAGCAGCAGATTCCCTCGTTCCTTCAGAACGCGGCCGAGCACGACGTAATTGTCGTCGCCGACGAGGCGGAAGTTTTCGGCGACTACTTCCCCTATCGCACCTGGGAGCCGCGGCCGGTAATCGGGACTGCCGGCCTCTTCGCGACGAGCTGGCATCCGGCTGTCGAGCTCTGGGGCGGCACACAGTTCCAGAACCGCTTCAAACGGCTCGTCGGCCGCAATATGCGAGCGCTCGACTACGATGTGTGGACGGCGGTCCGCTCGGTCGGCGAGGCGGCCACGCGACGCCGCTCGGCCAAGCCCGCCGAACTCATCGACTACATGCTGACGCCCGAGTTCGAGATCGCGGCCTTCAAGGGGCGCAAGCTCACCTACCGCAACTGGAACGGGCAGCTGCGCCAACCCTTGCTGGTGACCACCGAAAAGCTGCACGTGACGGTGTCGCCGCAGCCGCAGTTCCTGCACCAGTTTTCCGAACTCGATACGCTGGGCATCGACAAGCCTGAAACGAAGTGCACCGCTTACGCCAAATGAAGCGCGTCAGGCACGCTCTCGCACCCCAGTTAAGCAAGAAACGGATAGACGGATGATCAAGACAGCATCGAAGCTGATGGGACGAGTGACGCGGGGGCGCATCGGCCAGACGCCCTGGTCCGGTGTCGCGCTGGCGGCGTGCCTTGTCGTCTCGGTTGGCGCGCCGACGCCGGCTGCCGCCTACAAGGTCTTCATCTCCAACGAAAAGGAGAACACCGTCTCCGTCATCGACAGCGAGACGCTGACCGTCGTGCACACAATCCCGACTGGCGCGCGGCCGCGCGGCGTCATCCTCTCGAAGGACGCCAAATGGCTGCTGGTCTGCGCCAGCGACGACAACCGGGTCGAGGTCTACGACGCCAGGACATATGCGCCCGTCAAGCAGCTTCCCTCGGGGCCGGACCCGGAGCTGTTTGTGTTCCACCCCTCGGGCAATCCTCTCTACATCGCCAACGAGGACGACAACCTCGTCACCGTCGTCGACGTCGAGGCGGGAAAGGTGCTGAGCGAGATCCCCGTCGGCGTGGAGCCCGAAGGCATGGGCATGAGCCCGGACGGCAAGGTGCTGGTCAACACCTCCGAGACCACCAACATGGCGCACTTCATCGATACCGAGACGCACAAGATCTTCGACAACGTGCTGGTCGATACGCGCCCGCGTGTCGCTGAGTTCACGGCCGACGGATCGCAGGTTTGGGTATCCTCCGAGATCGGCGGCAACGTCGTCGTGCTCGAGGCGGCCACGCGCAAGCAGCTCGCCAAGATCAAATTCGAAATCCAGGGCATCACGCCCGACTCCATTCAGCCTGTCGGGGTGCGATTGACGAAAGACGGCAAATGGGCGTTCGTCGCGCTCGGGCCGTCGAACCGTGTCGCGATCATCGATGCCAAGACGTTCCAGGTCGTCAAGTACGTGCTGGTGGGACAGCGGGTCTGGCAGCTCGCACTTACACCAGACGACAAGCTGCTGTTCACGACCAACGGAACGTCGAACGATGTCACCGTGATCGACGTGGAGCGCCAGCGGGCGCTGAAGTCGATCAAGGTGGGCCGCTACCCGTGGGGTGCGGTGGTCGCACCGTTCTGAGGGACGGCCCAGCACCCGGCGGACTTGCTTGGAAGGCCTCGGGTGCTATAGGTGCCGGAGCGCGAGAGATACAATGTACCGCGATCAGGTAGCATTTCCGGTAGCATGATGGACGCTGAACAGACCGCACACGGAACCGGCGGCCCGCCCTCGCTGCTGGTCCGCGACGTCAGTCATGCCTTCGGAGATAAGAAGGTGCTCGACGGCGTCTCACTGACCGTTCCGCGCGGTCGTTTCACGATCCTGCTCGGGCTCAATGGCGCCGGCAAATCGACCCTGTTCTCGCTCGTGACGCGCCTCTACGACAACGTCACCGGCGAAATCCGCATCATGGGCCACGACGTGCGGCGCTCCCCTTCGCTCGCGCTTCAGCGCCTGGGCGTCGTCTTCCAGAATCGCACGCTCGACAGCGACCTGACGCTCGCACAGAACCTCGCCTATCACGCCGCTTTGCACGGCATCCCGAGCCGCGAGGCACGCCAGCGGACACGCGAGTCGCTCGAGACGGTTCAACTTGCCGAGCGCGCCGGAGAACGGGTGCGCAACCTGTCGGGAGGCCAGGCCCGTCGCGTTGAGATCGCGCGCTCGCTGCTGCACAGGCCGAGCCTCCTGCTGCTCGACGAGCCCACCGTCGGCCTCGACATCGGCTCGCGTGAGAGCGTCATCGAGATCGTACGCTCGCTGGTGACTCGGACCGGCATGGGCGTGCTGTGGGCAACCCATCTCATCGACGAAATTTCGGCGAGCGATGCGATCGTGCTCCTGCACAAGGGCCGCGTGCTGTTCGCCGGCTCGGTGCCTCAGATGCTGGCGGCTGCTGGAGGAGCGAGCGACCTGCGCTCGGCATTCCGCCGCCTTACCGGCACCGGCGAGGAGGCAATGGCCGCATGAGCGTGGATACGACAGCCCCGACACGGGCCGCCGACGACTGGGCGGGACGCGATCAAGCCATACCCGCCCGTGGCCTGGGGTTCGGTGCCTACCTCACGTGCTTCAAGGGCATCGTGTGGCGCGAGGTGCTGCGCTTCCTGCACCAGCGCGAGCGGTTCCTGTCGGCACTCGTCCGGCCGCTGGTCTGGCTGTTCATCTTCGCTGCCGGATTCCGGCAGGTGCTGGGCATCTCGATCATCCCGCCCTACGAATCCTACGTGCTCTACGAGGTGTTCGTGACGCCCGGACTCGTCGGCATGATCCAGCTGTTCAATGCCATGCAGTCCTCCCTCTCCATGGTCTACGACCGCGAGACGGGTGCGATGCGCACGCTGCTGGTGAGCCCGTTCCCACGCTCGTTCCTGCTGACGTCCAAGCTGGTCGGCGGCGTCGCGGTGTCGCTGCTTCAGGTCTACGTCTTCCTCGGCATCGCCTACTTCTGGGAGATCGAACCGCCGCTCATCGGCTACCTGACCGTGCTCCCGGCACTGATCCTGTCGGGCCTGATGCTGGGCTCGCTGGCACTCTTCATGTCGTCGGTCATCCGCCAGCTCGAGAACTTCGCAGGCGTCATGAACTTCGTCATCTTCCCGATGTTCTTCGCCTCGTCCGCGCTCTACCCGCTCTGGCGCGTCAAGGAATCGAGCCCGCTGCTCTACGAGATCTGCCGCATCAACCCGTTCACACACGCGGTGGAGCTGATCCGCTTCGCCCTGTACGGGCAGGTGCACTGGACATCGCTCGCGGTCGTCGTCGGATGCACCGTTGCCTTCCTGGGCGCCGCAGTCTTTGCCTACAACCCGTCCAAGGGTCTCATCGCGCGACGCGGTGGACCGGGCTGAACCAGGCAAGCGCACCAAACGGAATTGCAGAGGAACGTTGATGCACCGGACTGCCCGACACTCGCCGCTCGCACTTGTGCGGCTCGCCGTCGTTCTGGCGCTCGGCAGCGCGCTCAGCGGTGTGCTCGCATCTCGACCGGTGCAGGCTCAGCAGACAGAGGCGCCCGCCGCCCCTCCGCCGGCGGGGGCAAAGCCTTCCGAGGCCGCGACGGGCTACAGCGACTGGCCGTGCGTGCAACATAAGCAGCCGGTGCTGACCGCGGCACAGATGTGGGACGGGCCATCCGTCGAACCGGAGGGCAAGACGTCCAGCGACGACGGCGTCCGCCGCATGGTGACAATCGTGACCAGCCGCCGCGTGCCTATGGAGGAGGTCGAGCGTGCGCTCGCCTCGTTCAGGGACGCGCTGCCCGAAGCCGAGCGCGATCCCAAGCTCACGGAGCTGTTCGCCGCAACCCTGAAGGAGATCAACCAGCGGCGCACCGTCGTCATGGACGGCATCGAGAAGTTCCAGCGCCGCCAGGTTTCGCGTGCCAAGAAGCTCGAGGAGGAAGGTGTCGAACTCGCCGCGTTGCAGAAGAAGGCGGAAGCTGATGTCGCCTTGACCGGCGACTACCTGGAAGCGCAGCAGCGCTACGACTGGGACGCCCGCGTCTTCCAGGAGCGGCAGCAGAACATCCCAGTCGCGTGCGAGATTCCAGTGCTCATCGAGCAGCGCCTGTTCGCGGTCGCGCAGGCGATCCGCGCCGCGATGAGCAATTGATCCAAGTTTGACGGCCTCTCACGATACCTGCCCGAGCGACTGAGTTCGGGACGACCGTGTGCGTTACTCCGGGCGCGTGCCGTCGGGGCCTGGCTCCGGCTCTACGTCGACGATGTCCCGGCCGATCTCCTGCCAGCCATCGGTGCCATCGGGAAACCAAGCAACGCGCGTATACCCCCACTCAATCGCACGCTTGGCGGCATTCCAGCTCATCCAGCAGTCTTTGAGACAGAAGAACACGAGCGGCTTGGCCTTGTCGCCGCCGCTGAGCCGTTCGAGCGCATGGCGCAAATAGGACTCCGGCGCCTCGGCCAGCTTGCCGTAGCCGACATTGGGCAGCCACGCGGCCCCCTCGATGCTTTTGTGCCGTGGGCTCCGCCAGATGGTGGTCTTTGGCATGTTGGGCGGCTTGGGCGCGCGCGGATAGACATCGATCATCACCGCGCCCGCCTCCATGCTGCGAAGGGCGCCAGCTGCATCGAGCACCTCCGCGCCCTTCAGCGTTTTGGGCACCGGCGAGCGGAAATCCGTCATGCGGTAGTCGCTGGGCTCGACCACTTCGATGGGCTTGGTGTCGAGGTGGGCTGCTGCAGCGGCGCCCTCGGCCGCGGCGCGATGTGCAAACAGGATTGCGCTTGAGGACCACGCGGCAACGGCCGCGGCGAACGCACACACCAGCGCGGCGCCCATCCCCCGGCCACCACGCGCGGGCCCACTGACTCCAAGCGGACGGACCACTGAAGAGAACAGCATTCGTCGCCTCGTCGTTGCATTGCGTTCGCGGCGTTCGTGCTGGCGATCGCCGACGGAGAAAAGTCACTGGCGCGGCGCAGTGACTTCCTTGTTGTCCTCGTCGATCAGCGGCACACCGAAGTCGAGCAGCACCTTGTCGATATCGCCCTGGCGTTTGGCGATGATCGTATTGAGCTGCCGCTTCCAGAAGTCGTCGCCCTGCCGCACGCCCATCGTGATCCGATAGGACATGCGCGGCCCGATCGACTCCTTGACCAGCGGACGCACCACCAGCGCCTCTCCGCCACGCTTGCTGAAGTAGCCCGCGATCGGCCCCCACAGGATGCCGACATCGACGGCGCCTGACCGGATATCTTCGATCATGCGCTCGGCGGGCGACTCGTAGCGGCGGTCGACCGTCAGCGGATAGGGCCGCGCGGTACCCATCAGGCCCAATCGAGCCATGATATCTCCAGGCGGCGTGCCGGCGATGATGCCAATGTGTTTGCCCTTCAGGCGCTCGTCCTCCAGGCTCTCGACGCCGTCGAGGTCCTGTCCCTTGCGGTAAACGATGGCGTAGGTCGAGCGATAGTAGTGGTTGGTGTTGAGGACGAGTTCGTCGCCCTGGGCGTAGCCGATCACCACGTCGCACGCCTTGGCGAACAGCGTGCGCCGGATGAACCCAGTCGCCTGCGGGAACCACGTGTACTCGACCGGCACCTTCAACTCGCCGGCAACGATCTCCGCGATCTTGTTTTCGAAGCCCTCACCCTTCTGGTTGGAGAAGGGCAGGTTCGCCGGATCGGAGCAGACCCGCAGCACGCGGCGATTGACGAGATCAGCGCGCTGGCCCTCGGTTGCCCATGCCGATTGCATGCCGAGCGACGACGACAGGGCCGCAAGGCAAAACGTCAGGCCGGCAAGCACCAGCCTGACGTGACGGGGGAACGGACGACCCAGACCGGCTTCAGCCACCGAAGCACGCCTTGTCGTATTCCTTGGCGCCTTCGGGCTTCTCGTCACGGCCCGGCGGACGGCCACGCGGCACGGCGCCATCGGAGCGGGCCTTGATGTAGGCGTAGATGTCGTCGATGTAGCACATGACGTTCTTGTTATCGCCGAGCGCCGGCATGACGCTTTCCTGGCCGCCGGGCAGATGGCGGATGCGGCCGCTGGCGACCACGCCGATGAAATCCGAATAGCTCAGCGTCTTGAGCGAATCCTTCAGCGCGGGCGCATAAGTCGAACCCTCGGCTTCAGGACCGTGGCAGACGTGGCATTCCGAGTGATAGCGGCGGAAGCCCGAGTAGGTGTACCAGTCGAGCGTTCCATCGGGCTTGACGCGGTATGTCGGATCGCCGTCGGGCGTCATCCACTTGCCGTCGTCCGGCTTCGACCCTTTCTGAGTCTTCGAGCCGTCCTCCAGCGTCACCAACTCGGGGCCTACGGCCATGGCGGGTGCGGTCACCACCGCGGCGAAGCCGGCAGTCAGTCCTGCGGCCACCACCGCCAGAAGTCTCAATCTCGTCACGCGCGTCCTCACCTGTCTAGCGTTGTTGTTCGTTGTCGGCGTTATGTCGTCGTGATCGCCGAATGCATCACAAGGCTTCATTTGGGCTCGATCACCGCCGAGCACAACTATGCGCCTTTCCTTGCCAACAATACGGCGAATGCTCCGTCCGGTTCAGTGCAGTGCGCACGTCCGATATCGGTCGGCAGCAAGATCCCGCTGAATACCCTCGATCGTCCTGGATGCGAACATGTGCCCTGGACACGGAAACCGGCGCGGGGAAGCCCCGCGCCGGCCATCTCATCTGCGACTGCCGAAGGTTAGGGCAGCGAGAAGACCGTCAGGACGCCGCCGAGAGCGGTGTAGTTCCTGAGGCCAGCATAGCCACCCACGGCGCCAAGACCGTCGGTCGGGTTCGTCAGGCCAGCTGCCAGACCGATGCCGGCCCAGCCACCGATGCCCGAGAGCACGGCCACGTACTGCTTGCCCTTGTGAGCATAGGTCATGACGTTGCCGATGATGCCCGACGGAGTCTTGAACTTGAACAGCTCCTTGCCGTCAGCCGGGTCGACTGCCTTCAGGTAGCCCTCGAGCGTACCGTAGAAGACGACGTCGCCAGCCGTTGCCATGGCGCCTGACCAGACCGAGAACGGCTCGGGCTTCGACCAGACGATCTTGCCCTGGCCAGCGTCCCAGGCAATGAAGTTGCCCATGCCGCCGTGGCTGTTGGGAGCCGGGAACATGGACAGCGTGGCGCCGACGTAGGGCTGACCAGCCGTGTACGAGACCTTGAAGGGCTCATAGTCCATGCAGACGTGGTTGGTCGGCACATAGAACAGGCCGGTCTTGGGCGAGAACGTCGCCGGCTGCTGGTCCTTAGAACCCAGAGCCGCCGGGCACACGCCCTTGGTGTTGAAGTCGGCACCATTCTTAGCCGTCGAGTACTTGTCGACGACGTACGGACGACCGTAGTTCGGCTTGGACGGGTCCATTTCGACGCCCGTCGTCCAGTTCACGACCGGATCGTACTTCTCAGCGACGAGAAGCTCACCGGTGTGACGGTCGAGGGTGTAGCCCAGGCCGTTACGATCGAAGTGGACGGCGACTTTGCGCTTCTTTCCCTTCACATCGATGTCGGCGAGGATGACCTCGTTGATGCCGTCGTAGTCCCACTCGTCGAACGGCGTCATCTGGTAGGCCCACTTGGCCACACCGGTGTCGACGTCACGCCCGAACAGCGTCATCGACCACTTGTTGTCGCCAGGACGCTGAGAGGGGTTCCAGGTCGAGGGGTTGCCCGACCCGTAGTACATCAGGTTGACCTCGGGGTCGTACGAATACCAGCCCCAAGTGCAGCCGCCGCCGATCTTCCACTGGTCACCCTGCCAGGTCTTGATCGAGCTGTCCTTGCCGACCGGCTTGCCGAGCGCCATGGTCTTCTCGGCATCGAACAGGATCTGATCGTCCGTGCCCACCGAATAGGCGCGCCAGACTTTCTTGCCCGTGGCCATGTCGTAAGCGGTGACGTGGCACTGCACGCCGAACTCGCCGCCCGAGATGCCGACGATGACCTTGTCCTTGACCGGCAGAACGGTCGCGGTGTTGGTCTCGCCCTTCTTCGGATCGCCGTTTACGGCCTTCCAGATCTCCTTGCCCGACTTGGCGTCAAGCGCCACGACGGTCGTGTCGGCCTGGTGCAGGAAGATCTTACCGTCAGCGTAGGCGAGGCCACGGTTCACCGTGTCGCAGCACATCACCGGAATGACGGACGGATCCTGCTTGGGCTCATACTTCCAGATGATCTTGCCCTCGGAGTTGAGGTCAAGAGCATAGACGATGTTCGGGAACGGGGTGTGCACGTACATCGTGTCGCCGACCACGATGGGCGAACCCTCGTGGCCACGGAGAACGCCGGTCGAGAAGGTCCACGCAACCTTCAGGTCCTTGACGTTGCCCTTGTTGATCTGGTCGAGCTTTGAATAACGCTGGTTGAAGTAGTCGCCCGTCTGCAGGACCCACTGGTTCGGGTTCCCGATCTGTTTCGCGACGTCGTCGTTCGCCAGAACTGGCGAAGCGATAAACGTCGTGACGAGCAATGCACCGGTAAGTGCACTCTTGCGCATCGCGCTTCCTCCTTAAGGTTCTTGCCACGCTTGCAAGCGGTAGCTGTCGTCAGCGTGTCACGGGCCGCGGAGTGGACGTTTGGGAATCGTCCTTGTTCGTTATTGCTCCGGCGGACCTACGAAACGGAGCCCAGGTCACTTCGTCGCGATGGGTCCTGAAGTCGCAGCTACCGGGCGCATCTAGGCACTTTTTCCCGTACGGCGCAAGACGAAGGTCGAAGAAAGCGAAAGTCGCAAGGCCAGGAAAAGCGACGGTTTTTTTGATAGGACAAGTCTATTGACCCATTTTCTCACCCGATTCACGGCGCAATGCTGCGCTGCACGCGTTTTTTGTGCGGCGCACGCAAAGTCATCTCTTTTTCTTCACGGGACCTCGCGGTTCCGTGATCGGCACCGTGATGGATTGCGTGCCTTGACTGCGCTTACCCTCTCGGACCAGACACTTGGCCGGATAGAACGCGAGCACAAAACTGCGAAGCACATGCGTAGAACACGCACCGTTCCGTTATTCGACACCGTTCTGGATCGCCGTTCGTGCCTGCGCGCATTGACCGGACTAGGCGCCCTACTGACAGGCGCCTGGTTTGACGCCCAGCGCGCGAAAGCGACGCCGGCCGGTGAGACCGGCAAGGCGGTCGAGGTCGCCCCCGGTGTCTTCGTGCTGCGCGGCGTGCACGGAGTCTACGCGCCGGCCAACCATGGCGACATCTCCAATCGGGGCTTCATTGTCGGTCGCGACGCGGTCGCCGTCGTCGACACCGGCGGCACAGCGCGCCTGGGCGCGAAACAGTTGGCCACCGTCCGCGCAATCACCGATCGCCCGGTACGCTTCGTCATCAACACCCACATGCATCCCGACCACGTCCTGGGCAACGTTGCCTTCCGCAGCCAGGGCGTCGAGTTCGTCGGGCACGCCAAGCTCGCCGCTGCGCTGGCGGCACGCGCCGAGCGCTATCTCAGCTACAATCGCCAGGCCGTCGGCGAGGAAGAGTTTTCCGGCACCGAGGTCGTACTGCCGACGCGCGGCATCGATGTTCCGACAAAGCTCGATCTGGGAGACAGGACACTTCTGCTTTCGCCTCAGCGCACCGCGCATACCGACAATGACCTGACCGTGCTTGACGAGAGCACCGGCAGCTTGTTCGTAGGCGATCTCGTGTTCTCGGGCCACGTCCCCACGCTCGACGGATCGATCCGCGGCTGGATCAAGCTGCTCGAAGCGCTGTCGAGCGCCGCAGAGGCCCAGCGCATTGTCCCCGGTCATGGTCCTAAGAGCATGAGCTGGCAGGAGGCCGCGCCGCCGATGCTACGCTATCTAGGCGCCGTCGCGTCCGACGTGCGCGCCGCAATCGCAGCCGGCCGCACGATGAGCGCGACGATCACGACCGCCGCCCAGGGTGAACGTTCGCAATGGGAGCTGTTCGACGAATTCCACGGCCGTAACGTATCGGCCGCGTTCGCCGAACTCGAATGGGAATGAGTGCGCGTGCCAAAGCACGGCGGAACGGGTATTCTGGAAGAGATAAAGCGGCGCATCGGCTGCGGCCCGCAACGGCGCAGACCGGTCCGGGGCTAAAATCGGGAGGTACTACAGTGATCAAGCAGATTCGGCCCGCCACACGAACTGCTGCAGCCTCGGCGGTGATGGCACTTGCTGGAATGCTCCTGGTGAGCGGCCCTGTTGCTGCTCAGGCACCACAGCAGGACGACATGTGGCCCGGCATCTCCAAGGAATTGTACGCGGCGCGTCCGATCGCAGAGGGCGACGGCACCGTCACTCTGGAAGCGCCCTACCGTGCAGAGGATGCGGCGGTGGTGCCAATCACGATGCGCATTCCAGCCGCGATCGCCGCGCGGGCAAAGTCGCTTTCGCTCATCATCGAGAAGAACCCGATGCCGGTTGCGGCAACCTTCGCATTCGGGCCGGCGGCGGGACTTGGCGAGCGCGTCATCACCACGCGCGTGCGCGTCGACATGTATTCGAACATCCGCGCCGTCGTGGAGCTCGACGACGGTTCGCTGCATATGGACACCAAATTCGTGAAGGCGGCTGGCGGCTGCTCGGCGCCGGCGCTCAAGGATGCGGCCGATGCGCTCGCCGGCATCGGCAAGATGAAGCTGAGGCCGGTTGAGGCGCCGCAGAGCACGACAATGCAGGAAGCCCAGGTGATGATCCGCCACCCGAACTACTCGGGCATGCAGATGAACCAGCTTACCGGCCTCTACATCCCCGCGAAGTATGTGGAGAGCATGGAAGTACGGCGCGGCGATGAGGTCGTATTCACGATGAGCGGCGGTATCTCACTGTCGGAGAACCCCAACATCCGCTTCACGTATTCCGGTGCTCCGAGCGATGCCCTTACGGTCGTCGCCAAGGATACCGACGGCTCACAGTTCACCATCCGTCACACGCCGTCGGGCTCGTAGACCGGCCCCGCGGCGCAAGGAGCGGCGCACTGCGTCAGAAGCAGCGCAGTTCGCCCTCGACCTGCGCGCGCTTCAAGTTGGTCACCTTCTCCTGGAGCATCGGTGCCCGCAGCACGGAGACGTTCTCGCCGCCGCGCTGGATCACCGACATGATCGTCTCGGCTTCCTCGTATTCGGCGTAGGGCAATATCTCGGCGATCACATCGATCGAGCACGAGCACTTCAGAAGATTGTCGCGGTTTTGCCCGTTGACCTGCAGGCACGCAAACACGTAGTCGGCCCGCGCCGCGGTCGGATAATCGTTGACGGGGGCCTGCGGCGCGGCCGCCTCGCCCGGAACCACCAGCGCGAGCATGCCAACGACGGCCGCACCTAGTGCGGCCGCGGCGCTGGTCCAATGACTGACACGGCCGTTCATTTCACCGCCTCCACGCCATCGAGTGTGATGCGCTCTTCGAGCTTCGGGCTGCCCTGCATGGGGCTCTCGAATACCGACGTCATCGACGCGAACTGACCCGGAATGTTCTCGCTCACCACGAACTCCAGGCGCGCGCCGTCGTAACCCATCATCTTGAGTGCCGCCGCATCGCCCAGAAACGGGCTGACACGCACACGGTAACCTTCCACCGCCTTGCCCTTGTAGGTCACCGAAACCTTGTCGATCTGCGCCGTATGATCGAGTGCGATCTTGATCTTCTGTTTGAGATAGGGGCGGTTGCCACCGGCGAGCTGGGTCATGTTGAGCACGGCGCGGTCGAGGAACACCACCAGGAGCGGATTTCCCGTCATACCGGCGATACGCTGCTCTCGACGAGCTCGCTCGCCGGTGAACACCTGGACGGCGACCTGCTTGGTCTGGTCCGCGTCGGCAGCCAGAATGTCCACGGTGATGTCGTCGGAGTAGGGCTCTCCCAGAAGCTGCGGATTGGAGACGGTCCGCTGGAACCGGTAGGCGAGGCGATCACCCTTGCCGAGGCTCGCCAGATGCTTGGCGTCGAAGAGCACCGATGTCGCCGTCGCCGTTGCAGCTGCAGGGCCCGAACCCATCGGCGACAGCATCACGACCAGCGCGGCAGCGACCGCAAGACAAAGAACTCGAAGCGACATGACGTGCAGGACTCCCGTGTTGTATCCGCGTCATTTCTTGTTGCGCGGAATATCCGACCGTGCCCGCAGCGAGGTACGCTCTAGCAACCGGATGCGGCAAGGGTGTGGTTCTAGACGCATTTTGCCGGATCTGCCAACGGCGGCGCATGCTTAACCATACGCAGGCCGTCACATCGCCGGATTGCCCGGGCCTCACGGCTCGCTGAGGAACAGCCCGAAGGCGCGCGGCCCGTCGCCGACGGGAAGCTTGCCTGTTACCGCCAACGTGGCGGTGTCGATGCGCTCGAGCGTGTTGTCAAACCAGCAGGCGACAAGCACCTCGCGACCCGAACGCGTGACCTCGATGCCCTCGGGGTGATCGCCCACGGAAATCGCCTTAACGCGATTCCCGGTTGTGAGGTCGAGCACGCTCACCGTGCCGGCATACTGGTCGGTGACAAACGCGCGGCCGCCTTGCAGCGCCACCGCATACGGGCGCCTCCCTACCGGCCAGGTTGCTGCGAGCCGGCGGCTTGGGATGTCGATGACGGAGACGTCGTTGCTGCCGACGTTGGCCGTGTAGGCCCACTTGCCAGTCGCGTCGATCGTAATGCCGAAAGGGCGCGTTCCCACCGGCACGACGGCGATACGCTCAAGTGTCTTGGCGTCGACGACCGAGACCTGATCGCTGTCGCGGTCTGTCGTGAGGATCAGACCTCCATCCGGCGTCACCGCAATTCCGGATGGCGACTGCCCGACTTCCACGGTACCCAGCAGTGTCTCACCGCCGGGCGCCATGACGAACAGCTTGTGCCGGTACCAATCAGCGACCAGGACACGACCGGTGGCCGGATCGACGGCAAGTCCAAGTGGCCCGTCCCCCACCGGCACGCGCTTGCGGACTGCACGCGAGCCGACATCGATAACCACGAGCTCTTTTGCCTCGGGCGCCGTCACATAGAGGATCGAGCGGTCCGGCGAAATCGCCACACCCGCGGGCTTCCCAGGAACTGCGATGGTCGCGGCAACGGACCAGGCGTCGAGATCGACGACAGAAACAGTCTCGCTGCCCTGGTTGGTCACAAACGCCAGGCGAGTTGCCGCTGCCGCGCCGGAGCCGGGGGCGCTGGCTCCGGCCTGCAGATCGGCAGCGGCCGCCAAGCAGAACGCGGCGGCCAGAACACATGCCGCCGCCGCTCGGACCCGCACTGCGATGCCGCCGAAACGCAAGGGCCTAGCCGCCTGCCTCGAGCGCCTTCTTGAGCGCGTCGAGCCCGCCCTCGTAGACGCCCGTCACGGCCTTTACCGCCGCCTCGTCGCTCAGCTCCGGCGGCGGATCGTTGTTCATGAATCCGCGATAGAACGCGCCGCGCCATGTCACGAGCGTCTTTCCGCCCTGCTCCTCGGCCCTGAGCGTCGACGAGTAGTTGTTGACGGGCAGAACCTTCACGTCGACCTCGGAGATCTCATAGGAGAGCAAGTGGCCGGCCGCGTCGTACTTCGTCAAGGTCTCGTGAATCTTGCCGCCGCCCTTGAGCGTCAGGGTACGCTTGGCACCGGGCTCGTTGCCACCCGTGCCCTCCGTCTTCTCGACCGCGGGATGCCAACCCATGTCCTGGAAGTTGCCGAGGGCCTTCCACACCTTGTCGACCGGTGCGGCGATCTCCACGGTCTTGGTCACCTTCTGGCGGGTCGGACCATGCGCGCTCACAACGGTTGCGGAGAGGGCCAGCAACGTCATTGTGACGGCCAGGGCTCGAATCATTGGTCGTTCCTCCACGTTCTTTACGTTCTTGCTCAAGGTTCGCCGTTGCAGCGCGGCGCGACATTAGCCACCACGGGCCGTGCACGCAAACGGTGCGCGGGTAAGCACGCAGTGTTGCAGCGCACTGCCTCTGGGATGTTGTGCTCCGTGCCGGGCCGTGCTTTTGTCGGCGGGCTCGGATCAGGAGAACAACCAAGAAATGCCAACGGCTTCCCAAGGCATCGCAACGACAACAACGGCACCCGACACAGGCAGCAACTCGAAAGTCCAGTTCACCGCGGTCGCATGTCCATTCTGCGGCCTGCATTGTGACGACCTGGACATCGTGGCGACGCCGCGCGGCCTGCACGTGGAAAGCAACGGTTGCGCGCGGGCCCGTGCCGGCTTCGAGCGGCCGCTGCCGGCCTCGCAACCGGCGATCGCCGGACGTGCGGCGACACTCAGCGACGCCATGAGCGAAGCGAGCCGCCTCATCGCCGGCGCGCGGCAGCCGCTGTTCGGCGGTTTGGGTGTCGATGTGGAAGGCATGCGCGCCGTGATGGCTCTGGCGGACAAGGCCGGAGGCGTCGTCGATCACGCGCTGAGTGCGGCCCAGTACCGCAACACGGGTGTCCTCCAGACCCAGGGCTGGATCATGTCGACGCTGACGGAGGTGCGCAACCGCGCCGACCTCATCATTGTCGTCGGCAGCGACCTGCCCGCGTTGCATCCGCGCTTTTTCGACCGCATCGCGGCACCCGGCGAGACAATGTTCGGCCCGAGCGCGAGTGACCGCACCGTCGTGCTGCTGGGCTGCGGAACGGATGCCGATACGGTCCGCGCGGCGGCACCGCGCATCGGCAAGGTGATCGATATTCCCGTCGCTGCCGAGACGCTGCATTCCGTTCTTGGCCTGCTGCGGGCAAAGCTCAAGGACGCACCCGGCGCCACCACTTCAGATGGCGGCGACGCACGTCTGGCCGATCTTGCCGACCGCTGCCGACAGGCCGCCTATGGCGTCTTCGTGTGGGCGCCGCAGGCTCTCACCTTCCCCGGCGCCGACCTCGTCGTCCAGACGGTGAGCGACATTGTCCGTGACCTCAACAAGACGACGCGCTTTGCGGGGCTTTCGCTCGGCGGCAACGACGGCGCGCAGAGCGCAGCCTCCGTCTGTTCGTGGCAGACCGGCTATCCGTTGCGCGTGTCGTTTGCTTCAGGCGCGCCCGAGTACGATCCCTACCGGTTCGACATCGCTCGCATTCTGGCCGCCGGCGAAGGCGACTTGCTCGTCTGGTTCGCCGCCATTGATCCGGCGCTCCGCCCACCGCGCTCCGATGTTCCGACCGTGCTCATCGGGGCGCCAGGTGCCGAGCAGGACTTCGAGGGTACGCCTGCCGTCTTCATTCCGGTCTCCACGCCCGGGCTAGATCACGGCGGCCGTCTGGTGCGCTGTGACAGCGTCGTTTCGCTGCCCCTGCGCGCCCTGCGGCGCAGCAGTCATCCGACTGTTCCCGAACTCGCCCGCGCCCTCGAGGCCCAGATCTGAAACCGCTCTGAACCTTTCGAACGTTTCGACCGACGAGCCCACCATGCTGATCAAGCTCAAAGGCGGCCGCGTATACGACCCTGCTAATGGCATGGACGGCGCCGTGCGTGACATCGCAATCCGCGACGGCCGTATCGTCGCCGACGATCCGTCCGCGCGGGTCGATGCGGAGTACGACGTCTCGGGGCGTGTCGTGATGGCCGGCGCCATCGACCCGCACACGCATATCGGCGGCGGCAAGATGACCATCGGGCGCATGATGCTGCCCGAGGATCATCGCGGCCACGAGCACTATCGCACCGACCTGCTGCGTTCGGGCACCGGCTTTGCCGTGCCTTCGACGATGGCGGCGGGCTACCGCTACGCCGAGATGGGCTACACCGCCTGCTTCGAGCCCGCCATGTTGCCCGCTAATGCGCGTCAGGCGCACATGGAGATGGGCGACACGCCGATGGTCGACAAAGGCGCGTTCGCCATGCTCGGCTCGGACGACTTCCTGCTGCGCCAGATGGCGGCGAAGAAGGACTTTGCCGCGATCAAGGACTACATCGCCTGGACGATGCATGCGGCGCAGGCGATTGCAGTCAAGGTCGTCAATCCGGGCGGCATTTCGGCCTTCAAGTTCAACCAGCGCAAGCTCGACCTCGACGAGGCGCACGCACACTACGGCGTGACGCCCCGCCAGATCCTGCGCACGCTGTCACAAGGGCTCGTCGAACTGGGCGTAACCCATCCTCTGCACGTGCACGGCTGCAATCTCGGCGTCCCCGGCAACGTCGGCACGACACTCGACACCATCCGCGCCATGGAGGGCCTGCCGGTCCACCTGACGCATATCCAGTTCCACTCCTACGGCACCGAGGGCGACCTCAAGTTCTCGTCCGGAGCCGCGCCGGTCGCCGAACTCATCAACAAGCACCGGAACGTCTCGATCGACGTTGGCCAGATCCTGTTCGGCCAGACCTGCACCGCATCCGGCGACAGCATGCGCCAGTACGGCAACACGAAGTCCGCCAACCCCAAGAAGTGGGTGGTCATGGACATCGAATGCGACGCCGGCTGCGGTGTCGTGCCCATGCGGTACAAGGACAAGAGCTACGTCAACGCGCTGCAATGGGCGATCGGGCTGGAAATCTTCCTGCTCGTCGATGATCCCTGGCGCGTGTTCCTGACGACCGACCACCCCAATGGCGCGCCCTTCACCACCTACCCGCACCTGATCCGCCTGCTCATGGACAAGGGCTTCCGCCGCGACATGCTGCAGAAGATCCATCCCGACGCGCAGAAGGCTTCCATTGTCGGCACGCTCGACCGCGAGTACTCGCTCTACGAGATCGCCATCATGACGCGGGCGGGGCCCGCGCGCAGCCTGGGTCTCAAGGATCGCGGGCACCTGGCGCCGGGTGCATGGGGCGACGTCACTGTGTACGAGGATGACGCCGACCGCGAGGCGATGTTCACGACCCCCAAGTATGTCTTCAAGAACGGCGAGCTGATCGTGAAGGACGGCAAGATCGTCAAGGTCGTGCAGGGAGCCACGCACGTCGCGCGGCCCGAATACGACGCCAGCATCGAGCGTGAACTCGGCGACTACTTCACCCGCTACCACACTGTCAGCCTCGGCAACTTCAAAGTCGCAGACGAAGAGATCATCCGGCACGACCGTGGCAGCATCGTCGTGCAGCCGACAGGGGCGCGCGTGTAATGCAGAGCCGAGCGGCCGAGATCAACGGTGTTGCCATCGACGATACCTTCGCCGAGGCCTTCGGCATGACGGGCACCGGCATCGTCATCACCGCCGACAGCGCGAAATGGGCCATGCAGGCCGCCGTCACCATGACGGGCTTCGGCACGTCGGTGATCGGCTGCGGCGCCGAATGCGGCATCGATCGCGAGATGTCGCCGGACGAGACACCCGACGGACGGCACGGCGTACGCTGCCTCGTCTTCTCGTTCTCCCCCGACATGGTTGCCGATCAGCTCAAGAAGCGTGTCGGCCAGTGCGTCCTGACAAGCCCAGGCTCGGCCTGCTACGACGGACTTGGCGACGCCAAAAGCCGCATCAAGCTCTCCACTGGCTTCCGCTACTTCGGCGATGGCTGGCAGACAGCGAAAAAGCTTGGCGCGCGGCGGTTCTGGCGCGTCCCTGTCATGGACGGCGAGTTCATTGCCGAGGACACTGTTGGTGTTACGACCGAAGCGGTCGGCGGCGGCAACCTGCTGATCCTGGGACGCGACCGCGCTGGCTTGCTGGAGACGTGCGAAGCTGCTGTCGCGGCCATGGCCAAGATCGGCGATGTCATCACACCGTTCCCCGGCGGCATCGTGCGCTCAGGCAGCAAAGTCGGCTCCAAGTACAAGGGCGTGATTGCCTCGACCAACGACGCCTTCTGCCCGACGCTGCGGGGCGCCGTGAAATCTGATCTGTCCGACGACACGCTCGCGGTGCTCGAGATCGTCATCGACGGCCTGACGTCGAAATCCGTCGCGGACGCAATGCGTGCCGGACTGGCGGCCGTCACCAGCATCGGCGCGTCGAAGGGCGTCACCCGCGTGTCGGCGGGCAACTACGGCGGCAACCTCGGTCAACACCACTACCACCTGAAGGAACTGCTGCCATGAGCGCGCTGACGCTGACGCTCACCTCCGCTCCCGACGGACGGCTCGACCTCTCGGCGCTGACGCCTGCCGCAATAAGCGGATTGTCGAACGGTGACATCGGGAAGCTGCCACTGGGCGAGGGAGCGAGCGCGCCCAAGGTCGGCGATCATTTTCGCATTGCGGGTACGGCCGGTGAGCGTCTGGTGCTCGATGGTGCCACCGGACAGCTCGATCTCGTCGGCGCCAGGCTCGACACCGGCACGATCGTGGTCGAAGGCGATGTCGGTGCCTTCGCCGCCGCCAACATGCGCGGCGGCCGGCTCGAGATTGCTGGCAGCGCTGGCGCTGGACTGGGCGCAGCGATGCGGGATGGCATCGTCCATGTGCGCGGCAACACGGCGGACAGCACGGGCGGCATCCGCTTTGGCGAGCGCTACGGCATGCAAGGCGGCACGATCCTCGTCGAAGGCAACGTCGGACCGCGAGCCGGCGACCGGATGCGCCGCGGCACCATCATTGCGCGTGGGAACTTCGGCGCGCATGCCGGAGCGCGCATGATGGGCGGAACATTGTGGGCCGAGGGCGGCTTCGGCGACGAGCCGGGCATCCAGATGCGCCGCGGCACGCTGATTGCGCCGCGGACGGGCCGGCTGCTGCCGACATTCCGCGACGGTGGTGTTCACGATCTCGTCATCCTGCGCATTCTGTCGCGCGACACGGCCCAGCGCCTCGGATCGCTCGCGCCCAAGCCGCTGCCGGCCCGCGTCCGCAAGCTCTCGGGCGATCTGGCTATCTTCGGCAAGGGCGAGCTGCTGCTGACGAGCTGACGCGGCCGAGCCCGTCTGCGATCCTGCTCATGGAAGTGATCTATTCGCCGCGCTCGTGCGTTATGGCACGAACAGCAGCGCAGCATCGATCGGGGGCTCCCTCATGATCGCGATCATCATAACCGCCTGTCTGGTCTCCGACCCGGGCGTGTGTCGGGACCACAAGCTCCCGCTGTTCAGCGACGTTTCGGCCGGCATGTGCGCACTCTATGCCCCGCCCCATTTCGGCAAATGGACCGACGAGCATCCCGGCTGGAAGATCGTCCGCTGGCGGTGCGCACCAGCGACCGCACAGGATATCTGAACGTCCCGTCCGCCCCCCTCCTCGGCCCGCTCTTCACGCGTGCTCGCGACCTGTTGAGCCCTCCGCCTTGCCAAAGTGTGCGAAAACTCTCGTGCGCTCCGTACCGCACGGACGCTTTCGAGCGGAGCCAAGTCCCATGCGCACGCCGCGATACGCTTCCCTAAGCCGACGCCATCTCGTCCTGGCCGCGGCCATCCTGTCACCGGCGGTCGCCGCCTGCGCACTTCCCGCGAAAGGACAGGACATGATCCAGTATCTCGACCTCAAGTCCGACGAGTTCACCAAGGCCGATCTGACGCGCGCCGATGTCGAGCGTCTGATCCGGGAGGCCGGCGGGCCCAAGGGCCTCGATCTGTCGGCGCGACGGCTGAATGGCCTCGACCTTTCGGGCATCGACCTGTCGGGAGCTAACCTGCAATCCGCCCGCATCAACAAGACCATCTTCAAGGGCGCGCGGCTTGATGGTGCCGTGCTCGATCAGGCCTGGGGGCTCGACGCTGATCTCTCCGGGGCTTCCCTACAGGGCGCAAGCCTGTTCTCGACCCAGCTCATGGGTGCCAAGCTCGACGGCGCCGACTTCACCAACGCGCGCGTGGCCGCCGATTTCTCCCGCGCGAGCCTCAAGGGAGCGGTATTCCGCAAGGCCGACTTGTCGGCCGACATGCGCAATCAGTCGATGGGACTCATGCGCGGCGTCTTCCGCTCCGCCGACCTCACCGGCGCCACTTTCCGGGACGCCAACCTCGCCCGCGTCGTGCTCGAGTATGCCCGCCTCTCGGGGGCGGACTTGAGAGGCGCAAACCTCATGGGCGCGGAGATGGGCGGTGCCGACCTCACCGGCGCAGTCATCGAGGGCGCCAACTTCGACGAAGCCGACATCAACTCGGCGCGCCTCCTGGGCCTGAAGGGACGGTCGGCGGCCAACAAACTCGATGCCGCCAAGAACGGCGACCGTGCCTTCTGGGATTGAAGACGGTTCGACCCGCCATTACCGATCGAGCGCGCGCGCAGTGCTTGTGGCGGGCTGCGCGCCGCTGATCTCGATCACGAACTTCTGCCTGATGGCGCGTCCGAAATCAGCAAAGCCTTGCGCCGGCAGGACGAAGGAGCCCGGCCCGCCAACCACGTTATCGCGATACCAGTCCTCCAGCGTCGCGGCCTCGCGGCCCTCCAGGATTGGCAGCCCGTTGATGACGGTGCCACGCGCGTTCATCTCGTCGCGAACTTGGGCCGTCGGCTCATCGGCATTGCAGTTGTCGCTACCGTCGCCCGATACATCGACGACGATCTTGGAGGCGGGCTCGGGCACCTGTGGCACGATCTTGTCAGTCACGAAGCGCAGCATGCGCGACAGGCAGGTGAAGTCGCCACCTTCGCGCGGCAGCGTGCGAATCTTGAGTGCGGCCAGGGCCGCGTCCTGAGCGCTTCCGATCCGTATCCACGGCATCGACAGCTTGGGGCGATCGGCCCAGGTCACGAGAGCGAACAGGATGCCGCCACGGGGACCGTCCACGATGGCGCTCACGACGGCTGGATCTTCGAGGGCAGCGGCAATGCCATCGAGCTGCAACCGGTAGCGGCGCTCGTCGACCGAACTCGATACGTCCACCGACACGACGAGTGCCGTATCGACCGCCCGCGGGGACACGGTCTGCGGCGAACCGTACGTCGGTATGCCACCCGCGCGCGCAGAACCGATGCTGAGCGCGAAGGCCGCGATAACGGCCAGCGTGAGGACGGTACCGCGTATGGTCCTGTCGCGCGTCTTTCGGACAATCACCGCGCCCCACCTCCCACTGGTGTTTTGTTGTTCAACGCGGGACCCCGTCACGACCGCGCCCGCCGGCGCCGAGCCGCTTTCATAATCAGCCGATAGCATTCTGCCATCTGCAAGGCTACGCGCGGCGCAACATCACGGATTGTTGCTGTCGGAATGAGCTCTTGGCGCGCGCTGGCGCGCTGCGAACGTGAGCCAGATCGACAGCGCCAAGCCATACACGGCGCATACCCCGAGCAGGAGCCGGGCAGGCCAGGGCGCTGGAAAGCCGACGCTCGCCGCCCACGCAGCCGCCCCGGCCCACGCCGCCGTCATAATCAGCGTGACGGGCCGCAGCGCCAGCACACGTACCGGGTGCACCCAATGCATCGGCACGAACGTGAGCACGACACCGGCGAGGATCAGCAGCTGCACCGCTCCCGGCGACATCTCGAAGGCGAACACATAGAAGGCCGCGATGTTCCAGATCGCCGGAAAACCCACGAACGCAAGCTCATCCGCCTTGCTCTCCACGTCTGCGAAATGGAACAGCGACGACAGCAGCACGAGTGCGGCAAGCGTGTAGGCAACCGCTGGCGGCCCAATCCTCCCGGCGACGAGAAGCGCTAGAACCGGCACGAAGACATAGGTGAGATAGTCGATCACGAGGTCTATGCGCTCGCCCGAGAACCGCGGCAGCCGCTCGACCACGCCGATGGCCCGGGCGATCGGCCCGTCGATACCGTCGATGACGAAGGCTATCCCCAGCCACACGAACATGCGCTCGAAGGCGCCGGCAATCGCTGCCTCGGTGGCAAACAGCGCGCAGAGCGCGCCCAGACCGGTCAGGAGATGGACGGCGGCGGCTGCCAGCACGGATTTTGCCTCTTCGTCGCGGGCCCCGCATCATAGTGTGGAATCGTCACCCTCGCCCGCGATTCTCGGAGCGGAAACGAAAACGGGGACCCGAAGGTCCCCGTTGAAACTCAGTACTCGGCGAACCCGCGGTCAGAAGCGATGCTTGACCGTGCCGCGGATGCGCAGCGAGTCGTCGTCCTGGCTCTCCGGCGCCAACTGCTGCTTGGGCTCGGAGGCTGAGCCGTAGAGCAGCTCCAGACCGAAATCCATCTTCGGCAACACGCCCAGCCGGCCGAGACCGGGGATGCGTACTTCGGTGCCACCGGCTGCTGGCTGGGCCGAGCCCGGAACGGAGAAATCCATCTTGGCGGCCGGCGCCACGGGCGCGGCCTGCGGTGCTTGGGCGCCGCTGGCACCCTGCTGCTCCTGGAAGGCGCCCGCGGCCGTGGACATGGCCATCAGTGCTGCCGTGAGCAGTATTGCTCTTATTGGTCTCATCTCGAACTACCCCGCGGTCGTTGAACGCCGCACTCGCTGGAGCCGACAATGCTGCTTTGTGATCGCTGCCACAAGCATCAATCAGGGTTGGTTAAGCCCTGCTGAACAATTGACCCGGACGGTGTGCCTTCGCGGTCATGTGGCGTGTTTTCCACATTCAAACATCGTCTTTTCGGCGCCGTCCCGCCGCCTCTACTTTTCCACAGTTCTTCATACGTTCGCATGGGCGCGCCGACCAGTCGATAGTGCCTCGGACAGCGAAAAGGCCGCACCCGGAGGTGCGGCCTTCCCTAACTTTGGTCTCGAACGGGCCAGATCAGAACTTGATCACTGCGCCCGTGTAGACGGTGTGGATGGTGTCGAGCGGAGCGGCACCAACGCCGGTCGCGGCGAAGTCGGCTTCCCAGGCGCGGTAGCCCAGGTAGAGCTGCATCGCAGCAGCGTCGATGTCTTGCGAGACGCCGAAGCCCCACGACGTCAGGTCCGAGTTCGTCACGACCTGGCCGGCACCCACGTTGGCAATCGCCACGCCGTTCGAGTTGAGGATGTTGTTGCCAGCGCCGATAACCAGACCCTCGAGAGCACCGGAGGCCTCAGAGTACTCGGCGAAGATCGACGTCTTACCGAGCGCGAAGAACTTCCGGTAGATACCACCGGCGACATACCAGTAGTTGAAGTCCGACTTGCCGATGAGGTCGAAGTCGCGGTGGATGGCCGCGAAGTTGACGAACAGGCCGGTCGGCACGTGGATGACGCTGACCGATCCGCGGATCTCGTCGTAGTCAGCCGGCACGTCCGCGATGTAGTTGCGGCGAGCGCCGTTCTCGTTGTTCTCGTAGTAGCCGATGCCACCGGCGATCTTGACGCCGTTGAACTCACCCGCATAACGCAGGGCGACGTCCCAGACATCGTCCTCACCCCAGGCCGCCGAGAGCACGAAGCCCGCGAGAGACGGCGAGTTGTAGCGAACGATGTTGCCGCGGTCCGTATCCAGGAACTGCCAGAGCTGAGCGCCCGACACGTTCAGGTACGTGTTGGTGCCGCCGATGTGGAAGCGGAAGCCCGCACCGGCTGTCGAGTTGTGGTTCGAAGCCGTGGCCGGCGAGGTGCCGCCCAGCGAGTAGAGCACGATGTCGTCGGTCGCGTGGCTCGTCTGACCGACCCACACCTCGCCGAGCGTCTTGCTCTTCAGGTACCAAGCCGAGTGACGCAGGCGCGGCTGGCGAGCCGGGTCGTCGTCCCACTGCGTGACGGAGGCGCCGATCGCACCCTCGAAGTCGATTTCGATGTAGTAGCCAGCCGACCAGTCGGCCGTGATGGCCGCGGAACCCTTGAACCGGAAGCGGCTCGACGAATAGCTGTTGGTCACCTGGTAGGCGTTCGACTCAAGGCCGTCGTCCCAGAAGAACACCAGCTCGTTCACCTGACCGGAAACTTCCAGGCTGACCTTACGGTTGCCCTTGCGGGCGGTGGTGGCTTCAAGCTCTGCAATGCGCTCCTCAAGGTCGGCGCAGCAGTCGCCGCCAAGGTCCGCGGCAGACGCGCCACTCGTCGAAAAGACGGCGGCGGCAGCGGCGGCGATGGCGATCAGGCTGGTCCTTTTCATCAGTCCCCCAATCATTGTCATCTCCACTAGGGTAAGTCCGTCGATGCGGGAAGCACACGCGCGGCCTGGCTGTTCGAAGACCCGTGTCCTCACCGGGCAGCACGCACGTGCCTCAACGCACGCGGCTCGGTCGGAACACGCTCGTTCACTCGGACGCTACTGGAGGACTTGTGAGTTACGCAGTCGGAGATCGTGGTCGCCAGGCTACTTCCCGCGGCGGACATCCCGGAGCGGCCTGCGTGCTGTGTGCAGAACCCCCGGCATGCCTGCGTCTTGGCCATGATGGCCAACCACGTGACTCGCAAACATGAGTCCTGTGTAGGCAACCCAAGCGGGATGGGCAATTCCATTGATGTAGAAGCTATAGCTTTGATCCGGAATTGTTGCTTATTAGAAACATTGGATGTGGATACATTTGCTCATTGGGGAGCACGCAGAAAAGGCCGCACCCGGAGGTGCGGCCTTCCCTAAGTCAGGTCTTGGAGAGGCTAGATCAGAACTTGATCACAGCGCCCGTGTAGACCGTGTGGATGGTGTCGAGCGGAGCGGCACCGAGGACCGTCACGGCGAAGTCAGCTTCCCAGGCGCGGTAGCCCAGGTAGAGCTGCATTGCAGCCGCGTCGATATCCTGCGAGATACCGAAGCCCCACGACGTCAGGTCCGAGTTCGTCACGACCTGGCCGGCGCCGACGTTGGCAATCGCATTGCCGTTCGCGTCGAGGATGTTGTTGCCAGCGCCGACAACCAGACCCTCGAGAGCACCAGAAGCTTCGGAGTACTCGGCGTAGATCGAGGTCTTGCCGATGTCGAAGAACTTCCGGTAGATACCGCCAGCGACGTACCAGTAGTTGAAGTCCGACTTGCCGATGAGGTCGAAGTCGCGGTGGATGCCCGCCAGGTTGACGAACAGGCCGGTCGGAACGTGGATGACGCTGACCGATCCGCGGATCTCGTCGAAGTCGGCCGGCACGTCCGCAATGAAGTTGCGGCGAGCGCCGTTCTCGTTGTTCTCGTAGTAGCCGATGCCACCGGCGATCTTCACGCCGTTGAACTCACCGGCATAGCGCAGGGCGACGTCCCAGACATCGTCCTCACCCCAGGCCGCCGAGAGCACGAAGCCCGCGAGAGACGGCGAGTCGTAGCGAACGATGTTGCCGCGGTCCGTATCCAGGAACTGCCACAGCTGAGCGCCCGACAGGTTCAGATACGTGTTGGTACCGCCGATGTGGAAGCGGAAGGCGGCGCCGGCCGTCGAGTTGTGGTTCGAAGCCGTGGCCGGCGAGGTGCCGCCCAGCGAGTAGAGCACGATGTCGTCGGTCGCGTGGCTGTACTGGCCAACCCACACCGAGCCGAGGCGATCCGACTTCAAGTACCAAGCCGAGTGACGCAGGCGCGGCTGGCGAGCCGGGTCGTCGTCGAACTGCGTGACGGAGGAGCCGATCGCGCCTTCGAAGTCGATTTCGATGTAGTAGCCGGCCGACCACTCAGCGTTGATCTTGGCCGAGCCCTTGAACCGGAAGCGGCTGGACGAATAGCTGTTCGTCGTCTGGTAGACGTTCGACTCGAGGCCGTCGTCCCAGAAGAACACCAGCTCGTTCACCTGGCCGGAAACTTCCAGGCTGACCTTGCGGTTGCCCTTGCGGGCGGTGGTGGCTTCAAGCTCTGCAATGCGCTCCTCAAGGTCGGCGCAGCAGTCGCCGCCAAGGTCCGCGGCAGACGCGCCACTCGTCGAGAAGACGGCGGCGGCAGCGGCGGCGATGGCGATCAGGCTGGTCCTTTTCATCAGTCCCCCAATCATTGTCATCTCCACTAGGGTAAGTCCGGCGGTGCGGGAAGTGCACGCGCGGCCCGGCGTCAGGGGCGTGTCCTCACCGAGCAGCACGCACGCGCGTGAACGCACGCGGCTCGGAAAGAACGCGCTACGCTTGAGACGCTACAGAACAGAGGCAGATACGCAGTCCAGAGGCGGTGGCTGCCGGGCAAGCTTCCCGCGAGAGGCTTTCCGTTCCGGACCACGGCTACCAGGCACCGGGTTCGGGAGGCATCGGAAGGCCGCTCTAATGGGTCCCTTAAGACCCACCACACGACTCGCAAACATGAGTCCTGTCTAATGTAGGCTCCGGGCCCCGGCAATTGCGCGCATCGGCAACCAGCTGCTTTGGCATGCAAATGTTGCCGGGACGACACCGATGTTTGACATCAAAACAACAGCCTGACACCGGACGATCATCGCAGAAAATATTTCATATATTTCAATGCTCTGCGTTATTACTCCCGCGCTTGGCCGGGCGCGAACGTGAGGCCGAAGCGCAACTCGGCGTCCTCTGGCGCGTGGATGACGGGGAAAAGTTGAAGGCCGCGCTCGGGTGAGCGCGGCCTTCAGACATCTCAACTCGAGTGCCGATCAGAACTGGATGCGGGCACCCGTGAAGACGGTGTGGATCGTGTCGAGCGGTGCCGGGCCAAGGCCCGTCAGAGCGAAGTCAGCTTCCCAGGCGCGGTAGCCCAGGTAGATCTGCATCGCGGCCGCATCGACGTCCTGCGATACGCCGAAGCCCCAGGACGTGATGTCCGAGTTGGTCACGAGCTGACCAGCGCCGACACCCGCGATTGCGTTGCCGTTGGCATCGAACCGGCCGATGCCCGCTGCGCCGACCACCAGACCCTCAAGAGCGCCCGTCGCCTCGGAGTACTCGCCGTAGATCGACGTCTTACCGATGTCGAAGAACTTCCGGTAAATACCGCCAGCGACGTACCAGTAGTTGAAGTCCGCCTTGCCGGCGAGGTCGAACTCGCGGTGAATGGCCGCGAAGTTGGCAAACAGGCCGGTCGGCGTGTGGATCACGGACACCGAGCCGCGGATCTCGTCGAAGTCGGCCGGCACGTCCGCAATGAAGTTGCGGCGAGCGCCGTTCTCGTTGTTCTCGTAGTAGCCGATGCCACCGGCGATCTTCACGCCGTTGAACTCACCGGCATAGCGCAGGGCTACGTCCCAGACATCGTCCTCACCCCAGGCCGCCGAGAGCACGAAGCCCGCGAGAGACGGCGAGTCGTAGCGAACGATGTTGCCGCGGTCCGTATCCAGGAACTGCCACAGCTGCGAGCCCGACAGGTTCAGGTAGAGGTTGGAACCGCCGATGTGGAAGCGGAAGCTGGCGCCGGCCGTCGAGTTGTGGTTCGAAGCCGTGGCCGGCGAGTTGCCGCCCAGCGAGTAGAGCACGATGTCGTCGGTCGCGTGGCTGTACTGGCCAACCCACACCGAGCCGAGCGTGTTGCTCTTCAAGTACCACGCCGAGTGACGCAGGCGCGGCTGGCGAGCCGGGTCGTCGTCCCACTGCGTGACGGAGGCGCCGATCGCGCCTTCGAAGTCGATTTCGATGTAGTAGCCGGCCGACCAGTCGGCCGTGATCTTCGCTGAGCCCTTCATGCGGAAGCGGCTAGACGAATAGGTGTTCGTCGTCTGGTAGACGTTCGACTCAAGGCCGTCGTCCCAGAAGAACACCAGCTCGTTCACCTGACCGGAAACTTCCAGGCTGACCTTGCGGTTACCCTTGCGTGCGGTGGTGGCTTCGAGCTCGGCGACGCGCTCCTCGAGGTCAGCGCAGCAATCGCCACCTAGATCGGCAGCCTGCGCGGACGAAATGCCGCCCATAACAAGACCAGCCGCAGCGACCATGGCCGCGAAGCTCGTCTTCCTGATCAGTCCCCCAGTCATATTACACTCTCCGATCACTGACGCTACCGGCACGCACGACGGTGAAAGACTCGCAGTGTCGCACCACATCCCACGTGAGGCTGGAACCGAATGCCGTGTCGGGATTGGACACAACGTTGCAGCCAGCTACCCATGAGTTAACCGGGCGCCCGGGGCGGCGTAAACAGTGAATGCACGGAGACAACATCATCGCGCGTTGCTAGTGGCAGATGTGCCACGCGCCTGATTCGGCGTAGCGCGGAAATCCGTTTTGATTCAATCGGGACCCGAGGCGTTGCACCTATCCGGGTCCAACCCAAGCGCAACTCGTTCGCGCCTCCCAAACCGTTCCCAAGTGCGGTTCCACACTCAAAGCAGGGAAGGCAACCGGGGCCGCTGATACGGCCCCGGCGATTGTGTGGTGTCAGAACTTGATCACTGCACCCGTGTAGACGGTGTGGATGGTGTCGAGCGGAGCGGCACCAACGCCGGTCGCGGCGAAGTCAGCTTCCCAGGCGCGGTAGCCCAGGTAAAGCTGCA
>JBFWNY010000021.1:0-65029 GCA_050250815.1 Hyphomicrobiaceae bacterium
TGCACGGCGAACGACCCCAGGCCTCCCGAAGCACCCCACACCAGCACGTTATGGCCGGGACGCAGCACATTCGGACGATGGCCAAAGAGCATGCGGTAGGCGGTGGCGAGCGTCAGCGTGTAGCAGGCGGCCTCTTCCCAGGTCAGATGCTTCGGCCGCTCCAGGCACTGGCGGTCCTGCACGCGCGCGAACTGGGCGAATGAGCCGTCCGGCGTTTCGTAGCCCCAGATGCGCTGCGAGGTGGAGAACATCGGGTCGCCGCCGTTGCACTCCTCGTCATCACCATCGTCCTGGTTGCAGTGGATGACGACCTCGTCACCGACCTTCCAGCGCTTCACCTTGGAGCCCACGGCCCAGATGATGCCGGAGGCGTCAGAGCCCGCAATGTGGAAGGGGTGCTTATGCACGTCGCGGATCGGCGATATGGGGGTACCGAGCGACGCCCAAACGCCGTTGTAGTTGACGCCCGCCGCCATCACGAAGACCAGTACTTCGTGGCTGTCGAGCTCCCACGTCGGCAGGACCTCGATCTGCATTGCGCTGTCCGGCTCGCCGTGGCGCTCCTCGCGGATGGCCCAGGCGTACATGTTCTTCGGCACGTGGCCGAGCGGCGGGATCTCACCGATTTCGTAGAGATCCTTCTTGGCGGCAACGACAGCGGGCGACCCCGGCGTATCGTCCCCGGTCTTTTTCGCGGCGCTCTGGCTCGACATTCGTTCTCGTCTCCCGGCCTGGTTCTGTTACGAGACCACCCGATTTGCTTCCAGCGTGCACGCTGGAAGCAGGTGATCCGACCCGATCTCGTCCCAACGACGGCTCGCGCATCCCCGTCGAGCGCAAGCCTCCCTCCCCGGATCCAGCCAAAACGGGCGACGGACGCATGACGGCAGCGTCCAGCGGCCACGTGCAGCGCAGCATGCACCGGCGGAGGATGCGGAATGAAGCACGATTTTGCGATGCAATAAAGCCCCTCGGGGGCGGTTTCGAGGTACGAGTCACGAGTTCTTAACGCTGGCACACTATCCTTGAACCATAACTCTACCTTCACGAGGCTCGGCCGATTCACGGTCCGGCACGATCGGGGAACGGCAGATGGACGATTTCATTAATCACGTCAATAACTTGAGTCCACCCGCCCTGGTAGCTTGCGCAATGCTCGTGGCAGCCGGCGGCTATGTCCTGTTCCTGATCGTCGATTCCAAGATCTTGACCACGATTTTCATGGCCTTCTTCATGGCCGGAGCGCTCATCGTCGAGTATCTGGCGGCGAAATACCACGTGGTCTTGTTTCAGGACGACGAGACCAACCTGCTGTTCTTAACCACCGTCGGCATGATCTGGGGTCTGGGCATGGCGATCATGCTCATGCGCGTCTCGGGCGCCGCGGCCGATGTCGTGAAGCCGAGAACCGCGCGCCCGCTGGTCAGCCCCGAGCCCTGATCCCAAATACCATTTTGCTTTGCGAAAAGACCCTGGCTAGCTTAGGCACCGCATCATTCGCGCGTGAGACTAGCCAAGGGATCAGGAATGCCCGCAAAACCCCGCGACTCTGCCGTCTCCGAGGTCGCCACCAGCCCGCCTTCCGCTGCTATGCAGCGTGACAAGCCATGGCTGTTCCGCACGTATGCGGGCCACTCTACCGCCGCCAAGTCCAACGCGCTCTACAAGATGAACCTCGCGAAGGGGCAGACCGGCCTCTCGATCGCCTTCGACCTACCGACCCAGACCGGCTACGATTCAGACCACGAACTGGCGCGCGGAGAGGTCGGCAAGGTCGGCGTCCCCGTGTCGCACCTGGGCGATATGCGCACCCTGCTCGATGGCATCCCGCTCGAGCAGATGAACACCTCCATGACGATCAACGCGACGGCCGCTTGGCTGCTGTCGCTCTATATCGCCGTCGCCGACGAGCAGGGTGCCGACCGCGGCAAGCTGACCGGCACGATCCAGAACGACATCATCAAAGAGTACCTGTCGCGCGGCACCTACGTGTTTCCGCCCGAACCGTCGCTGAAGCTCATCAAGGACACGATCGTCTTCTCCACGGCACATGTGCCCAAGTGGAACCCGACCAACGTCTGCTCCTACCACCTGCAGGAGGCGGGGGCCACGCCGGTGCAGGAGCTTGCCTTTGCGCTGGCGACCGCCATCGCCGTGCTCGACACCGTGAAGGCCTCCGGCGAGGTTCCGGCCGACCGCTTCGGCAGCGTGGTGGGGCGCGTCTCGTTCTTCGTCAATGCGGGGCTCAAGTTCGTGACCGAGGTGTGCAAGATGCGCGCCTTCACCGAGCTGTGGGACGAGATCGCGCGGGACCGCTACGGCGTCACCGACGCCAAGAACCGCATGTTCCGCTACGGCGTGCAGGTGAACTCGCTGGGTCTCACCGAGCCGCAGCCGGAGAACAACGTCTATCGCATCCTGATTGCGGCACTCGGCGTGACGCTGTCGAGGAATGCACGCTGCCGTGCGCTGCAGCTGCCGGCATGGAACGAGGCTCTCGGCCTGCCGCGGCCCTGGGACCAGCAATGGTCGCTGAGGATGCAGCAGATCTTGGCCTACGAGACCGATCTTCTCGAGTATGCCGACGTGTTTGACGGCTCGACCGAGATCAAGCGCAAAGTCGATGCGCTGAAGCAGGAGGCGCGCGCCGAACTCTCCACGCTCGAGCGCATGGGCGGCGCCGTCGCCGCCATCGACTACATGAAGCGCAGGCTCGTTGAGAGCAACACCGCGCGCCTCGCCTCCATCGAATCCGGCGAGCAGATCGTTGTCGGCGTCAACCGTTGGACGGAGACCGAGGAGTCACCACTGTCGGGCGGCGAGGGAGCGATCCAGGTCATCGACCCCGCGGTGGAAGCGGAACAGATCGCGCGGCTGAAGGCGTGGCGCGAGGCGCGCGACAGCAAAGCGGTGACCGCCGCGCTCGCTGAACTCGAGGCAGCGGCCAAGGACAACCGCAACGTGATGGATGCTTCAATCCGCTGCGCCAAGGCTGGCGTGACTTCGGGCGAGTGGGGCGGCCTCCTGCGCCGCATCTACGGCGAATATCGCGCGCCGACGGGCGTCGCACAGGCCGCGGCCCAACGCGACGGGCAGGCACTCGACAAGGTGCGCGCGTCGGTCAAGACCGCGGCCGGCGTGCTCGGCCGCCCGATCAAGTTCCTGGTTGGGAAGCCCGGCCTCGACGGTCACTCCAACGGCGCCGAGCAGATTGCCGTGCGGGCCCGCGACTGCGGCATGGAGGTGGTCTACCAGGGCATTCGCCTGACGCCCGCGCAGATCGTACGCACGGCGGTCGAAGAGAGCGTCCACGTCGTCGGATTGTCGATCCTGTCGGGCAGCCACGTTCCGCTCGTGCGCGAGGTGATGGAGCGCATGCGCGCGGAAGGCATCGACGATGTACCCGTCGTCGTCGGCGGCATCATCCCGCCTGAGGACGAGCGAACGTTGCTGTCGTTCGGCGTGGCGGCCGTTTACACACCCAAGAACTTCCAGCTCAACGACATCATGAGCGAGATCGTCGATCTGGTTACCCGACGACCCCAGGCCGCCTGAAACGCGACGGCAACCCCGCGCGATGCGTGTCCAATCCAAGCCATTCGAGGTCCCTACCCGATGCGCGAAGAAACCAAGCGGCGGCTGGAACGCGAGCTGCGGCTGCACACTTTGAAGATGGTCGCGGTAGGGCTGGCGATCGTCGGCGCGGTCGTAGCTGGCTTCTTTCTCGTCGATCTCGACGCGCACGAAACGACGGTTAAGCGCGCGGGAACCATCGCCTCCGTTGAAACGTTCGCGGGCAAGGGCGCCCTGGACGGCCTGGAGGTCGGGGTGACGCTCGACGACGGGCACCGGGTGAAGGTCCTGGCCAATCGAGCGCGCAATCCCCGCGTTGGCGATCACATCGACATCGTCGAGCACCGGCATTCGAGCGGCCGCACGACCTATACGATGCGTTGAAGACGAGCGGAGGGGCTTGGGCGGTCCGCGGAGCTAGCGATCGCCCTTGCGCCATTTCGACGCTAGGTCCGCGCAGACTTATCGCAGGTTGACGTCGCTCTCGGTCCGGTTGCGAGGAGCATCAAATGTCAGCCGCACGCGCTCCCGATGACGAACCCAATTTTTGCTGCACTGCGAAGGCCGGCGATCCCGCTGAGCGTCGCATCCGGCCAATGCATTGGCGGAACGAGCAAACCACCCGCAGCAGCCGGTGACGGCATCGACCGGTGCCTACCTCCGACGAAGCATCTTCGGGTCAAGGTCGCAATAGCCAGTGCCAATTTCCGTGTCGGCGTTCGGTCTCGTATCATCCCCCGCGAGAGTTGAAAGCAACTCGCATTCAAACATGCGGGTTCATGAATTTTAGCTTGCCTGGAGCGGTGTCGGGATGCTGAATGGCCCGACTGCCGAACGGTGACGGGGGTGCCATGACCGCGCCCGCGCGATGCTGGAGGTCGCATCGCGGCGGGCTACTGTGAGAGAAGTGGTGCGCTGAAGAGGGCGATTCAAGAACGCGGCTGTGCATCGGCACGCCGGTTCAATCGCCACGGCTGACGAGACCAGACCGCGAATTCGGCTCGGACGGCAGGCGCACACCCACACAGGAGAAGCGGGGGGAGATCGTTGTCAACATTCGCGCAAAAACAATCACTTGAGGAAGGAAATCGGCCTTGATCACAGACAACCCCTTCTCCGCCTTGTCGGAGACTTTGCCCGTCAGCCTCATCCAGGCCTACGTCTTGGCGATGTTCGTTCTTGTCGTGCTCGGCACGCTGATCGACGTCGTCCATAAGAAGAGCGCGACCTACTTCTTCGCCAACGCGCAGAAGGCGCAGAAGCAGGCGAAGAAGAAGCTCAGCAGCGCCGACAGGCGGGCCGTCGCATTCAAGACGGTCGCCGAAGACGTGCTGACATCAGCCGAGTTCTGCAATCCGAAGCGCCGGATGTCGCATCTGCTGACCATGTACGGCTTCCTGACGTTCATCATCACCACCGTCTTGCTGGTCTTCGTCTATCCGAAGTCGAGCGCACCGGTACTCTCGATGCTGTGGCACCTGGGCGCGCTGATGGTTCTGGTGGGCGGCCTGTGGTTCTGGTTCTTCATCCGCGTCGATCTCGCGGCCGAGGGCAACCCCTGGAACCGCATCGTCAAGGCCGACATGTTCATCCTCTCGCTGCTGGCGACCACCGGCTTGGGCCTGATCTGGTCGATCCTCCAGAGCATGGGCGCTCAAGGCTGGACGACGCTGTTCCTGATCCTGTTCATCATCGCCAGCACGGTGCTGTTCGGTGGAGTCATCTGGTCGAAGTTCGCCCACATGTTCTTCAAGCCTGCCGCGGCCTACCAGAAGCGGATCGCCAAGGCCGACGGCTCGCTCGACATGCTCCCGGCACCTGCCGACAGGAATGATCCGGCCGACCGCGACCGGCACTCGATGGAGCTCCTGCAGGGCGCGCCCATGAACATGGGGCTGGGCATCAAGCGTGAAGCTCCCCAGCACTACTGAGCATTAGAACCAGCAAAGAATTCGCCGATCCAAGGAGGAGCTACAGTATGCCGACATTCGTCTACATGACGAGATGTGATGGCTGCGGACACTGCGTCGACATTTGTCCGTCGGATATCATGCACATCGACACGACCTACCGCCGCGCCTACAACATCGAACCCGACATGTGCTGGGAGTGCTACTCCTGCGTGAAGGCCTGCCCGCAGTTTGCGATCGATGTTCGCGGTTACGCCGACTTCGCACCGCTCGGCCACAGTGTCCGCGTCCGCCGCGAGGAGGAGAAGGGCACGATCGCGTGGCGCATCAAGTTCCGGGACGGCACGGAGAAGAGCTTCCTCTCTCCGATCACCACGAAGCCCTGGGGCAAGCACATTCCGAAGCTCGCCGAGGTGCCCGGCCCCAACCGTGAGATGCGCGACAGCCAGCTGCTGTTCAACGAACCCAAGTACCTTCGCCTCGACGATGGCGGCCTGCATACGCTGAAGGCAGCCAATCTGGAGATGAAAGCAGGAGTGTACTACTGATGGCTTACAAGACAATCATCGAGGACGACATCGACGTCTTGGTCGTCGGCGGCGGTCTTGGCGGCACTGGTGCAGCCTTCGAGGCCAGGTACTGGGGCCAGAACAAGAAGATCATCGTCGCTGAGAAGGCCAACATCGACCGCTCGGGCGCGGTCGCGCAGGGCCTCTACGCGATCAACTGCTACATGGGTACGCGCTGGGGTGAGAATAACCCCGAGGATCACGTCCGCTACGCCCGCATCGACCTGATGGGCATGGTCCGCGAGGATTTGCTGTTCGACATGGCACGCCACGTCGACTCGGCCGTCCACCAGTTCGAGGAGTGGGGTCTGCCGCTGATGCGCAACCCCAAGACGGGACGGTATCAGCGCGAAGGCCGCTGGCAGATCATGATCCACGGCGAGAGCTACAAGCCGATCGTGGCCGAAGCCGCCAAGAAGTCCGCCGACAAGGTCTACAACCGCATCTGCGTCACGCACCTGCTGCTCGACGACGCCAAGGAGAACCGCATCGCCGGTGCCGTTGGCTTCAACGTGCGCACGGGCAACTATCACGTCTTCAAGTCGAAGACCGTGATCTGTGCGGCGGGCGGCGCCTCCAACATCTTCAAGCCGCGCTCCGTGGGCGAAGGCGCTGGCCGCGTGTGGTACGCACCCTGGTCGTCGGGCTCCGCTTACGGTCTCATGATCGAGGCCGGCGCGAAGATGACGCAGATGGAGAACCGCATCGTTCTGGCGCGGTTCAAGGACGGATACGGCCCGGTCGGCGCCTACTTCCTCCATCTCAAGACCTACACGCAGAACTGCAACGGCGAGGAATACGAGTCGAAATGGTTCCCCGACCTGCAGAAGATGGTGGGCAAGGAGTACCTCGATCCGGAGCTGTCGCACCGGACGCACCGGCCTATCCCGACCTGCCTGCGCAACCACTGCATCATCAACGAAGTGAATGCCGGCCGCGGCCCCATTCACATGGTCACGATGCACGCGTTCCAGGACCCGCATCTGGAAGAAGTCGGCTGGGAGAACTTCCTCGGCATGACCGTCGGCCAGGCGGTTCTGTGGGCGGCGACCGACGTCGACCCCAAGAACGAAAACCCGGAGCTGACCACGTCCGAGCCTTACGTCATGGGCTCGCACGCGACCGGTTGCGGCGGCTGGGCCAGCGGTCCGGAGGACGTGTCTCCGCCGGAGTACTTCTGGGGCTACAACCGCATGATGACGATCGAAGGCCTGTTCGGAGCCGGTGACGCTGTCGGCGGCACGCCGCACGCCTTCTCCTCGGGTTCGTTCACCGAGGGTCGTCTGGCTGCGAAGGCCGCCGTCAAGTACATCGACGACGGCAAGGCCAAAGGAATCCGCGTTTCCGACGAGCAGATCGAGCGTCGGCGCAAGGAAATCTACAAGCCACTCGAGCACTATCAGATCTATCGCAACGAAGTGGTCGCCGGTGACGTCAACCCGAACTACATCACGCCGAAGCAGGGCCTCACGCGTCTGCAGAAGCTGATGGACGAGTACTGCGGTGGCGTGACCGTCAACTACATGACCAACGAGAAGCTGCTCAACATCGGCCTCAAGAAGCTCGCGATCATGGAAGAGGATCTCGAGAAGCTCGCGGCCAAGGACCTTCACGAGCTGCTGCGGGCCTGGGAGCTGAGGCATCGCCACCGCACTTCGGAGTGCGTGACGCATCACACGCTGTTCCGCAAGGAGACCCGTTGGCCGGGCTACTACTACCGTGGTGACTACATGAAGCTGGACGACGAGAACTGGCACGTCCTGACGGTGTCTCGCCGTGACCCGAAGACCGGCAAGTACACCATGGAAAAGGCGCCCTGCTATCACCTCGTCGGTGACATCGAGGACAAGGCGCTGGCGGAAATCAAGAAGAACGAGGCTGCGCCCGCGAAGGAAGCCGAGAAGGTCGGCCACTAATCATGCGGCCCGGGAAATTGCCCAGGGTATCGACAGTGTCGATGCCCTGGGGAGGATTTCCCGGGCCGATCCACATCACAACATTGCTCGACTGCCAGTTTCGCTGCCGTTGGACCGATTGCTGCTAGCGCGCCTGCCGGCCACGAACCGATGCATCCATCAGCCGCGTGCTTGGCGGGAGGAATCTTCCCGGCGGACCTGGCTGCACGAAGCCGAGCTCGGCACCAGCCCCCTTGCCAATCGCGCGTGAGGCTGGCCAATTGCCCCTCAGCCATCGAAGACAATCGAAGTACGAGACAGGCGCCGTTGCGCACGACAGAGCCCCCCATGAACATCACCGAAAAATCAGACGACGAGATCATCGCCATCGCCAATCCGTTGTGGAGCGACCTCATCAAGTACTCCAACGACGGCAACTACGGCGAATTCGTCAAAAACTTCTCCTTCGCGCTGACCAACGGTCTGCATGAGGTCGAGGTTGGCAAGCAGTTCTCGCACAGCGAGTTGACGCGCACCCTGGCCCCCGATGCCGACTACCTGGGCATCATCCGCCGCGGCGAGCATGTGACTGTCCTTTACCGGCAGCGCAGCACCAAGAAGAAGGGCGAGTGGCTGGGCCGACTCGTGCTCGGCTACGAGGATGATGCGGTCAGGATCTTTGGGGCGTCGATCTTCTGATGGTCGGCGGCGTTATGGGTATGTCATGAGCGAGACCATCGAGGACGGAAAGTTCGTCGAGGTGACTTTCAAGGTCACCGACAAGAAGTCCGGCCATGTTCTGAGCGCGGTCGAATTTCCGCTCGGCTATGTCCACGGCTGCAACGACGTGCTTGCGCCCCAGGTGCACGAGCAGCTCGCCGGAAAGTCGGCCGGCGACATCGTCGAGGTTCCGATCGATTGCAACCGCATCTTCGGTCCGCGCGACGAAAAGCTGGTTTTCACCGACCGCATCGAAAATGTGCCTGAGGAATATCGCGAACTCGGCACGACGATCGTGATGGAGAACGAAAAGGGTGAGGCGCGAAACTTCATCGTGACGCGCATGGACGACAAGACGCTGACGGTGGACGGCAACAATCCCCTCTGCGGGCGCGAGGTGATCTTCCGGCTGGAGATCCTGACCGTGCGTGACGCGACGCAAGAGGAAATCGATGCAGGCGGCGTCACCGGCCCCGAGCCCAATATCGACAACGCCCTGAAGCTGCCCATCTGAACGAACCGAACCGGCACGCGATCGCGGGCGCGCCTCGCATCCTCTCACGCCCTTGATAAATGCCCGAACGCCGTCTCGGACGAATCGGATCCAAGGCTCGATCTCTGTTTGCATTCCCCCCGAAAAACAAATCGGACCGGGCGGCCCTCATGCCATCCCGGTCCGAACTTGTCTCAACACGACCGGCCAAGCCCCCCTTGCGGGCCACGCCGGATGGTCCGGCTCAAGGCTTCTTGGGCGTGACGTACTTGGCTTCGGTCTGGAATGGCTCCCAGATGGTCTCATAGCCCACGAAACCCTTCGCGGTCGGCTCCTTCTGACGGGTCTTGAAAAAGCGCGCCTTGCCATCCGGAACCTTGGTAATCGGCTTCTGTTCGGCCATCTGTCACCTTCCCTTGCATTCTGCTGATGAGCTATCTGAGCCGCTCGACGCGGCAGGACGTTCCAACGCCGCTACAGCCTGTCCCTTGGGGCCGAATATACCGTCCGGCACTGCTCGAGGAAAGGCTCTTGGCGGCTGCGAACAAAGACGCATCCGCGTCATCCGGGCGCAGCGGCAGCGCGAAAGAACGGCTTCGCGCAAACCGCTTGCCCCCATCGGACGCAAACGATCAACCGGCAAGCTTCCTGCTGTCGAGATCCTGATAATAGCGGATCAGAATCTCGGCCACCTCGGGCCGCGAGAACTCCGGAGGCGGGGCGATGCCCTGCCCCAGCATTTCGCGCACCTTCGTGCCCGAAAGTGCCACGAAGTCCTCCTTCGTGTGGTCGGGCGCCTCGCGCATCATCACGACCTGCTTGAGCTTCTTGGAGTAGGCGGTGTTGTCAGCGCGGAACGTCTCGATCTTGAGCGCATCCTTGGGGATCGTATCGAAGATCGCCTGTGCGTCGAAGGGACCGTAGTAATCGCCGACGCCCGCGTGGTCGCGACCCAGGATGAGATGGGTCGCACCCATGTTCTGGCGGAAGACTGCGTGCAGCAGCGCCTCGCGCGGGCCAGCGTAGAGCATATCGAAGCCATACCCGGTCACCATCGCGGAGTTGGGCGGGAAGTAGACCTCGACCATCTTGCGGATGGCGGCATCGCGCACCGGCGCGGGAATGTCACCTTCCTTGAGCTTGCCCAGGAGCATGTGGATGACAAGACCGTCGGCGCCGAGCCGGTCCATCGCCATGCGGCACAGCTCTTCGTGGGCGCGGTGCATCGGATTGCGCGTCTGGAAGGCAACGACCTTCGACCAGCCCCGTTCGGCGATCTCGTTGCGTATCTCCGTCGCGGTGCGGAAGGTGTCGGGGAACTCGGTCTGGAAATAGCTGAAGTTCAGCACCTTGATGGGGCCGGACAGCAGCGTCTTGCCTTGCCCCAGAAGGGCGGCAACGCCAGGATGCTTGGGGTCGGACGTTCCGAACACGCTGGCGATGATGGTGGACAGTTCGGCGTCGCTCAATGTCTCCACGCCCGTCACGTCCATGACCGCGAGCACCGGATTGCCTTCGACGTTGGGATCCTTGAGCGCGATGCGCTGGCCCGCACTGACGCCACCGGCATCGGCAACGAGGTTCATGACCGGCACCGGCCAGAACAGACCCGAGGTCGTCTTCATGCCTGTGGCCGTCGACATTACGTCGGCCTTGGCCATGAAGCCCTTGAGAGGATTGAAGTAACCAGCCCCGAGCATGACCGCGTTCGCGGCCGCAGCGGAGCTGACGACGAGCGCGGGGAGTGAGCGCGCCTCATGCTGTAGCCGCTCATTCTCGGCAGTGTCGGACACAAACAGCGGCCCGAGCGTGTCGGAACCGTGCGGAGCTATCAGCTTGGCCATGTTGGGTCTTCTCCTCCCGTTATGGATTATCTTGTTCAGTGCCCGGCTCCACTGCCGGGGGGCTGGCCTCGGCGGGAGTACGGCACTGAAGACATCTTGTGTCCCGCGATTAAAAGGTGTTCTATTCTAAAAGTCGAATATTAGAATTGCCGCATGTCGATCCTTGCCGGTCGTGCCGATGTTTCTGCGCCGGCGAGCGGCGTGGGTATGAGCGTCGACGGCACCTGTACCCGGGCCTGCCAACGCCCGGCACGCTAATCGACGTACACCGGGGGCCGCAATCGCGGTTGCATCGATTGGGAGTTTGACGCTGCCTTGTTGCTCGCTTCCCGAATGGCGCTAGGCTGACATCAATGAAGCACGGCGCCGGGAAACAGCCATACAGCAGCGATCAGGCGCCACCTGGGACGACCGAAACAAACATTGGCCGCAGATCGACAAGAACGGCCGAAGACGACGTGAGCGATCAAAAGGAAACGCCATACGATCCAAGAGGAGAATAAGAACATGCTGGTTCGCGAGATCATCCGGGATCAGGGACCGCTCATCGTCTGCAGGCCCGAGGACACGGTACAGACCGCTGCAGTGATCCTGCACACCAAGTACATCGGCGCCTTGCCCGTGATGGACGCGGGCAACCGGCTTGTCGGCGTGTTCGGCGAGCGCGACATCGTCCGCGCATTTGCCCAGCGCCTTCCCAAAGTCGAGGCGATGCGCGTCTCCGACCTGATGACGACCAAGGTCATCACCTGCAAACCCGAGCACACCGTGCTCGAGGCAATGGCGCTGATGAAGCGGCATCGCATCCGCCACCTTCCCGTGTGCGACGACACCGGCAAGGTGCTTGGCATCGTCTCGATCCGCGATACGCTCGACGTACTGCGTCAGAACGCGGAGCAGACGGCCGCCGTCATGCGCGATCTCTCGATCGCACGCATGTAACGACGAAGCCGAGCCAGCATCGATTTGCATTGCAGGGGCGCCTCTACCCTCTCCCCCATTCGCGGGGAGAGGTCTGAGGTGTCGCAAGTTCGGACTCTGACGCCTCAGCGGCTCTTGCCGAACTCCTTGCCGAAGCTCGAAACCAGCACGGGCCGCGGACTGCCGGGCGGCCGTTCTAGAGGTTCGAACCGCGGCGCGGTTTCGTGCGGCTCGTCTGGACCCGCCTTCTCTATCTTGACCTTGAGATCGTACCAGGCGGCCTGTCCCGTCACCGGGTCGGAGTTGGAGTAGCGGTAGCCGCCGTCACGCTCGGGCAGCAACTCACCGATCAGGTGGTTGAGCAGAAATCCGCGCGTGCTCTCGGGCGCATCGTTGGACAGGCCCCAGGCACCGGCACGCTTGCCGATCGCATTCCACGTCCAAACGGTATCGTCGTTGACACCATCCATCAGGCGCACCTGCGCGCGCACACGGCCGATGCGGCTCGAAATCCAGACCCAATCGTCGTCCGCGATGCCCATCGACCTCGCCTTGGCGCGGCTCATGTAGAGACGGTTCTCCGCCGTGATCTGCCGCAGCCACGCATTCTGCGAGCCCCACGAGTGGTACATGTGCATGGGCCGCTGGGTGATCGCGAAAAACGGATAAGCCTCCTTGTCGGATTCCATCTCCTGCTCGATCGGCGAATACCAGAACGGGATCGGATCGAAGTAAGTCGAGATGCGCTCGCGGTGCATCTGCGGTGGCACGCACTTGCAATGGCCGGCCGCCGACAAACGGAACCGCTGCATCGGCTCCATGTAGAGCTGGAAGATGAGCTGTTCGGCGTCGGTGATGAAACCGATGCCGTTGGCCCAATCGAGATAATCGCGATTGGCGTGCTTGAAGTAGCGCATGTGCTTCGGCAGGTGGTGCACGTGGAACCCGCCGTTCTCGACGTAGGCAGCAAGCTGATCCGGATTGGGCTCGCCCTTACCGAAGCTCTTGCCGTCCTTGCCGCGCCAGCCCGCAAGCGGTCCGACGCCGGGCATGCGCTGGTGGTTGACGATATAGTCGGGATAGCCGCCGGCAAACTTGCGCGTCCCATCCGGATTTGTGAACGCGGGCAGGCCGATGCGCCATCCCAGATCGATCAGCACCTCCTGGAACCCGCGCACGTTGCGATCCGGCTTCACCACGGGATGGCGGATCGCATCGGCCGGTCCGTCGGGCTCCGAAATCGGCCGGTCGAGCAGGGAAATGCAGTCCCAGCGCTCCAGATACGTCGTGTCGGGCAACACGAGGTCGGCGTAGGCCACCATCTCGGAGTTGTAGGCGTCCGAGTAGATGATCTTGGGGATCTTGTACGCGCCGGTCGTCTCGTCCTTCGCGGTCAGGTGCTCGATCACCCCCGACGTGTTCATCGATGAGTTCCAGGCCATGTTGGCCATGTAGAGGAACAGCACTTCGATCGGATAGGGATCGTGATTGGCCGCATTGGTGATGACCATGTGCATGAGGCCGTGGGCCGCTAAGGGCGCGTCCCAGCTGAATGCCTTGTCGATGCGGCGCGGTTTGCTGTCGGCATCGATCAGCAGGTCCTCCGGCGACATCGGGAAGCCCAGGTGCGGACCGCCGAGCGGCTCGTTGCGCAGCACCTGGTTGTCCTTGCCGGTGGGCTTGAGGCGCGGCGGAATGCACTTGGGATATGGCGCCTTGTAACGGAAGCCGCCGGGGCAATCGATCGAGCCGAGCATGATCTGCAGCAGGTGGATCATGCGGCAGGTGTGGAAGCCGTTGGAGTGGGCCGAGATGCCGCGCATGGCGTGCATCGAGATCGGCCGGCCGATCATCTTCTCCTGCCGCCGCCCGGCCCAGTCGGTCCAGGGGATGTCGAGCACCACTTCCTGCTCGAACGCCACTTCGGCCAGTTCCGCGGCGATCCGGCGGATGGTTGCGGCGGGAATGCCAGTCTCGACTTCGGCGCGTTCTGGAGCGTACTCGCTGGACAGATAGCGGCGCGCGATCAGCTCGAAGGACGGCACCGCCTTGCGGCCGTCGTCGAGCGTGAAGGAACCTGACAGCGCGGGCGTGATCTCCGGCGCCTTCGCATCGACGAGCTTCCCCGTCGTCTTGTCGAAGGCCAGCGGCTCCTTGTTCGTATGACGGGCGAACAGGCCGTGCTCCGGTCCGTTCGGATCATCGATCACCAGCCAGTGCGCGTTGGTGTAACGCACGAGATAGTCGAAATCGACCTTGCCAGTGCGCAGCAACTCGTGGATGAGCGCGCCGACAAAAAGGCCGTCCGTGCCGGGCTTGATCCCCAGCCACTCGTCGGCAATCGCGCCATAGCCTGTGCGCACGGGATTGATGGCAAGCACCTTGGCGCCGCGTTTCTTGAGCTTGCCAAGGCCGATCTTGATCGGGTTGGAGCCGTGATCCTCGGCAACGCCAAACAGGATGAAGTATTTCGTCAGGTCCCAATCGGGCTCGCCAAACTCCCAGAACGAACCGCCAAACGTGTAGAGGCCGGCAGCCGCCATGCTCACCGAGCAGAAGCCGCCATGCGCTGCATAGTTGGGCGTGCCGAACTGAATGGCCCACCAGCCGGTCAGCGACTGGGACTGGTCACGGCCGGTGAAGAAGGCGAGCCGCCGCGGATCGGTGGTGCGGACGCGCCCGAGCCAGCCGGCAGCGATGTCGAGCGCCTCCTCCCACGTGATCTCCTTGAATTGGCCCGATCCGCGCGGACCGGTGCGCAACAGCGGCGCTTTGAGGCGGGCGGGCGAGTAGTGCTGCATGATGCCGGCCGAGCCTTTGCCGCACAGCACTCCCTTATTGATCGGATGATCGCGGTTACCCTCGATGTAGCGGACCTTGCCATCCTTCAGATAGACGCGGATGCCGCAGCGGCAGGCACACATGTAGCAGGTCGTGGTCTTGATCTCGTCTGCGGGCGGAACAGAGGTATCCACCCGCTGCCCCGTCAACCCTTCCGCTGCCATGCGCAACCCCTCCCGCTTCGCTCTGCCGACAGCGATCCGCCGATCCCCATCACGGCTGCAGTCCCACATCCGCCGCCGTCGTTCCAGCCCGCAACATATACCTTGATATTCGCATGCTTGAATGTTTTTCTCCGCGGATCAAGTGTCGCAATCGGCCGCGGTTGTGGCTGCTTGCGATCGCTCGGCATGCGTGGTTTCCATCCGCTTCGGCGGTCCGGGGAGCTTGCAACGCAATGGGGCCAGCCGCACGAACGGAGGGGATCGGCGCGCAATGCGTATAGCTCAGATATCCGACACGCATATCGCGACGGCCGATCCGACAAAGAGAGCCCGCATAGATAACCTCGCAGCCGCCGTGCGGTCGATCAATGCTCTAGCAGAGCCGGTCGATGCTGTGGTTCACACGGGCGACATCTCGCACGATGCGAGTGCCTCGGACTATGCCGCCGCGCGCGCCGAGTTGGCCAAACTTCGCGCGCCGCTCTACACAACCATTGGCAATCGTGATCGCCGAAACACATATTTCGATGCCTTCGGTGGTGACGGCTATCTCGATGTGGCCTGCGGCTACGCGCAATATGCCGTCGACCTCGGCCCGCTGCATCTCGTCGCCGTCGATACGCAGTACCGCGATACACAGAAGGGCGGCCTCGGCGGCTTCTGCGCGTCACGCGCCGCGCATCTCGACGCGTTGCTCGCGGCCGGCGGTGGCAAACCGACTCTCGTGTTCGCCCACCATCCCCCTGTCGAGCTTGTGGATACGCCTCGCCTGCAGTTCCGCGAGGCGGAAGAGGCTCAGTTGCTATGCTCGTGCCTGCAGCGGCACGATGCGCTCGTCGGCGTGTTGGCGGGCCACGTCCACCGCACTTTCAAGGTTCCTATCGGGCGGACTGAACTGTCGACGGTACCGAGCATCGCCGTCGACCTCAGCCGGGAAAAATCCGGAGAGAGCCGTGTGGAATGCCCGATCTATCATGTCCACGACGTTGCGAACGGCGCCGTCGTGACGCGCGCCATCATGATCTGACCGTGGTCCGCAAAGGCGCGGTCCCGTCTTAGGCCGCGCGCTGCGGATCGGAGCGCCGGCGACCGGAATCGATCATGGGCGGCACCGCATCTGCGAGCCCCCAAACGCAGCCCATGACGATGAAGAAGTGCCGCCAGTGGTCGCTGTCGATGACCACGCCTTCGAAGGCGAGCGCCGCAAGCGATGCGGTGGCGACCACGGCTGGCCCCTGAAGGGCGCCCATGCGAAGGCTCATGCGAAGGCCGACGCCGAGCGTAACGAGCACGGACGCAATGTAGAGAAGCCCGCCGATCCAGCCCGCGTTGAGGAACGTGCTGAGATAGACGTTGTGCGGCTCCTCGGGATGATGGACGTCGCGGAAGGTGTGGGTGCCGATGCCCAGCGGATGGTCGAGGATCAGCGCAATCGCCTTCTGCTGCCCGCCAAACCGGCCTTCCGGGCCGACATCGTAGCTTTGGGACAAGCTCGCGCGCTCCGCGAACAGGCTCTTCACGGCGTCGAACTGAAGGGCCCCGGCAACGATTGCCGTAAAGGCAAGACCGCCAAGCGTGGCGACGATCAACAGCCGCTGTCGATCGCTACGACGCCGGAACCGTACCACGGCCGTCCACACGACGACGGCGACGGCGAACGCCGCCGCGATCCACGCTCCCCGGGAGAAGCTCACGAGCAAACCGATTGAAAGCACGGCCACCGCAAAGGCGGCCGGGACCACGCGCTCCGCTTTTTCCCGCAACATGATCCAGCACAGGTACGCAAGCGCGGGGATGAGTGCCGCACCATAGACGTTGGGGTCCTTGAAGGTCCCGCGCCCACGGCCGTAACTCGTGAACAGGTCGTAGGCGCCGGGCAGGAGCTGGAAGTAGCCCGCTAGCGCGGCCAGGGTCGCCACCAGTGCGGCCGCCACGTAGAAGACCATCACGAGATGGAAGCGCGGCTCCGGATCGGCCGCGATGTAGCCGGAAATCACGAGCGCGCCGAGCAGCAGAAACAGGGTGACGAGTTGATGCTTGATCGCTGTGTCGAACGTCGCCGACAGCGAGGTCGCAGCGATACCCGCTCCGACAACCACGAACCACAGCGCCGCATTGAGAAGCGTGATGCGCCCCAGCCGCAGCACCCCCAGCACGGGTAAGCCGACAATGGCAGCCGCCATAAGGGCATCTGCGACCGCGGGCTCCGAGAACACGATCGAACTCGAGGCCATGGCCGCCGCCACCACGATGCTGGCGAGCATGGACGCACTGATGCGCCAAGCGCTCCCTGCTGCGGATATGGCGGCCTCAGTACGCATTCTTGCCCGAGGCCAGTGACAGCGGTGTCAGCGCGATGATGTAGAGGTCGAACAGCAGGGACCAGTTGTCGATGTAATGGAGATCGTGCGCCGTGCGCTGCTCGATCTTCTCTGCCGTGTCGGTCTCGCCGCGCCAGCCATTGACCTGCGCCCAGCCGGTTATGCCGGGCTTGACGCGATGGCGGGCGAAGTAGCTCTGCACGACGTCCTGATAGAGGTTCTCGCCCGCCTTGGCCTGCGTCGCATGTGGGCGCGGGCCGACGAGCGACATCTCGCCCAGCAGAACGTTGAACAACTGCGGCAGCTCGTCGAGGCTGGTGCGACGGATGAAGCGGCCAACTCGCGTCACGCGCGGATCGCCGCGCGTGACTAGGCGCGTTGCATTGGCGTCCTGCAGGTCGACATACATCGAGCGGAACTTGAAGACCTCGATCAACTCGTTGTTGAGACCATAGCGCCGCTGCCGGAACAGGACGGGGCCGCGGCTGTCGAGCCGGACCGCCAGCGCGACCAGCGCCATGACCGGGCTCACCGCAAGCAGGATGAGCGCGCCCAGCACGCGATCCTCGACATTCTTGAGAGCGCGATCCCAATCGGTCAGCGGCTTGTCCATGACGCGCAGCATCGGCACCTTGCCGATGAAGTTGTAGGCGTCGGCATGAAGGCGCAGCTTGGCGTTGAGCGCCGACACGCGCACGTCCACCTGCAGCGCGAACAGGCGGCTGAGGATCTGCAACAGCCGCTCCTCTGCCCTCTGTGGAACAGTAACGATGAGAAGGTCGACGCTGCGGCTCTGACAGAATTCGGCCAGGTGCTCGAAGGTGCCAAGCAGCGTGATGCCTTTGGGGCCCTCCGAAGACCGCTCACCCTGGCGGTCGTCGAAGATTCCCAGAATCTGGAGATGCTCGGCGTCTTCCGGGCCCAGCGCTCGCAACAGGTCGTTGGCTTCGCGACCGCCGCCGACGATGACCGTGCGGCGCACGAGGCGGCCCTGGCGGGCGAGCGCGTCGATGAAGCGGGCGCTAAGCAGCCGGACCGAGGAAAGCAGGACGAAGGAGAACGCACACCATGCGAGCAAGACGCCGGCCGACCACGGCGCCAGGGACGTCGCAAACGATAGACCCGCGAGCGCAAGCATAACGGCAGTCACGGCAGCGGCAACGAGCTGGACCTGCCTGGGCAGGCGCCGCAGGGACGACACGGTGTACGACCAGCGCAAGCGCAGGGAAGAGATGACGAGAAGCGTGACGGCGCCAGCTCCGATGAACTCCAGCGCCGGGACCGGTGCCGCCGCTTCGGCAAACCGGCGAGCAAGCGTGAATGCAGCCAGCAGGCAGACGAAATCGAAGCCGGCAACGGCGAACAGCAGCTTGGGGCGCGAGACGATCCCGCTCTTATCCGAGATGAAGCGCGTGAGCAGGCCCGACGGTCCATCCGGCGCGGCCGCCGTGGAACCTCCCGCTACGGCGGCGATTTCGGCGGCATCGAGCATGGGGTGGCGCACGTGTTGACCTCGGCGATGGTCGGAACCGGCACTTTGACGACGCCCTTGCCAGCGCGCACGCACGACCACGCATCGCCCAAGCGGAGCCGCGGGCCTGCGCCAGCAGATGAGTTGAGGATAGCGGCGTCGGCTGAGGGTTCGGTTAACCTCGGCGCACAACTCCCGATCATCGCAACCGAGCGGCAGGTGAAGCCCGCCGGCTCGCTAGGCGTGTCGATCGCCGTCAGTTGCCAAAGAACGAGAAAAACGGCGGCCAGGACGGTTGTATCTCCCGCGAGCGGCGCGGCCTATCCTGGGACATGCCCAGATTGGACCGGCCATAGTCGGCGCGCTCCGAATAGCGGCGCGTGCGGCGCGAGCGGTCCTCCCACTCCTCGCCGTCGGCGCTGTTCCACCGTGTCGAGCGCTCGATCTCTTCGATGCGCTCCTTGTGCAGGCGTGCCGGATCATTTGCGGCAATCACGGACAGGGGGCGGCCGGAAAGCGCGTCGGCGATGCGCCGATCGTGGCCGTAGACATCCTTGATCTCGGTGAAGCCGCCGTGGTCGTTGGGTGCCAAGGTGAAATAGACGTTGTGGACGGGGATTTTTACAGCGAGATCGACCTGCCGGTTGTCCTCGGCCTTGCGGCCTAGCAGGTCGGGGATGAGCTTGGGATCCCAGCTCTGCACCTCGGTGAAGATCGCCTCGGCCAGACGCCGCGGGTTGCGCACGCGAATGCAACCGTGGCTGAAGGTCCGCTCCGACGAGGAGAACAGGCCCTTCGACGTGGTGTCGTGCATGTAGACGGAGTGGCGATTGGGGAACATGAACTTCAGCTCGCCAAGCGGATTGCCGGGACCCGGCCCCTGAACGATGCTGATGTACCGGATGTCGGTCGACGCCCACCGGATGTTGTAGGGATCAATGGTCTTGCCATCCTTGACGATGCGCAGGCCACGCCGGGCCAGGACGTCGTAGTCGCCGCCCCGCAGCCTCGGCAGCAGGTCCGAAATCTTGATCGAGTTGGGGATACCCCACTGCGGCTTGAAGACGATGTGCTCCATCGTATCGGAGAACACGGGCGTCTGCTGGTGCGCCTGGCCGATGATGATGCGCTCCCGGTGCACCACCTGTCCGTTCTTGACGAGACGAGTCTCGAACTCGGGAAGATTGTTCCAGACATGGATCCGGCCGAGGTCCCTCGGTAGCCAGCGCCACCGCAGCAAATTTGCCTCGATCTTGCGTAGGTCGGGCATCGCTTGCGGACGGGGCGGCGCATTCAGCAGCGCGCGCAGATCGTCGTTGATCTCACGGCGCGCCCGGCGGCGGTTGCTGCGCAGGTAATTGTAGACCTCGTCGGCCAGATCACGGTCGAAATAGGTCGGCACGCCGTCCGTCGCCGGCACACCCAGACGTTCGCGCACCACCGCGATGTGAGGATGGTCGTCACCGACCTTGAAGCGCGGGCCGTCAGGCACCTTGACCTGCTGGGGCGGAGGCGGAGCAGCGCGGCGGCCAGTCGCCACCAGATACGCTATGCGCAGCTTCTCGAAATCGGGATGGCGCGGATGCAGCGCGCGCAGTTCGGCGGCCGGATCGCGCGCCTGTGCGATCCGCGGCAGCAACACGGCCGGCTCCGGAATTTCGGGCTTGTTGTCCAACCAGAGGCTGATGTCGTTGGGCTTGAAACGGCCGCCGAATGCCTCGGAGGCGTAATCCATCACCGCAACCGTCATGCGCAGCTCGCCGGCGGCGAGGTTGTCAACGGACCCCGCCTGCAAGCTCGGAAGCCGGATGCGGGTGAGGTCGATCGCGAATTCGTCCGCCTTGCGCAGCTCGGCGATGACGAAATGGACACGCGGGGTGTAGCCCTTGTCGTCGACCCAGAACGGTCCCGCCAGATCGCTGGCGTAAAGGCCGCCGAGCGAGTCGAGAAACGTGTGTTCCTCAGGGCTCGTAGCTTCCGATTTGAGCCGCGTTATCTCAGCGATCACAGCCGCGCGCAGCGGCTCCAGTTCGAGAGACTCGGGCGGAGGAACGACCGGAGCGTTGGCGCGAGCCACCAGCTCGGCTTCGCTCAGGGGGCGTGTGGGGAGCGGCGGCGTGGCATAGGGCCGGCCTTTGGGGATGTCGTCGGTCCAGACCCTGGGCGGCGGCGGGTCATCCGCCAGTGCCGTCGTGGCCGCCCCGGCCAGCCCAGCAACCAAACCGAAAAACACCAACGCCACGCCACGCATTTCGCACCATTTACATCGAGAGACTGCCGTGAGCGGGCCACCACCGCTCTGACAGCCTTAATTGCCATGCCGCCATTGAAAAGGCATCGGCTGATGTCGTCAAAAGTTAAATTCCGTTCCGTGCGGATTTGATTGTCGCCACCACATCTTGCGGTGGCGACCGCTCATGCCGGTTGAAAGCCGCGATTGGCTGTGCGAACCGGTGGAGCCCGATCACTACACAACGTCGTTCAGTCTGGTATACCAGACTTGCAGGGGCGGCCTTCGCTCCTTACTCTGTCAGGAGCGGGTGACAGCCTGATCACAACGGCGGATTGCACGGCCAGCTGTTCTGACGCACCTTGCGACACCTGTCGGGAGCCATTGCTCGGTCTGTGGCGCCGGTTTGCGAGCCCGCTGGAATGATAACGATAACGAGCGCCTCAGGGCCATTCGGGCCTGCCGGCTGCCAGACACGATGGAGGGGGGTGAAATGCGGGCTCTGAGCTTGGCGGCTGTGCTCGCCGCCTTCTGGCTCGCGCTCTCCGGACATTACACGCCCTTCCTGCTCGCCATCGGGGCCGCGTCGGTTGCCGCCGTCGTCTACATCGATCAGCGGATGGGCGCGCTCGACAGTGAGGGCCATCCGATCCAGCTCGTCCCCGCCGCCGTCACGTATTTCCCCTGGCTCGCTTGGGAGATCGCGAAGTCGGCCTGGGGCGTGACCAAGCTTATCCTCTCGCCCCGGCTCGACATCTCGCCGACGATGACGGTCGTGAAGGCGAGCCAGCGGACGGCAGCGGGTCTCGCAACCTACGCCAACTCCATCACACTCACTCCGGGCACGATCACCGCGGCGGTGCGCGGGAATGAACTCATCGTCCACGCCGTCGTCCGCGAGGGCGCCGACGATCTGGAAGGCGGGGGTATGGACCGCCGCGTCACGCAATTCGAGGGAGGCCGCTGATGTTCGTCGCCGGGACTGTCGCGGTGCTGGCAGCGCTGGCGCTCATCGTCGTGCGCGCCATCCTCGGTCCGACCGTGTTCGATCGCGTGCTGGCCGGCAACAGCATCGGCACGCTGGCGATCCTGCTGCTTGCGGTGCTGGGCTTCCTGACGGGGCGCCCGGAGTGGCTGGACATCGGCCTCACCTATGCGCTGCTCAACCTGATCGGCACGCTGGCGGTGCTCAAGTTCTTCCGGCACGGCGACCTCGCCTACGACGAGGAGGAGCAGACGTGAGCGTTCCCGTCCTCGACATCCTAAGCTGGGCGCTCATCCTGGCAGGCGGATTCTTCATCGTTGTCGGCGCCATCGGCATGGTGCGCATGCCGGACGTCTACACGCGCATGCACGCGGCCAGCATCATCGACACCATGGGCGCCGGCCTCCTGCTCACAGGCCTGATGCTGCAGGCCGGCCTCTCGCTGATCACGCTGAAGCTGGTCTTCCTGCTGCTGCTGTTCTTCTTCTTCGGACCGGTGGTCACGCATGCGCTGGCTCAGGCCGCCCTCGCCGCCGACGTGAAGCCGCAGCTGACCGAGGACCGGCGCGGACGCACGCCGGGCGGAACAGCCACCCGCGGCGATCACGACAACACTTGAGGAGTATGGCGTGCCCCCTGCCCCAGAAGCCGCGACGGTTACGACTTCGCTCTCAGCGGTGCCCCTGATTCAGATGGCGCTGCTCACCATGCTCGCAGCCATCACCATCGCCATAATCCGCCAGCGCAACCTGTTCGGCGTCGTGATCCTGGCCGGCATCTACAGCTTCCTGATGGCCAGCGTGCTGATCCTGCTCGATGCGGTGGACGTCGCCATGACGGAAGCCTCCGTCGGCGCCGGCATCTCGACCGTGGTGCTGCTGGCGACGCTCGCGTTGACCGGCTCGCGCGAGTATCCGCCCGTGCACCGGAACATCCTGCCGCTGTTCGTTGCCGCGGTTACGGCAGCCGCGCTCATCTGGGGCACGTTCCAACTGCCGCGCTTTGGCGTCAAGGAAGCCGCCATGCACAACCACGTGGCGCCCCAATACATCGAAGCATCCGCAAAGCATCAGATGCCGCCCAACATTGTGACCGCTGTGCTGGCCGACTACCGCGGTTACGACACGCTGGGTGAGACCACCGTGATTTTCACCGCCGGAATCGGCGTCATGCTGTTGCTGCGCGGCAGACGCAAACGCGCCAAGGATGACGCTCAGCCCGGAGGCGCCGGCGCGCAATGAAATCGGATCTCATCCTGCGGGTCGGCACCAAGCTGATCCTGCCGTTCATGCTACTGTTCGCGCCCTACGTGCACTTCCACGGCGATTATGGTCCGGGTGGTGGTTTCCAGGCCGGTGTCATCCTGGCGGCCGCCTTCATCCTCTATGCGCTCGTCTTCGGTGTCGATGCCGCCAAGCGCATCGCGCCGCAGGGCCTGGTGGAGCGGCTCGTGCCTCTTGGCGTTCTCATATTCGCCGCAGCCGGCCTGCCCGCACTGCTCGACGGCCGCCGCTATCTCGATTACGGCGTCTACGGCCACGATTTCGCCCACGCGCACGAGTGGGGAATCCTGCTCGTGGAATCGGGCGTCATCACCACGGTCTCGAGCACGATGCTCGCGATTTTCTACGCTTTCGCGGATCGGGGTAAGGGATGAGCGAGCTGCTCGACATCATCGATCGTTACAACTACCTGATCACCATCTTCCTGATGGTGTCAGGGCTCTATATCGTTATCGCCCGCGGCAACATGATCAAGAAGCTGATCGGGCTGTCGCTGTTCCAGACCTCGGTCTACCTCCTCTACATCAGCCCCGGACGCATCATCGACGGCACGGCGCCAATCTACGATCCTCGCTTCCAGGTTTACTCAAACCCGCTGCCGCACGTGCTCATCCTCACTGCAATCGTCGTGGGCGTTGCGACCCTGGCGCTCGGCCTGGCCCTCGTCGTGCGCATCTCGGAGGAGTACGGCACCATCGACGAGGACGCGATCTTCGCCCGGGGCGAGGACGAATGAGCTTCATCGATCAGCATCTTCCGATTCTGCAGGTGCTGGTGCCGCTGTTCGGCGCCATCCTCAGCGCATTCACGCGGCGCGGCACCACCGCATGGGCAATTGCCGCGTTATCGAGCGTGATCTCACCTTTTGTCGCCGCGGCCATGCTCGCCAAGGTGCTCAGCACCGGCAAGCCGATTTCCTACGTGATGGGCGGGTGGAGCGCGCCGTGGGGCATCGAGTATCGCGTCGATCTGCTCAATGCGTTCGTATTGCTGCTCATCACCATCGTCGGCGTCTTTGCCATCGCCTACGCACGCAAGAGCGTGGCGAGCGAGATCGACTCGCACAAGCAGTCCTGGTTCTACACCATGTATCTGCTGTGCCTCGCGGGCCTGCTCGGCATCGCGGTCACGGGCGATGCGTTCAACGCCTTCGTGTTCCTGGAGATCTCGTCGCTCGCGACCTACGTGCTGATCGCGCTCGGACGGAACCGGCGTGCGCTGCTGGCAAGCTACCAGTACCTCATCATGGGCACCATCGGCGCGACGTTCTACATCATCGGCGTCGGGCTCATCTACGTCGTGACCGGCACGCTGAACTTCGCGGATCTGGCCGAGCGGCTGGGCCCCGCCATGGAAACGCAGTCGCGGCCGATCCTCGCCGCGCTGGCGTTCCTGACGGTCGGCATCTGTCTCAAGCTGGCGCTGTTCCCGCTGCACGCGTGGCTCCCCAACGCCTACGCCTACGCTCCTTCCTTCGCCACCGCTTTCCTTGCCGGAACGGCCACGAAGGTTGCCGTCTACCTGCTGATGCGCGTGCTGTTCTCCGTCTATGGCATCGCAATTCCGGCTTCGGGCCTGCCGGTGCTCGAGGTCATCGTGGTGCTATCGATCGCGGCGATGTTCATCGCCTCCTTCAGCGCCATCTTTGAGGAGAACGCCAAGCGCATGCTGGCCTACTCCTCGGTCGCACAGATCGGCTACATCACGCTGGGCATCGGCCTCGCCAATCAGACCGGCATAGCGGCGAGCCTCATCCATGTCTTCAACCACGCGCTGATGAAGACCGCGCTGTTCTTTGCGCTCGGCGCCATCCTCTACCGGACAGGCACGGTGCAGATGTCGCAACTGGCCGGCATCGGGCGGCGCATGCCGCTCACCGTCGGGGCCTTCGTCGTCGCCGGTCTCGGCCTCATCGGCGCGCCGGGCACTGCCGGGTTCGTATCGAAGTGGTATCTGGCGGTGGCGGCCATCGACAAGGGCTGGTGGTGGATGGTCTTCCTGATCGTCGCCAGCAGCGTGCTGGCGGTGGTCTATGTCGGGCGCTTCGTCGAGGTGGCCTACTTCCGCGAGCCGGAGGGCAAGACGCTGGAGGCATATGAACCGCCTCTGTCGATGCTGCTGCCGCTGCTGGCGCTGGCCGCCGCGACGATCTACTTCGGCATCGACACGCGTCTTACCGCAAAGGTCGCGGACGCGGTAGCGGCCTCGTTGCTGGGGGGCGCACCATGATCACGCAACTCACGCCCGAGACTCTCGCCCTGCTCGCAACGCTGGTGCCGCTGGCGGCCGCCGCGCTCATACCGCTGTTCCATCGCGCTCCCAACCTGCGTGAGACGGTCACGCTCGTTTCCGCAGTGGGGCTGGCGTGGATCGTTTGGAGCATGCTGGGACCGATACTCGATGGCGCCAGGCCCGAACTCGTCGGTCCCGAGATCGTCAAGGGCTTCCGCCTCGCCTACCGCGTCGAGCCTCTCGGGCTTCTCTACGCACTCGTCGCCTCGACGCTCTGGATCGTCAACTCGATCTATTCGATCGGCTACATGCGCGGCAACAACGAGCCGCGGCAGACGAGCTTCTACGTCTGCTTCGCCATCGCCATCGCGAGCGCGATCGCCATTGCCTTCTCGGCGAACCTCGTAACCATGTTCCTGGGGTACGAGGCGTTGACACTGTCGACCTATCCGCTCGTCACGCACAAAGCGACTGAGGAGGCCCGGCGGTCGGGCCGGAAATATCTCGTTCTGCTGATCGGCACGTCAATGGTGCTGTTCCTGCCTGCGATCCTTCTCACGTCCACGACGGCAGGTACGACCGACTTCACCGCCGGCGGCATTCTCGCGGGCAAGATGACGCCGCTTGCCATGTCGGGCCTGCTGGCGCTGTTCGTATTCGGCATTGGCAAGGCGGCGCTGATGCCGGTGCATTTCTGGCTGCCGGCTGCCATGGTCGCGCCGACACCGGTCAGCGCGCTGCTGCACGCGGTCGCGGTGGTCAAGGCAGGTGTCTTTTCGATCCTGAAGATCATCGTCTACATCTTCGGCTTCGAGACGCTTGCCGCCAACGGCGCCGGAGGGTGGCTGGTCTGGGCCGCGGGGTTCACCATCATTATGGCCTCGCTCGTCGCGCTGCGGCAGGACAACCTCAAGAAGCGGCTTGCCTACTCGACCGTGTCGCAACTCTCCTACGTGGTGCTGGGCGCCGCCATTCTGGCACCGCTCTCTCTCGTCGGCGCAGCCATGCATATCGCCGCCCACGCCTGCGCGAAGATCACACTCTTCTTCGCGGCCGGATCCATCTATACCGCGGCCCACAAGACGGAGATCAGCCAACTCGACGGCATCGGCCACCGGATGCCCTGGACAATGGGCGCCTTCACTGTCGGCGCGCTCGCCATGATCGGGTTGCCGCCGACGGCCGGATTCCTGGGCAAGTGGTTCATGCTGACGGGCGCAATCGGCACACAGCAGTGGCTGCCCGTCGGCATCATCGTCGCGAGCACTATACTCAACGCGCTCTATTTCCTGCCGATCGTGCACCGCGCCTTCTTCCGCGATCCAGATCATGTGCCGCTCGACGTGGACGAAATGCCGGTGCGCGCGGCAAGCCTCGGCGCCAAGGCTGTCGCTGATGGCAGCAACGGCCATCACGATGAGGCGCACGGTGAGGCGCCCCTGCCGATCGTTCTCGCCCTCACCATTACCGCGGCCATGACCATCGCGCTGTTCCTCAATCCCGAGGTGCCGCTGGCCCTGGCCAACGCCATGATCCAGAAGTGACCGGAGGCGTGATGCCTGAACACCACTCGCCACGGCAGGACGACGACCACTGGCTGGTCCGCCCCAGCACCATTCGCGGCCTCTGGATCGGATCGTCGATCGTGCTTGCAATCCTGGTGCTCCTCGATCTCGTCGTGGAGCACCACCCGCACTTCGGGATAGACGGCACATTCGGGTTCGGCGCCTGGTACGGCTTCCTCGCGTGCGTGGCGCTCGTGCTGTTCGCCAAGGGACTGGGCCTCATCCTTAAACGGCCGGATACTTATTATGACCGCTAGCCTCGTGCTGCCTCCTGCGCTCGCGCTGATTGCAGCCGGGCTCGCCATACCCTTCCTCAAGGGTGGAATACGCACGCTCGTCCTGCTCGGCGCACCGCTGGTCGCGCTCTACATGGTCTGGCTCGTCGGCGACGGCGTGCAGCTCGCCACGAGCTACCTGGGCTACGAGCTGCAGATCGTGCGCGGCGACAAGCTGGCGCGACTGTTCGCGACCGTATTCGCATTGATGGCGTTTGCCGGCGGTCTCTACTCCCTCAATCAATCGAGCAGCCTGGAGCTGGGTGCTGCCTACGTCTACGCCGGCAGCGCGATCGGCGTGACATTCGCTGGCGACCTCATCACCGTGTTCGTCTTCTGGGAGATCATGGCGGTCGCCTCGACCATGGTGGTGTGGAGCGGCGGGCGCGCGGCCTCCAGCGCCGGCATCCGCTACGCGGCGATCCACATGCTGGGCGGCGTGCTGCTGATGGCCGGCATCACGGGCGAGATTCTGAATTCGGGCTCGGCGGCGTTCACCAAGCTCGACACGTCGACCGTCTCACGCTGGCTCATCCTCGCCGGCTTTCTCATCAATGCCGGAGCGCCGCCGCTCGCCGCCTGGCTGCCCGATGCGTATCCCGCATCGTCGTGGAGCGGCATGGTTTTCCTTTCGGCCTTCACCACCAAGACGGCCGTCTACGTGCTGCTACGCGGTTTCCCGGGCACGGAGCTGCTCATCTATGTCGGCCTCTACATGGTGTTCTACGGGATCATCTACGCGATCCTGGAAAACGACATGCGCCGCATCCTGGCCTACTCGATCGTCAACCAGGTCGGGTTCATGGTCACGGGCATCGGCATCGGCAGCGAGATGGCACTCAACGGTGCCGCGGCCCACGCCTTCACCCACATCATCTACAAGGCGCTGCTGCTGATGTCGGCGGGGTCCGTGCTGCTGATGACCGGCAAGAGCAAGTGCACCGACCTGGGCGGTCTGTTCCGGACGATGCCGCTCACCATGGTCTGCGGCGTCATCGGTGCGCTCGCCATCTCATCATTCCCGCTGACGTCGGGCTTCATATCCAAATCGATGATCTCGCAGGGTGCCGCAGACGCACATCTGGCGATCGTCTGGTTCCTGCTGGCGGCCGCCTCCGCCGGAGTGTTCCTGCATGCCGGCATCAAGTTCCCGTGGTTCGTGTTCTTCCAGAAGGATTCGGGCCTCAGACCACCCGAGCCGCCATGGAACATGCGTTCGGCGATGGTGCTGCTGTCGGCGCTGTGCATCGGCTTGGGTGTCGCGCCGGGACCGCTCTACAATCTGCTGCCCTACCCGGTCGCCTACGTGCCTTACACGGCGAGCCACGTCGTCTTCCAGCTGCAGCTGCTGCTGTTCTCGGGTCTCGCATTCTTCCTCATGCTCGACCTGCTCAAGCGCACGCTGACCATCACACTCGACTTCGACTGGTTCTACCGCAAGCTCGGCAACTGGCTGATGCGTGGCGTGAACGACAAGAGCGAGAAGGTCTGGGATGGCCTGGTTGCGGCAATCTCCAGCGCCGCGACCAGCGTCAACTCGCGGCTCTACCGTCACCACGGGCCCGACGGTATTTTCGGCCGCTGGTGGCCGACCGGGCAGATGGCGTTCTGGACGACACTGATGCTGGGCGCCTACGTGCTGCTCTCCTACGTTTGAGGCGTGCGCTGCGGGGCGGCGCGCAAACGCGAGCGGCGTCCCGAAACGGAACACTGCGACTGGCAGAGGATTTGCGGAACCAAGGGCCACGCCGGGGATGCCGGCACAAGGTCCGCGCGAGGTTCAGCCGCAATGTCCTTTGCAGCAACAGTTCTGGCGGCCACCGCCGCCACCGGCACGATCTATTCGGATTACCCTGCCTTCCTTAAGCGCGGTGGCGCCGTGGAGGCGTGGACGGATCGCGGCCCGATCATCGAGATCATCGTCCGCTGCCGCGTCGGCACCGGGATCGTGTCCTATTCGAAGATCGACGGCGCCTACTGCGCGCCGCGCTACGACTGCCACGCGACCCTGCGGAGCGCGATCCGCAAGACCTGCCGCTGAGCAACGCACCAACCGGGCGCCCAGCCGTTGCATATGCCACTGCCGACTTCACCGACCTGCGCTGTGATCTATTTCAAATTCCGGCACATCGCTCAGCATTTGGTTAGCATCTTCCCCATACATTCTTTCTCGTCTGGATCTGTTGGACGGGGAGTTCCATGCTGTTCGAGCGTCCACTGGCGAGCCGTAACCCGCAGTCGTCTTTCGAAACCGATCCTGAAGGAGCGGCAATCGACGAGCGACAGGAGCTCAATGCCGAGGCACTCCTGCTGCGGGCACTCGTCCACGAAGTGCAGACCGCAGCGATGCTGACCGCGGTCGCAGCCAGCGCCGTCAACACCGGAATGTCTCCCAGGCTCGCTATCCTGATCGCCGAAGCCCGCTTTGCGATCGCGGACTTTCCCGCCCGCATCGACGACTGGCCGCAGCGCATTCTGCAGGAGCAGCTCACACGATCGAGCTTTGAGGATGTCGCGGTATTCTATGCGGCCTTCGGCAAGGCGAAAGCGCGCCTCCTGGCGCTGGAGGCCGAGGCCAACCGGCAGGGATTGGAGCGCGCGCTGAGCCTCAATATCGCTTCGCTGCAGACGAGCTGGCGTCTGGCGGCGCGGCACGCGCGCATAGCTGTCTCCGAACTCACCGGCGAGCTGAAGCACGTTCTGCCCGATGGCTACGCGACGAATCTTGCGACCATTGATGCGCTTCTTACCGCCTCGGCAAAGGGCGAGAGCCCGTGCCTGACCGCACAGGGTCATGTCGAGGTCCCGCGTCTTGCCGAACGCCGCCGCACGCCGCGCCGGTCTCTCCTGCAGACAGCCATCGTTTCGATCGGGCGCTCCGATTTCAGCGCGTTCGTCCTGGATGTATCGGCAGGCGGCTTCGGTCTGTCGCGCATGCCACCGGTCACCGCGGGACTGCGCCTGATCGTGCGCCTGCAATCGGGCCGCGTCTTCAGCGGGACCATTGCCTGGTCGGAGGGCGATCACGTTGGCATGCGTTTCGACCGGCCTCTCGTGCCCACCGACCCGCTGCTGTTTGGCTGAACCGCTTCGCCGGTCGCACACGTTCGCCGCTGGCAGCTGCACCCAACCACATTGACGTGACGCACCGCGTGCGGAGCGCGAGCCCGAAGGCTTGTCAGGCGCTAAGCTATGTCCGCCCAGGCATAGCAGGAACCATAACGCACGGATATTCCGTGAGGTTTCGCCATTGAATGCACCATAGTACACTTGACCGAATGTCGCATCTCAGCGCGAATTCAGCGCAAGCTTCAGAAACATGAGCGACGCAGGGAGGAACTATGCTCAGAGCGTTGGTGATCGATCCGGGCAAGTGCACCGGATGCAAGCAGTGCGAGATGGCTTGCTCCTACGTCAAGGAAGGCGAGTTCAACGTCTCCAAGTCGCGCATCCGCGTGTTCGACTTCCACACCGAGGCGCGTTTCGTCCCCTACACCTGCACGCAGTGCGCCGAGGCTTGGTGCCAACAGGCCTGCCCGGTGAACGCCATCACGACCAATTCGGACGGCGTCAAGATCGTGCACGAGAACCTGTGCGTCGGTTGCAAGGTCTGCACGATCGCCTGCCCCTTCGGCACGGTGAATTACAACGCCTCGACCGGCAAGGTGATCAAATGCGATCTGTGCCTGGGCAGCCCGGCCTGCGCCGAAGCCTGCCCGACCGGCGCGATCACCTTCCAGGACAGCGAGCAGACCGGCTTTGACAAGATGAAGGTGTGGGCCTCCGCGTCCGCGCACAGCACCTCCACGCAGGGTCCCAATACGCCAGCGGCCAAAGGCTGATGCAGCGGCGCGAGCGGGCCTGCGGGCCACGCTCTGCCGACCACCGCACGACTAAGCCGCGAGCCACCGTCACGACAGGGAGAGAGACATGGGATGGACGGGTAAGATCCTCCGCGTGAACCTAACGAATGGAACGATCAAGACCGAGCCGCTCAACATGGATTGGGCGCGCAAGTATCTGGGCCAGCGCGGTCTGGCGACGAAGTACCTCGTCGAGGAGATCGATCCCAAGGTCGATCCGCTCGGCCCCGGCAACAAGATGATCTTCGCGACCGGCCCGCTGACTGGCACGGCCGCCTCCACTGGCGGGCGCTACTCGGTCGTTACCAAGGGCGCACTGACCAACGCGATCGCCTGTTCGAACTCGGGCGGCTACTTCGGCGCGGAGCTGAAGTTCGCCGGCTGGGACATGATCATCTTCGAGGGCAGCGCTCCCAAGCCCGTCTATCTCACGGTGTTCGACGACAAGGTCGAGATCCGCGATGCCTCCGAGATCTGGGGCAAGAGCGTGTGGGACACCGACGAGTGGATCAAGAAGCGCCACCAGGACCCGATGATGCACATCTCGGCGATCGGTGTCGCCGGTGAAAACCAGGTTCTCTACTCCTGCATCGTCAACGACCTGCATCGCGCCGCCGGCCGTTCCGGCGTCGGCGCCGTCATGGGATCGAAGAACCTGAAGGCTGTCGCCGTCCGCGGCACCAACGGCGTCAAGGTCAAGGACGGCATGCGCTTCCTCAAGGCCGCTTCCGCGGGCAAGAAGGTGCTGCAGCAGAACGCGGTCACCGGCGCCGGCCTGCCGACCTACGGCACACAGGTGCTGATGAACGTGATCAACGAGGCCGGTGCCATGCCGACCCGCAATCACCGCGACGTGCAGTTCGAAGGTGCCCATGACATCTCGGCGGAAGCGATGGCGACGCCTCGCAAATCCGACGGTCAAAAGAACCTGCTGACGAACCAGGCCTGCTTCGGCTGCACCATCGCCTGCGGGCGCATCTCCAAGATCGACGAGAAGCACTTCTCGATCCAGAACAAGCCGCAGTACTGGCACGCATCCGGCGGCCTCGAGTACGAGGCGGCCTGGGCGCTCGGCTCCAACACCGGCGTCAACGACCTGGAAGCGCTGACGATGGTCAACTTCGTCTGCAACGAGCAGGGGCTCGACCCCATCTCGTTCGGCGCCACCGTCTCCGCCGCGATGGAGCTCTATGACCTGGGTCTCATCACCAAGGAACAGACCGGTGGCATCGACCTGAAGTTCGGGTCGGCCGAGGCGCTGGTGAAGTGCGTGGAGCTGACGGGCAAGGCCGAGGGCTTCGGCAAGGAGCTCGGGCTTGGCTCGTTGCGCCTGTGCCAGAAGTATGGGCGGCCGGACCTGTCGATGTCGGTCAAGGGCCAGGAGTTCCCTGCCTACGACTCGCGCGGCATCCAGGGCATGGGCCTCACCTACGCCACGTCCAACCGCGGCGCCTGCCACCTGCGTTCCTACACAGTGTCTTCGGAGATCCTCGGCATCCCCGAGAAGACCGATCCGCTGGCGACCGACGGCAAGCCCGCACTGGTAAAGGCGTTCCAGGATGCCACTGCCGCCGTAGACTCTTCGGGCCTTTGCGTATTCACGACCTTCGCCTGGACGCTCAACGACATCGCACCGCAGGTCGAAGCCGCCTGCGATGGCGAATGGTCGCCCGAGTACATGATGGAAGTCGGCGAGCGCATCTGGAACATGGAGCGCGTCTTCAACAACCGGGCCGGCTTCACCGCCAAGGACGACAACCTGCCGCCGCGCCTGGTCTCCGAGCCTGCCAACGCCGGCCCGGCCAAGGGGCTGGTCAACGGTCTCAACAAGATGCTGCCCGAGTACTACCAGCTCCGCGGCTGGACGTCTGAGGGCGTACCGACAAACGAAACGCTGTCGCGCCTCGGCCTGTGAGGCGATGGCTCGAAGGCGGCACGGGGCGGGAAACCGCCCCGTTTTGCCGTCCGGCGGCACAGGCCGCCCGGATACGCGTGTTATGGATTGGCTGACGGCCTTCGGTCTCTTGTCCGTAACGGCGATGCTGGTGTTCTATGCGCTGGAGGACAGTGGCGCGGGATACGTGCTCGCCTTTGCCGGGGCCTGCGTCGCCGCCTCGGCCTACGGCTTCATGCAGGGCGCATGGCCCTTCGGCCTCGTAGAGGCCGTATGGTCGGGAGTTGCGGTCCGCCGCTGGTGGCAGCGGCGCGGCGCTCAGAACGTTTCACGGGAGGAATGACATGCACTACGTCGTGCTCGGCGCCGGCCCGGCCGGTGTGACCGCCGCGGAAACTCTACGTAGCGTCGACAAGACCGCGCGAATCACGCTGGTCGGCGGCGAAGCCGAGCCGCAGCCCTACTCGCGCATGGCCATTCCCTACTACATCTACGGAAAGATCGGGGAGAGTGGCACCTACCTGCGCCAGAAGCCCGGCCACTATGACACGCTCGGCATTCATTATGTCACGGCGCGGGCCGGCGGCGTCGACGCGGCCGGCAAGCGCCTGTTCATCAGCAACGGCGATACGATCGGCTACGACAAGCTGCTCATCGCCACCGGCGCCTCGCCCATCATTCCGCGCATGCCCGGCGCGAACCTCGAGGGCGTTCACACCTGCTGGACGCTCAACGACGCGCGCGAGATCCTCAAGCACGCGCACAAGGGTTCGCCCGTCGTGCTGGTGGGCGCCGGCTTCATCGGCTCGATCATTCTGGAAGCGCTCTATCTGCGCGGCTGCAAGATCACCATCGTCGAGTACGCCCCCCGTATGGTCGCCCGCATGATGGACGAGACGGCAGGCGGCATGCTTGGCCGCTGGTGCGGCAAGAAGGGCGTGGACGTTCGGGTCAACACCAAGGTCGATGGCATCCGTTCCGGCAGCACCTCTCCCGACGCGAAGCTCACCGCCGATCTGTCCGACGGCACGTCGGTGCCCGCAGCCCTCGTCGTGCTCGCGGTCGGCGTGCGTTCCAACACAGGATTCCTCGTCGGCTCTGGCGTCGAGACCAACGTCGGCATCAAGGTCGACAACTATCTGCGCACGACCGCGCCGGACATCTATGCAGCAGGCGACTGCTGCGAGGGCGTCGACTTGTCGACCGGCAAGCCCGACATGCTCGCCATTCAGCCCGTCGCCGTCGAGCACGGCCGCATCGCCGCGCTGAACATGGCCGGCCGGCCGACCCCGCACGAGGGGTCGCTCAACATGAACGTGCTCGACACGATGGGACTGATCTCATCGTCGTTCGGCCTGTGGCAGGGCGCGCCGCTCGGCAGGACCGCTAAGCTCGTCGACGAGGACAACTTCAAATACCTCAAGCTCGAATTCGAGGGCGATCGGCTGGTCGGCGCGCAGTGCGTCGGCATGACCGACCACGTCGGTATGCTGCGCGGCCTGATACAAACGGGCCTCAAGCTGGGCGAATGGCGCGACCGCCTAATCGAGGCGCCGGAGCGTCTGCGCGAAGCTTACATCGACGTTGCGCAGGGCAAGCCCGGCCACGGCCCGTCCGCGCCGCATGTCAACACGCCGGTCGCCAAGGTGGCGTGAGCCCCGCAGGCCCGATCGCGGGATCTCTCCGCGGATGACAGCGGCGGTGCCGACGACCGATTGCTGGAGGACAGCAGCGATGCAGGACACGGCCAGCGACATACCCGTGACGCTCAAGCTGTATGCGTCGCTGGGTGGCTACCTGCCTCCTGGTCATGCCCGCAACGAGGCCAGCGTCACCGTCCGCCGTGGAACCACGATCCTCGAACTGCTCGACGCCCATGGTGTACCACGGGAGGCATGCCATCTCGTTTTGCTCAATGGCGTGTTTCAGCCTCCGGCAGCACGCGGCGGCGTCGTTCTGAAGGGCGGCGACGCGGTCGCGGTGTGGCCGCCGGTGGCCGGCGGATGATCTGCTGAGCTGCTAGCGCATCGCATCGCTACCGCCATTTCCCGACAAACATTGCTCCGACCTGCGCACTGTGGCACCGTCTTGCCGAGCAGGCCCCACGGGTGGCCCGCCTCGATTCCGAGATTCATCGGAATTCGGTGGAGCACCCCCGGACGAGAGGCCTGATGCCGGGAGAACGCCGTGGACGTCACGACCTGGCCGCACGTTGGGTGCGGTATACGCTCGGCCACCAGTACCAAGCCTGGAACAGCCGCCGCAATCGCCGACATTGTCGGTGAACTCGGCAAAGGCCCGTTCCAGCACATCATCGTGTTCTTCTCCCCCGCCCACCACGTCAAACTCATCGCCGAGTTGTTCCGCACGTCCTACCCGGGCGTCGCGATATCGGGCTGCTCGACGTCCGGCGAGTTCACACCGCAAGGCATGACACGCGGTGGAATCGTCGCCGTTGCCTTCCCCAGCGAGGGCTTTCGTGTCGTCGCCGAGGCCATCTACGGCGTCGACCAATCCGGCGTGGAAGAAGCGAGCGAGCTTGCGCGGCGTATCAAGGCGCGGTTCGGCAGCGGGCGGGAGATGCGTGACCGCGTCTTTGCGCTGATGCTCGTCGATGGCCTGTCGAATGCGGAGGAGATGCTGATTGCCGCCGTCCACTGGGCGATGGACGACGTGCAGCTCATCGGCGGATCTGCGGGCGACGACCTAGCCTTCCGCGAGACATCGCTCATCCACAACGGTCGCGTACTGCAGCATGCTGCGCTCCTCATCATGGTCGAAAGCGACGTTCCGTTCCGCGTGTTCAAGTCGCAGAACTTCGAACCGACCGGCGCCAAACTCGTCGTCACGGCCGCCGATACCGAACGCCGGATCGTTCACGAGCTCAACGCAGAGCCGGCGGCCCAGGAGTATGCTTCCGCCATCGGGCTTCTGCCCGAGGATCTGGGGCCTTTCAGCTTCGCGTCCTATCCCCTGGTGGTGCGCGTCGGCGGCGACTACTACTGCCGCTCGATCCGCAATATGAATCAGGACGGCAGCTTGTCATTCTTCTGCGCGATCGACGAGGGCCTCGTCTTCACGGTCGCCAATCCGCAGGACATGGTGCAGGCGACGCTGCGCACGCTCGAGGGTGTCGAACAGTCGCTCGGCGGCATCGACATGGTGCTCGGATTCGACTGCATTCTACGGCGGCTCGATGCGGAGAACCGCCAGATCCGTCACCAGCTTTCCGACATCTATCGGCGCTTCCGCATGGTCGGGTTCCACACCTACGGCGAGCAGTTCAACGCCATGCACCTCAATCAGACGCTGACAGGCATCGCCTTCGGCCAGGGACGCGCATCACCGGAGGCGCGCGGCTAACATGCGGCTTCCGACGCGCACGGTCAGCGGCGAAGACGCCCGCGTCGCGGAATTGCAGCGGCGGGTGTCCAAGCTCGAGAAGATCAATGCCGCGCTGATGAACCGGGTCGAGCGTTCTCTCGATCACCAGGCCAACGGCTACGCCATGTTCCAGACCGCGATCGGCCTGGAAAGCCAGGTCCGCGTGCGCACCGAAGAGCTGAAGTCGGCCCTACGGCATCTGGAGAGCCTCAATTGCGAGCTGTGCGCGGCGCGCGACCAGGCCGAGCAGGCCAACAGCGTCAAGACACGTTTCTTCACCTCCGTCGGGCACGACGTCCTGCAGCCCCTCCATGCGGCTCGCCTTTCACTCTCGGCGCTGAGCGACGGTACGCAGTCCGAAGAACAGCGGCGGCTCGCCTCCCAGATCGATCATGCTCTCTCCTCGATCGAGCAGTTGCTGCGGACGATCCTCGATATCTCGAAACTCGAAGCCGGCATGATCCGGCCGAAGCTGCAGCAGATCGCGCTCGCCCCGCTGTTCCGCTCTCTCACCGTCGATCTGGAGCCTCTACTTCAGGCCAAGGGGCTGCGGATCGCCAGTCCGGGCACCAGTCTGGGGGTGACGACAGACGCGCTGATGCTGCGCCGCATGCTGCAGAACCTGCTCGCCAATGCGCTGCACTACACGCGCGAAGGTGGCGTGCTGCTTGGCGCCAGGCCGCGCGGTCGAGAGGTTCACATCGAAGTGTGGGACACCGGTCCCGGCATTCCGGTGCCTGAGCGCGAGCGCATATTCGAGGAGTTCCAGCGCGGGTCCACGTCTGGCGAGACCAATCGCGGCGGCTTCGGCCTCGGCCTGTCGATCGTCAATCGCATGGCGCAAACGCTCGATCACCGCGTTGAGCTGACCTCGGTCGTGGGGCGCGGCACGCGTTTCACCATCATCGCGCCGAGGGCAGACAACGTCACGCATGACGACGATGAGGCGGAAGCGGGCATGGCCCAGGCGCCCGTCCACCCGGCCCTCGGCCTGGGGCCGGCCAACGTCCTCGTGCTCGACAACGATGCCAGCGTCCTGGCAGCGATGCAGAACCTGTTGAGCCGCTGGTCATGCCGGACCTGTCTCGTCCGCGATTCCGACGAAATCGAAGAGGTGCTGGGCGCAGGCGCGTTCCAGCCCGATATCGTGCTGGCCGACTACCACCTGGACGGCGGAGCCCTGGGCACCGATGCCGTCCGACAGCTCCGCGCCGCGCTCGGCCGGGACGTGCCGGCGATCGTGATCACCGCCGATCATGGACCAGAGACCGCAGGCGCCGCCCGGGACGCCCGCTGCGAGCTGCTGTACAAACCCGTGCGGCCGGCCGAGCTGCGCGCCCTCATGCAGCATCTGTTGCTCGGCTAGTTGACACGGCCAACCCCAGGCACACGGCACGCAACGCAAAACGGGCGGCGCATCTGCACCGCCCGCGGCGAGGCTGCGGAGTTCTGGAGCCTCAGTCGAGGCCCGCTGTCTGGATGACCGCCGGGCCCATGATCACGATGAACAGCACCGGCAGGAAGAAGATAATCATCGGAACGGTGAGCTTGGGCGGCAGGGCGGCCGCCTTCTTCTCGGCTTCCGACATACGCATATCGCGGTTTTCTTTGGCCATGATACGCAGCGCTTGTCCGACGGGCGTGCCGTAGCGCTCGGCCTGAATGAGTGCGGTCGCGACCGCCTTCACACCGGGGATGCCTGTGCGCTTGCCCAGGTTTTCGAACGCAACGCGCCTATCTTGCAGATAGGACAGCTCGGCGGTCGTCAGCGACAGTTCTTCCGCCAGCTCGAGCGATTGGCTCGCCGCTTCCTTGGCGACCTTGGCGAAGGCCGCTTCAACCGACATACCCGATTGCACGCAGATGAGCAGCATGTCGAGCGAGTCCGGGAACGCCTGCTTGATCGAAAGCTGGCGCTTCTGGATGCGGTTCTCGAGGAACACGTTGGGCAGATAGTAGCCGAAGAAGCCAACGCCGATGGCGATCAGAACCTTGACCGGCGGCGGATAGGTCAGCTTGGCGATGACGAACAGATAGAACAGCGACGCGAGAAAGAGCAGCGGCGGAAGCGCAACGCGCAGGAACATGTAGGTTACGAGCGGCGCCTGTCCGCGCAGACCGGCCATCTTCAGCTTGTTGCGCGCCTCGTCGTTATCGAACCTGGCGCGCAGATCGAGCTGATCCACGACCTTCTGCATGAAGCCCTTGGGTGTCTGTCTCAGCTTGCCGGCGCGACCGTCCTTCGCCGCCATCTCGGCGAGCCGCGAAGCACGCATCTTGTCGCGCTCCACCGCCATGACCTTCATGCGCTGGCTCGTGCGGTCCCTGTCGAGAAGCGGAAGCGCGATCGTGAGGACCGTCGCGAACGCCGACACCGCAGCCATGAACGTCACCAGAAACTGGGGACGCACCAGCATATCGATGTATTCCATCATGGCTTCACCTCGAACATCGGCCTTGCCGGCAGCAGACCGCGCTGGAAGCGCGATGCGCCCATTAGAATTTGAAGTTGATCATCTTCTTCATGACCATCACGCCGCAGAACATCCAGAATGCGGAGAGCAGCAGCAGGAACTGCCCCGTCTTCGTGGACCAAAGCAGCGCGATGTAGGATGGAGACGTCAGGAACACCAGCGTGCCGACGACAGGCGGCAGCGCGGCGAGAACGCCGGCAGAAGCTTTCGCTTCGGCCGACAGCGCCTTGACCTTCATTTGCAACTTCACGCGGTCGCGCAGCACGCCCGACAGGTTGCCGAGCGCTTCAGAGAGGTTGCCGCCCGCCTGTTGCTGAATTGCGATGACGACCGCGAAGAACTTCACTTCAGGCAATGGCACGCGGTCCATCAGGCGGTCCAGGCACTCGCCCAGTGGAATGCCGACGCGCTGCTGCTCCACGACCTGCGTCATCTCGCTGGCAATAGGCTCTGGGCTCTCGCGCGAGATGATGCCGAGACATTCGTTGAGCGGCAGACCCGATTTGACACCGCGTACAATGACGTCGATGGCATTCGCAAATTCCTTGAGGAACTTGGTCTGCCGACGCTTTGTCACATGCTTCAGGTACCAGCGCGGAAGGCCGAAAGCGCCGACGAAGCCTGCAATCGGAGCGGCGAGTGGCGCGGTCGGAAACGACAGAAAGCACAAAGCGGCTGTGATAACGCCGCTGATCGCGCTCCACGTGTAGAAGGTCTTCGGGCTGGCCTCCATGCCGGCGCGTTCGAGGCGCGACCGCAAGGTGACCTTCTCGCGCGACTTCTGGCGGGTCTCGAGCTCCTTGAGCGTGTCTGCGACGGCTTTGCGGCGGCTCGCGGCATTGTCTGTCGCGACGCGCTTTCCCGCCCCGCGAGCGCGGTTGGCGGACACGTTGGAGATGCGCTTTTCCGTCTTCTTCTCGCCGGAGAGATAGGGCCAGAGGAAGGTGAAGACGACAGCCGCAATCGCCAGTGCGCCAAGCAGCGCAACGCCGACGGGCATGAGATCGAAATCACCCATTGGCCTCTCCCATCGGATTGCCGTTGTCGTCGAACACTTCCGAGTTGGCGAGTGCGTCGGCGAGACGGTTCTCTTCCTTGTAGTAGAGCGCGCGATCCCAGAACCGCGGACGCGCGATGCCGGTCGAGCGGTGGCGGCCGACGATCTTGCCGTTCGCGTCCTCGCCGACGATCTCGAAGACGACGAGATTCTGCAGAGTCACAACCTCGCCTTCCATGCCGACCACTTCGGTCACGTGCGTGATCTTTCTGGAACCATCGCGAAGACGCGAGGCCTGCACGATGACGTCGATCGAGCCGACGATCATCTCGCGGATGGTTTTCACGGGCAGCGCGAAGCCGCCCATCATGATCATGGATTCGAGACGACTGATGGCTTCACGCGGGCTGTTGGCGTGCAACGTGCCCATCGAGCCGTCGTGGCCCGTGTTCATTGCCTGTAAGAGGTCGAACGCTTCTGGTCCGCGAACCTCGCCCACGATGATCCGCTCAGGTCGCATACGCAGGCAGTTCTTGACGAGATCGCGCATGGTGATCTCGCCTTCGCCTTCCAGGTTCGGCGGACGTGTTTCCAGACGCACCACGTGCGGCTGCTGCAGCTGGAGCTCGGCGGAGTCCTCGCAGGTGATGATTCGCTCGTCGTGATCGATGGAGCCGGTGAGGCAGTTGAGGAGCGTCGTCTTGCCAGAGCCGGTACCGCCGGAGATCAGCACGTTGCAGCGAACGCGGCCGATGATCTCCAGAATGGTCTTGCCGTGGGGCGTGATGGAGCCGAACTTGACGAGCTGCTCAAGCCGCAGACGGTCCTTCTTGAACTTACGAATGGTGAGCGCGGGGCCGTCGATGGCCAGCGGAGGCGCGATGACGTTGACGCGGCTTCCGTCTGGGAGACGCGCGTCGCATATCGGGCTCGATTCATCGACGCGACGGCCGACCTGGCTGACGATGCGCTGGCAGATATTCATCAGCTGCGCGTTGTCGGTGAAGCGAACATTCGTCCTCTGCACCTTGCCGTTGACTTCGATGTAAGTCGTTGCCGCGCCATTGACCATGATGTCGGCGATGTCGTCGCGAGCGAGCAAGGGCTCGAGAGGACCATAGCCGAGCACGTCGTTGCAGATGTCTTCGAGCAGCTCTTCCTGCTCGGCAATCGACATAACGACGTTCTTGACCTGGATGATCTCGCTGACGATGTCGCGGATCTCCTCGCGCGCGGCCGCCGCGTCGAGCTTGGCCAGCTGCGTGAGGTCGATGGTGTCGATCAGCGCGTTGAAGACCGTGGTCTTGACGTCATAGTACTCTTCGGAATGCCGGCGCTGATTATCCTTGGCCTCCGGACGAGGCTCGGGGCGCGCGGGCTCGGCTGGCGCCGGCGCGGGCGCGGCCTGCTGTGCCTTGGGCTTGGTCTCCGCGGGCTGCGGCGCGGCGGGAGGCGCTGCTGCGGCCTGACGCACGGCGGCCGGCGTCTGCTGAGGCAGACGACGGGGCGGCGTGGGATCGTTGGTGCGCCTGCCGAACATACCTGAGGCTCCTTACCGCTTGATGATCTTGTCGAGGAACGGGGCGAAGGACGACAGAGCCGACTTCTTCTCGACGCGTGACTCACGACGGTGCGTCAAGGCCATCGCGATGTCGCGGAAACCCGCCGGGGCCTTCGCCTTCGCGCTCAGCTCCTCGATCATCTGACCGTTGTTGGCCGCCTGGCCGAAGGTCTCGCTGTCGAAATCGATGACGGCGAGCGTCTTGATGCCGAGCGCCTGCTCGAATTCCTTGACCGAGATCTCAGGGCGCTTGGGCATGCCCATCATGTTGATGACGAGCTGCGGCGGCTGATCGTTCTTGCGCGCCTGCTTCATGAGATCGACGATATTCTTGGCGTTCCTCAGATTGGCCAGATCCGGCGCGGCAGTAATCACCACCTCGTCGGACTGCATGAGGATGCGCTTCGACCATGACGTCCAAAGATGAGGCAGGTCGACGACCACGTAAGGAACATTCTGGCGGGCGATGTCGAGCACCATGTCGCACGCATCGGCCGACAGGTCATAGTCGCGGTCCAGCACGACCGGCGCGGCGAAGATCGAAAGATGCTCGGAGCACTTCGTCAACAGGCGATCGAGCAGAACCTCGTCGAGGCGCTCAGGGCTTGCGAGAGCTTCAGCGATGCCTTGAACGGGGTCCTGGTTGAAGTCAAGGCCGGTCGTACCGAACGCCAGATCGAGATCGGCGATGATGACGGTGCTCGAAAGCGCTTCCGACAACGTCCAAGCGACGTTGTGGCAGATGGTGGACGAGCCCACGCCGCCCTTGGCGCCAATGAAGGAATAGACGTGTCCGACCGGATCGGAGTCCGGATCGTTATAGAGGTTGGAGATACCCTCCATGATCTGCATCGGCGAAACGGGCGAGATTAGATACTCGCTGACGCCCCGCTTCAGCATCTCGCGATAGAGGATCACGTCGTTGGAGTGACCGATCACGATCACCTTGGTACCCGCGTCGCAGCACTCCGCGAGCCGGTCGAGTTCGGCGATGAGATCGCCGCGCGGCAGACGCGACTCCACGACGATCAGGTTGGGCGTCGGGCTCTCCTGATAGTGAGCCACGGCCGCCGTTATGCCACCCATGTGGATCGAGACGTGGGCCTTCGTCAGGCGCCGGTCCTCGGCCGCATGCTGCAACGTCTCGGCAACATCAGGCCCCTCGCAGAAGCACTGGATCGAGATACGCGGGATAGGCCTGGCGCGTTCCGGACGATCCTCCGGACCTTCCGCCTCCTCCACGAAATCGTACTCAGCAAGCTCACGACCAGCCATTTCGCCATCTCCAGATTGCGATTCTCGATGCCTGCGCGGCATCAGTTGCCCTGCGTCTTGACCTTCTCGTCTTCGGTCTTACGGGCCGTTGTCACTTCGCCCTTCACGTACTTGTCGTAGACGACATCACGGCGCTCGCTCGAGCGGCTCGTCATCGTCCGCGGGCCGAGCAGGTCTGCCGGATTGGCGACCTGGACGGCCAGGTTGCGCTGTGTCGCGCAACCGAAGTTGGCGTAGGGGGCGTTGCCCGGATCGTGACCGATGTTGGTCGGCCATGCGCCACACTCGGGTGCCTCCGCCACATAGCGCAGGTAGGACACACGGATCGGCGCATTGCCGCCATCGGCGGAGTACGCCTCCACCGCGATCGAGGCAGCGGCGAAGCCTTCGTCCTCCAGCACACCGCGCACCTCGTGCACCGCGTGCATCGCCGAGACCTCGTTGGCACCACCGCTCGGTGCGGCAATGACGAGACGGCTATCGCCTGCGTCGCTTGCCCGGTAGCGAGCCGCGAAGTCGAGCAGTTCAGCGCGCTGCCGTGGCGACAGCCCCCGCGAACCGCGATGCACCGCGATATTGAGCGTCGACGGCTTCTGCGAGACGATGATCGGGTGCCGCTGCGCTGCATCGACGAGGGTCCAGCCGGCAACTTTGCCATTGGCTTCGTCGGTGTGCTTGCAGCCGGAGGCCGCCAGTGCGACGAGGGAGACCCCGATGAGGGCGATGTGCTTGGCAGTCATCCGCTTCGGTTCAGTGTTATCGACCGAACGGACCGTATGGGACTTGCTGTTCATGGTGTGTCTCCGCCAGATCGGTCATTCGACGATGAAGCCGTAGTCGCCTTTGAGATCACCCACGGGGACCTCGCTGCCGCGGCCGTAGATGTGGTGCAGGTGGCCGAGGAAAGTCGCCTTGCGGTCGGAAGCCGGAGCGAGACCATCGAGGGGCTTGGCCAGTTCCTTGCGCGCGGTCGGCCGCACCAGATAGGGCGTCACGATCACGACGAGCTCGGTCTCCTGCTTGATGTAGTCACGGCTGCGGAACAGCGTGCCGAGCACCGGCAGATCCTTGAGGCCCGGGAAGCCGTCGATGTTCTGCCGGACGTCCTCGGAGAGCAGACCGGCGAGTGCCAGTGATCCACCCGAAGGAAGCTCGACCGTCGACTTGGCCTGGCGCTTCTTGAGAGCCGGGATGGAGATCGCAGCCAGAGTCACCGCGCCGTTCGTCGTCAGCTCGCTCACCTCGGTCTCGATCTTGAGGCTGATGCGGCCCTCGGACAGAACCGTTGGCGTGAAGGCGACGCCGACACCGAACTCCTTGTAGGTGACGCTGAGCTTGCCCAGCGAGTCGACGACCGGCACCGGGTACTCGCCACCGGCCAGGAACTTGGCCGTCTCACCAGAGATAGCGGTCAGGTTCGGCTCGGCCAGCGTGCGGATCAGGCCGTTGCGCTCCAGCGCGCGCAGTGCATGGCTCACACTGACGTTGCCTGTGCCCCAGCTGCCGCTCAAACCGTTGTTGCCGTAGGCGTCCGAGCCCGGACCCTTGTTGTAGTTGCAAAGCGCGCCGGCGACGCCGCATGCGGAGCCGTCATCCTGCTTGAGGTTGAGGCCGGGGATCGGCAGCGTACCGAGACCCGCCGCGGCCGTCAGCGGCAGCGCATTCTCGGTCAGCAGCGTCGTGGCGAAGTTGCCCGAGTTGATGGCGGCGCCCAGGTTGATGCCGAACTGCTTCATCACCGAGCGCTGGACCTCGGCCACAACCACGCGGAGCATCACCTGCTCCTCGCCGTCGACCTGCAGCAGGTTGATGATGGTCTGATCGACATCATCCTTCTTGAAGCTCTTGATCGCCGCACCTTCCGCTTCCGCCGCGGTCTTGGTCTCGTATTCGACCGTGACGAACTGCTTGGCGATGTTGGAGGCGCGCACCGAGTCGGCAGGATTGCGCACAGAGCCCGTCAGGATGACAGTCTGGTTGAGCATCTCGACCTTGATGGACGAGCCGGGGATGATCCGGTTGAGGAGGTCTTCAAGACCCGCCGTCTCGCGCTCCACGTAGAGTTCGAACGTCGCAAGCTGCTCGCCATCAGCACCGAAGAAGAAGGCATTGGCCTCGCCCAGTCGCCGCGCCAGCAGAAACACGCGATTGGAGCTCAGCACCACCGCATCCATGGCCTGCGGGTTGGAGACCATCACGTCGCGGATGTCGCGCGGGAACTCGATCAGCACCGACTTGCCCAGACCGACGCGGACGTTGCGCCGCACGGGGAAGTTGGCGTCGTCAGGGATCCTGAGCAGCGACTGGTGCGCACCCACGATGTTGGCCTGCGTGCGGCCGTAGCCGGACCGGCCGTTTGCCACGGCACTGTCGGACCAGGCGAATGCGGCCAGAGAGGCCGCCATCGCGAGCGCCGCCACCGCAACGGTCGCGAGAGTTGATTTCATTCTGCTGAGCATCGTTCTAATCGCCTTCCGACGGGCTACGATTGCGGGTGACTTAATTCACGCCGTACGCACGCGAACGCGATCCGTAACGCAGGATCCGAATGGAATTGCCGCGCTCCTGATGGATATCGACCCCGTTGGTGGGGCCGGCACCGTCGCCGATGTCGGCGACGCTGCGGAGCGTGAGAGTGATGTCACCCATGAGCGAGGCGAGAGCGAGCATCTCGGCCTGCCGCGGTGTCAGCTCGAGCGTCGCGGTCGACGCCGAACTGTCGGAGGTCTTCTTGCCCTCCTTCGTCTCGATCTGCTGGCCGATGGCGAGCAGGCGCACATTCGTCAGCAGCGTGTCCGCCACGTGCTGCTCCTGTCCGGTCTTGGAGCGCATGCGGCGGATGAGGATCACGTCGACATGATCATTGGGAAGGATCAGGCGGCCGACCGCGGTCTCTTCCTTGATCTTCGTTGAGATGGCGCGCATGCCCGACGGCAGAATGGCGGAAAGCACGCCGCCGCTGCCGGGCTTGATCAGCTTGTGGGGCGTGATGGGCTCGCCGGCCATGAAAGGGGCGCGAGCGATGCGGCCGACCAGATCACGCTGTGCGGACACGCCCATCGTCTTGGTGATGAAGTTTGCCGTGACGGCGTCCTTCGGCCACGTCTGCCAGCGGAAGTGTCCGTCGTTGACGATCTCACCGAGCGGGATGTCGACGCGGGCAACCAGCACTTCAGTGGAGTTGACCTGCACGGTCTCCACCTTCGTCGGCTGGGGCTTATTGACGAGCCCTTTCATCAGCATGAAGGCGGCGATGCCGGCCACGCCAGCAATCGAAATGCCTATGATCTGTGCTTTCTTCATCGCGCAAGCGGTCCTCTGCAACCGGAGGCTCGACCCCACCGTTCGCCCCAATGTGCGCGTGATTTGTCAATGTCCGGTTAATCGGCGTCCCGTTTCGAGACGGAGCATGGAGGATGGTCGCCGCCCATCGAGGGAAGACGCATCAGCCAGCCACCGCAGGACCGCTCGGCCTCGCGCTCAGAATGCGAGCCCCTTGAACAGCATGGTCGAGGGATAGACCCAGAGGGCGGCGCCGGCGATGGCAATGCCGTAGGGCACGCCGGTCTCGGTTGCTTGCAGGCGCAACACCCAACCCGGCGCACGTACGCTGCCTTCGGGGAAGTAACCTCGCAGGATGAGGAACACCATCGCGAGCAGGCCGCCAAGCACTGTCACCGTAAAGAGATAGGTGGGGAGGTCGTGCAAACCGAACCACAATGCGGAGGCCGCCAGCAGCTTCACATCGCCGCCGCCGATCAGGCCGGCGGCGAAGATTGCGAAGCCGACCGCAAAGACGATGAGGCCCGCACCCAGATGATCGAGGAACTGTTCAAGGCCGAGACCGGCCGCCGGAACCGCCACTAGGAATGCGCCGATTAGCAGCAGCGATACCCGGTTGGGTATCGTCATCGTCAGCATGTCCATGGCGCCAGCGAAGGCCATGGCCGCCGGGAACAGCAGAAGAATCGAATAGTCGAACATGGACGATGGACCTCGACGCGGTACGCCAAGCCTCCGCCTTGTAGCAGGGGAGGGTTCGGCGTCATTGTCGCCGCAAGTGCTTTATTGCAGGTAAAAGCCGCTGGCTCGAGGCGACGAGGGGAGCCACGCGGCGACGATTAGACCATCAATTGAAGCCGCTCTGGATCAACAGGAACACGGCGTTGAGCGAAGGGCCTAGCAGCTCGAGCGATGTAATGATCGCGAGACTGATGAGCGCGGCGATGAGGCCGTACTCGATCGCGGTGGCGCCCCGACGGCACTGCAGCAACTTCCGCCAAACATGTTGCACGATCGTTCCCCGAGATTGCGGGCGACACCCAATGAAACCAACGCAGCATTCGCTGCTTGCAACCAATCTAGGCAATGAGCGTAGCAAGAAGGTGAATTTCAGCCGGCGGTTCAGGATCAGGAACAGCCAAATTCGCTGTTGACCAATCAGAGGTTAACGCGCCGCGAGCCTTGGACATCGGCGGCATGAGACCGCGGCACACAAAGCAGAAACGGCGGAGCCAGAGGCTCCGCCGTCTGCAGCATTGCGATTACGCGCCAGATTACTTCTTAGCGGGCCAACGACCTTATCGTGCGCTACGACCAGTCGCAGATCCTGCGACTTCCCCGGCCGGTCTCCGAGCTCATCATCGGCAACCCCTCGATCGCCGACGTCACCATTCAGAGCAACGACCTGCTGGTGATCACCGGCAAGACGTTCGGCATCACCAATGTCATCGCGCTCGATGCCGACCGCAACGTGATCCAGGACCAGCGTGTCGTCGTTCAGCGCGACGAGCAGAGAATGGTGAACCTCCACAAGGGTGCTCTTCGCCAGTCGTTCAGCTGCACTCCGATCTGCCAGCCCACGATCACCATCGGCGACGACCCCGGCTACTTCGACACGATTTCGAAGCACGCCGCTCAGAAGACGAAGTTCTCCGAATCGGGCTCGGAAGGCGCTGGCGGCGGCGGACAGTAACCGCGCTTCATTCAGCTACGACCAATTCGCAAGCCCCCGACCGCATCGCCGGCCGGGGGCTTCTTGTATCCGTCGTCATGCAGAAGATGCACAGCAAAGCGCTCGTCGGTTGGCCACCCGCGCACACGGCCACCAGTATATGTATAGAGAGCGCGAAGCGTTGCGATGCGCAGTCCGGAAAAGGTTGCGGCACGAAATCGGCTGGGGCGAGCCAATCTCGTGCCGCATGTCGCCCGGGGGGCGCCGGGCTGCCGCGACCGCTGAGGGTGGAGAGGTGCGCGGGTTGCCAGCCTGCTTCGAGTGGTGCAGCTCTCGTCAGGCATGTCTCATGTCGGGCGCCGTGGCTGGTAGGCGAACGTCACTCCCGACGGATGCATTCTTCGATAAATCTCATCGAATTGTCCAACAATGCGAACAATGGCGCTTAAGCAGAAGTAAAAATGCGCACCAATGCAATTTCCCGGACAGGGATAAATTTTTTGTTCACCAACCGAAATGGATTACTTATCACTAAATTATTTGTTCACCCCCCTCGCGCTACCTTCCGCGATACTATTGCGTCATGCCGACACGTCGAGGAGTGTCCTGATGAGTGTCACGGCTCCAATGCCGAAGCGCCCCCCGGCCCTTACAACGCCGCGCCGCCTGATCGGACGTTTCGCGCTCAGCACGGACGGATCGACAGCGGTCGAGTTCGCCATGGTGCTCGGGCCGTTCCTGATCTTCGTGTTCGGCATTTTCGCGCTCGGCTTGCACTATCTCGCCACTAATTCCCTCGAGCGCGCGGTCTTCAATGCCAGCCGCCTGATCAGAACCGGCCAGGCTCAGAAGTCCGAAATGTCGGTCGCCGAGTTCAAAAATATGGTGTGCCAGGAAGCGCAGCCTTATATCGACTGCAACCATCTGCAAGTTCACGTTCAGAACGAGGATTCCTGGGAAGACATCACACCCGTCAGCTGCATCGATGGCGGCGCGCTGGCCGGCTCAGGAAACGCTGCGGATAAGATCGGCGATCGCGCTGGCGGCTCGAGCAAGATCGTGATGGTGACCGCCTGCTACGAGTGGCTGCTGGCGCAGAACATCCCGTACTTCATGAAGGACGAGGACGGCAACTGGCGCCGCGCGCCTGAACTGTCGAGCGGCGGCATGCTGCTGCAGGCAGCCACTGTCTTCCGCACCGAGCCCTACCAGTAACCACCGCCGGCCGGCGCACAACTTGCTAATCTATGCGTAACGTCAAGTGAGGCCCTCGATGACTTCCCGCTCCATTAAATTCGCTGTGCGCAGTCTCGGCCACACGATGCGGCGCCTCGCACGGAGCCGTGATGGCATCGCGGCGGTCGAGTTCGCCTACATCGCCCCCGTGCTGCTCATCATGCTCATGGGCACGTTCGAGATCTCTCGGGCCGTCAGCATCGATCGCCGCATCAACACGGTGAGCGCGATGGCAAGCGAACTCGTGGCCCGCGAAGATACCATCGACAACTCCGGCCTCGAGAAGATCGTCCAGGCCATGAAGCACGTGATGAAACCCTACGACGACAACTCGGTCGTCGTGCGCATCGTCGCCGTGCGCGCTTCCAACAGTAACGCCAACGATACGCGCGTCGAATGGTCGTTCGAGCATTCGGCCAACGGCTCAAGCACGCCTGTGTCGCAATGCGCCAGCTATACGCTCGACCAGGGCCTGACCAGCAAGGGGACCGGCGTCATCGTAGCCGAGGTCGGCTACACCTACGAACCGGTGTTCAATAACTTCATCTACCGCGGCCTCGACTTCACAGAAACCAATGCCGCGCAGGGTGACAACTCGGGCATCAACCGCAACTGGACCTCGAAGGCGTTCCATGCGCCTCGCAAGAGTTGCGTGGACTACAACGGCACCAACTGCGTGCTGAACTGTCAGTAACGGTCGGTCGACGGCGGTCAGCGACCTGGGCGGGCCGTGCCCCCTCACGACAAGATTGGCAAGAGCCAAGGGTCGCCAAACTGGCGGCCCTTTCGCGTTCCAGCCGTGGCGATCTTGCGAACCTGCATGCTCTCGACGACGATACAATTAGCGCTTGCCAATGCCCGCTTCGCGCTTGCAAGCAGGTGGGATCAAACTATGCTCCGTGCAGACACAAAACCACTTTGCGAGGAACGGTTTTTATGGGGCGCCGGTCGGTCCACACGCCGGAAGAATTGCGCGAGCTGATCATCAAAGCAGCGACAGAGCTGATTGCCACCACCGGTTTTGGCTCGCTGTCGGCTCGCGAGATCGCGCGGCGGATCGGCTACTCGGCCGGCACGATCTACAACGTATTCCGGAATCTCGACGACCTCATCCTGACGATCGAGGGCCGGATGCTCGACGAGTTGGCGCGTTCGCTCGATACCATCGACCCCGCTACTGATCCACGTCAGCGCGTGATCCAGCTCGCGGAAGCCTACCTGCGCTTCACCCACACCAATCCGCGGCTTTGGAACCTGCTGTTCGAGCATCACCTGCCGGATGGGATGGACGTTCCGGCAGACTACCGCGACAAGCTCGACGGCCTGTTGGGACGCATCGAGGCAGCGCTAAGACCCCTGCATCGAGGGGGCGACGATGCTGCGCTCAAGCGCCGCGCTCGCGTTCTTTGGTCCGGTGTCCACGGAATCACGTCGCTTTCGACAGCGGACAAGCTTTCCAGCATCACAACTGATGCCGCCTCCGCGCTCGTCAAAGATCTGGTGACGACGTATCTCGACGGCATGGCCGCCGACTCGGACTGACCTACGTCTTTGCCAAATCCTTCAGCGCGTCTCGCTGCCCGCCTCGGGCGGCGGCCGGTCTGGCAGTGTCCCGGTCGTGATGCCGCTCGGGGCTTCGGGCGCCGCGGCACGAGCATGCCGAACAGGTATTAGTCCGAACCACGTCTTTTGCGGCAACATCCTCGCACTCAACTCCGCCCATATCTGGCGTTCGGTGACGCCCTCCACGAATGTGGCGGCGGGCGGAGAGATGGCGAGGGCGGCGACCATGGCAGCGGCCATCGCCGCCGAAGCTGCTCGATAGCGGTCGTCGTACAGCTTCAATGCCGTGCCGAACGACGCCTTGATCCGCTTGTTCATGACATCAACGGAATAGAGCTCATCCAGAACCAGGTGCTGCACGAACCCCAGAAACAGAAACGCAGCCCCCAGCCATGCGACACCCTGATGGCGCCCGAGCACGTAGTACAGAACCGCCGCCGTCACGGCGCTCAGGAAGACCCCGGCGAGAATCGAATGCCAAACGCCGCGGTGAACCGAAAGGCGATGGAACAGAGTGTGCAGGCCATAGCGCACGGCCGCGAGCGTACCGAGCCAAAGGACCATCAGCTCGACGATGGAATAGCGTTCGGCAAACGCGAACAGCACGACGAATGAGGCGAATACGCCCAGACCCGAGAACAGCATTTTGCTCGCGCGCGAGTCTTTGAGGTCGATGTCGGGCAGCACGGATCCCAGCACGCCGGCAAGGGTGACCGTTATGAGGTTCTCCGGCGCAACGACATTCGCTGCGAGCGTCAGGGTCGCCAGCACGCCAGCCTGAACCGTCCCGGCACCGATGTGAGTGGTGAAATTGGCCATCGCATTGCGCTCCACGTCCAGCGGCCGCATCCGGCAAGCGGCGGCGGGGAAGGCGCCGCGCCTGTCCTGAGCATCTCGATGCAGACGACATGATTCTCGGTCGTCTCGGGAGCGCCGAGGCTGCTTTCCGGTGGAAAAGCGCCTGCGGGACGCATCGCCCACGCTGCGCCAAGACCGGTGCCCGGGCCGGCAAGCCTTGACGAAGCCGGCTTCGGCGGCCATCGCTTGTCCGGCGGCGTGCGGCGTGACCGCCATAACCGTCGGTTCCACAACGCATAAGCTCAACCGTGCCAGGGCCCCCGCGAGATGCCACTAGGTGCAGCCGAGACCGGTCCGACAAACCACGCGCGGCTGCAACGTCTGGCGGCAGCAAGCATCGGTGTCGCGGTGCTCGTCATGGGCATCAAGTACGTGGCCTACCTGAAGACCGGCAGCGTCGCGCTCTACTCGGATGCGCTGGAAAGCATCGTCAATGTCGTCACGGCCCTCGCCGCGCTCGCCGCCATCCGGCTTGCCGCACGGCCGCCGGACCGCGACCATCCGTTCGGCCACCACAAGGCGGAATATCTTTCCGCGGTGCTCGAAGGCGCGCTCATCATTGTCGCTGCCGTCATGATTCTGCGGGAGGCCTATGACGCATTCCTTGCGCCGCGAGCGCTGACGGACACGCCCGTCGGTCTCGCCTTCAACGGCTTCGCGACATTCCTCAATGCAGCGTGGGCCGGCCTGCTCATCAATCGCGGGCGGACGTGGCGCTCGCCGGCGCTGGCTGCGGATGGGCGCCACATCCTCACCGACGTCGTCACGTCGGTTGGCGTGCTCGCCGGCCTCGTCCTCGCAACGCTGACGGGCTGGCTGATCCTGGATCCGCTGATCGCATGCCTCGTCGCCCTGAATATCCTCTGGATGGGCTACAAACTGACCATGGAGTCGATGAGCGGCCTGCTCGACCAGGCGGCCTCACCGGAAATCGAGGACCGCATCCGCCGCTGCATCGCGGCCAACGGCCACGGCGCGCTCGAAGCCCACGACATCCGCACGCGGCACGCCGGCCGCATGACGTTCATCGAATTTCATCTGGTGGTACCGGGTTCGATGAGCGTCTATCAGGCGCACGCGATCTGCGATCGGTTGGAGGAGGCGATCGAGGCCGAGCTGAGCGAGGCGGAGGTGGTCATCCATGTGGAGCCCGATCATAAGGCCAAGCCGCCCGAAGCAATCGACCTGACCACCACCTGATTCTGACTGCTACCTGTCTAGCGCGCGGCCGGCGGCGGGCCATTCGCCGGCAGCCACCGGCCGAGGTCGATCGTGGAGTCGAGCGACCAGTGGACCGCCCCCGCGCGCGGCGGTGGCAATTCGGCCGCGTTCCTCAACAAGCCGACGTACGCGCTCCGCGTAACCTCCTTGAAGCCCAGAGACTCCGTGTGCGCGTTCTGCAATTTGTTGTCGACGTGCGTGAAGCCCCACGCATGCAAGTGTCCCAAGAGAACCGCGAGCCCATACTTCGACGCGTTGTTGGCGGTGTGGAACAGTGACTCCAGCACGAAGCATGTGCCCGCGACCGTTCCAAACAGCCCTCCGATGAGCCGGCCGTCGCCGTCCCAGACCTCGACCGAATGCACCATGCCCTCGTCGAAGGCCGCCATGTAGGCGTCAACGACATCGGCGGTAATCCACGTCAGCGGCCACTGGCCGGAGCGCGGCTGCGCACATGCCAGCATCACCGCGCGCGGCGCGGTATCGAACGTCACGACAAACGGCCTCTTGCGCAGCTTGCGACGCAGCTCGTCGCGCAGCTTCAGCTCGCCGATCGCCAGGACCGCGCGCAGGGGAGGACTCTGCCAGCGCACCGGACCCCAGTGCGTACAGGGGTAGAGGCCCTGCAGGTACGCGGCCCGCAGCGTCGAAACGCTCATGTCGTCGCAGTACCCCGCGACGCCTTCTCGGCCGGGTAGCGCCGCCGACGCCTCCGGCAACCGTCCGCGCTCGGAACGCGATGCGAAGGTATGGCGGGCGAGGCGCCAGGCGAGATGCGGCAGCGCCAGGTGGCGCGGCGGTTTGAAGTCGTAGGCGACGCCTAGCGCCAGTTGCCGGAGCTTTGCAGCCATTCCGTGCCGTGGCGTTCCATTCACCACGGAGGCCGACCCAGGCTGTAGGGACGGCGACGCACGCAGCGGGGCTGGAAGCTCCGCGAGAAGACTTGATTCAAAAGTCGGCACGGCGGTCGCTCCATGGGCTGCCCCGGGCCCGGCCAAAAATGATCACTCCCATACGCGGACCGTGCCAGTGCAAGCTCCGTTCCCACGCCCCGATCCTCCGACACCGGCGTGCCTTGATTGGTTACGCGATCCTTACTGGGTCAGGAGTCCCGGGCAGTCACCCGCGCCCGGACACGCCGGGCGCCTCATCACCGTTTCCCCGATGCCGCTTGCTCTCGATGCTGATCTTGCTACCAAGTACCTCGGCAGCGATCGCGGGGGGAGTGAGAAGCGGACATGGCCGGCACTGGATCCACGGGGCCTTCCCGGCATGAAACAAACCGCTCCGCGCTCGACCGCCTCATAGGGCGCGTGGTGCATGTCGAGCGGCCCGAGCGCTCCGCGCTGCTCCTGTCGTTCGCCTATTTCTTTCTCGTGCTCGCGGCCTACTACATCATCCGCCCGGTGCGCGACGAGATGGGGGTCGCCGTCGGCCGGGAGCATCTGCAGACGCTGTTCGTCGTTGTCTTCTTCGTCATGCTGGCTGCCGTACCGGTCTACGGCTGGGTCACGTCGACGTTCGCCAAACGGCTCGTCGTCCCGCTGGTCTACGGATTCTTCATCGCCAATCTGATCGTCTTCTGGGTGCTGCTGTCCGGCGACGGCCGAACGGCGGCCATCGCCAGCGTCTTCTTCGTCTGGGCGAGCGTCTTCAACCTGTTCGTCGTGTCGCTGTTCTGGATCGTTATGTCGGACATCTACGCGGCCTCGCAGGCCAAGCGGCTCTATGGCTTCATCGCCGCCGGCGGCACTGCAGGCGCGATGGCAGGACCCATCATCACGCAGGCGCTGGTCGCTCCGCTGGGGCCCGACAATCTGCTGCTGGTGTCGGCACTGCTGCTCGCTCTTGCGCTGGGGGTTGCGATCGCCCTGCGTCGCATCGCGCCTGCGCATGGCGAGGCAGGCGCCTCCGAGCGGCCCGTCGGCAAGGGTATCCTGGCCGGCGCCGTGCGTGTCTGGCAATCACCCTACCTATTCCGCATCGCCCTCTGGATCTTGCTGGGTAACCTCGTCTCGACTTTCTTCTACCTCGAGCAGACGCGCATCGTCGGCGAGACGCTCGCCGATCGCACGCAGCGCGTATCCCTGTTTGCGCGGCTCGATCTAGCCGTTTCCGTGATGACCATCCTGCTGCAGGTGTTCGTGACCGGCCGCGTACTGGAGCGGTTCGGCGTAGCCATCGCCGCCGCGACGCTGCCGGCGTGGTGCACCCTGGGCCTCGTGCTGCTGGCGGTCTCGCCGACGCTCGGTGTCATAGTCACGATCATGGCGATCGAGCGCGCCATCGCATTTGCGTTGGCGAGCCCGGCGGTCAAGGTGCTCTATACGGTGGTCGAGCCCGAGGACAAGTACAAGGCGCAGAACTTCATCGACACGGTCGTCTATCGCGGCGGCGACGCGGCTTCGGGCTGGGTCTTCAATACGCTGGGCCGCAGCCTCGGACTGGCGGGTGGAACCGTCGCCATGACAGCGATCCCCGCGGCGCTTGCGTGGCTCTACCTCAGCTTCTCGCTCGGTCGTGAGCTCGACGCACGAACCGCACGCAGCGATCAAAAGCGATAGATGCGGCGGGCAGTGCGGAACGTCTCCATATAGGCTTCCACGGTAATTGAGATCGGTTCGGCATATCCGCCTCCGATCGCGATCGAAACGGGCAGTCGCCGGGCGCGGCAGAAGTCGAGCACCACGGTGTCACGCGCCGCCAATCCTTGCGCCGACAGGGCCAGCCGGCCGAGCCGGTCCGCCGCCAGCGCATCGGCACCGGCCAGATAGAGCACGAGATCGGGGGCGAAAGCCGCAATTGCGGAGAGCGCCTGGTCGAGCTGCGCGAGATAGTCACGGTCGCCCGTGCCATCAACCAACGCGATGTCGATGTCCGACGCCGCCTTGCGAAACGGGAAGTTGCCAGCGCCATGCATCGAGATCGTCTGAGCGCGCGGCTCGTCCGCCAGGATCGCGGCCGTCCCGTCGCCCTGGTGCACGTCGCAGTCGAGGATGCTGACCCGCGATACCGCGCCTTCGCGCAGGAGCGCGAGCGACGCCACAGCCAGATCGTTGAACACGCAGAAGCCGGAACCGAAGCTGCGGTGCGCGTGATGCGTGCCCCCGGCCAGCTGCCCCGAGATGCCGTCGCGCAGGGCATCGCGCGCCGCGCGCAGGGCGCCGCCGACGGTTACCAGCGAACGCTGCACCAGAATGGGGCTCCAGGGTACGCCGATGCGGCGCACCGCTTCTGCAGAGAGCCGCCCGTTCAAAACGTCGCCGATGTAGTCTGCGTCATGTGCCAGCGCGAGTTCGTCCAGCGTCACCTCAGGCGAAGCCTGCAATCCGATACCTGCGAACAGTGCCTCGCGCTCGGCCTCTTCGCGCAGCATGCGGTACTTGCCGGCCGGGAAGCGATGCCCCGGCGGCAGCGGTAGATCGGGCGTGTCGGGGAAATAGAACATGCAGGAATGCGCCGAATTCAGAAGCGCAGCATCCGCAGCCAGCGCATGACGTCGAGCAGGCTCATGGCGGCAGCGGCGACATAGGTAAAGGCCGCCGCCTTGAGGATCTGACGTGCGGCCGGCATGTCCTTGTCGCCGACGTAGCCGCCAGCCTTCAGCACGGGAAGTGCGCGCGCGAAACTCGCATCGAACTCCACCGGCAAGGTGAGGGCGTGCATGAGGATGCTCGACGACAGGATCAGAAGGCCGGCGACGAGTTGCAGCAGCACAAGCGCCGGCGCCTTGAAGATGACGAGCAGCAGCGGCGCCGTCAGCATCAGAATGGAGCCGAGGCGCTCGATCGAGCGGGCCTGCTTAGCCATGCGCGTGCGCGCGGCGAGCGGCCCGTAGCCGGTGGCGTCCTGCATGGCGTGGCCGACTTCGTGCGCAGCGACGACAACGGCTGTCAGCGAGCGCCCCCTCATGTGCTGAGGCAGCAAACGGACCGTCTTGGTCTCCGGATCGTAGTGGTCACCCAGCGTGGTTTCCTCGACCCGAACACCGCCGAGCTTCATCCCGTCGAGCAGGTGGCGAGCGAGTTCACCGCCACTGCCGGGAAAGTCGGCGCGTTCGCCCGAATGCCGCGCCAGCACATGCTTGACCCAGAGCTGCGGCAATGTTGCCAGCCCCAGCACAACCACAAGCGCAATGACACCCAGGACCATGACCGTTCCCTCGAACAACCGCTCCAAACGGACCGGCGGCAGTCGCCGCGGGACCCCGAGCGACTCCCTTCACATAACTTTACATCGCCGACAGACAAGAGAAACGGGATGCGGCGAGTGTTTGCCGACCGGCGGCCGCGGCCGCCACGCAGACAACCCAGGAGACACCTCATGAGCGACACCGACACCACACAGCCAGCCCCCGGCCAGGACGGGAACAACCACTCTCGGCACGGCCGCTGCGGACGGCCCAGACGCGGCCGCGCTCTCGCCTTCGTCGCCGGCGCCGCGCTCGCGACAGGCGTCGGCTTCTTCGCCGGCAACGCCAGCGGCCACGGCTTCGGGATCGGCGGCCATCACTTCGGCCACGGCCCCGGCTTCACCCGGATCTTCGCTCCCGCCACCGTCGACGAGGCGCAGGACCGTGCCCGCCGCGGCGCCCGCCACCTTGCCATCGAGATCGACGCCACCGGCGCGCAGGAGGAAAAACTCATCACGCTCGCCAAGGCGCTGGCCGCCGACGTCTATCCGATCCGGGAGCAGATGCGCGAAGCTCGCGCCAAGGGCCTTGAGCTGTTGAAGGCACCGGTCGTCGACCGCGCCGCCATCGAGGCGCTGCGCAGCGAGCAGATGGCGAAGCTCGATGCCGTTACCAAGCGCCTCACGACCGCGATCGGCGATGCCGGCGAGGTGCTGACGCCCGAGCAGCGCGTCAAACTCGCGACCCGCATCGAGGAGTTCCGCGATCGTCGCGGGTGGTGGCGGCGCCATCGCGACCGCGACTGACGATAGACACTCGATCTGACGAGACGTCAGACGATGCGGGCGGCCAGACGGCTTGCCCGCATCGTCACGTGTGGCCAGCCGAATGGCAGGCCGCGACCTTGCCACAGCCCACCTGCGGGCGCACAAGATCGGCCCATGAATAGATCCAGCGCAGGCAGCGATACCGCCACCCGCCGGAGGGAGTCCTTTCGATGACCGCCCGCATTTTACTCGTCGAGGATGACACGCGGCTGGCGCCGATGGTCGCCGACTATCTGGCCGGCGCGGGCTACGAGGTCACTCACGCCGCAACCGGCGCCGATGCGATGGCCAAGGCCGCACGCGAGCCGTTCGAGGCACTCGTGCTCGACCTGATGCTGCCCGACATGGATGGCCTCGACGTCTGCCGGGCGCTGCGGCAGCGATCCGACCTGCCGATCCTCATGCTCACCGCGCGCGGTGATGCCATGGACCGCATCGTGGGCCTGGAGATCGGCGCTGACGACTATCTGCCCAAGCCCTTCGAGCCGCGCGAGCTGCTCGCCCGGTTGAAGGCCATTCTGCGCCGCCGTCACCCGAGTGCCCCACGCGACGTGCTGACCTACAACCGCCTCGAGATCGACCGCGGCGCGCGCGAAGTGCGTCTCGACGGCGAGCCGAGGCCGCTCACCGCCTACCAGTTCGATCTGCTGCTCGCGCTTGCCGAACACGCCGGCCGGGTGCTGACAAGGGACCAGATCCTGGACCTAGTCCGCGGCGAGGCACTCGAAAGCTTCGACCGCTCGATCGACGTGCACATCTCGCGCATCCGCGCCGCCATCGAGGACGACCCGAAGCGACCCAAGCGCGTGCTCACCGTGCGCGGCACCGGCTACCTTTTCGCCAAGGCGCAGTAATGATGCGACCCCGCTTCCGCCGTCTGTCGACGCAGATCTATCTGACCATCGTCGTCAGCCTGCTCGCGGTCGTTCTGGTGGCCGGGGCGACATGGCGGCGCGCCTCCGACCTGCCGACCAGACAGACGTTCGAGGTCGCAGGCGAGCTGGCGGCCGCTGCCCTGCCGCCCGAGGGTGTATCCGCCGGCGAAATCGAAGCATCGCTCGCCGGGTTCTCAGACCGGCTGGGCCTCGACCTCGCGTTGTTCGATTCGGCGCGCCGCCTCATTGCCCATGCCGGCCGGCCACTACCGCCGCCGCCTGAACGGCGCGACGAAGGCGGCTTCATCAGCGGTCGCGGCGGACCGGCCTGGGCACTCGCCTTGCCGGACGGACGTTGGCTCGTCGCCCGCAGCCCGCGGCGACCCTTCCGACACCCCGGGCTGGCGCTGCTGCTGTTCCTGGGCGCGATTGCCGGCATCGTCGGCATCGTCGCGTTCCCGGTCGTTCGCGGCCTGACGCGGCGGCTGGAGCGACTGCAGGCAGGTGTCGAACAGCTCGGACAGGGTGATCTGAGCGCCCGCATCGAGGTCAAGGGACACGACGAAGTCGCCCGGCTCGCTGGGAGCTTCAACCGCAGCGCGCAGCGCATCGAGGAGCTCGTCACGTCGCACAAGCTGCTGCTCGCGAACGCGAGCCACGAGCTGCGGACTCCACTCGCCCGCATCCGCATGGGCGTCGAGCTGTCGGGCGATGGCATGCCCGAGGCCCGGCGGACAGCCATCGCACGCGACATCGGCGAGTTGGACGAGATGATCGACGAGCTGCTGCTGCTCAGCCGGCTTGGCGCAACGGCGGACCTCGACGTGCGAGAGCGGGTGGATCTGCTCGCCCTGGCCGCAGAGGAAGCATCGCATTACGAGGATTGCACCGTCGAAGGTCCGTCCATGACCGTAATAGGTGACCCGCGCCTGCTGCGCCGGCTCCTGCGAAATCTGATCGAGAACGCCGCGCGGCACGGCAAGCCGCCAATTGCAGTTGTCATCTCCCGTGAGAGCACCGCCGCTGTCGGCGGCGGCGCTCTCGTCACGGTTACCGACAGCGGCCCGGGGTTCACGCCGGAGGAAACTCAGCGCATGTTCGCCCCGTTCGAACGCGGCATGAGACGCGGCGGCGCGGGTGGCAGCGGGCTTGGCCTTGCCCTCGTCCGTCGCATCGCCGAGCGGCACGGTGGCACGGCGGAGATCGCCACCGGGACCGATGGCAGAACGTTGAACCGCATCGCCGTGCGCTTGCCTCAGTCCCGCGATTGAGGCGTTGCGACAATCCACCTTGCTGTTCGGTCAGGCGCGACGCTGGACTGCCGTCGCGTCTTCGCATGCCTCGTGGGGCAGCAGCAGCCGGATCAGCTTGAGTGCCTCGAACGGGCGGCCAAGCGACAGGGCCTCTCCGATGCGCTGATAGCCCGCGGCCATGGCGCTCGTGCCAGGTCGTGCGGACGCGAGCATTACAGCAAGCTGTTCCAATGCAGCTTGGCGTAACCGCGTCGCGTCGAGCGGATCGATGATGATCTGTTGGATGCTGACGTAAAGACGCGCCAGCGGCGTGCGCGCCTCCGCCTCGTCCATCACGTGCTGCTCGAGCAGGAAGGTGACGTCGTTGAGCAATTCGAGCGTCACGCGCCGATCCGTGCGGAGGACCGCGCCGTTGACGAACAGCCGCTCGCCGCTCTTTAGGGAAATGCGAAAAGGGTTCGCCATCCGCGTGGTCCTGTGTGGTCAATCAGAGCGGAGCAGGACATCGAAACGCCCGCTTGCGCGGCGAGTCGAATATCAACCAAAGGTAGTCAATCCGATTACAAACACAACCAATTTTCCGCCTGCCGATTTCGCAAATCATCGAAATATGCGGAATACATAAAGTCCGTGGCACGGAAACCGCAACAATCTCGGCGCGCATTCAGGACCTGACGGAACTGACTAACTTGCGACGGCTGCGCTAGTCCTCAATTTAGGATTGTAGTCAAGCTCGTAAGTCACGACCGCCGAAGGAGTTTCCACCTCTTGCCCCGCTTCTCAGAGCGCGGCAGTGTCTCACGCATATGAAGATTTCTCAGCGCGTGTGTGCCGAGGCCGATGGCAAGCCGGAAAACTTTCGCCCAGAATCTGCGAACCGCGCGCAAGCAGGCCGGTTACGCCCGGGCGCGCCACTTCGCGCACGAGGTCGGCATCAACGAAAACAACTATACGCGCTATGAACGCGGCGATGCCGAGCCCAGTCTCGATAATCTTCGTGAGATCTGCAGGGCTCTCCGCGTGACGGCCGACGACCTGATTGGGGGCACGGTCTCCAGCGCCGTGCATCCGGGACCGGCGGGCCTCGCTGAAGAAGCAGGCCGCTACGACGCTTCAGCTCCGCGCGATACCTCAGCCGATGCGGGCGCTTTACTGCGCGGCCATAATGAGGCGGAACTGGCGGCCTGCCGCTGGGAGCTTGCGGCAGCGTTTGCTCGCGCCAGTATCAGCGCAGAGCCGGGCTCGGGGGAGCTGCTGAAACGGACATCGGATCTCTATCGCGCGCTCGAAGACGATCCCTATGGCACGGTTGCCGGTCGCGTCGCCGAAATCGGCCAACGTGAGGGCAGTGAGCGGGTAGGCCACCTCGCCGCACAGGTCGAACGATTCCTTGAAGTGCTCGCAGGCATGCGCTCGCGCGCCGCCGACTGAACTGCCTGCCGTCGCCGGATCAGTGCACCGTGCACGCGTAGACCAGCAAACCGCCGGCGGGCAGGTGGTAGACTGCATCCATCAGCTCCACCGCCTCGTTGGGGAATGCATACGCAGTACGACGGACCGCCAGAACCGGGCTGCCAACGCGCTGCCCCAGGGCTTCCGCCGTCGCAGCGTCGAGAAGCGCGAGCGAGCAGTCCTCGGAAGCGCGGGACACCAGCACGCCGTAGTCCGCCATCATCGGATAGAGGTGCTGGCCATAGGCGATCTGCGTTTCCAGTCGGGGGAAGGCCGACGCCGACAGCACCGAACGTTCAAGCCCGACGGCATGGCCGTCAGCGGACACCACCTGCCGCACCTCGATCACATCGCCCTGGTCGTTTCCGAGCAATCGCGCGCGCTCATCCTCGCTGCCTTGCCGCCGGATGACCGATAGCATCGCATATGCGAGACCGGCGGCGGCGCCGTCGCTACGGCGAATCCTGGAGAATTTTTCCTGCAACGGCGATGCACCGGGTCCGGCGACGAAGGTGCCGCGCCCCTGCACGCGCTTGACGATGCCGCCCTCCTCGAGGCCGGCAATCGCTCTTCGTATCGTGCCGATCGAGACGCCGAAATCGCTGGCAAGAACAAATTCGTTCGGCAATGTCTCGCCGACCGTCCACTCGCCCTGGCGGATGCGGCGCAGGATGGCGTCCCGAACCTGCCCGTAGAGCGGTTTGGGCACCGCGAGGTGTACTGTCAGCTCGGTTTTCATCGGGCAGCCCCAGAATCGATCCGGGGCCGAACATATCATAATCTTCTTATTATGTAGATATAGTCGCTATAGTATGCATATTATTATGGGAAGCTCAGCTCCCCGCACCCGTGGCGGCCACCATGGCGCGCCGCGCCGCAACCGCTGGATTAGCGGGATCGAGCTTCACGTCCCCCGCCGTGAGAACCGCGCCTTCCGCCACATCCCTCAGCATCGTGACCCGATGTGCGAGACCCATCGGCAGCGCATCCAACGCCAGCGACGTCGCGGCGGGAAGCTGACGCCCCCAGACGGTGAAGCCGCCCTCGCCGTCGAGGCGCTCGCCTGCTGCAAGCGCGCGCTTGGCGACCGCCACGACATCGGAGTTGAACCGGCGAGCGGCGCCTGTCGGCTCGCCCCGCAGCGCGACTGAGGCGACGGAAACGCCCAGCTCCAGCCCGATCATGTGCGTCGGGCGATAGAGGGCGGCATACATGCCGGTGCGATCGGGGAGCGCGTTGTATTCGCGGAAGCAGCGGCGAGCGTAGGCACTTTCGCTGGTGATAACCACGTAGGTGCCCATCGCCAGATGATGCGGCACGTCGCGCCCGTCGCGCGTGAGCGACGAGACGACCTCGGTTACGCCCGCACGCTCCAGCACTCCTCCTTCGCCAACAGGCCGCAGCACGTCCGCCAGCTCGAAGCGCGAAGCAGGCGGAAACGTAAGGCCGGCCGACTGGGGTAGCAGGTCACAGGCGTTGCATACTGCCGTCATCTCGATCGCCGACTTTGTGCCGTCGATGAAGGAGTTGAACATCTGCGGGTTGATGCTGCTGCGATCCTCAATGCGCAAATACTCTGCCAAGATCTCCCACACCGTTTCGGGCGTAGAGGTATGGTAGCTCGGCAGGTAGCGCGTACCCTTGCCCGCAGCGACTACCTCGAACCCGCACGTGCGCGCCCAGTCGACGTGCTCGGCAATCAACGCCGGCTGGTCGCCCCAGGCCAGCGAATAGACGACACCCGCCTTGCGGGCCTCGGCCGCCAGCCAAGGTCCGGCGAGGGCGTCGGCCTCGACATTGACCATCACGACGTGCTTGCCGTGAGCGAACGCCTGCCGGCAAATATCGACGCCCGTCGCCGGATCACCCGTCGCCTCGACCACCACGTCGGTACGTGGATCGGCAATGAGACTGCTCGCGTCGTCCGTCACCACCGTCGATCCAGCGGCAGCGGCGGCATCGAGCGAGGCAGCGCCGTAGCGTTCTGTTTCCCATCCCGCGTCCGCGAGGCGGCGGCACGCGCGCGTCTGATCAAGATCAGCGACGCCCAGAACGTGCAGACCACGCGTAAGCCGCGCCTGGGACAAGAACATCGTGCCGAACTTGCCGACACCGACAAGCGCGACACGGATCGGGCGACCACTCTCCGCGCGCGCCAGCAGCATCCGATGCAGGTTCACGGCGCCCCACCCTCCACAGTAAGCGGCTCAGACAAAGAGATTGAACACTAGAGCTTCGAATGGCACCGTCCGCAAGCTCGTTGAAGGGGACGGCGGCGGAGACACTTGAATGCAGATGCGAAGGCTCGGCACGCTCGGACCTCTTGTCTCGAGCATCGGCCTCGGCACGCGCAGCATTGCGAACCTGCATGGCTCATCCGGCTGCGACGACGCGATGCGTTTGCTGTCGCGCGCGATCGATCTGGGCATCAATCACTTCGACACGGCCGACATTTACGGCATGGGCATGAGCGAGGAGCTGATAGGCCGCTTTCTCCCCTCGCAACGCCACCGCATCGTCATCTCCACCAAGGCGGGCATCCGGTTCGTACCGGCCACGGGCGAGCGCCGGATCGACAACAGCCCGGCCTACCTGCGCAGTGCGCTCGAGAAATCGTTGAAGCGCCTGGGGCGCGACCACGTCGATATCCTCTACGTGCACCGGCGCGAGGCCGACCGGCCCATCGAGGAGGTCATCCAGGCGATGGCGCAGCTGAAACGTGAGGGCAAGATCGGTGCTATCGGGCTCAGCGAGGTGTCGCCGGCGACCTTGCGGCGCGCCAACCGCGAGTACCGCATCGCCGCCGTCCAAAGCGAATACTCGCTGTGGTCGCGCGAGGTCGAGCGGGAGATGCTGGCGACCTGCCGCGAACTCGGCGTTACGTTCGTTGCCTCCAGTCCGCTCGCTCGCGGCATGCTGACCGGCGCACACATCGATCCGGTGGCCTTCGCCAAGGGTGACTTCCGCCGCGTCAACCCGCGATTCCAGGAGCCGGCCTTCTCGAAGAACCGTAGTGCGATCGCACGCTATATCGATCATGCGAACGCCTGCCACGCCTCGCCCGGCCCGCTGGCGCTGGCCTGGGTGCTGGCAGCCGATACACATGTCATCGCCATTCCGGGCACGTGCTCGCCCGATCACCTGGCCGACAATGCCAGCGCCGCAAGAATCTACCTGACCGCCGCCCAGCGCCGCGACGTCGAAGCAAGCCTTCCGCCCGACTTCCCCTACGGGGACCGCCATTCCGATGCCCAGCGCGTCGGCGTGGAGCCCGCCTGCACGAAGTCCGGTTGAATGAGCGGGAAGCCTTGCCGTGCGGGCCCGCTCGGGTCATGCGAGTTGCCGATAGACCACAGCTTCCGTGGGAAGCGTTGCCCACCCGCAATTTCGCCGGGCCACCGCCACATTCGACCGCGATGAGGGGGCATAGCCGAACGGCACCGGCCTGCATGAATAGGGCGCCGGAACGCGCGGCTGGGGCTGGTCGGCGTGAGGTGGAACCGAACTCGCTTCCATCTCGGGTCGATCGGGCTCGAGGCGTTGCAACGGCCGCGGGGAGGCGGGGTCGCGGCAGCGCGCGGCATACTGAGCTGGGGGGCTCACTTGGCAGGATCGAACGTCGGGGAGAGCGGCGCAGCGCGCCGTCTCAAGAGGTTTTTGCTCATCGCACTTCTGGTCGCCTCCGCAACGCCGGGGCACGCCGCGGACGATCTTTATCAGCCGGGCGGGGCCGGCCCCGCGCCTCCAGGCTTCGGCATACGACCTCTTGCCGAAGAGCCGACGGTGCGGCCGCACAGGTGCAACGACACACCTCGCCTCGTCGTGAACATCGCCCAGCAGGGCGGCGAATCGGTGATGCGGCGGCACCTGCCCGACGGGCGGCGCCTCGAGCACTACTGGAACGCCACCGAGGAGGTC
>JBFWNY010000022.1:0-62886 GCA_050250815.1 Hyphomicrobiaceae bacterium
GGTTCCGCTTGGCGTGCAGCCGGGCCTCCGATTGGGCCAGTTCTAGGATGCCGGTCAGTGTAGAGAGCCCCGCGCCGTCGGCCATCTGACGCAGTTCCAGGATCATGTCGGCCATTTAGGCGAGATGGTCCCTGGACATCGGCCCGGGGCCGGAGTCTCTTGTATCGGGTCCCTCTGCATCGAAATCGTTGCCCATGTCAGCCCTGGACGCGACCCTCTCGGCCCCTTTTTTGACTTCCTCCGCCAAGCTTGCCCCCTAAGCGCTTACTGCCGCCCCAAGATACTACTATTGATTGTATTCCGCTATCTAAGAGTGTTCTCGTCAATGTGGAGCACAAGGGGAACGGTTTGACACGCCGCAGCACTTCGCGGATGTTCTGCCGCCGTTGAGGCCGCCACCCGGCCCTATTTCACCGGTTTGCCTGCTCGCTGGCCTTTGTGCTCCGGACGACCGCCGGTCTGCGGTGGTCTGCCGACGCTCCGCCTCGTTCGAAAGCGCGCCATGCACGTTGTCATTGTGGAATCGGCCGCCAAGGCCAAGACGATCAACAAGTACCTGGGCAAGGGCTATCGCGTCCTGGCCTCGTTCGGTCATGTCCGCGACCTGCCCTCCAAGGACGGCGCCGTCGAGCCGGACAAGGACTTCGAGATGCACTGGGACGTCGATGCCAAATCCCAGAAGATCCTCAAGGAAATCGCGGATGCCGTGAAGGGAGCCGACAAGCTCATTCTGGCCACCGACCCCGATCGTGAGGGCGAGGCGATCTCCTGGCACATCCTGGAGGTGCTGCGGCGCAAGAAGGCTCTCGCCAAGGACATGCCCATCGAGCGCGTGGCCTTCAACGCGGTTACCAAGCAGTCGATCCTGGCGGCTCTGAAACAGCCCCGCACCATCGATACGCCGCTGGTCGAGGCTTATCTCGCCCGCCGCGCACTCGACTATTTGGTCGGCTTCACACTGTCTCCCGTGCTGTGGCGCAAGCTGCCCGGCGCGCGCTCGGCCGGCCGCGTCCAGTCGGTCGCGCTGCGCCTCATCTGCGACCGCGAACTCGAGATCGAGACCTTCCGTACTGAGGAGTACTGGACGATCGAGGCGCTGCTCGACACGGCGAAGAAGGAAGAGGTCAAGGCGCGCCTCGTCGCCGTCGGCGGCACAACGCTCAAGAAGCTCGACATCAAGGACGAGGCTTCCGCCAAGGCCATCAAGGCGGCCATCCAAAAGGGCGACTTTCGCGTCTCCCAGGTCGAGAAGAAGGCGGTCAAGCGCAACCCGTTTCCGCCATTCACGACGTCCACAGTGCAGCAGGAGGCCTCGCGCAAGCTGGGCTTCTCGGCCAAGCAGACGATGCAGGTGGCGCAGAAGCTCTACGAGGGCGTCGACATCGGCGGTGAGACCGTCGGCCTCATCACCTACATGCGAACTGACGGCGTCACGATCGTCCCCGAAGCGGTGAGCGAAATCCGCCGCGAGATCGAGCGCCTGCACAACAAGCGCTACGTCGCCCCCTTCGTGCGCGAGTACACGGCCAAGGCCAAGAACGCGCAGGAAGCGCACGAGGCGATCCGCCCGACCGACATCTCCCGCGCGCCCCGCGACGTGAAGCGCTACCTCAAGCCCGACGAGCTCGGCCTCTACGAACTCATCTGGAAGCGTACGCTGGCGAGCCAGATGGCCTCAGCCGAGCTGGAGCAGACCTCCGCCGACATCGCCGTGACCGGCCGCGACGGCAAGGCTTACGGCCTGCGTGCCACCGGCACCGTCGTCCAGTTCGACGGCTTCCTGGCGCTCTACCAGGAAAGCCGCGACGACGATTCCGACGACGAGGACAGCCGCCGGTTGCCACCGCTCGCCGCCGGGGACAAGCTCACCGACCGCGCGATCGATGCCAGCCAGCATTTCACCCAGCCGCCACCGCGCTTCACCGAGGCGAGCCTCGTCAAGCGCATGGAGGAGCTGGGCATCGGCCGGCCATCGACCTACGCCTCAACACTCGCCGTGCTGCGCGACCGGGAATACGTGCGCCTCGACAAGAAGCGAATGGTGCCCGAGGACAAGGGGCGCCTCGTCATCGCGTTCCTCGAAAGCTTCTTCAAGCGCTACGTGGAGTACGACTTCACGGCCGACCTGGAGGAGAAGCTCGATCTCATCTCCGACCACAAGCTGGAGTGGCGGGACGTCTTGCGCGATTTCTGGAAGAACTTCACCGCCGCGATCGACGACATCAAGGACCTGCGTGTCGGCGAGGTGATGGAGGCGCTCAACGAGATGCTGGGTCCGCACATCTTCCCCGCGCGGGAAGAGGGCGGCGATCCACGCCAGTGTCCGCAGTGCGGCACCGGGCGCCTCAGCCTGAAGCCCGGACGCTTTGGGCCGTTCATCGGCTGCTCCAACTACAAGGAGGAGGACGGCGGCTGTTCCTACCGGCGCGGCATCTCGCCCACCGCGGAGAACCCGCTCGATGGCAAGGTGCTTGGCTTCGATCCGGACAACGGCCTGCCTGTCACCGTGAAGACCGGCCGCTTCGGCACCTACCTGCAGCTCGGTGAGCAGAAGGACTACGAGGAGGGCGAGAAGCCGCGCCGCTCATCGATTCCCAAGGGCATCGATGCCGGCGCCATCGACCTTGCATTTGCGACGAGGCTCCTGAACCTGCCGCGTGAGGTCGGGCTGCATCCGGAGGACGGCAAGCCGATCACCGCCGGGCTCGGCCGCTACGGGCCGTTCGTGCAGCACGAAGGCACGTATGCCAACGTCGACGGCCTCGAGGAAGTGTTCAACATCGGTCTCAACCGCGCCGTGACGCTGCTCGCCGAGAAGCGCGCCGGCGGCGGCAAGGGCCGCTTCGGCCGCGCCGCCCAGCGCACCGTGCTCAAGGACCTGGGCGAGCACCCCGGTGAGGGCGGCAAGATCGAGGTGCTCGAAGGCCGCTACGGGCCGTACGTCTCGCACAACAAGGTCAACGCGACGGTCCCCAAAGGCAAGGACCCGGCAGCACTGACCGTCGACGAAGCCGTGGCCTTGCTCCAAGAGCGCATCGCCAAGGGCGGCGGAAAGAAGCCTGCGCGCAAGGGCGGCGGCAAGTCGACGTCGGCAGCCAAGAAGGCGCCCGCCGCCAAGAAGCCTGCCGCCGCGAAGTCGGCCGCTGCGGCCAAGCCAGCAGCGAAGTCCAGGGCGGCGTCCAAGTCGTCGGCGCGGTCGGGCTGAGGAGCGGCCGCGGTGGCTGGAAAGAAGAAGGGGCGCAAGCCGCCCGCCCCGCACAAGCCTGCCCGTGGAGCCGTGGCGCCCGGCGACCTGCCGACGCGCGAGCAGATCCTCGAGTTCCTGCGAACCGCCGATGCCAAGGCCGGCAAGCGCGAGATCGCGCGCGCTTTCGCCATCAAGGGGGGGGACCGCATCGCGCTCAAGCGGCTGCTGGCCGAGATGGCGGAGGAAGGCCAGATCGCCGGTGACCGGAAGGCGCTGCGCGCGCGCGGCGGGCTGCCGCCGGTGGCGGTGCTCGAGGTGAAGCGCCGCGACGCGGACGGCGACCTCGTCGCCGAGCCGACCGTATGGGACGAGGCGGAAGGCCCAAGGCCCGGCGTGCTGCTGCTGACCGGGCACCGGAAAGCCGGCGCCCACGATGCCGAGATCGGCATCGGCGACCGCGTGCTCGCCCGTATCAACTCACTCGAGGCGCCCGACGTCGAGGGCTTCCGCTTCGAGGCCGAGCCTATCCGCCGACTGCCGCGCGACGACCGCCGCCTGATCGGCATCTACCGTGCCCATCCACGCGGCGGCGGCACGATCGAACCGATCGACCGGCGCGCCCTGCGCTCGTGGTCGGTACAGCAGCTCGATGCGGGCGACGCAGGCGACGGCGACCTTGTCCGGTTTGAGTTGCTGAAGCGCGGGCGCTTCGCCACGCCCCAGGTGCGCGTGGTCGAAAACCTCGGCAACCCCGACGACGAGCGCAAGATCTCGCTGATTGCCATCCACGCGCATGGCCTGCCCGACTCGTTCCCCGAGTCGGTCATCGCCGAGTCCGAGGCGCTGGAGCCACCCTCCGTTACTGGACGGCTCGACCTCACCGACGTGCCGCTGTTGACCATCGACCCCGCCGACGCGCGTGACCACGACGACGCCGTGCATGCCGAGCCCGACACGGCCGCCGACAATCCCGGCGGCTTCGTCGTGCTTGTGGCCATCGCCGATGTCGCTCACTTCGTGCGGCCTGGCACGCGGCTCGACCGCGAAGCGCGGCTCCGCGGCAATTCCGTCTATTTCCCCGACCGGGTCGTGCCGATGCTTCCCGAGCGCATCTCCAACGACCTGTGCTCGCTGCGCGAAGGAGAGGACCGCGCGTGCCTCGTCGCGCGCATGATCTTCGACCGCTACGGCGAGAAGCGCTCCCACACCTTCCATCGGGCGCTGATGCGCTCGGCCGCCAAGCTGTCGTATCAGGAAGCGCAAGCCGCTTTCGACGATACCCCCGGCGAGAAGGCCGCGCCACTGATGGAGCCGGCGCTGAAACCACTGTGGGCCGCCTATCAGGCGGTCACCAAGGCGCGCGACAAGCGCGGGCCCCTCGACCTCGACCTGCCCGAGCGCAAGATCAAGCTCGATGCCGAGGGACGTGTCGCCGACATCGTGATCCCCGAACGCCTCGACGCGCACAGGCTGATCGAAGAGTTCATGATCCAGGCGAACGTCGCAGCCGCCGAAACGCTGGAAGGCAAGAAGAGCCCGGTCGTCTACCGCGCCCATGCCGAACCGTCGAAGGAGAAGCTCAAGTCCTTACGCGAGTTCCTCGAGACGCTCGACCTCAAGCTGCCGCCGGACGGCAGCCTAAAACCTGCAGCCTTCAATCGCATTCTGGAACGCGCCAAGACTCTGCCGGTGCCGGAACTCGTCAACGAGGTCGTGCTGCGCAGCCAGGCGCAAGCCGAATACACGATCGACAACTACGGGCACTTCGGTCTCAACCTCCGACGCTACGCACACTTCACCTCGCCGATCCGCCGCTACGCCGACCTGCTCGTGCATCGCGCGTTGATCCGCGCACTCGGGTTTGGAGAGGACGGTCTCGATGACTCGGAGACGGGCGGTCTTGCGGCAACGGCCAAGCTGATCTCGGAGGCGGAGCGGCGCGCGATGGCGGCCGAACGGGAGACCATCGACCGCCTAATCGCATCGCATCTGGCCGACCGCGTCGGTGCGACGTTCAAGGGAAGGATCGCGGGCGTGACGCGCTCTGGCCTGTTCGTAAAGCTGGACGGGACGGGCGCGGACGGCTTCGTGCCCATTTCGAGCCTGGAGAGCGATTTCTACCACCACGTCGAGACCGCCCACGCGCTCGTCGGCGCCCGTTCCAACGCCGCCTATCGCCTGGGCGATACGGTCGAAGTGCGCCTCGTCGAGGCCATCCCGACAGCGGGTGCTTTGCGCTTCGAGATGGTCACGCCACCGGTCAAGGGCGCTGTCGCACCGGTCAAGGGCGGTCTGCGGCTGAAACCGCGGCGCGGCCGTCCGCACGGGCCGCCCCGTAGGCGCTGACCCCGCACGCCGATTTGGCACGCGGCGTTTCGCGCCTTCATGTTTCTCGACCGGACCGCTAAGGTTTCCCAAAGCGCCGGAGAGCGCGCCGCCACAGCGAGGACGCGAGATGATCGAGAAACCAGCACCGGGCCCAAACGCGGATGGGGATGCTCGCGATGTCACCAGCGCGATGCTGCGCGGCTGGCGCCAGCGCTGCCCGTCCTGCGGCAACGGCGAACTCTACGAGCGGTATCTCAAGGTGCGCCCGTCCTGCCCCAGCTGCGGCGAGGAGTTGCATCATCATCGCGCGGACGATGCGCCACCGTATTTCACCATGCTGATCACCGGCCACGTCGTGGTCGGCCTGCTGCTATCGGTGGAGACCGCCTATGCGCCGCCCGTTTGGGTCCATGCGGCCCTCTGGGGGCCGATGATCCTCATCATGAGCCTGCTGCTGCTGCCCCGCATCAAGGGTGCCCTCATTGGATTGCAGTGGGCGCTCCGCATGCACGGCTTCTCGGGCAAGCCTGACGAGGTCGAACTGCCGCCCGCGGCACCGGCTCCCTGACGGCGGTACCTGTGACCTCACGCCGGGCCGACGAGATCGACTGCGGCGGCCGGCTCAAGGGCCGGCCCAAGCGACTGCGGCCGAAGGATGCGGCAACACTGGTGCTCGTCGACCGTTCGGGTGCCGAGCCGCGCATCCTCATGGGCCGCCGGCGCGCCAGCGAGGTGTTCCTGCCCAACAAGTTCGTATTCCCGGGCGGCCGGCTCGACCGCGCCGATTGGACGGCGCCCGCCGCCGATGCGCTGCCCGAGCGCGAGACCGAGCGGCTTCTTTTCGACATGAAGGGGCGGCCGAGCAGCGAGCGCGCCCGGGCTCTGGCCCTCACTGCCGTCCGGGAGATGTTCGAGGAGGCCGGGCTCCTGCTGGGCTGCACCCACCCGACCGGCGGCGGCAGTGCGCTGTCGCGGCATCCCAGCTGGATACGGTTCCTTCGAACGGGCCACCTGCCGGCGTTGTCCGGACTGACATTCTTTGCCCGTGCGATTACCCCACCAGCCCGACCGCGCCGATACGACACACGGTTTTTCATGGCCGACGCCGCCAGCATAGCAGCAGCCTCTGAGCGCCCGGATGAGGAACTGAACACGATCGGCTGGTTCACCATCGGGGAGGTGCGCGCGCTTGAATTGCCCAACATCACACGCGCGGTTGTGGAGGATCTGGTCTGCGTTCTCAACGATGCGAACGGGGCGCCCGGGCCGGTGCCGTATTACAGCTTCCGCAACGGCGCGTTTCGCCGCGATCTCATTCCATAAGGCCGTCTTGACAGGAAGCCTTCGGCGAGTATGTTGCGCCCCTCAGCCTCGACAAAAATGAAGCGATTGCGATCATGGCAAAGCCTGTCGTCCAGAAGATCAAGCTGCTCTCGACCGCCGGGACCGGCTTCTTCTACGTGACAAAAAAGAATCCTCGCAACACGACCGAGAAGATGTCGTTCAAGAAGTACGACCCGGTCGTGCGCAAGCACGTCGAGTTCAAGGAAACGAAGATCAAGTGACGCCGGGAGCCGCATGCGGCTTGGCATCGAGGCGTTGCGGCAAGCCGCACCCCCCGGGAGGATCGCTCTCTCGCCGACTGACGGTCACAGGTCTATTTCCTGATTAAGTCTCCGCCTGACCTCAAGCGGTGCGTAGGGAACCGTGGCTCGCCTCGGCAGCGGGGTATGTTTCCGAGTAAACCACAGTTCCCTACTCCCATGCGAGACGCCAAAGAGGGCGTTGGCTTCTCGCCGGTGTGTGCAGCCCGCATGGCTGGCAGCTAGTTTTGGAGGCAGCTGCCCTGCCCTGCTGGATGCCCCTAGCGCCAGGAGATGCGGCGAACCTGACGCCAGGACTCATACGGCGGAAGGTCAGGAGCATCGGGCTTTGCGCGCATAAGTTACGCCGGCCTGTGACGCTGTGTTGACAACCCGCCGAAATTCTTGACCGAACCCTCTCCTTTCGATCTGCGGCAATCTTGCAGATCGTCGCAAAGTAAGCAAGAACCGCTTGCGCCGTGTAACCTAGGCAACAGTTCCATCGTTAAGGCGGCCAAAGTTCGTCAACGGCGTGATTTCAGCACAACCCGAGATGGGTGACAAGGCGGCCAGAAACCGGCGGCAACTCGCTGAAAACTCAGGCCAAGAAGAGAAGCATATTCGAGAAAATGTAAGTGTTCGCAGATGTTCTGCCCGGCTGCCTTCAATCTCCACGCGAGCAAGGCAAGGAGGCGGCGGCATCGTGTCAAAGCACCGCACCTCCCTTTTTCCAATAGTCCAGCGCCAGATTTTCCGGAGCGCGGAGGAGGCGAGCGCCAACGTCAAGCGGCGAGCGTGACGCGGTTGCGGCCCGTGCGTTTCGCCGTGTAGAGGGCCTGATCGGCGCGCTTGAACATCGTCTGTGGCGTGTCGTCCATCGCCTCCAGCGTCGAAATTCCGACGCTCGTCGTCACGCGGATCGGCGGGCCGGAGCTCAACCGGAAGGGCTCGGCGGCGACGAACGCTCGCAACCGTTCTCCCACCTGGTAGGCGCGTTCGATCTCCGTGTCAGGCATGATGATCACGAACTCCTCGCCGCCCAGCCGGCAGGCAAGGTCGATCCCGCGGGTGTTGTGGCGGATGCGCTCGGCAAACTCGCGCAGCACCTCGTCACCTGCGTCATGTCCATAATTGTCGTTGACCTGCTTGAAGAAGTCGATGTCGGCGACAAGCAGTGACAGGTGCCGGCCGGTGCGCAGCGCCTCCCGCACCAGGGCCTCCAGATGGCTCTCCATGTAGCGCCGGTTGTGCAGGCCGGTGAGCGCGTCGGTGATGGCCTGCTCAACCGTCTGCTCCAGCCTGTTGCGCAGGAAGTCCGAATGCCGCTTGCGCTTGATCTGGGTGCGCACGCGGGCGAGCAGCTCGTGGCGGTCGATGGGCCGGATGAGGTAGTCGTTGACGCCCATGTCGAGGCCGCGCAGCAGGCGCGCCTCCTCGCCGGGCTCCACGACCATGATGATCGGCAGGTGACGCGTGCGCTCCAGCGATCGCAGCTGCGAGCAGAGCCGCAATCCGTCGGCCTTCACCATCGACAGGCTGACGATGGCAAGGTCGAAATCGTGCTGGCATAGCGTGGTGATCGCGCGGACCGGATCGCTCTCGATGAAGGTGTCGTGCACCTTCGACAACGCCTCAAGTAGACGCACGCCGGAGCGGGCGTGATCCTCGACCACCAGAATACGCCCCGACCGTCCCGACAGCGCCTTTTCGAGGGCGTCGTTCTCCGCCACGCCGAGCTGGCGGCTGGTGGAGGCGCGCATCAGCATCTCGTCGTTGAGCGTCTTGAGGCGCGCCAGGTTCTTGACCCGCGTGACGAGTGCGATGTCGTCGACGGGCTTAGTCAGGAAGTCGTCGGCGCCGCTCTCTAGGCCCTGGATCTTGTCGGAGGGCTGGTCGAGTGCCGTGACCATAATGACGGGTATGTGGTGCGTCTTTGGATCGGACTTGATGCGGCGGCAGGCTTCGAAGCCGTCCATCCCAGGCATCATCACGTCGAGCAGGACGACATCGATGCGCTCTCTGGCGCAGACGTCGAGCGCCTCCTGCCCGCTGTAAGCCGGGATCACCTCGAAATACTCGGCCGCCAGCCGCGCTTCGAGCAGCTTGACGTTGGCCAGAATGTCGTCGACGACCAGAACGCGGGCAGTCATGTCTTACGCCTTACCAAGCACCGGAGATCTCAGGTATCCCCGATGAAACGCTTTACCGTGTCGAGGAACGTCACCACGGAAATCGGTTTCGAGATGTAGGCCTCGCAGCCGCCCGACCGTATCCGCTCCTCGTCGCCTTTCATGGCGAAAGCCGTGACCGCGACGACGGGGATGTCGCGCAGGTCGTCGTCTTCCTTGAGCCAGCGCGTCACGTCGAGGCCGGAGACCTCGGGCAGCTGGATGTCCATCAGGATCAGATTGGGGCGGTGGCGGCGTGCCAAGTCGAGGACGTCCAGACCGTTCCGGGTCTGCACAGTCCGGTAGCCGTTGACGTCGAGAAGATCGTGAAAGAGCTTCATATTGAGCTCGTTGTCTTCCACGATCAACACGGTCTTGACGGCGCGCCGGCCGTCCCGGACCGCATCGCCGGACGCCATCCTCGTCTGTTGGTAGGTCATCGCCTAAAAGCCTGCCCTTGCGCCTCCGCCGTTGTGCACCGATTCTGCGGCAGAAACCCAAGGACCACTTTGCAACGCGAGCCGTAACCAACAGTTTAAGCTGGCGTGCGATTTGCCCCGGCATATGCGATGGATGCCCATACAATGCGCAAAAACTCTACGGACGCAGATGCGGCCTCGACCACCGCGCTCAAGGCTCTGGCGTTCCTCGCTGGCGAACCCGAGCGGCTGGCCCGCTTCCTGGCTCTGACCGGAATAGGCCCGCAGGACCTGCGCGCCCGGGCCGGCGAGCGCGACCTGCACGCGGCCGTGCTCGAACACCTGATGACCGACGAGACGCTGCTGCTGATGTTTGCCGCCGATGCAGGAATGCCGGCCGAGGCCATCGCTGACGCCCACACGGCGCTCACCATGCCGGCGGGCCGCCGCCAGGGGCTCTGAGCGAGCCCATGTATGAACCCGAGGCCTGCTCACCGCCCGCGCCCGGCACGTCCACGATCGGCATCGACCTGGGCGGCACCAAGATCGAGGCAATCGTCTTGTCCCCCGATGGCGCGGTGCTGGCGCGGCGGCGTGTCGCCACGCCCCGGCAGGACTACGACGGCACGCTGCGAGCCATCACAGCGCTCTCCGAAGGCGTCCGATCGGAGGCGGACCTCGCCGCCGGTACCCATGTCGGCGTGGCGATGCCAGGCTCGATCCCCCCGGCCTCGGGCCGCGTGCAGAACGCCAATTCGACGTGGCTCAACGGCCGCCCCTTCGGGCACGATCTCGCCCGGACGCTGGCGGCGCCTGTCCGGCTCGCCAACGACGCCAACTGTTTCGCGCTGTCGGAGCTGTGCGACGGGGCGGGGCGCGGAGCCAACTCGCTGTTCGGCATCATTCTGGGCACGGGCTGCGGCGGAGGCGTCGTCTACCAGGGCATGCTGATCGACGGGCTGCGGGGCATCGGCGGCGAATGGGGCCACAATCCGCTGCCCTGGGCCGAAGCCAGCGAACATCCCGGCCCCCGTTGCTGGTGTGGCCGCGACGGCTGCCTGGAGACCTGGATCTCCGGACCCGGATTAGCCGCCGATCACGCGCGCGAAACCGGGATCACGCAGAGCGCGGAAGCCATCGTGGCAAGCGCCGCCGGGTCGCCGCTTGAGACAGCCACGCAAGCGGCCCGAGCCACGCTCGCCCGACATGCAAGCCGCCTGGCGCGCGGGCTCGCCCACGTCGTCAACCTCATCGATCCCGACGTAGTCGTGATCGGCGGCGGTCTGTGCCGTCTCGCGCACCTCTACGACGAGGTGCCCAGGCTCGCCGCACCCTTCATCTTCGCCGACGACAAATCGCTTGATCTCAGACCACCCGTTCACGGTGACGCAAGTGGCGCGCGCGGCGCGGCCCGGTTGTGGCAGCTTGCGCGGTGACGGCTCCCCTCCCTGTCAGGGCCGCTTCGGTTCAACGCCCTGGCTCGCAGCGGGACAGTCGCTCGAGGCGTAATAGGTGAGGTCCGACAGCTCCCCACGAACGGCGAAATCGCCATAGTCGATGACCAGCCGGCTCGACACGCCATTCTCGAAAATGTTGAACGACAGCTCGTAGGAAGGCACAGCGTCGCGGTTTAGCGCACCATCCTCGAAATAGCTGATCGCGACCGGCCAGGACGGAACCTTCATCAGTGTTTCGCTATTGGCAAGGCGCGCGGGCAGCCCATGCGTAGACATCCGGTCTCCGATCATCGCGCTCGTACGATAGACCTTCACGCCCTTCTCCGAGCCGTCATAGAGGTCGGCGACGAACTGGTGCAGTCCGTCGCGCGCGGCACTGACGAGCGCGGCAGAGTGCTGCATGGGGAAATAGACGTCGCGCGGCAGCTGGATCTTCGCCGGCTTCGGCGTCGTCACGTCGACCGCAACGGCTCCGTCACGCCGCCTCGCGTCACCGTTGGCGGAATCGACCAGTTCGCGGTCGCGGTACTGCGCCGAGCTGAACCGCAACCGCCGGCCCTCGCTCTGCTCCCAACTCGACGTCCGCAGGTCGTTGATCTGCTCGCTGCCGTCCTGCGACATCATGCGCGTCACGAAGCGCATATTCTGGGTGAAGCCTTCGCAAGCACTGCCCTGCAGGTCGTAGACCATGCGCCCCGTGAGCTCGATGATGCCGGAGCCCGAGGCCGCGCGCTCGAGCGTAATGTCATAGACGGCCCGGTGCGGCGCGAACTGGATCGCCTGCCCGGCGGGCGCTGCCCCCGCCGTCGAAACGACCAGCAGCGCCAAGAGTTCAGCGCCAATCACTGCGGTAGCTGCGATGGCGACCGGCGCAAGAACAAATTTCATTTTCGGACTGCTCCTCGAAGTCGTGTGCCCGCGCATCCGGCCGGCACGGGCCGGACCGTAAGACCTCTTGCATCCCCTTGCAAACGGGACCAGATCGGCCGTTAGATGTGCCCCGTCTTGCGGCGGCATTGTGAAGCCCAATCGTGCCGCAAGGGCAATTGCACGGGCCCTTGAAGGCTCGGTCGACACAGGAAGGGACGTCCGACAGATGGCAGAGACGATCGAGAGCCGCCTCGCACGCCTGGGGCTCACATTGCCCGAGGCTCCCGCGCCCGTCGCCAACTACGTGCCCTTTCTCGTGACCGGCGATCTGCTGTTCATCGCCGGACAGATCTCCAAGGCACCCGACGGACACGTCGCGACGGGCCGGCTCGGTGCCGGTTTGAGTATCGAGGATGGGGCTACCGCGGCCCGTTACTGCGCGCTTAACATTCTGGCCCAGGCGAAGGCCGCGCTCGGCGACTTGTCGCGCATCGCTCAAGTCGTGCGCCTGAACGGCTTCGTCACCTCGACGCCAGAGTGTGGCGATCAGCCCAAGGTCGTCAACGGCGCTTCCGATCTCATGGTCGAGGTGCTGGGCGAGGCCGGCCGCCACACGCGCGTAGCCGTCGGCGTCGCAGCACTTCCAGGCGGAGCCGCGGTTGAAATCGACGCGGTGCTGCGCATCCGGCCATGAGAGAGCGCGCGGCGTTCGCCCGGCCGATTGCACATCGCGGCCTGCACGGCGCGCCGGGCGGCGGCGCCATCGAGAATACGATGCCGGCGTTCGATGCGGCAATCGCGAAGGGATACGGCATCGAATGCGACGTACGGCCGGCGAGGGACGGCTTGCCGGTCGTCTTCCACGATGAAGCGCTCGACCGCCTCACTACCGGCGGCGGACCAGTCGCTCACCACGACGGCGCAGGGCTCGGCAACGTCGCATTCCGCGACGCGCCGGCGAGCCGCATTCCGTTGCTCTCCGACCTGCTCGACCGTGTGAGCGGTCGCGTACCGCTGCTCGTCGAGATCAAGAGCGAGTGGGAGTCACCGGACGCGAGGTTTCTTGCCGCCGTCTGCGAGCGGTGCGTGGACTACGACGGTCCGCTGGCGCTGATGTCGTTCGATCCCGACGTAATGGCCGCCGTGCGCGGCATCGCGCCAGGGCTCAACCGGGGCATCGTTTCGGGAAACTACATGCTGCCCGCCTCCAGCGACGACCCCGACGATCACTGGTGGCCCGACCGCATCGACAAGGCACGCGCGGAGCGGTTGACGCACCTTCTGGACTCCGGCCCAGCCGCTCCCCACTTCTACGCCTACGACGTGCGCGCGCTGCCAACGCCCGTCACGCGCTACGTCCGTGCGGTGCAGGGACTGCCGCTATTCACCTGGACCGTGCGTTCGCCACGCGATCGGGATGTCGCCGCCAGCGCGGCCGATGCGATGATCTTCGAAGGCTTCACGCCATGACGGCCTGACAGAGGCCGGCGGCAAAAGCGCCGCACGAGAGGACGCTCGATTGACCGGGGACCGACGCACAGCGGAGGGCCGTGAAGCTGGCGCCATCGTCGCCGAAGTCTGCGGCAGCATCAGCGACATCGATGCCGCCGCCTGGGATACGCTTGCCGTCCCCGAGCCCGCGGCGCTCAATCCCTTCGTGCTGCACGCATTCCTCCATGCACTCGAGCGCTCTGGCAGCGTCGGAGCCGGGACAGGGTGGCAACCCGCGCACATTGCGCTGAAGCAGAACGGGCGCCTGCTCGCGGCAGCACCGCTCTACGTCAAGACGCACAGCCAGGGCGAGTACGTCTTCGACCATGCCTGGGCGGATGCCTATCATCGTGCCGGAGGGCACTACTACCCAAAGCTCCAGTGCGCGGTACCATTTACGCCCGTGCCCGGTCCCCGGCTGCTGTGCGCGCACGACGATCATTGCGCCGAACGTGAGGCGCTGCTTGCCCGCGCGACAATCACGCTCGCCGAGCGCATCGGTGCCTCCTCGGTGCATGTCACGTTCGCCGGAGAAGACTTGGCTGTTCGGCTGTCGGACCTGGGCTTCCTGCATCGCTTCGGCCAGCAGTTCCATTTCGCCAACCCCGGCTACGACTCGTTCGATGCCTTCCTCGCCGTGCTCACATCGCGCAAGCGCAAGGCGATCCGAAGGGAGCGCGACGAGGCGCGACGCGGTCTCACCATCCGCCAGCTCACGGGCACAGACATCACGCAAGCGCACTGGGATGCCTTCTTCACGTTCTACATGGATACCGGCAGCCGCAAGTGGGGCCACCCCTATCTCAACCGCACATTCTTCTCGATGCTCGGCGAAGCGTTGGGCGACCGCTGCCTGCTCGTGCTCGCCGAGGACGCCGGCCGGCCGATAGCGGGCGCGCTCAACCTGATCGGCGGCGACTGCCTTTACGGCCGCTACTGGGGCGCCATCGAGCAACGCCCGTTTCTGCATTTCGAACTGTGCTATCATCAGGCTATTGAGTACGCGATCGCGCATGGACTGAAGCGCGTCGAGGCTGGAGCGCAAGGCGACCATAAGCTCGCGCGCGGCTACGAACCGGTCGTGACGCACTCAGCCCACTGGATCGTGGATGCGGGGCTGCGCGCCGCTGTCGCGCGCTACCTGAGCCACGAGCGCGAGACGATCGCCGAGATCAACGACGACCTTGCTCGCCAGGGCCCGTTCCGCCGTACGTAGGCTGCTCTCCGGCCGTTCAAGGCGCGGCGACGGCCACGGCTTGACGCGGGCTCGCAGCCCTCGGATAACGCGGGCCGGAGACCGGACAGGGAGAAGCGGCATGAGCGGCGAGGCAGGCCAGGACTACGACGAGGGCAACGTCTTCGCCAAGATCCTGCGAGGCGAGATCCCATCCCACAAGGTCTACGAGGACGAGGACTACATCGCCTTCATGGACGTCATGCCACAGGCGCCCGGACACACGCTCGTGGTGCCCAAGGCGCCCTCGCGCAATCTGCTCGACGCCGATCCCGAAGTGCTGGCGGGACTGCTGCCGTTCGCCCAGCGGATCGCCCGCGCGGTGAAGGTGGCGTTCAACGCCGACGGCATTTCGATCATGCAGTTCAACGAGGCAGCCGGCGGGCAGACCGTTTTCCATCTGCACGTCCACGTCGTGCCCCGTCACGAGGGCGCGGCGCTGAAGCGTCATCACGGCGACATGGAAAAGCCGGAGGTCCTGAGGGCCAACGCCGACAAGATCCGCGCGGCATTGAAGGCACATGCCTGACACGACATCTCTCGCCTCATATTTCATGGCGAGAGAGGAAAGCCGCTACCTGCGCCGCGCTGGGTCGATCTGCTCACGCGCCAGTCGCGGTTCGATCAGGTGCGCGACGTCGTCGGCATCGACCGCAACACCGCGACAATCGACCAGCGGCAGGTCCGCGTCGTTCCAGCCCTTCATGCCCAGCCGCATCGACGACACGTTACGATAGCCGATCAGATGCATGACAAGGGCCGCCATTGCACTACGGTTGCCCGACCGGCAGACGACGACGATTGCCCGCTCGCGTGCCTCCACAAGTTCGGGAACCGTCTCCGCATAGTCGTACTCGCACGCCGCTTCCAGGATGCCGCGTGGAACGTTGAGCGAGCCGGGGATGTGGGCGGCTTCGAACTCGGAGCGCTCGCGCACGTCGAGCACAATCACGTCGGAATGCTGCTCGCGTAGTTCGGCGGCATCCCACGGCATCAGCTCGCGCACCTCGCGCGCAGCCTTTTCCGCCAGCGACTTGTAGCTCTCCCGCTCCATCTTGGCTCCCATGTACCACCGCCGGCGACGGCCCATGCTGGCCCTCGGCCTCACCGGCACCTATATCAGACAGGTGCAACGCGCTGCCCCCGCCGTCGGTGACCGGGGGCACACCCCGCGCGATGCGCAAAATGGAGAGAGCCATGTCGACCGTCCTCGTCATCGGAGCCAGCCAGGGTGTCGGCCTGGAAACCGTCAAGGCGCTGCTCGCCGATGGTCATACCGTACGCGCGCTCGCCCGCTCGGCCGACAAGATCGCCATCGAAGACCCGCGACTGGAGAAGATCAGCCACAGTGCTCTCGACCGTGACGCTGTTGCCAGGGCGCTTGATGGCGTGGATACGGTCGTGCAGGTGCTCGGTGTCGGCCGCAATGCCTCGAGCCTCGAGACACTGGTTCGCGGCACGACGCTATTCTCGCGTTCCACGCGCATCCTGGTCGATCTCATGCGCGCGCAAGGTCCTCGACGCCTTATCACGGTCACCGGCCTTGGTGCGGGCGACAGCCGGGGCCACTTCGGCTTCTTCTACGACGGACTGATGTTTCCCCTGTTCCTGAAGCGCGTCTATGATGACAAGGACGTGCAGGAGCGCATCGTTCGCGATTCGGGGCTCGACTGGACGATCGCGCGCCCCGGCGTGCTGGTCTCGGCTCCCGTCACCGGCCGCTATCGCGCGCTCGACGACCCGGCCACGTGGGAGTTCAAAACCATTGCGCGCGCCGACGTGGCACGCTTTCTCGCCGACGAGGTGGCCGAGGCGCGCCACCTGCACCGGACGCCGCTCATCATCCAATAGCGAGCCGCCCCGCGACGAGCGCCAGAGCGGCCATCGACACGCCGAGCCACATGCGGCGACCCGCCACGAGGTAGACGGCGACGCCCGTCACGATTGCGACGGCCCGCGCGGCCAACGGCACGCCTCCCAGCGCGCCTGCAGGGAAGACGACGAGCCGGATGACGAGTGCGGCGACGAGCGCGGTGGACACCGCGCGCACCCAAAGGAACAGCTCGCTGTCCATGTCGAGATTGCGGCCGAGGAACATTCCCACCCAGCGCCAGGGCTCATGCGCCAGCAACGAAATGGCCGCGAGGATAAGGGCCAGAGTCAGGCCACTGGGAAGCTCGCTCATGCCGCCCCCCGCCGCTTTGCCGCGACGTGCGCGAGTGTGCCGCCGATAAGACCGGCCAGGAGCAGATCAAAGCCCGGAAAATATGCATAGAGTGGCGCGCCCAGCATCGCTCCGAAGGCGATCGCGAGCTTGTCGGAGAGTTCGCGGGATGTCGCGATCAGCGACAGCATGAAATAGATCGGCGTCAGGAACAGCAACACCGCCGCTACGATCGTCGGCACCGTGCCGGCAATCTCGAAGCCCGCCACCGTCCCGACGAGCGTCGCAAGAACGAACCCCGTACCGATCCCGATGAAGTGCGGCATGCGCAGCGCCACGGGTACCGCGGGCAGACGGCGCCATCCCTCCATCCATGCCGTGACCGCTATGAAGTGTCCGGCGAGGAGATACTGCCACCTGCGCACGTGCTCTCCGCGCAGCAGAGGCATCAGCGCGACGCTCATAGGCAGAAGGCGCAGACCGGTGAGCGATACGGCAAGCGCACCGGCCGCAAGGGAGGCGCCGCGCGCAATCTGATCGAGCAGGACGACCTGCGCGGGCAGCGCGAAGAACACGCCCATCATGAAAACAGAGTTGCCGAGCGACAGGCCGCCATCCCGCGCCAAAGCGCCGAAGCCTGCCGCCGAAGCAAACAGGATTATCCCGGGCACGGTCAATGCCGCGGCGACGCCGCGCCAGAACGCATACCGGGATGTTGCGCCCAGCCAAGCAGCATCGCGCGGCTCCGCGGATGGCGGCATTTCGTGGTCGTCGATCAGCACGGCGCGTGCCGATTTCGAAGCTGTTGGATCATCACGGGGGTCGGCTGGGATGGGACGGAAGGCACCTTGGCCGGTGCCGCGCCATAGTACGCCGACCGTACCATGTGTCGCCCGACAAAAACGCATCCCAGCCGTGAAATATTCCTATCAGCCTAACGGGCGTCCAGGGAGGCGCAGGCATGCGCCTCCCTCCACACCGTCAGGGACGGCAGACGTAGTAGTAGTTCATCACATCGTGGTCGAGCTCGTGCACCTCAACCGAGCCGAAGCCCGCCTCCGCCAACATGCGACGCGCCATCGGCTCGCCCCACATGGCGCCGAGCCCCTCGCCGTCCTGCGCCAGCGACACCGTCATGCAGTGCATGCACGAGATCGTGTAGAGCATGGTGCCGAGCGGATGCGTGACGTCGCCTGCATGGCTGCCGCTGCCCTTGATGTCTTGTGCGAGATAGACACCGCCGTCGGCCAGCGTACGACGAATGCCCTTCAGCAATGCCATCGGCCTTGCCTGGTCGTGGATGGCATCGAATGTCGTCACCATCTCATATCGACCCGGGTCGGCGGTCACATCGAAGTCGGACAGGTCACGCGTTTCGAATGTGAGGTTGGTGAGGCCGCGCTCCTTGGCTTGCGTACGCGCCCAGCCGATCGCCTCCGGCGACAGGTCGAGCCCGGTGAAGCGGCTGCCCGGATAGCTCTCGGCCATCTGCAGCAACGCGCGACCGCGGCCGCAACCGACGTCGAGCACTTCGATACCCTCAACGAGTCGCTGCTGCAGCCCCGGCACGAGAGGCAGAATGGCGGTTTCCAGAGCCGGCAACACCGTCTGGCCGGACTCCTCCGCCATCACTTCGTGAAAGCGGTCAAATCGCGCATACGGCACGCCGCCGCCGCTGCGGAAGCAGGTCGCGACGTCGCTTTCGACCGCGCCGAGCAGCGGCAGAAACTGTGCCGCGACCGCCAGGTTCGCGTCGCCCGTCCGCGTCAGGAAGGCCGCGTGCTCGGGCGGCAGCCAGTACGTTGCGTTGGCAGCGTCCGTCTCCACCACGCCGGAGCAGACCATCGCACCCAGCCATTCGCGGACGTAGCGCTCATTGAGGCCCGCACGAGCGGCAATCTCTCGCGTGGAGGACGGCGGCACACCGGCCATGGCATCGAGCAGTCCGGTGCGGTGACTGAGGGACGCCATCGTCACCATTGCGGCTTCGTTGAGCGCCGCGACCATTCGCATCTCGAACTTGGATTTGCGCTCGTCGTTGAGCGCGACGGCGCTCGTGACGTTGCAGAGAGTACACATGCTCATCAATCCTTCTTGTTGGCGTGCACGGGCCGCTTTCAGACGCGATCCGCGTACAGGGAAGGGAGCTGATAAGTGCGCGAGCGCCGTGACGCTGTACCGTGGGGGACCTTCAGCTTGCCGACAAGCGCGCAAACAAAAAAGGACCGGCGTCGTATCGCCGGCCCTCTTCGTCTGTGATCGCCTCAAAGACTAGTCGCCCTTCTTGGGCCGTGGAACGGAGGGCACGATGCCACCGCTGCGCGGGCTCGCACCACCACCCTTGTCCTTCTTGTCCTTCGGACCCGGCAGAGCCTTGCGTGGTGCGGCGTCCACCAGAACTTCCTGCGGCTCCTCGCCGCCATCGTCCTCGTCGGTGTCGTCGTCGCTGTCCTGCGCCTTGGGCTTCTTGGCGGGATCGGCGGGCAGGAACTCGAAGGCGAGCTTGGCCGACTCACCCTCGCCCTCGACCACCACGCGCACCGTGCCGCCGTGCTCCAGCCTGCCGAACAGCAACTCGTCGGCGAGCGGTCGCTTGATGTGCTCCTGGATCACGCGGGCGAGCGGCCGGGCGCCGAACTTCTCGTCATAGCCCCGCTCACCGATCCAGTTGGCTGCAGCCTCCGACAGCTCGATGGTGACGCCGCGGTCGGCGAGCTGCGCCTCCAGCTGGAAGATGAACTTCTCCACGACCTTGCCGATGATCTGCGGGGACAGGCCGGAGAACGCGATCACGGCGTCGAGACGGTTGCGGAACTCCGGCGTGAACAGCCTGTTGATCGCCTCGGAGTCCTCGCCTTCGCGCTTGGCCCGGTTGAAGCCCATCGGCGCCTTGGCAAGGTCGGACGCACCCGCATTCGTCGTCATGATGAGGATGACGTTGCGGAAGTCGACCTGCTTGCCGTTGTGGTCGGTGAGCTTGCCGTGATCCATGACCTGCAGAAGGATGTTGAACAGGTCGGGATGCGCCTTCTCGATCTCGTCGAGCAGCAGCACGCAATGGGGATGCTGGTCGATGCCGTCGGTGAGCAGGCCGCCCTGGTCGAAGCCGACGTAGCCGGGCGGCGCGCCGATGAGCCGCGATACCGTGTGCTTCTCCATGTACTCCGACATGTCGAAGCGCAGCAGTTCCACGCCCATGAGACTGGCGAGCTGCTTTGCAACCTCGGTCTTGCCAACGCCCGTGGGACCGGAGAACAGGTAGCAACCGATCGGCTTTTCCGGCTCGCGCAGTCCTGCGCGCGCCAGCTTGATCGCCGAGGACAGCGCCCCGATCGCCTGGTTCTGACCGAACACGAGACGCTTCAGGTCCTTCTCCAGATTGCCCAGCACCTCCGCGTCCGACTTGGTCACCGTCTTGGGCGGGATGCGGGCCATCGTGGCGACCGTAGCCTCGATCTCCTTGACGCCGATCTTCTTCTTGCGCCGACCTTCGGGCACCAGCATCTGCGAAGCGCCGGTTTCGTCGATCACGTCGATCGCCTTGTCGGGCAGCTTGCGGTCGTGGATGTACTTGGCCGACAGCTCGACGGCCGCCTTCACCGCATCATTGGTGTACTTGAGCTGGTGGAACTCCTCGAAGTACGGCTTCAGCCCCTTGAGGATCTCTATGGCGTCCTCGACGGTCGGCTCCTTGACGTCGATCTTCTGGAACCGGCGAACGAGCGCGCGATCCTTCTCGAAGTGCTGGCGGTACTCCTTGTAGGTGGTGGAGCCGACGCAGCGGACAGTGCCCGACTGCAGCGCGGGCTTGAGCAGGTTGGACGCATCCATCGCGCCGCCGGACGTGGCACCGGCGCCGATCACCGTGTGGATCTCGTCGATGAAAAGAACCGCACCCGGGTAGTTCTCGATCTCGCGCATGACGGCCTTGAGCCGTTCCTCGAAATCGCCGCGGTAGCGCGTGCCGGCCAGCAGCGCGCCCATGTCGAGCGCGAAGATGGTGGCATCCTTGAGCACCTCGGGCACCTCGCCGCGCACGATCTTGCGCGCGAGTCCCTCCGCGATCGCCGTCTTGCCGACGCCCGGATCACCGACCAGCAACGGATTGTTCTTCTGCCGGCGACAGAGCACCTGGATGGTACGCAGCACCTCCGCCTCGCGCCCGATCAACGGATCGATCTTGCCGTCACGGGCCTTCTTGTTGAGGTTGACGCAGTAGGTGTTGAGCGCATCCTGCCCCGACTTCTTCTCCTCGCCCTCGCGCATGCTTTCCTCGTCGACTCCGGTGACGGGACGGGGCTCGGACATGCCGGGCCGCTTGGCCAGTCCGTGAGAGATGTACTGGATGGCGTCAAAGCGCGTCATGTCCTGCTCCTGCAGGAAGAACGCGGCATGGCTCTCCCGTTCCGCAAAGATTGCGACGAGCACGTTGGCGCCCGTCACCTCCTCGCGGCCGGAGGACTGCACGTGAACCACCGCACGGTGAATGACGCGCTGGAAGCCGTTCGTGGGAGACGCCTCGCTGGCGCCTTCCACGATCAGGTAGTCGAGTTCGTTGTCGAGGAACTCCGTCAGGCGCTGACGCAGCTTTTCGAGATCGACGTTGCAGGCGCGCATGACAGCGGCCGCGTCGCGATCGTCAACCAGCGCAAGCAGGAGGTGCTCGAGCGTCGCTGCCTCGTGGCTGCGATCGTTGGCGTACTCGAGCGCGCGGTGCAGCGCGGATTCCAGACTTTTCGAGAATGAGGGCACTGGGCTCTTACTCCTTCTCCATTGTGCATCTCAGCGGATGCTGGTGCTGGCGGGAGAAATCCATGACCTGATTGACCTTGGTTTCCGCCACCTCGAACGTGTAGACGCCACAGACGCCGACGCCCTTGTGATGGACGTGCAGCATGATACGGGTCGCGTCCTCCCTGCCCTTGTTGAAAAAGCGTTCGAGCACATGAACGACAAACTCCATCGGAGTGTAGTCGTCGTTGAGCAGCAGAACCTTGTAGAGCGACGGCTTCTTCGTCTTGGGCCGCGTCTTGGTGACGACGCCGGTGCGGCCGTCCTCGCCTCCCGACTTGTCGTCGTTGCCGTTCTTGTGGTCCTTGCGGTCGTCGTTCCCCTGCAAGCGATCGCGCACCCGCGCATCGAGCGCACAGCCGCGTGCCACAAGGGCGCGGCGGCTGACGGCCGGACCGGAGATCGCGGGGTCCTCCATCGATCGGCTGAATTCCAAGTTGCTCATGCCACCGCGCTCCGTCGCGGTTCTTTCATTTCGAACACGTTCGCGAGTTGCCCCCGCATGACCTCAGCCTAACTGATCCGTCGCCGACGCCGCAATCGGCGCGCGCGGGGTGACCATTTTCGGCAAAAGTGTCCTGCCGGAACAAGGCGAGCTTCGGGCCCAATCCGCAGATTGGAGCATCTGGGTTCTCGCCCGCCGGTTAATCTGGTGTCGATGCACGACAAAAAAAGGCCCGGCGCGGTCGCCGGGCCTTCCAATCTGTGGTCAGGCGCGCTGCGCGGCGTCAGCGGACGCCGCCCTGCATCATGCGCTCCATCGGGCGATACATGCCCTTCGCCAACTCCGCGTACATGCCGCCGATCTTGGCGAGCTGGTGCATGTACTCGTCGTAGCTGCGCTTGACATACTTTGTCTGAATATCGACCGCCTGCTCCAGCGTCTTGGCGCCCATGAGCTTCTCGAACGTGGCCGTACCATCCTCGAAGGAGCGCTTGGTGTAGTCCGACATCTCGGCGGCGATCGCCTGCCAGCTCTTGCCGGCCTCGCCGAACAGCTTCATCGTCGCGTCCATATTGGCCTGCCCGAGCTTCTGCATATCCTCGAAATTCTTCATCATGATCCTACCCTTTCCTGAGTGACTGGCGGGGCCGTCCGGGGGACTGGGGGGCCCGCATGATGGTGCACTGCACAACCCGCACCTCTAACAGTAGTGCGGCTTGGACGGTTCCTCAAGGAAAATTTGCTGCATCGCACAATAACTTTTTGTCGCAGTGGTATACGGCGTTAACCGAAGACTTTCGCTTCCCTGCTAGCCTCTCACCTCATGGCGGCCACGTCAAAAAGCCGCCCAACAACAATGGTTCGCTTCCCTCACGGGACGGGCAAAACGCTGCGGGGCGCTTTCAGAGGGCATGTCCGAAGTCGGACATCTTTTGGTCGAGCACCATCCGCCGAGCCTTGAAGAGCAGGTCGAGTGGTCGAACGAACGATGGACGTCGTCTGTCGCATGGCGAATTTGTCTGGCATCTGCCGGATGCAGGTACTTGTGCTCGCGGTTCTGACGGTGCTTTGGGCGCCAACAGGTGCCGTGGCAGGGGCCGAGCATGCCGCTATGGTCATTGATGCCAATACGGGCAAGGTACTGCATTCAGAAGCGGCCGACGAGCCACGCTACCCGGCCTCACTCACGAAAATGATGACGCTTTACCTCGCCTTCGAGCTGATCGAGCGCGGGCGGCTTAGCTACTCCGACAAGCTGCGCATCAGCGCCCAGGCGGCAACCCAGCCGCCGTCGAAGCTCGAGCTGGAGGTCGGCGACGAGATTACGGTGCGCGACGCTGTGTCGGCCCTGGTCACCAAGTCGGCAAACGACATCGCCGTGGCGCTGGCCGAGAAGATCGCCGGCAGCGAGGCAAATTTCGCGCGGCTGATGTCGCGCAAGGCCGCAGAGCTCGGCATGTCTCGCACCGTGTTCAGAAATGCGTCGGGTCTGCCCAACTCCGAACAGGTGACGACCGCCCGAGACATGCTCACGCTGGCGTTGCGACTGCACGACGATTTTCCCGTCCATTATCGGGTGTTCGCCACGCAGCGCTTCGCCTATCGCGGCAAGAGCTACCGGACGCACAATACGCTGCTGGTCCACTATCGCGGCACCGAAGGCATCAAGACCGGCTACACACGGGCATCGGGCTTCAATCTCGTGGCATCGGTGAAGCGTGACGGGCGCCATCTCGTGGCCGCCGTGTTCGGCGGCCGGACCGCGGGAAAACGCAACTCCGAGATGCGCCGCATACTCGACAAGTCGTTCGCGAAGGCCTCCACCCGCAAAACGCGCCGTCCCGCACCCGCACTGGTCGCATCGCCGCGCCCGGCACCGAAACCGGCACGCGTATCGCGGGCCCCGACGGCGCCCCCGCCGGTACCGCAGCAAGCTCCGGAGGCCGTACCGGCGGCTCAACCGCCACCTGGACCCTCAATCGAGATAGCACGCGTACGAACCATCGGCATCGCTGAGCAGCTTGCCGGCGGCGACAGCGCAATTGCAACACAGAACCAGGGCGCGGTCGTTCCGGCCGCGACCGAGGCAACGCCCCCCGGACCGGCGCCGGTTTCGGAGCGGCCTGCCGGCTTCAGGCCGGATGCCGACACAACGTCGGGTGCTGCGCCAGCCGGTGGGTCAACCGGATACGTGCCCGGCCGTCCTCCATCCACCTTGCACGAACAGCTTTCGCGCCTGCTCGCGGCTCACAACCCCGAGGGAACGATGCCCCAGGCCCCGACGCCGGCGATGCGCGGCAGTGTTTCCGACACGCCCCCCGCGGCCTCACCGTCATCGCGTCGCGAGCGGCGGTCCGGGGCGGAGCCACGCCCTTCCAAGGGTGGCGGTTACATGATCCAGGTCGGCGCCTACGCGACCGCTGCCGAAGCCGCCCGCCAACTCGACCTTGCCCGAGCCCAGGCTCAGGGCCGCCTATCGGATGCGCGCGCGCTCACCGAGCCCGTGCAGACGGGCGACGGCCGCCTCTACCGCGCGCGCTTCGCCGGTCTTGGCAGCGGTGAGGCGACCGAAACGTGCCTCGCGCTCCGGCGGCAAGCCATCGACTGCTTCGTCGCGCGGGCACCCTGAAGCTACGCCCCGACCGACGGGCTTTGACGTCACGCCTCGCCGTCGAGCAGCACGTCCTTGGCCTCGTTGATCTTCGAAGCAAGGTAGGTCGAGCCGCCCCGGTCGGGATGCAGCTTCAGCATCAGCTCGCGATGCGCGCGACGGATGTCGTCGCGGCTGGCGCCGGGCTTCAGTCCGAGTATCTCGTACGCCTCCTCCGCACTCATGCGGCCGTCGTCGCCCGACGCCATGCGCCGCTCGCCGCGCGCGACGTCGTCACGCCAGGAGGGATGCACGCGATCGAGATAGGCCTCGATGATCTGCGCCGACTGAGGGTCGACATGCCGGCAGTCCTGCCAGAGCAGGGCCAGCTCCTGTGGCAGCAGGCGCTCGATCTGACGGCCCGCAAATATGCCTTTCAGCACGCGACCGCGGATTGCCCCGGTATCGTGCTCGAGTTCCATCTCCAGGTGATCTGTCGTCACGCGTGACCATTGTCCCTGCGACCGCTGTCCGAAGGGCTTGAAGGTCGTATGACTTCGTCCCGAGAGCAGCCACAGGCCCAGCATGGCGAGCGGCACCGCCGCTGCAGCGGCACCGCGCGCCATCAGCAACGCGCCGGCCGCAAGGGCCGCCACGCCGCCACCCAGCGTCAGCCCGCGCGCGAGCTGAGCAGGGTTGGCGCGCACGAACCATCGCACCAGAAGCAGTGCGGCGATCAGCGCGAGCGAGCCGAGCAGGAAGAAGCGCATCGATCATCGACCCGGCGGCGGCAGCTGGGCGAGCAGACGTCGGGCGCCCGCGCTCGCCCCGCCACGACCATCCGCCAGAGCTGTGAGCGCCTTGGCGCCGCCCGAGGCATAGACGGCCACGGCGGCGAGCAGGTCGCGCAGCTGCGTCGCGGAGCCGGCATCGAACGGGCACCACGCGCCGCGTGTCAACCGCGCGATCTCTCTGAAGGCCTGCTCTGCGCGTGGCTCACGCCCCTCCTGGAACAGGAAGGCAGGGACACCCAACACTCCGAGTTCGCCCGCCTTGGCGCACAGATCGTCGATCCCTTCCTCCATGGCGTCGCCGACGTAGACCAGCGCACCAACCTTGCCCTTCGCGCACTCGCCGCGCACATGGCTCAGCACCTTGCCAATCTGCGTGTGGCCACCGCGGCACGTGACGCTCGACATGAGGCGGGCGAGCGCATGGGGATCGCCGACCCAGCGCGAGGCGCGGCATTCGCCGAGCCCGCGGAAATAGACGAGCTGCACGTCGAGACCACCGATCTCCGCCACGGCCGAGAACATGTCGCCCTGCAGCTTCAGCGCCATGTCCCATGTGGGCTGGCGGCTCATGGTGGCATCCATCGCGAACACCAGCCGGCCGCGCGTACCCGTGGCGGCAACCTGTGGCAGGGACTTCAGCGCGGCCACGAAGGCGGCAACGTCGCCTGCACTCGATGCAGCGACGTCTCGCGTGCCGCCGGCCGCCGGAACGCTAGTGCCGCGCGCCGCACTGCCGGTGCGCACCGCGCCGCCCGGCTCGGCGAATGGCCGATGAGGCTTTTCCTTCTTATCTTCGCTCATGATCCGCCAGCGGTTAGCGACATAGCCGCGCACGGGCGCACGTCTCCTTCAGAACATGGCGTTGCATCGCGGCGCTGGCAACGCCCCCGTACCAGAGAGCACTTGGCACAGCTAGGCGTCCGGGCCATCCGCCTTTCGCGACAGCAGCTCGACGTTGCCGCCGGCGGCAGTCAGGTCGGTGGAGACGACGCGCTCGGCGGCCAGCGCCTGCAGCATCAGCGGACCACCCGCCTTCGGGCCGGTTCCCGACAGCCCCTCGCCCCCGAATGGCTGAACGCCCGGCACGGCGCCGATCTGGTTGCGGTTGACGTAGAGATTGCCGACGCGCGCGTGCTCGGCGACGTAGTCGGCAACGCCTTCCAGACGCGAATGCACGCTCATCGTGAGGCCATAGCCCACCGCATTCACCGCCGCGACCACCTTGTCCAGGTGTCCGCCGGCAAAGCGCACGACGTGGAGGATGGGACCGAACACCTCGCCACCGATGTCACCAATGCCGCTTACCTCATAAACCGCAGGCGTGATGTAGGTGCCCGTGCGGCACGGCTCCGGCACCGGCAGGTCGACAAGGCAAGCGTGACGCTCGGCCATGCGCATCTTGTGACCCTCGAGCCGGTCCTCGGCAGCCTCGTCGATCACCGGACCGATGTCGGTCGCCGGGTCGAGCGGGTCGCCGATGTCGAGCGCCTCGACGGCACCCGCGAGCAGGTCGAGCGTGCGCGGGGCGATGTCCTCCTGCACGAACAGGACACGTGCTGCCGAGCAGCGCTGGCCAGCGCTGTCGAAAGCCGAGCGCACGGCATCGCGCACCACCTGCTCGGGCAACGCCGTCGAATCCGCGATCATCGCATTGACGCCCCCGGTTTCCGCGACGAACGGAATGATTGGACCGCGACGGTCAGCGAGCGTGCGCCCGATCGACCAGGCTGCTTCGTTGGAACCGGTGAACAGAACGCCGGCTATCCGCGCGTCGCGCACGAGGCGATCACCGGTCTTGCCGTCGCCGGGAATGAAATGCAGACAGTCCGCCGGTACACCGGCTTCCAGTAGAATGCGAACGGCGAGCCATGCCGTCATCGGCGCCTGCTCGGCGGGCTTGGCCACGACCGGATTGCCGGCTGCAAGCGCGGCTGCCACCTGACCGGTGAAAATCGCGAGCGGGAAGTTCCACGGGCTGATCGCAGCCATCGGCCCGCGCGCGGCCAGACGCCAGGTGTTGCGCTCTCCTGTCGGCCCCTTGAGCAGCCGCGGGGCCGTGAACAGCCGCCGCGCCTCGGCCGCGTAGAAGCGCAGAAAGTCGACCGCCTCCCGCACCTCGCCTTGCGCATTCTCGAACGTCTTGCCTGTCTCGCGGATCATGACAGCCATCAAGCGCGCGCGATCGCGTATCATCATGTCGGCTGCGGTTTCGAGCACCTTGGCTCGGGTATCCGCCGGTGTCCGGTCCCAACGATGGGCTGAGGCCGCCGCGGCGGCAAGTGCGCGCTCGATGGCGCCGCCATCGCCATCGCGCACCGTGCCCATGCGCTCGCGCCGGTCGTGAGGGCAGATGGCAAGGCGCTCCGCGCCGCCCGACTTCACGTCCTCGCCGCCGACGATCGGGCCAACTGCAAGCGGCTGGCGCAGAACTTCGGCCACCTCAGCCTGCAACGCCGCGCGGGTCGCGGGATCCGACAGCGCGAGCCCTTCGGAAACCTTCCGCTCGGGCAGCAGGACGTCGCGCGGCTGCGGCAGCGTCAGAGCAGAGGCGACGCGCGGACGGCCGCCCTCGGCCCAGCGCATGGTGACCGCGGCGACGGGGTCGGCCGTGATTTCGGCAACTGGCGTCGTTTCGTCCGCGAGTTGGTTGACGAAGGAGGAATTGGCGCCATTCTCGATGAGCCGCCGTACAAGGTAGGCGAGCAGGTCCTCGTGATCGCCGACAGGCGCATAGATGCGGCACGGGCGTTCGACATTGGCCTCGCCCAGCGCCTCTCCGTAGAGAGCTTCTCCCATGCCGTGCAGGCGTTGCAGCTCAAATGTCTGATCGGCACCCGCGACGTGCACGGCCGCCAGCGTCTGCGCGTTGTGGGTCGCGAACGCCGGGTGGAAGCAATGCGGGGCGGCGAGCAGATAGCGCACGCAGGAAAGGTAAGAGAGGTCGGTGTGCGCCTTCTCGCTCAGCACCGGATAGCCTTCGAGACCGCGCTCCTGGGCCCATTTGATCTCGCTATCCCAGTAGGCGCCCTTGACCAATCGGACGGGAATGCGCTTGCCCTGCCGCTCGGCGAGCCGCGCCAGCCACCTCAGCACCGGCACGGCGCGCTTCGAGTAGGCCTGCACGGCGATGCCCAGGCCATGCCAACCGTCCAGCGTCGTATCGCAGAACGCGCGACCGAAGGCTTCCAGCTCCAGATCGAGCCGGTCCTGTTCCTCCGCATCGATCATCAGCGAAAGGCCGCGGTCGCGGGCGGCGCGCGCCAACGTGACGAGGCGGGGATGCAATTCCGCGGCGAGGCGCGGCTCCTTGCCCGGCTCGAAGCGTGAATGAATGGCCGACAGTTTCACCGAGATGTTCGGGCGCGGCAGAAGCGCGGTCGTGGTCTTGGCCGTCAGCGGCCCGGCATGGCGCCCGACCGCTTCGAGCGCGTGCATGTAGCGTTCGAAATAGCGGGCCGCTTCCTTGTCGCTGCGCGCCGCCTCGCCCAGCATATCGAACGAGAAACGATAGCCTTTGGCCTCCAGCGGCCGCGCACGCTTCAATGCCTCATCGATGGTGCGGCCGAGCACGAACTGCTCGCCCAGCAACTTCACTGCCCGACGGAGGGCCTGCCGGATGACGCCTTCGCCTGAGCGGGCAACCATGCGCTTGACCGCGTCGAGCGGCGTGGCACCGTCCGCCGAGCCCAGCCGCACGACGCGACCCGTCAGCATCAGGCCGAAGGTGGAGGCGTTGACGAACGCGCTGCCCGACTGGCCCAGGTGACGCGCCCAGCGCCCCTCGCCGATCTTCTCCGAGATGAGCTTGTCAGCGGTATCGGCATCGGGAATGCGTAACAGTGCCTCGGCAAGGCACATCAGGATGACGCCTTCCTCGCTCGACAGCCCGTATTCCTTGAGGAACGCGTCCACACCGCTGCGGCCGGTCCGGCTGCCGCGCATCGCCGTGACCAGCCGGCGGGCAAGCTCGCCTGTGCGCCGCGCCTCGTCCTCGGTCCAGGCGGCGCGCTCGATCAGGCCGCCGACGAGCCGTGGTTCATCGATGAGATGGTAGCCGGACAACTCGTCACGCGGCGGCAGACCGTCGGTTGCAGCCCGGTGCGCGTCGTCGTCCGCGTCAGCCGTGTTTTGAAAAGCTGTCATGCCCGCCGCATCCAATCGTGAGCCCCGACTCAAGGGGAGCCACGATGAGAGTAGCAAATCGGTGCCGCCGCGGCGCCCGGCTTTGGCAGCGCGCCCGCAAGCACTGATAGGGAAAAGGGCGGCCTTGACGCGGGCACCGCGAGCCACCAGCCTCCGCCACGCCTGCGCCCCGACGGCGCGGCGAGCCCTTTGCAAACCCGGATGCCGATGAGCCAGACCAAGGACAAGCCCCGCCCGCCTGCCATTGTGCGCACGCTCAAGGACTTGCGCCGCCGTGTTGCCACGTGGCGTCGAGACGGCGAGAGTGTCGCTCTGGTGCCGACCATGGGCGCACTGCACGAGGGGCATTTGACGCTCGTGCGCGCGGCACGAAAGAAGGCGGACTGCTGCGTCGTGTCGATCTTCGTCAACCCGACGCAGTTCGCGCCGACCGAGGATCTGTCGCGCTATCCGCGCGACGAGGCCGGCGACCTTGCCAAACTCGCGAGCGTGGGTGCCGATCTCGTCTGGTCGCCATCGCCCGATGAGATGTACCCGCAAGGGTTTGCGACGCGCATCGAGGTGGCGGGCGCAGCGGAAGGCCTGGAAGGCAAATTCCGGCCGCATCACTTCGGCGGCGTGGCAACCGTCTGCTGCAAGCTGTTCTCACAGGTCACGCCCGATATCGCCGTGTTCGGCGAGAAGGACTATCAGCAGCTTTGCGTCATCCGCCAGATGGTGCGCGATCTCAACCTGCCGCTCTCGATCCATGGCGTGCCCACGGTGCGCGAAAAGGACGGGCTGGCGCTGTCCTCCCGTAACGCCTACCTCAGCGCCGAGGAGCGCCTCGTCGCGCCGTCACTCAATGCTGCATTACGCGGTGTGGCAGCAAAGGTGGCGGACGGCGGCCGACCGGGCCCGGCAGTCCGCGCGGCCGCCGCGTCGCTCGAGCGTGCCGGTTTCGCCGGCGTCGATTACATTGCGGTTTGCGATGCCGAAACACTCGCCGACTGGAAGCCCGGCACCGGCCGTCCCGGGCGCGTGCTGGGCGCAGCTTGGCTCGGCCGAACGCGGCTCATCGACAACGTGGCCGTTTGAGACCAACCCGATGTCGGCCGCCGACCGATCAAGAGGATGCAATGCCGTTCAACAGGCCCGAATTGATCTATGCCGCTATCGCCGGCGCTGTCGTCGGCATCTGCTACCATGCCGGCCGAGCCTGGTGGGCCGGCGACATTTCCTCGGCCCTGGAGCCGGGACTGACGGTCGCTGCCGCGATCGGAGCGGCTGCCGGCGTCCTCGCGATGCTGCTGCGCGGAGGGCGTTGATCGCCGCCGCGCGGTAGGCGGCATCGTAAACCCCCAGCACATGTCGACTTTCCCGGTAATGCGGTTGACAGAACCCGGCAGGCTGCGGCCCAATATGGTCATCGATGGGGTCGGCGCGGAGAGCAGCACGCGGAGTGTCGCCATGCTCAACGGTTTCGAGTTCTCGCTGGACGATGCGGTCTATTACGTCGGCGCGGCCGATCTTGCCCGCGCCCGCATCATATTGGCCGACGTAGACGAAAGGGCTTCGCGGACGACGCCCCGGACGATGCCCGACGGAACGGTACTGTTCCTGGGCCTGGCCGACGGCACGATCATCTCCGGGAAGGTCCGCGCCCCACATCTCCGCCGCTAAAAACAACTTAGTTTCATATAGTTATTGCGTGACCCCGGTCCTGCCTTTGGATCGGGTGCCGCCGCCGCCCGGACCGTTGCAGGCCCGCATCGCGCTGGGGTCCCGGTGCCACATGCGTCCGGGTCGATACCCCGCTCCGGCTTGCCAACGGCCCGGCCCGCATGCCAACTGAGACCGATCACTGAAACGAGGATTCGCCGGACGCCCGTCGCGCGTCATGGTCCGGGGCTCCAATGCTCTTGAGGACCGGACGCCAACCATGGGCCAGCCGACACGCGACCTCTTCACCCTCGCCGAGAGCATGAGCGACAAGTCCCAGCCCCGTGCGCGCGCCAAGACGGGCGACGCCTCAGACGCCTATACGGCAGCCGACATCGAGGTCCTGGAGGGGCTGGAACCCGTCCGGCGGCGCCCGGGCATGTACATCGGCGGAACCGACGAAAAGGCGCTGCACCACCTGTTCGCCGAGGTCATCGACAACGCCATGGACGAGGCTGTGGCAGGTCACGCGACATTCATCGAGGTGAACCTGGACGCCGAGGGCTTCCTGTCGGTCACGGACAACGGCCGCGGCATCCCGGTCGACTCGCATCCCAAATTCAAGACCAAGTCCGCGCTCGAAGTCATCATGACCACACTGCACTCGGGCGGCAAATTCGACGGCAAGGCCTACAACACCTCCGGCGGCCTCCACGGCGTCGGCGTGTCGGTCGTCAATGCACTCTCGGAGACGCTGGAGGTCGAGGTTGCGCGCGGCCAGCAGCTCTACCGCATGGTGTTCTCGCGCGGCGCGCCGCAGACCAAGCTCGAGCGGCTGGGCTCGATCATGAACCGGCGCGGCACCAAGGTGCGCTTCCGGCCCGACGACAAAATCTTCGGCAAGGGTAGCCGCTTCAAGCCGCAGCGCCTTTACACGATGGCCCGCTCCAAGGCGTATCTGTTCGGCGGCGTCGAGATCCGCTGGAGCTGCGATCCCTCGCTCCTCGGCGAGAAGGACGAGACGCCAGCGAGCGCCGTCCTCCACTTTCCCGGCGGCCTCAAGGATTTTCTCACCGCGACCATCAACGGTGCCACGGTCGTCGCCAAGGACATCTTTGCCGGCCGTCTCGACAAGCCCGACGGCCACGGATCCGTGGAGTGGGCTGTCGCGTGGATCGCCGACCAGGATGGATTTTCCCGTTCCTACTGCAACACGATCCCGACGCCCGAGGGCGGCACGCATGAAGCCGGACTGCGGCAGGCGCTGACCAAGGGCCTGCGCGCCTACGGTGAGCTCGTCGCCAACCGCAAGGCGGCCCAGATCACGTCCGACGACGTTATGGGCACAGCCGCGTCCATGCTCTCGGTCTTCATCCGCGAGCCCGAGTTCCAGGGCCAGACCAAGGACAAGCTCGCGACGCAGGAGGCCACCCGTATCGTCGAGACCGCGCTGCGCGATGCCTTCGACCACTGGCTCGCAGACAATCCGCAGCAGGCGACGAAGCTGCTCGAATGGACCATCGATCGCTCTGAGGAGCGCATGCGGCGGCGGCGCGAGAAGGAAGTCGGCCGGCAGTCCGCGACACGTCGCCTGCGCCTTCCCGGCAAGCTCGCCGATTGCACCGTGCAACAGGCGCAGGGCACCGAAATCTTCATCGTCGAGGGCGATTCGGCCGGCGGCTCTGCTAAGAGCGCGCGGTTGCGCGAGACCCAGGCGGTGCTGCCGTTGCGCGGCAAGATCCTCAACGTCGCCAATGCCTCGTCGGCCAAGCTCGCGCAGAACCAGTTGCTCGCCGATCTCGTCACCGCGCTCGGCGTCGGGCTCGGCTCCAAGTACCGCGACGACGAACTGCGCTACGAGCGCGTCATCGTGATGACGGACGCCGACGTCGACGGCGCCCACATCGCATCTCTGCTGATCACGTTCTTTTACCAGGAGATGCGGCCGCTGATCGAAAACGGGCACCTCTTTTTGGCGGTGCCTCCTCTCTACAAGATCACGCAGGGTGCCAAGTCGCTCTACGCGACCGATCCACGCCACCTCGAGAGGCTGCTCAAGACCGAGTTCAAGGCGTCGCCAGCCCCGCGCATCGGCCGCTTCAAGGGACTGGGCGAGATGAATGCAGCCGAACTCAAGGAGACGACCATGGACCCGGCGCGGCGCACTCTGCTGCGCGTCGAGGTGGGGGATGGCCCTCCTTCGGAACTCGCCGAGGCGGTCAATGCCCTGATGGGCTCGAAGCCTGAGGCGCGCTTCCGCTTCATTCAGGATCGCGCGGCGTTCGCCCGCGACCTCGACATCTGACGTTTGCGCGCCGGCCCGTATCACATGTCGCAACAACGCACGGCCAATTCGGCAAGTCGGATCACTCCGGCGCAGATCGAATTCTTGTGATTCCCATTTGATCGCGGAACTTCATCCGCACGATTGTCTCGCGGTTTATTCCAGCAACCACGCACGAAAGGCCTTACCGGCTTACGGTTCGAGCGTGGGACGACCTGGCATCAACCACGGAGACATCCCATGAAAACGATCATCGTCGCCCTCGTCACCGCCCTTACCCTCTCCGCCGCGGCATCAACCGCTCAGGCCGATACGTTCACCATCCACGGCATGTGGGACAAGGTCTGGGCCGACAAGAAGGGCAAGTGAGCCAGACATACGCGCATCCTTGACCCGGAGCCGACGGGACGGTGGGGTTTGAGATTTTATCTCTCGCTCCACCGTCGTGGCGGCGCGCCCGAGCCGCATGGCGCATTCGCAGGACGACATGCCATGACCACTATGATCATCATCGGCGCAGCTCTGTCCGCATTCGTAGCCTTGGCGCGCAATCACACTGTCACCACCTACGGACGGTGGGAGAGCGCACTGCGCAAGGGACCGCGGATCGCCGAAGTCAGAAGCCACGCCGTGAAACGTCGGCCTCGCGCGCGATGGCCGCGGCGTCCTTGACCTGCGCGTGCTCCAGGGCATCGTCGTCGATGTGCACGGCCTCGCGGCCCGAAGGCGCGTGGCTTGGTCCGATTACCGACATCGCCGTCGGACGGCCCGTCTGAGGATCATCGCCGCCGAAGTACCCTTCGACGATCACGCCCTTCTGTGCGTACTCGTCATCCGACAGCAGCGCCTCATGCAGAGCCTTCAGATGATAATGGGGCACAGAGGCATAGAGGTGATGCGGCAGGTGGTAGTCCATGCCCCACGGAAACACGGCGTAGCGCACCAGCGGGTTGACGAGGAATACGCGCGTGTTCGTGTAGCGGCCGCGGTCCGCGTTGCCGTGCTGCACCCACTGACGCAGCACCATGAACAGCGGAAACGCCGTGAACAGCGGCACGATCCAGTAGAGGCCGTAGAAGGCCCACGCCGTCGCGCCCGTCGTCATCTCCACGACAGTCAGCGCTGCATATACGAGCGCCATGAACGTGATGCGCGAAATCGCCGTTGCACGGTGGGAGACGACGGGCTTGAGCTGTGTGCCGGGGAATTCAGGCTCGGGCAGGCGCAGGTAGTAGGCGGCGACGGCCGCATAGGCGACGGCCATGACGCCCAGCGCGAGCCCGCCCCAACCAAGTGCCGTCAGCGGTACGACGGCCGCCGGCACGCCCGCGGCAAACAGGATACCTGAGCGCGTCGGCCAGATCGAAGGATGGTGCTCGTCGTCTCGATAAGGGTTCTTGTCGAACCCGAGCGCCGAGTATTTCGCGCGCACGATGGTGTATCGGATCAGATTGGGCAGCCAAAGCTGCCGGACCAGGGAGCGCACGAGATCGATGTGCTCGACAGGGAAATCGAGCCAGTGGTCACTCTCCTTCAGCTGCGCGATGTCGGGATCGCGCTCGGGATCGTTGACAAACTGATGGTGCGCGAGATGGTGGACGCGGAACTGGTAGGTCGATGTGTAGATGGGGAAGGCCGCGCACCAGTCCGACGCCAGCTCGTTGAGCCTCGGATCGGCGAACAGCATGTAATGCGTGCCTTCGTGGATGGCCCCGCCCAACTGATGCTGTGAGGCGCCTACCGCCACGACCGCGATGGCGGCGACAGGCGCCAGCCACCACAGTGAATGGTTCGACCCGCGCAGCCACATCTCGAACGCGATGGCGCCGCCGATACTGAGAGCGATGACAGCCCATACATGTGCGAGGTGCACGATGTTGGTGCGATTGTCGCGCGTCTTGAGGCCGCGAAGCGCTGCGGGATCGATGCGCCGCATACGCGCCGCGGCCACGGGGTCGTGCTCGGCGTGGGGCTGCCCCCTCACGTTCAGGGTTCCGCTTGCTGCGGCGGCATTCGCTGTGTGCGCAATTGCCATGCTCGAAGCACTCCTTGAAACGTCTTGACGGGCCAAGTCACGACGAGACGCTGCTGCTCCACCGGTCATTCGGCGGCAGAGGCGCCCACCGACTCCCGGCGCTCGGAGCTGCGAACCGCCGCCGACTGCGTGCTCAAGTCTTGAGACCTTCCGCCCGCCTGAGCTGGAGCTTCCTCAGTCCCGGCCGGCGGCTCGTAGAGGCCCGTCTGAACGCCCGCGCCCGGACGATAGACGAACGGGAACACCAGTTGCTCGACATAGCCACGCGGGAACTGGGGCACCTCGTCGATTCCCATGTCGCTGGCCACGATCGGCCGTGATGGCTCAGGCACGAAGGTTCCGAGCAGTCGATCCCACAGTGTCAGGAACAGGCCGAAGTTGCAGTCGCCTTCCTTGCCCCAATTCACATGGTGCAGGTAGTGCAGTTCGCCGATCGCAAGGTGATTGCGGAAGGGTCCCAGCTCGTAGGCAACGTTGGAGTGCTGAACGAGGAGCTGCACCGAAACGGCAAAACCCAGCAGCACGGCGACGTCGAACGGCATGCCCATCATGGCGAGTGGTGCCGTGCCGACCAGAAGGTCGAGGATCTGGTGCAGAGGATGGCGCACGAGGCCGTTGAGGCCATAGAGCCGCGGCACGCCGTGATGGACGGCATGCAACCGCCACAGCACCGGCCAGCGATGGCTCAGCCAGTGCACGACCGTGAAGCCCAGGTCGGCGAACAGGATGGCAATGAGCAGCTGAGCGGCGAGCGGCCAGTCGCGCGGCCAGATGCCCTCGAACGGGAACAGCCAGACGACGACAGGGATGAGCAGCGTCGCGTTAATGTTGGAGACTTCGTAGACGAAGGCGTGCAGCACATTGGTCCGGCCGTCGCCATGACTTTCATTCCATCGGTCGTAATTGGGTGCGACCCGTTCGGCCAGGAAGACGGTGACGAGGCCCAAGGCGATCAGCGGCGCGATCCACAGATACGAATAGCCAAGGGCGATGAGCACGATGGCGATGCCGTTGAGGCCGAGGATCATGAACGGCGCATAGAGATAGCGCGTCAGGGTTCTCAGCACGTTCATCAGCACCGCTCCAGAAGTCTGGCTTCACCTCGCACGGCAGCTCAGCGGCCGGCAGCTCCGGTCACGCGACGCACGTTGAGACGTGTGGCCCGCGCGGCACCAGGGCAGCGCCACGCCGTCACGCGAGCAGTCGAGCGCCAGCCTCTCAGCAGCACTGAGCGGCAGGTGACCCCCGGGCGCATACCACGCGCGCCCAGACCCGTCTCTTGGTAGACAATCAAAAGTTCGTCACGCCGTCGAGCCGGAAAGGGTTAATACCCTACCAGACCACAATAATCCGTTTCCGTCTGTGCCCCTGGGAACAGACCCCGGACCGTCTCGGCCGGTCATCGTTGGGCGAATCGCCAAACCTGCTCCGGCGTCACGCGTCGGCGACGTAGCGGAAGGCGCCATCCTTGGCCTCGACGCGCCCCAGGCCCGGGAAGGGCAGGTGGTAGCCGATTACGCGCGCCTTCTCCGACGAGAGCTTGTCGAGCAGCATCTTGCGCGTCGCCACCGCCTGATCGGGCACATGGTCCGCCGCCGGCTTCCAGTCGGGATGGGCGAAAGATATGACCGGATGCGTCAGGGCATCGCCCAGCACCACCAGGGTCTCGCTGCCCCCCTTGAGCTCGAGCGATACGTGGCCCTGCGTATGCCCCGGCGTCGCCAGCAGCATCAGCCCGGGCAAGATCTCACCGCCGGCTTTGACGCGCTCGGTCTTTCCCTCGATGCCCTTGAGGTTGCGACGTGCCGCGGTGACGAAGCTCGCGCGGTCGGCGGGCAAGCCCTTCTCGGCGTTCTCGGACAGCCAGTAGTCCATCTCCTGGTCGGGGAAGTAGTGCGTCGCGTTGGGAAACCGAGGTGCGTCCTCGAAATCGTCGAGAACACCCCAGAGGTGATCGGGATGGCCGTGCGTGAAGACGACCTTGGTGATCGCATCCGCAGCGATGCCGGCGGCCTCCAGATTGGCCATGAGCTTGCCGGCCGTGGGCATGAAGTTCGGGCCGGAACCGGCATCGACGAGAATGAGATCGGAGCCGGTCTTGATCAGCGTCACGTTGGTCGGAGGCTGGGCCATGTCGCCGGTCTGGCCGGCCGCGGCCAAGGCCGCATTCCGCTCGGCTTCCGGTACCTCCGGCGCGGCCAGCCGGGCAGGCAGCATGAGGTTGCCGTCCGAGACGACGGTGATCTGGAAATCGCCGAAGGTAAACGTGTGCGGTGCCGCGGCGGCGCGCGCGGGATAGGACGCGATCCCTCCGGCGAGCGGGCCCAGCACAGCAGCGCCGGTGAGCGCACCGGCACCAGCCACGATCTGCCTGCGGTCGAGCCCCTTTGCCAGCAAGGCCGTCGCACCGGGCCGGGCATCCTCGCGCCATTTGCGCATCACGCGTCCTCCTCCTTCGCTGAAGCGGGACACGTGCCCCGTCCCTGAAATGTTATCGAACAATGCATTCCACAGCGCGCAGGTGCAATGCTCGCACCCCGGCAAACCCGCCATTCGAACGCTCGTCCGCGCCAGCTGCGCTGCTTCGGCGCACCCTCGCAAGCGCTGGATCAAACTCCGGGCCCCGTTTCAGGGACAATAGTAGCTGCAAGGAGGTGCTGCCATGTGTTGGCTCGTTACCAGACGACCGATGGCCCGCCGGGATTCGATGAGGTTGTCCGGCCGTTGGCGCCTGCTGTTCGGCGCGGCCCTCTCCTTTGCTGCCGTGCCGCAGATCGCGTTCGGCGCCGGACCCGATGCGCACGCCGTCTACGAACAGCGCTGCGCCGGCTGCCACCAGCCCCATGCCAGTGACCTCGCTCGGGCGAGCCTCGCCCTCGACGGTGACGTGGTGCGTCTGAAGGCCGGCGGCATGCCGCTTGCCGGTTTCCTTGCGAACCATCCTCGCCGAGCGCCTACCGCTGATGAGCAGCGCGCTCTTATCGAGTTGTTCGCGGGCATGCTGAAGACCGGCTTCCTGTATCAGCGCAAGTGCGTGGTCTGCCACGACCGTGCCTCGCAGCTCGCACGCCTGCGTCTGAAGCTCGATGGCGACCGCGTGGTCGGACGATATTCAGGGCACGACACGGCGACATTCCTCGCAGAGCACGGGCGGCTCGAAGCAGCCGAGCGCGACGTCATCGTGGCGATGCTGCGCCGGCAGCTCGGCTCACGGTGAGCCTGCGACGGATCTCACTGCGATAGCCACGCCAGAAGCGCCGCCGTGACCGCGGCCGGCTCCTCCAGCGTCGAAAGATGCCCGGCCCCCGCGATGAGCTTGAGCGTCGCACCGGGGATCGCGTCGGCCATCTCGCTGGCGAGATCGGGCGGCGTCAGCTGATCCTCGCTGCCCACGAGCACGAGCGTCGGGCACGATATGGCGGTCAGCATTTGGCGGCTGTCCGGACGTCCGGCAATGGCCGACTGCTGGCGGGCGAACGCCTCTGCGCCTGTATCCGCGGCCATGCTCAAGAATGCGGTTTGGAGCGCACCGTCGTCGCTGCGCGCTGGCGCGACGAGCCGGGGGAACATCTCGCGCGCGGGCACGTCGATGCCCTTCTTCTGTGCGATCGCCACCAGCCTGCGTCTGTTGGCGGTCTGCTCCGGCGTATCGGGCCTGGCGCTCGTGTCGAGAAGCGCCAGCCGGACCACCCGATCCCCCGCCTGCCGGAGGATCTCGAACGCGACATAGCCGCCCATCGACAGCCCGGCGAGTGCGAATCGGGGCGGTGCCGCGGCCAGAATGCTGGCCGCGATGGCGCCGATGCTGTCATGGCTGCTGTGGTCCGCCACCGAAATGGCCGCCGTCTGCCCGAGCCCTTCGATCTGCGCCGCAAACAGGTCCTCCGTGCACAGAAGCCCAGGAACCAGCACCAGATTTTCCATTACCGCCTCCGCGTCCCAGGAGGCCCCGGCGCCACGCGCCGCGGCCTTCTGCCACAATAGCGGTGCATTTCCAGGCTTTCACTTGCCTTGCGCGGCCGCCTGTGTCAGCAGAGCGCATCGCGCGCGCAGGGGATCGAGAGCCGCCGCTCATTCGCGCATATCTTGATCCCTTTTCGATGCCCATTTCACGTGTTTTGCCGTCGTTGGCAAATGCTCCCCCCTGCGCCTCGATGACAACCGATCGCCGACCGCCACGTTCCGTGCGCGGCGTGAGGGTTCGTACGCTGTGCTGCGCGCAAGGGCGCACGCACCGATGTGCAGAGAGGACGACTTTTGACGACTGTCACGTTCGCTGAGCTCGGGCTCAGCCCCAAGGTCATGGCGGCTATCGAGGCCTCCGGCTACACCACGCCCACGCCCATCCAGGCCAAGGCCATCCCGGTTGCTCTGACCGGACAGGATATTCTGGGCATCGCCCAGACCGGCACCGGCAAGACCGCCGCCTTCACAATGCCGATGATTTCTCGGCTGGAGACCGGCCGCGCCAGGGCGCGAATGCCGCGCTCGCTCATTCTGGCACCGACGCGCGAACTCGCTGCGCAGGTGGCGCAGAGCTTCGAGAAGTACGGCACCAACCACAAGCTCACCGTGGCGCTGCTGATCGGCGGCGTCTCGATGGACGACCAGGTCAAGAAGCTCGACCGTGGCGTCGACGTGCTGATTGCCACCCCCGGCCGACTGCTCGACCACTTCGGCCGCGGACGCGTGATGCTGATGGGCGTGGAGATCCTCGTCATCGACGAGGCCGACCGCATGCTCGACATGGGCTTCATCCCCGACATCGAGAAGATCTGCCGTCTGCTGCCGCCCAAGCGCCAGACGCTGTTCTTCTCGGCCACCATGCCGCCCGAGATCACGCGCCTCGCCGATCAGTTCCTGAAGAATCCCGAGCGCATCGAGGTCGCCAAGCCAGCCACCACGGCCAAGACGATCACGCAGCTCATGAAGTACTGCCCGGACGGCGAGGACTGGGCCAAGCGCGAGGCGCTGCGCGAGCTGATCCGCAGCGAGGACACGTTCCGGAACGCCATCATCTTCTGCAATCGCAAACGCGACGTCGCCATCCTTCTGAAATCGCTGCTCAAGCACGGTTTCAATGCCGGCGCCCTGCACGGCGACATGGACCAGAAGAGCCGCATGGACACGCTCGACAAGTTCCGCTCCGGCGAGATCAAGCTGCTGGCGGCAAGCGACGTGGCGGCCCGCGGCCTCGACATTCCCGACGTCTCCCACGTCTTCAATTTCGACCTGCCGTGGCAGTCGGACGACTATGTCCACCGCATTGGCCGTACCGGTCGCGCCGGCCGAACCGGCCGCGCGCTGTCGCTCGTGACACCCGACGACCTCAAGCTGCTCGACGCGATCGTGAAGATTACTGGCGACGAGGCGAATTGGATCGGCGATGCGCCGACCGAGGAAGATTTCGCCGAAGCCGGGCGCCGCAAACGCGGCCGCGGTCGCGGCGGCCGTGGAGCGGAACGCGGCGGCAGTGAACGGGGCGGCGCGCGTGCAGGGCGCGGGCCGCGCGAAGGTCGCGGCGGCGAGCAATCCTCCACGCGAGCAAGACCGCAGCAGCCGGAGCGGACCACGCAGCCGGCTCCCGAACGGGTCGGTGACGTGTCTCAGGTCGGCGCCGAGCAGCCCAGGATCGAGCGCCATCCGCTCGTACCGGAGACCGACGTGGCGGAAGGCGGCGGTCGCAGCCGGCGCAGGCGTCGCGGACGGGGCGGCAGCGAGCGGAACGGTCAGCAAGGCGAAGCGCGTGCGGCGGGGGCGCACGAACAGGCCACGGCCCAGCAGCCCGCACCGCCGGCGCGTCCAGCATCCGGTGTGAGAGAAGAACGGCCTGCGCCGGCCCACTCGGAACGCGGGGGCGGGCCAAGCCAGAGTGCTGGCGAGGCAAGCGCGCGTCGCGACGAGCGCGGCAGACAGCATTCCCATGCACGCAATGAGGCGCGCAGCGAACGTCCACGCGAGCCGCGCCCGGCAGAGCCCAGACGCGCGGCCGAGACGGCACGCGGCGCCCAGCACGGGTTTGCCGACAACGTTCCCGCCTTCCTTCGCCGACCGGTGCCCAAACGGCAGAAGGTGGCGAGCGAGTAGTCCCCCCTCCGCTGCTTTCATCGAACGCGCGAAACGCGCTTCCAGCACGCTGCCCCGGCTGATCCTCAGTGTGGTCCATTGGTCCACATTGACCGGGCTGGGGCAATTGGCGATCAGGTCGTCGCTCGGCGCGGGCACCGCCCGCGGCCGGGCCTTCTATCCTCGCCAAAGCTCACCAACATTCGGGATTGCCCAATGCCTTCGACACCCGGGATGCCGCTGTCGCGGCCCAAGGACAAGATCAAGATCCTTCTGCTCGAGGGCATCTCGGAGACGGCTGTCGATGCGCTGAGATCGGCCGGCTACAGCAACATCGAGCGGCACGCGAAGGCGCTGGAAGGCCCCGCACTCCGGCAGGCGCTCGAAGGCGTCAGCATGGTAGGAATCCGCTCTCGGACACAACTCACGCCCGAGGCGCTCGACGGTTCGCGCTCGCTGATCGCGGTCGGCTGTTTCTCGGTGGGCACTAACCAGGTGGCGCTCGACTATGCCCGCCACATGGGCTTGCCGGTATTCAACGCGCCGTTCTCCAACACGCGCTCGGTGGCGGAGCTCACGATCGCCGAAATCATCATGCTGTACCGGCGCGTGTTCCCCAAGTCCCAGTCCGCGCACGCCGGCGGATGGCAGAAGACCGCCATCGGCTCGGGCGAAGTGCGCGCCAAGACGCTCGGCATCGTCGGCTACGGCAACATCGGCAGCCAGCTCGCCGTGCTCGCCGAGGCGATCGGCATGCGCGTCATCTTCTACGACCGGACAGACAAGCTGCAGCACGGCAACGTGCAGCCGACCGATACACTCGAAGAACTGCTCGGCCGCGCCGACGTCGTCTCACTGCACGTGCCCGACACGCCAGAAACTCGCGGCATGATCGGCGAGCGCGAGATTCGTGCCATGAAGAAAGGCGCCTATCTCATCAACAACGCGCGCGGCAAGGTGGTCGACATTCCTGCGCTCGCCGGCGCACTCACGGACGGACATCTCGCCGGTGCCGCCATCGACGTCTTCCCGCTCGAGCCAAAGTCGAACACCGACAAGTTCACGTCGGAGCTTCAGGGCATCGACAACGTCATCCTGACGCCACACGTCGGTGGCTCGACGGAGGAAGCGCAGGAGCGCATTGGCGCCGAGGTGGCACGCAAGTTCGTCGAATACTCGGATGTCGGCTCCACCGTCGGCGCCGTCAACTTCCCGCAGGTTCAGCTGCCGCCGCGCGCCCACGGCACGCGCTTCATCCAGGTGCAGCGCAATCTGCCCGGCGAGTTGCAGCGCCTCAACGAGGTGTTTGCCAAGCACAAGGTGAACATAGCCGCGCAGTACTATCAGACCGACGGCGAGATCGGCTACGTCGTGCTCGACTGCGACGACCTGCTGTCAGGCGCGCGTGAGATCCTGGCCGAGCTGCGCACGCTGCCCGGCACCATTCGCGCGCGCCTACTTTATCGCAAGCTGTGAGGCGGATGCCGCAACGGCCTCCTTGCCCGCCGGTCGCGCGGGTGTGACAGCGGTCACCAAACACTTGTGTGTGCGCCGTCATACACTACCTCAATAACATGCGTGCGCTTGAGCCGCAGCGTCCCCGGCGCTGCTGGCTTGCGCGTGACAGCGAGGAGGTGACGATATGACGGCGAGCGGCCATCCCGAGGTGAAGGGCTTCTACGATCAGAAGACCGGCTCGATCCAGTACGTGGTTGCATGCCCACGCACGAAGAAAGCAGCAATCATCGATCCGGTGTGGGACTTCGACGAGAAGGGCGGCCGCACCTGCACGACCAACGCCGACGAGGTCCTGGAATACGTCAAAAGCCAGGGGCTGGATGTCGTGTGGATTCTCGACACGCACCCGCATGCCGACCACTTCTCCGCGGCGCCCTATCTCAAAGAGAAGCTCGGCGCACCGACCGCGATCGGAGAGCAGGTCGTCGGAGTCCAGCGCCTGTGGAAGAAGATCTACAATCTGGGCGATGATTTCGCGACCGACGGCTCACAGTGGGACCGGCTGTTCAAGGACGGCGACACGTTCAAGATCGGCGATCTCGACGCGCGCGTGATCTTCTCGCCGGGGCATACGCTCGCCTCGATCAGTTACATAGTCGGCGACGCGGCCTTCGTGCACGACACGTTGATGATGCCGGACTCCGGCACGTCCCGCAGCGACTTCCCCGGTGGAGACGCGCGTCAGCTCTTCGCCAGCATCGAACGCATTCTGGCTCTGCCCGAGGACACCCGCGTGTTCGTCGGACATGACTACGGACGCGGCGGCCGGCGCCCGATGTGGCAGAGCACCGTGAAGGAGCAGCGCGAGACGAACATCCATCTGCGCGGAGGCACGTCCGAGGAGGCTTACGTCAAGCTGCGCGAGGCCCGCGATGCCGAACTCGAGCTGCCACACCTGATGCTCTATGCGTTGCAGGTCAATATCCGTGGCGGGCGGCTGCCCGAGGCCGAGGGCAACGGTGTGTCCTACCTGCGCATCCCGATGAACCAGTTCGACGGCCCGTCGAAAGTGTGCGGTACGACCTGAAAAGCCCTACTTCCGCGCCCGTTCGTTGCGGGTGCGTGAACGCCCCCGCAGCAGCATGCGCTTCAGCACGCTGTCGCGCTGCACGAAGTGGTGATGCAGCGCCGCCAGCACGTGCACCATCACCAGAAAAATGAGCGCATGCGCCGCCGTCTCGTGCACTTTGGAGGCAATCTCGCGGACAAATTCTGTGTCGAGCGCATCGACACGCGGCAACCGCAGTACGCCGAACAGCGAGACGTCGGGCCTTGCAAGCGACGCGGTCAGCAGGCCCGGCAGGATGGTCAGGAGTGTCGCGATATAGAGGCCGATATGAGCCAGGCCCGCAATGCGCTTCTCCCATTCGGGTGTCCGCACCGGCAACATCGGGATCTTGTTGATGAGGCGCCAGAGATAGCGCGCCAGCATCAGTGCCCCCAGGACGAGACCAAGCCCGGCATGCACGCCGACTTGCCAACCGGATGCAGCAGCGGGCTTGCCCTCATGCTCCACCTCGACGGCCACCAGCCCGTGGAAATAGAGGAACAGGATGAGTGCCGCCGCCACCCAGTGGAACAGCTTGGCGGGAGAGCCCCAGTAGTAGTCGGTATTGAAGATCACGCGCTGCCGCCCTCCCTCGGACGCCCCAATTGCCCGCGCCAACTGCTTCGCAACCCGGATCGACGCGCATCTTGATCGAGATCAACCCGCGACGAACCGCCAGACTGACCGCTCCCAGGCGCAGGTCTCAGAACCTGCTGCCCGGTTGAGTGAGAAAGGCGGCTTCCTCGTCTGTCGACGGCCGCCCAAGGGCACTGTTGCGATGCGGGAAGCGGCCGAACCGCATGATCACGTCCCGATGGCGAACGGCATAATCTGTCAGTGTCGCGTCCCCGAGCGCGCTGATCAGCGCGACCGCCCTCTCCTGATCCGGCAGATTCTCGGAATGCTCGAAGGGAAGGTAGAGGAACAGCCGACCATGCTTGTCGAGGCTCGTATCGAACCCGCGTGCGATGGCGGCATCTGCCAGGGCGCGGGCGTTGGCGTCGGTGGCGAATGCAGCCGCTTCCCCACGATGCATGTTGCGAGGAAACTGGTCGAGGACGATCACTGCCGCCAGCACCGTTTCCGCCGAGGCCAGAAGCGTCGCCAGGGGGGCGGCGGCGAGTTCTCCGTGGAGGGTTTGGAAGCGCTGCCGGACGAGCCTGTCCGTCTCGTCGCTGGACGCGAACCAACGCCCAGGTCCCAGTTCGTCGAACCAGAAGGACAGCACCGCGCTGGCCCAGGGCGGGCAACCGGCACGGGTTGGCGGCACCGCAGCCAATGTCGTCATTCCACTATTGCTTCAGAGCCTGCAGCTTGTCGGTCGCTGCCGGCACAAGTTCGACGCTCTCGCCGCAACCACACGCGCTCTTCTGGTTGGGGTTCCGGAACACGAAGCCCGACGAGAGCTTGTCGGTGTGGTAATCCATCTCCGTGCCCAGCAGGTAGAGCACGGCCATGCTGTCGATGACCACGCGCGCGCCGTCACGCTCGACGACCTCGTCGAGCTTGTCCACGGCGTTGACCCAGCTCATGGCGTATTCCATACCCGCGCAGCCGCCTTTCTTGACGCCGATGCGCAACCCAACGACGTCCTCGCCCTTCTGCGCCATCATCGCCTTGAGGCGCTGGACGGCGGCATCCGTCAGCGTCATGACCGCAGGGCGGGCTCGCGTCGTGCTCATGTGTTCGGTCCCTGGAGAGGCGCGCTCATTGCGCGGCCGATGACTGGGATATGGTTGCGGATGGCCTGATCGTCGAGCCCCCCGCTCAGAACATGTTGATGGCGAGCCGCGCCTCGTCGGACATGCGGCTCTGGTCCCACGGCGGATCGAACACCAGCTTCACTGCTACCTCGCCGACACCCGGCACAGACCGCACGGCATTCTCGACCCATACCGGCATCTCGCCAGCCACCGGACAGCCCGGAGCGGTCAGCGTCATATCGATGTCGACGTTGCGGTCGTTACCGATGTCGATGCGGTAGATGAGCCCAAGCTCGTAGATGTCGGCGGGAATTTCAGGATCGTACACGGTCTTCAGCGCGGCGACGATATCGCCCGTCATCTGGTCGAGCTGCTCGGCCGAAAGGGTCGAGCCGGGAACCGGCGTGCCCCCTTCAGCCACCGATGGCGCACTGGCGGCCTGCGCCGGCTCCTTCGCGGCGGGGGCATCGTCCGGCGTGGTGCTGGGCTTGGCGCCTATGACGTGATGCACGGGCGCGGCAGCCGCCCCGCTGTCCTGGTTGGCCAGGGCCGTCGCAGGCTGCTGCTCCGTCGCGTCGGTGGCGGTCGACGCTCTATCGCCCTCGTCCCTGGCGATGATCATCTTCGAAGTCCTCTCATGCTCGCGTCATGGTCTGCAGCCGCAGGCTCATGTGAACAGATCGTGCGCACGGATCAACGCTTCGACTAGCGCATCAACTTCCTCGCGCGTGTTGTACATGGCAAACGAGGCGCGGCACGTCGCCGTCTGCCCGATCCGCTCCATCAGCGGCTGCGCGCAATGATGACCGGCGCGGATGGCAACACCCGAGCGGTCGATCAGCGTTGAAACGTCATGCGGATGCAGTCCGTCGACGGTGAACGAGACGATCGCACCCTTGCCCGGCGCGCGGCCGTGGATGGTCAGCCAGTTCAGCTCCGACAGGCGCTCGTGGGCATAGGCGGAGATTGCAGCCTCGTGACGTCCAATGCGGTCGCGACCGATCTGCATCATGTAGTCGAGTGCTGCGCCCAGGCCAGCGGCCTCGGCGATCGCCGGCGTCCCAGCTTCGAATTTGTGCGGCGCCACGCCGTAGGTGACGCGATCGACGGTTACGCTCTCGATCATCTCGCCGCCACCCTCGTACGGCGGCATGCGGTCGAGGTGCTCGCGTTTCGCATAAAGCACGCCGATCCCCGAAGGTCCGTACGTCTTGTGCCCGGTGAAGACGTAGAAGTCGCAGTCGAGTTCGCGCACATCCACGCTCATGTGCACCGCCGCCTGGCTGCCATCGACGAGCACCGGCACTCCGTGATCGTGCGCGATGCGGATCACCTCCTTCACGGGAACGACCGTGCCCAGCACGTTCGACATGTGCGTGATGGCAACCATCTTCGTGCGTGGCGTGATCAGGCGCTGGAACTCGTCGAGCAGGAATTCGCCGCTGTCAGAGATCGGCGCCCACTTGATGACGGCGCCGCGCCGCTCGCGGTGGTAGTGCCACGGCACGATGTTGGAGTGATGCTCCATAATCGACAGGATGATCTCGTCATCCTCGCCCACGACCATTCCGCCGAACGACGAGGCGACGAGATTGATGGCGCCTGTCGCATTGCGGGTGAAGATGATCTCGTCGGTCGAGGGCGCGTTGAGGAAACGCCGCGCGGCCTCACGGGCATCCTCGAACCGCTGCGTCGCCGTGTTGGAGAGATAGTGCAACCCGCGGTGGACGTTTGCGTACTCGAAGCGATACGCGTGATCCATCGCCTCGAGGACCGTCAGCGGCTTCTGCGCCGAAGCCCCGTTGTCGAGGTAGACGAGAGGCTTGCCATAGACTTCGCGGAACAGGATCGGGAAGTCAGCGCGGATGCGCGCCACGTCATAGGCGCCCCCGGCAAGGCCATGGTCGCGCGCCGCGATCTCCCGCATCTCCATCGTCATGCCAGTCGTATCCCTGCCGTCATCATTCACTCGTCCGTCGCGCAAGCCATCATCGTGCGACAAGTGCCGCAAGCCAGTCTGCCGCCATCTCGGCCAGAGCCTCGCGGATACCCTCGTCCTCGACCTTGTCGATCGCCTCACCGACGAACGACTGAATGAGCAGCCCCCGCGCCTGATCCAGGGGAATGCCGCGAGCCCTGAGGTAGAACAGCAGGTCGTCATCGAGCGCGGCAGAGGTCGAGCCGTGACCGCACGCGACATCGTCGGCGTAGATCTCCAGCTCCGGCTTGGAATCGAACTCGGCGTCCTCCGACAGCATCAGCGCCTGGGCCATCTGCTTGCCATCCGTCTTCTGCGCGTCGGGACGCACGATGACCTTGCCCTGGAAGACACCGCGCGCCGCATCGTCGAGCACGCCCTTGAACAGCTCACGGCTCTCGCCGCCACGCACCGCGTGATCGACGACGAGCGTCGTGTCGATGTGCTCCGACTTGCGTGCCAGGAAGGTGCCCGACAGGTCGAGCTTGGCATCTTCGCCGTCGTAGAGCACGCGGATGTCATTTCGTGCCAGCCCGACTCCGGCCGTCAGTTGGAAGCCGCGATAGACCGCACCGTCGCCAAGCGTCACGCTCCAGTCGGCCAAATGCGTCACGCTGCCCGCATCCCGAGCAACCTTGATGTGATCGAGACAGGCACCGTCGGCAACCGTTACCGTCGTCACCGTACTCTGCTGGCCATCCACCGCAGAACCCGGCACCTGGACGAACGCCTCGACGATGGTGGCGTGCGCGCCTTTACCGATCCGAATGACATTGCGGGCGGCGACGAACTTCGCCTCGGCGCCCGTGCGCACGTGGGCAACGAGCAGCGGCCTACCCGCCGCGCCTCCTGCCGGCACGTCGATCACCGCGCCGTCCGTGGCATAGGCCGCGTTGAGTGCGACCAGCGATGCGTCTGCGTCCGGGTCGTGTCCATTGAGGACACCCGCTCCCGCTTCGCCATCGAGCAGCGAAGACAGCGGACGCACGGATAGGCCCTTTGCAGAATCGAGATTTGTGAGATCGCCCCGATAGATGCCGTTGACGAACACGATGCGCGGCAGGTCGAGGCGTGCAAGCGGCCCGAGGGCCACGATGACGTCCGCGATCGTTGTGGTCGCAGTTTCAGCCGCCCCGCCCACGGCCGCCGGAAAGGCGTCCTTCAGCGCGCCGCGCAGGTCGGTGTACTTCCATTCCTCGATGCGCCGGTGCGGCAGCCCGACCGCGGCGAACCGGCCGATGGCCTCGCGCCGCGCGCGCCGCGCTTCCGGTCCGCCCGGCAGCGCCGACTGCACTCTGTCGAACCCTTCCGTCAGGGCCGTCTCCGCCTTCGTCTTCATTACAGCCACATTCATCTCATGCTCTCCCCGACAGCGTCGCCACAACTACGGCAGCGCCGCCTCAGGCCGCGTCCCTCTGAAACTCCGCATAGCCCGACTTCTCGAGTTCGAGAGCCAGCTCCTTGCCGCCCGACTTCTGGATCTTGCCGTAGGCGAGCACGTGCACCTTGTCGGGAACGATGTGGTTGAGCAGACGCTGGTAGTGCGTGATGACCAGCATCGCACGCTCCGGCCCGCGCAGTGCGTTGACGCCGTCGGAGACGATCCGCAGCGCGTCGATGTCGAGGCCGGAATCCGTCTCGTCGAGCACGCAAAGCGTGGGGTCGAGCATCGCCATCTGCAGGATTTCCGAACGCTTCTTCTCGCCGCCGGAGAAGCCGACGTTCACCGGCCGCTTCAGCATGTCGATCTCGATGTTGAGCTTGGCCGCCTTGTCCTTGACGACTTTCATGAACTCCGGAGTCGTCAGCTCGGTCTGCCCACGCTTCTTGCGCACCGCGTTGGCGGCTGTGCGCAGGAAGGTGAGGCCGGCCACGCCGGGGATCTCCATCGGATACTGGAAGGCGAGGAACACACCCTTGGCGGCGCGCTCGTCGGGCTCCATGTCGAGGATCGACTCGCCGTTCCACAGGATGTCGCCGTCGGTCACCTCATAGTCCTCGCGGCCCGCGAGCACGTAGGCAAGCGTCGACTTGCCCGAGCCGTTGGGGCCCATGATGGCGTGCACTTCACCCTTCGGCACCACGAGGTCGATGCCACGCAGGATCACCTTGTCCTCGTCGGCGATCTTGACGTGCAGGTTCTTGATCTCGAGCATTTCGTTACCTTCCACTTCACAGATGCGCGCCGCGCGGCGCACAGGAGTTCAATTGGTCATTTGCGGTCGCAGCTCTGCTGCTTCGCGGGATCGTAGATGTCGGCGTACTTCTGGCCTTTCCAGCGCCAGGCCCATTCGCCGTCCGTGCGTCTCCGCGCAAATTGCGTGAACCAGTAGACGCCGCCCAGCACGCCCAGGAACCAGATGGCATAGGCAAGCGCACTGCCTGACTGCTTCAGCGACATCATTCCGCCGACGGCTACGATGCCGAGCATGACGGAAAACAGTCCGGTCGCAACCCAACCCTGCCACGTCGACGGCGTCGCGCCATAGCCATGCGTCTTCGGCTTGAACCAGTAGCGTGCCGTCATCGCCGCACCTCGCGCGCCGTGCCGTCGTCGATCGCCTCCGCCCAGCGCGCAATGCTCCCCTTTATCAGCTCGTACAGCTCCGCGGTGAGAACCGGGAACTGCCGGTCCAATTTGACTTCGGTGCCGTTCACCATCAGCGTCAGGTCGTCGGTCGGCGCGATCTCGTAGATCCATCCCGCCTTGCGTAGGACGAGCCGATCGTCGCGGCGCAGGCTCTCAAGCCCGAGCACGTCGAGGAAAGCGCTATCGTCCTCGTCGAGACGATCGCCAATCGCACGCACGGCATCGGACATGCGCTCAAAACGATAGTCGCGTTCGCGCTGCGCCACCGCCGCCCGATACTCGGCCGCGCTCCTCAGCGCATCATCCATGATCTGTTCGACGGTCGCCATCGCAGCCAACCTCAGCCGACGCTGCCTTCGAGCGAGATGCCGATCAGCTTCTGCGTCTCTGCCATGAACTCCATCGGCAACTGCTGCAGAACGTCGCGTACGAAGCCGTTGACGACGAGCGCCACCGCCTCCTCCTCGCTCAATCCGCGCTGCATGCAGTAGAACAGCATGTCCTCGGAGATCTTGGACGTCGTCGCTTCATGCTCGAAATGCGCAGAGGCGTTCTTGGCCTCGATGTAGGGCACGGTGTGCGCGCCGCACTTGTCACCGATCAGCAGGCTGTCGCAGCAGGTGAAGTTTCGCGCGTTGGTCGCCTTGCGATGCGCCGATACGAGACCACGGTAGGTGTTCTCCGAGCGGCCGGCGGCGATGCCCTTGGAGATGATGCGGCTGGTCGTGTTCTTGCCCAGGTGGATCATCTTGGTGCCGCTGTCGACCTGTTGGCGGCCGTTGGAGATGGCGATCGAATAGAACTCGCCGCGCGAATAGTCGCCACGCAGGATGCAGCTCGGATATTTCCAGGTGATCGCCGAGCCGGTCTCCACCTGCGTCCACGAGATCTTCGAGTGGTGGCCGCGGCAGTCGCCGCGCTTCGTCACGAAGTTGTAGACGCCGCCCTTGCCGTCCTTGTCGCCCGGATACCAATTCTGCACCGTCGAATACTTGATCTCGGCATCGTCGTGCGCGATGAGCTCGACGACGGCGGCATGCAGCTGGTTCTCGTCGCGCATCGGCGCCGTGCAGCCTTCCAGATAGCTCACGTACGCGCCCTTGTCGGCGATAATGAGCGTGCGCTCGAACTGCCCGGTGTTCTTCTCGTTGATGCGGAAGTAGGTCGACAGCTCCATCGGGCAGCGCACGCCCTGCGGCACATAGACGAACGAGCCGTCGGAGAACACCGCGGAGTTGAGCGCCGCATAGTAGTTGTCGGACTTCGGCACGACCGAACCCAGGTACTTGCGCACCAACTCGGGATGCTCGCGCATCGCCTCGGAGATCGAGCAGAAGATGACGCCTGCCTTGGCCAGTTCCTTCTTGAAGGTGGTGACCACGGATACGGAATCGAACACCGCATCCACGGCGACCTTGGCACCCTGCACGCCCGCCAGCACCTCCTGCTCCTTGAGCGGGATGCCGAGCTTCTTGTAGGTCTCGAGCAGCGCCGGATCGACCTCATCCAGACTCTTGGGGCCCTCCATCGATTTCGGCGCCGCGTAGTAATACAGCTCCTGGAAATCGATCTTGGGGTAGTCGACCTTCGCCCACGTCGGCTCGCTCATCGTCAGCCAGCGCTCGTAGGCGTCGAGCCGCCACTCCAGCATCCACCCCGGCTCACCCTTCTTCGACGAGATGAAGCGGATGATGTCCTCGTTGAGGCCCTTGGGGGCCTTGACCATCTCGATGTCGGTCTCGAAACCATACTTGTACTGGTCGACGTCGATCTTCTTGACCTGCTCGATCGTCTCTTGAACCGCTGGCATTTCTCACTCTCCAGGTGCGGCCACGCGCGACGCGGCCGTGTCGTGTGCATGAACCCGTCCGCCCGGGCGCGCCTTCGTTACGGCGTCGCTCCATGCGGCTATGAAGGCGGCAATGTCCGTCTCTGACGTCCCATGTCCGAGACTGACGCGAATGACCGCACGCGCGATTTCGACTGGCAGACCCATGGCGGCGAGCACGGAGCTCACGCCGACCTTGCCCGATGAACACGCAGCGCCGGCGCTGACTGCGACGCCGGCAAGATCGAGTTTGATCGCGACAGTCTCTGCGGTGGTGCCGGGGACACCGATGGCCATCGTGTTGGGTATCCGGGGCGAGGCAGCACCCACGATCACCGCGTCGGGACGCAGGTGGCGGATCTGCTCCTCCAAGTTGTCGCGCAGCGCACGCATGTGGCTGGTGCCGGTCGCCTCACGGCGGGCTTCGTGCGCAGCCGCCCCGAAGCCCGCAATGGCCTCGACATTCTCAGTGCCAGCACGTCGCCGCCGCTCCTGGCCGCCTCCGCTGATGAGCGCGGGTGGAAAACGCCCGTCCCGTGCGATCAGCGCGCCAACGCCCTTGGGCCCGCCGATCTTGTGAGACGACAGGACCATCAGGTCCGCACCGAGCGACGCGAAGTCGAGCGCGATCCGCCCTGCGGCCTGCACCGCGTCGGTCGCCGTCACCGCGCCCTTTGCGCGCGCCAGCGCGGCAACGGCGGCGACGTCCTGTGTGATACCCGTCTCGTTGTTGGCGAGCTGTGCAAAGACGAGAGTGGGCAGAGGCTGCTCCGCGCTCGCATCAAGTGCTGCGGCCAGCGACGGCAGATCGATTGCGCCCTCCTTTGAGACCGCAATCTCGCGCAATAGATCGTCACGCCTGCTCGGCTCCAGCACCGCCGGATGCTCGAGGCGGGCTGCGAGGATGCGGGACCAGCCGCCGCGCGTCACCCAGTTCAGCGCCTCCGTCGCACCACTGGTGAAGACGACCTCGTCGGGCCGCGCACCTGCGAGCGCCGCGACCTCGTTGCGCGCCTCCTCGACGATCGCCCGCGCGCGCCGCCCCTCCGCGTGCACGGACGAGGGATTGCCCGTCAGGCTCATCGCCGCGAGCATGGCCTCGCGCGCCTCCGAGCGCAGCGGCGCCGTCGCGTTATAGTCCAGGTATGTCCGGCGACCGGTCATCCCGCCGCGACCTCCACACCCTGCCCGCGCCGCTTGCCGCTCTCCGGCCCCACGGCGCGCTTGTTTTCGGGGATGCCGTCGAGCACCTCGGCGAGCGATACGTTCCACAGGAACGCCGCGATATGGCCGCCCAGCGCATGCCACAGGTGATGCGTCAGACAACGCTCCTCGCCCAGGCAGCCGATGCCGCCATCCATGCAGCGCGTCATGCGGGTCTCTTCCTCGACCGCCACCATTATCTCGCCAACCTTAATCTCGCTGGCTGGACGCCCGAGCCGGTAGCCGCCGCTGCGTCCGCGAAGGCTGTCGACGAGGCCGGCACGGCGCAGCCTCAGGAAGATCTGCTCCAGGTAGGAAAGGGAGAGCTGCTGCCGCTCGGCAATCTGCGACAGCGGGACGGCGGCCTGACCCTGATGCTTGGCGAGGTCGGCCATGGCCATCACGGCATACCGGCCTTTGGTGTTGAGCTCCACGCCACATCCTCCACGTCGACCGCCGGGCGGCTGCGGCCGGTTGGCCCAAGGCACTTGCCTCCGCCACCCCACGGTGTGCTAAGACACCGGTCCGGGCGGATCCCCGGTCGGCCACCCTTCGCCGCAGTTTCGAACGGTTCTAAACTTCTTCCCGGAATATGAAAATTCCGATCCAGGAAGTCAAGTATTCTGCGGCTGGACTGTTCAACTTGTCGCAATCATCTGGACATAGGCCCCGCGGCCGCCCGAACGGCGCGCTCTTCGCCGTCGTCTGCGCCGGGTGTGGGGGCGCGACCCGCGGACCTTTTCGAGAGTTGGAGCATCATGCCTGAGCTGATCATCAATGGCCCGGAAGGCCGGCGCATCGAGGCCCGTTATCACCACGACGGCCGCTCGGACAGCCCGATCGCGCTCGTGCTCCACCCGCACCCGCAGTTCGGCGGGACGATGAACAATCAGGTCGTGTACGCGCTCTACCATACGTTCGCGGCGCGCGGCTTCTCAGTGCTCCGATTCAACTTTCGCGGCGTCGGCCGCAGCCAGGGCATGTGGGACGGCGGCCCGGGCGAACTGGCCGATGCGGCCTCGGCGCTCGACTGGCTGCAGATCGTGAAGCCCGACGCGCGCTGCTGCTGGATCGCCGGCGTTTCGTTCGGAACGTGGATCGCCATGCAGCTGCTGATGCGGCGCCCGGAGATCGACGGCTTCATATGCGTGGCGCCGCCATCTAACCTCTACGACTTCTCGTTCCTGGCGCCCTGTCCATCGTCGGGCCTGATGATCAACGGCGACAACGACCGCGTCGTCCCCTCGTCCTGTGTCGCCGACCTGTCCGCCAAGCTGAAGACGCAGCGCGGCATCAAGATCGACCACGAGGTCGTTCCCGGCGCCAACCACTTCTTCGAGAACAAGATCGACGACCTTAACAACGTCGTCGGCGCCTATCTCGACATGCGGCTTGCCAAGGACGCGGCGGAACGCGAGTTGCGCCGCCAGCGCGAGAAGGAGCGGGAAGCCGCCCGCGAGCGCGAGCGCCAGCGGGACCTGGAGGAGGAGCCGGCCGCAGCCGCCGGCGGCGGCGGCGGCGACGACGACGATTGACGCTAGCCCAGGGCGGCCCCCTTGGGTGCATGCCGGACCCTCTGCACAACGATTGGTTGAATTTTCAGGCTCCGGTTAACTGGCCCGGAAGGTCTCACTCTTACCCTCAGATAATCCGCCAACTGACACAGCCAATCAGTGCGGGTGTCGAAGGCTCATGCGGCTCCCGAGGGTCACGTGTCATTCCTGGTCCTTGCGATTGCACTTGCGGTCGCACTCCTTCTGCTCACCCTGGCGGTCGCCGCGGCCCTGTGCTGGTCCGTCGTCTTCCCCCGTCTCGTGGTTCCGTCCTCGGACTCCGGTGCCGGCAGCACAGACGGCGCGCTTGCCGATCGCCTGCGCACCCACGTCGAGGCGATTGCGCGCACCCCGCACAACATCCAGCATTACGCCGCACTCGAACGTACGGCGATCTACATCGAGCAGGCGCTGGTCCGGCAAGGCCATGAGGTCGCCGCCCAGGTCTTCGATGCCGACGGGTTCGAAGTGCGCAATCTCGAGGTCGTGATCGAATCCAGCGGCGAAGCTCCCGCGAACGGGACGCTCGTCATCGGCGCGCATTACGATTCCCCTGGTGACTCGCCCGGGGCCAACGACAACGGCACGGGCGTCGCGTCGTTGATCGAGATCGCGGGACTGATCTCACAACGAAGGACGCCGCTCGGACACCGCGTGCGCCTTGTCTTTTTCGTCAATGAGGAGCGCCCGTACGGCAAGACCGACGACATGGGCAGCCTGCGCCACGCGCGCGCTCTACAGCAATGCGGCGAGCACGTTGCCGGCATGATAGCTCTGGAGACGCTCGGCTACTTCTCCGACGCTCCAGGATCGCAGCGTTTCCCCTTCCCCTTCACCTGGGTCTATCCCGACGTCGGCAACTTCGTCGCCTTCGTCGGTCTGCCGCGGGCGCGGCGGCTGGTGCACCGCTCGCTCGCAGCGTTCCGCGCGACGCAGGCGTTTGCCTCCATCGGCGGCATCGCGCCCGGATTCGTCCACGGCATCGACCTGTCCGATCACTGGGCCTACGACCAGTGCGGCTTTCCCGCGCTGATGGTCACCGACACAGCGCCCTTCCGCAATCCCAACTACCACCAGCGCCACGACCTGCCCGAAACCGTCGATTACGACAGCCTCGCCCGGATCACCGTAGGACTGGCGCGCATGATCGAAACCATTGCACGCTGAGCGCCTCACCCGCACAGTAGCGGACGACGGACGGGGGATCGTGATCCGTCATGGAGCCGGAGCACGCGCGTGCGCATCCGCAAGATTCACATCCTTCTGGCAGCAGCCGCAGCGGCAGCCGCGGCAGCCGGTACGGCATTGGTCATCAGATCGGCCATGTGGCTCCCAGGACGGAGCCACGACGGTGCGCTGCCCGCACTGACCGCAGAGGAAGGCGAGATCGCCGCGCGCCTCGCCCGCCACGTCGAGGCGATCGCGAGCACGCCCCACAACACCGCTCATCCGGAAGCTTTGGAGGCCGCGGCACGCGTCATCGAGCGCGAGCTTGCAGCGATCGGTCTCGCACCGCAGGCCCAGCGCTACATGGCCGCAGGCCAGGAGGTGCGCAACGTGTGGGCCGCGCTTCCCCCAGCCGACACCAACGCGATTACCACGAGCGATAAGAAGCCACCGCTGTTCATTCTGGGCGCCCATTACGATTCCTTCGGCCGCGCGCCGGGTGCCAACGACAATGGCACAGGCACCGCCGCCGTCCTCGAGCTTGCGCGGCTGTTCAAGGCAGCCCCTCCCAGCGCGGTGGAACTCCGCTTCGTATTATTCGTCAACGAGGAGCCGCCCTGGTTTGGCACGACTGAAATGGGCAGCGCACGTTATGCGGAGCTGGTACGCGGCGAAGGGCGCCGCGTCGCAGGCATGATTTCGCTCGAGACGCTCGGGGCTTTCTCGGACGTGGAAGGTTCCCAGGAGTATCCGATCCCTCTAGGGCTGGGGTTGCCATCGAAGGCCAACTTCATCGCCTTCGTTACACTGCCAACGTCGCGAAAGTTCCTGCACGATGTGGTGGCCTCATTCCGCTCCCACACGCGCTTTCCGACCATCGGCGGCGTTGGCCCGTGGTGGATCGACGGCATGGCGTGGTCCGACCATGCCCCCTTCGACGAACGCGGCTTTCCCGCGCTCATGATCACCGACACTGCGCTGTTCCGCTATCTGCACTACCACAAGCCGACCGATACGCCCGACAAGATCGACTACGAGCGTCTGGCGCGCATCACGAAAGGTGTCGAACGCGTCGTGCGTGACCTGGAAGGCAAGGTGGTGACAGCGGAGGACACCAGCACACGTTGAGCGCAAAACGCTGCGACGTTGCCGTGTCAGACGCTATCGTTGACGGCCGGCATGGCAAGCACGCCGCCGGACAGCGGCTTGTCGACGCCCGTGGTGCCGGGGAATGTGAGCGGCAGACCGCTCAACGATCGGACAGCCAGATAGGCCCAGGCCTCCGCCTCGATGGCATCGCCGTCGAAGCCAAGGGCCTCGATCGGTACGACCGCATTTTCGACGCGCGCCGCAAGCCGCGTCATGATCGCGCGGTTCTTGCGCCCGCCGCCCGTCACCACCCAAAGTGCCGGCTCCTGCGGGAAGTGCTCGCGCGCCCGCGCAATGCTCTCGGCAGTGAATGCGGCGAGCGTCGCGGCGCCCGTTGTCAGCGCCAATCCCTCGAGCCTATTCAGATCGAGCGCGTTGCGATCGAGAGACTTGGGCGGCGGCTCGGCGAAGTAGTGCCAGGACAGCAGTTCGCCGAGGATGGCTTCATCGATCTTGCCATTGAGAGCCGTCTCGCCGCCCGTGTCATGGCTTCGGCCCGCCTCGCGGCGCATCCAGTCGTCGATGAGGGCATTCCCCGGGCCGGTGTCGAAAGCTGCCAGCTCGTCCGTCGTGCCCACAAATGTGACGTTTGCGACGCCCCCGATGTTGACGAAGGCGACCGGCAGCTTGTCGATGCTGCGGGCGAGCGCGCGGTGATAGGCCGGCACCAGCGGTGCGCCCTGACCGCCAGCCGCGACATCGGCCGCACGCATGTCGAACACGACGGGAATGCCGGTTGCTGCAGCAAGCCGCGCTCCATCGCCGATCTGCACGGTGAGCGAGCGGTCGGGCGCATGCAGAACCGTGTGACCGTGGAAGCCGATAACGCCGATCGACTGGCGCGCAATCTGGACATCCTCCAGAAAGTGGGCAACGGCCTCGGCATGCAGATCCGTCAGATACTGCTCGGCCAGACGCAGCCCCGCCGGCCTGTCGTGCCGCGTTTCCAGGGCCTTCGCCTCGCCGAGCGCGGCGGACAGGCGCCCGCGGAACGCCTCGGAATAGGGATAGGTGAAGGCCGGACCGCGCGCCACTGCGGCTTCCCCATCGGTCTCGATCAAGGCGACATCGATACCGTCCATCGACGTGCCGCTCATCAGGCCGATCGCCCGCATCATCTTGCCCAACCGAACCAACCTCGTGCATGGTGCGACAAAATCCGCCGAATCCTACACCAGCTCTCCGGCCGCGTCCGGTCGATCATCGATCGCGGCCCACAGCTTTCCCTCGCAGCATCCTTCCAGTCCCCATGAACAAGCTCAAATCCGACTTCCTCACCGTGCTGTCCGAGCGCGGCTTCATCCACCAGTGTTCCGACGAGCCGGGCGTAGATGCGCTCGCCGCCGAGGGCGGTCTCGTCGCCTATGTGGGCTACGACTGCACCGCACCGTCGCTGCACACCGGCAGCCTTCTCTCGATCATGATGCTCACCTGGCTGCAGAAGACCGGAGCCGGTAAGCCGATCGTGCTGATGGGCGGAGGCACGACCCGGGTTGGTGATCCCTCCGGCAAGGACGAGACGCGTCAGCTCCGCACGATCGAGGACATCGAGGCCAACAAGGCCGGCATGCAGCAGGTCTTTGCCAAGCTCATCACGTTCGGCACGGCTAAGCGCGATGCGCTCATGGTCGACAACGCCGAATGGCTGGCGCCGCTCAACTACATCGAGTTCCTGCGCGACGTCGGCCGTCACTTCTCCGTCAACCGGATGCTGACCATGGATTCGGCGCGGCTCAGGCTCGAACGCGAGCAAGAGCTGTCGTTCATCGAGTTCAACTACATGCTTCTGCAGGCCTATGATTACGTCGAGCTGTCGCGGCGTTACGCCTGCAACCTGCAGATGGGTGGCTCCGACCAGTGGGGCAACATCGTCACCGGCATTGACCTGGGCCGCCGAATGGGCACGCCGCAGCTCTACGCGCTCACCTGCCCGCTGCTGACCACTGCTTCCGGCGCCAAGATGGGCAAGACGGCCGCGGGTGCCGTGTGGCTCAACGAGGCCCAGCTTGCGCCCTACGACTACTGGCAATACTGGCGCAACACCGAGGACGCCGACGTCGAACGGTTCCTGAAGCTGTTCACGATGCTGCCGCTCGACGAGGTGGCCCGGCTTGCACGACTGGGCGGCGCTGAAATCAACGAGGCCAAGAAGGTGCTGGCCACCGAAGCAACCGCGCTCATCCACGGACGCCAGAAAGCGGAGGCAGCAGCAGAGACGGCACGCAAGACATTCGAACAGGGAACGCTCGCCGCCGACCTGCCTTCAGTCGAGATCCCGGCGTCCGATCTGGCGAGCGGCCTGGGCGTGCTCGCCGCATTCGTCGCGGCTGGTCTCGTCAAGTCGAACAGCGAGGCGCGGCGGCAGGTGCAGGGTGGCGGCCTCAAGGTCAACGATGGCGCTGTCGCCGACGAGAAGTTGACGCTCACGCAGGCTCACGTCACCGCCGACGGCGTCATCAAGCTGTCGCTGGGCAAGAAGAAGCACGTGCTGCTGCGGCCGGTGTAGCGTTGCGCTCAGCGCTTGGTGTGCGAAGACCAGCCGTCGATGGTCGTCCCCGGGACGGTGGAGCCTCCCACTTCGTCGTCTTGGCCAGGCCGGCGTGCCTTCGCGCGCGGCAACACCTGCGGGTCCGGATTGGTCATCTGGAAGACCTCGCGGAAAATGCCGGGCGCCACGAGCGACAGCGGGTTGACGATAACCTGCGGGTCGGCCATCGCACCTTGCACGGCGAAGGTGATGCCGAAAATGCCCTCGCCGCGCGGTCCTGACAGAATTTGCCCGACCACTGGGATCTGCCCGAACAGGTTGTTCAGCCCCTGGAGCGGAATGTAAGTGCCGCCGAAACTCACACGCTCGGTCTTGTAGTCGACCTTGCCGCGGATGCTGGCGCCGAGCAGTGGTCCGCGCACGTAGGCATCGTACATTACGAACTGGCCGTGGCCGACAGAGAACGGCACACGCAGGGCATCGAAGTTGAACACCTCGCGCATCACCCGCCGGCTGCTCTTGCCGCTGATCGACGGCCGCCCCTCATCGACGGAGGATACGACCTCAGAGAGAACCGCGTCGCCCAGCACCCGGAAATCGTCGACCCACAAGGTACCGGTTTTCTCCGCAGCCCCCGAGCCATCGACGTTGACTTCGAGGCGCACCCGGCCGCTCTGCATGTTTGGATAGAAGCCGGTGAGCTTGAAGGCCTGCCCCGCGTCGGTCGAGTCCGCGCGGATGCGACGCGCACCAGCCTTGTCATGATCGAGCAGGACGGCGATCGCTGCGCCACCGTCGAGCTTGCCCGACGCGTCGAGCGCCGTCAGCTGGCCGTCCCGCCGCGCCAGCGACAGCTTCAAGCCGCGCATTGAAACCTCCGAGAAGCCCAGCACGGTGTCGATCTCGGCTTCCAGATCGATGCCGGAGCGTCGCTTGGAGGACACGGGTGCGGGCGCATCTCGGCCCGGTGCGAACAGCGATCGGAAGAAGTCCCGGCCATCGAACGTGGGTCCACGAGCTGCAATCTTCCACACGCCGTCCGAACCGGCGGTGCCCGACACCTTGAGGCGCGAGACGACGTTGAGCGTGAACTCGGGGAAGTCGAAGGAGACGAGACGGCGATCGGGGCCGATCAAAGCACCGCCGCCGATGGCGATGCTGTCGCCCGCGATCCTCACGTTCCTCAGCTCGTGGCGTCCTTCGGCCGCAACCACATCGAATTCGGCGAACGCCGCGCGTCCTGGCGGCTTGGTCCACGATACGGCCGATAGATCGATCTCGGCGTTGCTGAGATCGGCGCGCACGTGGATATCGGGTGCAGCCCTGTCGGGGAGAGCGACGACCTGGATGTCGATGGGCACCTCGCCGCGTATCAGATGATTGACGTCGAGCCCGAGCTGAACGCGATCGGCATTGTCGAGCGTCGCCGTGATCCGGAGCGGTGGCTGGCGGTCTGGCGACGCCTCGAAGATCCGCTGCCATGCGATCTTGATCGGCACGCCTTTGGCCAGTGCCTCGCCCCGGGCATCGATAGCGCCGCTATTGAAATCGAACGACACTGTCGCGCCTTGCAGGTCGAGATCGCCAATGATGTCCTGCGCCTTGCCGTCCGTGAGGCGTGCCTTGCCCGTCATGCGCACACGCGTCGCATCAGGCTGCGGTATCATCGGGAAGACGATGGCGAGATCGGCCTCAACGCGGCCTGTCACGCGCTTGCCTTTGAGGTCGACGGCTCGCAGCAACGGGCTGTTACCGGCGGTCAGAACCTCGATGACCGGCTGCACATCCGACTGGCTCTTGAAGCTGAGTTCGCCCGTTGCAGGCTCGTTGTGCACATCGTTGCTCAACAGTCGGATGCTCTTGAGGTCGATGCCCTGACCGGAGGCAAGCTGCATCCTGGCGGCGTCCATGGTCACGTCGAGGACGTCGCCATCCAGACGAACCAGCACGTTGGGTGCGGCAACGGCGGGCAGCGTGGCGAGCGGGCGGAACGAGGCGTCACGCGCGACAACGGTTATGGCTGCATGAGGCGGGCGTCCGGGCACGTTGGCGGCCTCTCCGCTCAACAGAGAGCCACTTTCCAAGCGAAGCTGGAAGCTTTCGATGCGCGCGGCATCGACGTGCGTGCCAACCCACTGGCGAGATTTCGGGGCGATGCCCTCGAGCCAAACGGCCTTGAAGGTTTCGATGGGGATCCCATTGGCGCCGATGTCGAGCCGCACACCAGCCTGACCCAGCCTGTAACTGACCTCGCCACTTGCCGTCAGATCCGTACCGCCGACCTTGAGACTGGCGGCTGCGATCTCGACGTGCTGCTCGCGCGTCATGATGCGGCCGGTCGCGCGCCAATCCTCCACCGGAATGCGCGCCACTGCGAACTCCCCGGCTGATATCGAGCCGTCGAGCGAGTGGACCTCGAAGTCCCAGATGCCGTCCGCGGCCTGCGGCTTGGCCGCGCCTGTGAGCGTCACCGTGTTGCCAGACCACTTGACCGTCGAGGGCGCGAGCACAACGGCCGACGTCGCCGGATCGTATGCAAGCTTGACCAGACCCGCCTCGACGGGGACGGCGCTGACGTGGCCGTGGCGATCGGTGACGAGCACACGTCCGCTGCCCAGCTCGACAGCAACCTCGCTGGAGACGATTTCACCCTGATGCGTCAGACCGACGCGAATATCCGCCGCGATCGGCAGGTCGAGGGGTGCCCAGGCCTGGAACATCTCGCCCGCCTCGGCGAGATCGGCCGGCACGACGTCACGGATGGACGTGTTGAGGCTTACGAGCCCTTCGTTCTCCTCGGTATGGAACGCGACGGCCCAACTGCCGCGCGGCGCGGCCAATCGCGCGCGTCCCGAGAGGATCGTGCGCCTCTTGCGACGCTCCAGGGCGAGGAGCAGCTCGGGTACCTGCCAGCGGCTGCGCCGTCCCTCGTGGTCGACGTTGAGCGTGGCATTGCGCAAGCCGAGTTCGC
>JBFWNY010000023.1:0-62394 GCA_050250815.1 Hyphomicrobiaceae bacterium
GCGACCTGTTCATCCAGCCGACCAAGGGCGTGATCGACGATATGGCGCCGGCGGTGCGCATGTTCCATGAGCTCGTGAAGCACGGCGTGCCCAAATCCAAGATGGTGTTCGCGCTGCATGGCGTTCTAGCAGCCAAGGAGATCGAGGATGGCATGGCCTATCTGACCGGTGCCGGCTACGAGGTCATCAAGGGTTCGATGTTCATGCAGCGCGGCTACGGCGATGCGCAGAATTTTGGTCTGACGGCGCTGGAGACCAAATGGGAGTCGCTCAATATCGATGCGGCACGCGTCGTGGCTTCGGTCGTGCGCAAGGTGCGCCAGATCGTGGAAGAACGGGAAAGCGCGGCGCCTGAAGCCCGCAAACTGGCGGGATAGGGGAGGGGAGCATGGCGCTGAAGAAGCTGATTGAGATCGATGAGAAGTTTCCGGTGATCAAGAAACCGCGCCTTGGCGCACCGCCGCCTGCCGATGACGTGCTCGACAATGTCGGCGAGGCGGAGAAGCCGCAGAAGGCAACAGCGCGTGAGACGACACCGATGGAGGATGACGGCACCACGGCCGACGCCGCTGCCGCCGCTGAAGGCGAAAGCGCGACGCTGGAGCAAACACGCAGTGGCGCGCCGCGCAAACGTGAGCGCCAGCCCAAGCGTCAGGCGCATCCGGATCGCAGCATCTATGGTCGGCGCTACCGCAAGACGGGCCGCACCTTCCAGTTCGGCGCGCGCGTGACGCCGGAGTTTGCCGAGGCCATGCGCGTGACGGCGGCAGCGCGCAATATCACCATCGGCGAACTCCTTGATGAGATGCGCGCCATCTACGACAGAATCCGCTCGCTCTCGGACGAGCGGCAGGTTGGCGTGCCGGAAATTCTCGCAAGCATTCGAAAGAGCTGACGCCTGCTCATTAACGCATGGTGCCATTCCCGGATCGATGGTCGCGGGTGAGGTAGGCGTGCAGCACGCGAACACGTTCCCAGTAGGCGAGGGTAGCAAGGGCACCGGGCGAGCCATCAGCACGCATCGCGCGCTGGTATGCGGCGATCGGCGCGAGATGCCGTTGCTGCTCGGCTGGCGACAGGCCGTTCCACCATGCCGTTGCCGGTGAGGGCGTCTGATAAGGCGGGATTTCATCGTCGGTCATCGTCACACCTGACTCCGACGTGATGGCAATCCTGTGGCTCACGAACCGGCGGCCATCCTACTGCCACGGCGTGCATCTTGGCTACGATCGGGGGAGCCCCGTAACCGTCCGCAGGAGGTGCCGATGTCCAAGGAAGAGATGCACAAGCTCTACCTGCAGGCGATGGAGCAAAGCATCCGGGCAGCCTTTGGCACGATCGTGTCCGACGAGGAGGCCGCCATACTTCATCGCGCGCGGAACGGGTCGAAGCGGCGGCGCGGCAAGCCCAAGACGCCCTACCGCAAATCGGAAGCGCACCCGGATGCGCCGGTAACGCCCCTGGTGCTGAAGGATTTCGAGCTGATGTGTTTCGCCGATGCGATGGAGCACGAACAGGTCAGTTGCGTCACTATGACCGTGCGGGCGGATGACGTTCTGGTCGAGGTGTCGCCGGCGGATGCGACACGGTTCCTGCTGCATCTGAGGGCCAAACACGCCGAGCTCAATGCAGCCGAAAAGGCGCAATGGGGGCTACGCGGCGGCGAGCTGCGCGTCATGCTCATGCGCGCAGAATAGCGGAGTGCGGAGTAGGGCTCGCTTCGTGGCTCCGCGTATATGGGTCCGACGGAAGCGGCCTTTCGTCTGGCTTGTTGTACTTCGCCTTAAAGTCCGCGGCGGTACTGTAGGAGATCGTGGGCGTTGAAAGCTTTCTGATCGCCTTGCCGAAGTGCCAGGATTTTGGCCTAGAGCGAAGCCCGCGTGAGCGTCGCTTGGTCCTAATCGCCGCTTGAGTCTTGGCAGGTCTCGTCGTGTCGTCGCCCGCTTGTCAGCCAATCACGCGTGAGCGCGTCCAACGGGCGCTGCACTTCGTGGCGGAGGTCGTCGCGACCCCAGGTGGCGAAGTCTACCTGCCGATCTTCGAGCGGTTGGAGGCAGAACTCGCGGCAATCGACACTAAAACGGATGCGCTCGCGCGCGCACGCTCCATGGCGGCTAGCCCCAGATCTTAGCCATCCATTCGGCGCGGTGCTTGAGCGTTGCGCCGTTCCCGTAGGGCATGCCTTTGTGAGTGTGTCCCATCAATTCGTCCTGCATGCGTTCGGGCACACCAATGGCGATCATACGGTCCTTGAAGGTGTGGCGCAGGGAATACACGGTGTGCTCCCTGGTCGGGCGCATGCCGGCGGTATCCAGACACTTGTTGGCGATCGCCGAAAATGCGTCGGCAGAAGTGCGGTAGCGCGGAAAGCCGTCCGGGTACAGTCGCATGATCTCAAGCGCCAGACCAACCAGCGGCATATCGCGCTCACTCGCATCGGTCTTGAGCTGGCGGGCGTCGGGGCGGATCTGGACATGGGGCACGGGATCGGTCAGCCGGATGCGCTGTGCGCGTAGCGCGACGATCTCGCTCGGGCGCATGCCGGTGAGCGCGACCATGCGGATGATGGCGCAAGCTTCGGGGTTGAGTTTTCCGAATTGTTCGGATGCGAGGAAGTGCTGACGTACGAAGTCGGGCTCGTAGGCTTGCCGGGGTATGTGCTTGTCGCCGGCAATTCGGATGCCTTTGAACGGCAGCGTGAGATTGAGGCGGAAGGCATCGTCGACGGTGCGCATCATGGCTGAGAGGCAGCCAAAATTCTTGTTGGCTGAGTTCTTGTTGTAGCCCTCGTTCTTGATCCGGCCGATCCACCAGTCGCGGAAGTCGAGGGCGTCGTCGCGGGTGATGTCGGCGAGGGCCTTGTCGCCGATGCGGCGAATGAGCGTTTCGACAGAGCGAATGTGTCGCGCCTTCCACTGCTTCAGCTGCTTCTCGCTCTTGCCGATGGCCTGGTCCTCGGCAAGCTTCTGATAGGCCTCGACGAGGTTCGATAGCTTGAGCTGAGGCTTGCTGGCGCCACCCAGAACCACGCTGACGACCTCGGGGGTAGGGTGGGCCGCCTTGCCATCGCCGATAGCGGAAGTCGGACTGGCGAGCCGCTCGATGCGAGCGAGTATCTCTTCGAGGCGGCTGGCAGCGAGTTCGGCGGCCGGCAGATAGCTGACGCCGAGGTCTTGCGCTTGCGCCAGCACCTCGGTGAAGGCCTGCGTGGCTTCGTCGGACGCACCATCTGGGGTTGCGAGCAATTTGCGCCATTCGGCTTCGAGCGCCGCGCTGATCCGGGCGGCTGCCCGTAACGCGTCGGTGCGTGCGCGGGCTCCTGTTGAAACACGCACCTCGGTCTTGGCGAGGCGCGCGGCAAGGCTGGCAGGCAGGCGGCGACGGTACTGCCAAATGCTACCGCGCCGAACGAGGTAGGTGGCGTTCTGATAGCCGAAATCGGACTTCGTAGGGGATGGAAGGGTCTGCATCGACGGCGGTCCTGATGCTCGTTCGGACCTGCCATGCCGTTCGCCGATGTGTCACAGCAATGTGGCACACCAATGTGGCACAGTAGGCCCGATTGCTCGGGCTGTACGATGCGGAAGTCTATGGATTTTTCAGTGATATCAACGAGCTGGCAGATGTCCAGCCGTGCCGAAAGTTGGTGCCCAGAAGAGGACTCGAACCTCCACGCCTCGCGGCGCTAGTACCTGAAACTAGTGCGTCTACCAATTCCGCCATCTGGGCAGGCAGTTCCGAGGCGCTTCAACTAGAGGGCGCAGCCCGCCTTGTCAATGACTGGCAAGGGCTTCTGCAGACCCGGCGCGACCCCCTGACTTCTGGCGACTTCACAGGCCCGCCGGGGGGACTATAGTCCCGCTGTTGCGCGCGGCGGCGCGACGGCTCGACCCGCTCGCAGTCCCCCGAATGCCTGCGCGCAGGTGTGCGAACTTTTCAGACGCGCAATGCGCCCCACCCGGATCGAGGACGACATGACATCCAAGCTCTTGCACGGCGGATTGGCGACGGTTTTCGGCGGCCCGGGGTTCGTGGGGCGTTACGTCGTTCGCGAACTCGCCCGTCGCGGCTGGCGTGTTCGGGCCGCCTCGCGCCGGCCCGACCTCGCCGGACACCTGCAGCCGATGGGTGCCGTGGGCCAGATCCATGCGGTGCAGGCCAACCTGCGCAACCCGCCATCGTGTCAGGCCGCGGTGGCCGGCGCCGATCTCGTGGTCAACACGGTCGCCATCTTCTCGAACTCCGGCAAGCAGACCGTCAAGGCCGTGAACATCGATGGCGCCCGCACGGTCGCTCGCGCAGCGCGTGAAGCTGGTGCCCGCGCGCTCGTGCACGTGTCCGCCATCAGCGCCGATGCCACCTCCGACTCCAACTATGCGCGGTCCAAGGCCGCGGCCGAAGCCGCCGTGCTCGAAGAATTCCCGGAAGCCATCATCATCCGGCCCTCGATCGTATTCGGACCGGAGGACGAGTTTTTCAATCGCTTCGCCGGCATGGCCCGCAACGCCCCGGTGATGCCCCTGATCGGCGGTGGCCGCACCCGTTTTCAGCCGGTCTACGTGTGCGACCTCGCCACGGCGATCGTCAACGCCGCGGAAGGCAAGGCGGGAAAGCCTGGAACAGTCTACGAAGTGGGCGGGCCGGACGTCCGCAGCTTCCGCCAACTGCTCGACGACACACAGCGGTGGGCCGGGCGTGAGAACGGTTACGTCTCGATGCCGTTCTGGCTGGCGAAGCTGCAGGCGATACTCACAGCCCCGCTCCCCGGATCGATGCGCCCGATCACGCTCGACCAGGTGCGGCTGCTGCAGAAGGACAACGTGGTCAGCGAAGCAGCCCGCAAGGAAGGCCGCACGATCGAGGCCTTGGGAATAGCGCAGCCCAGAAGTGCTTCGATGATCGTCCCTGGCTACCTGGAGCGCTTCAAGCCACGCGGCCAGTTCGCGCACTACCGCGCCTGAACGCGCTCAGGCCACGGTGAGGTCCGGCCGCGAGCGGCGCTCGCGGAGGCTGGAACAATCGCGAAGGGTCGAAAGACAACGGCCACGTCTCTTAGCGAGGCGTGGCCGGTCGTGAGACATCCAACGGCGACGAGCGCCGTGTGATCCTCCTGCTCAGCATCTCAGTGGATGCTGGCGATCTCCAGCTCATCACCCATGGCGTGCCCCACAGCCGCGGAGTGGCTGTCGGTAAGCGCCAGAGGCGTACCATCGGCAGAGTGCAGCGCAAAAAGGTTGATGCCTTCCGGCAGGTTCTCGACCGCCGGAAACATCTTCTGCGCCTCTTCCGAGGTCATGATCCTGATATAGGCGACGTGGCCGTCACCGAGCTTGGCGAACTCGAGCTCAGTCATGACGGGAGCGAGATTGGCAATCCGCTCGTCCGGACGCTTGTGCGTGGTCTTCACGTTCATGACGGAACTCCTCCGTTGCATGAGGCTCGGGAACGTCACGCCAGTTCTACCGCCCCGCCATGTCCACAACATGGCTGAACAAAAGAACTCGAGCCTCATCTTCCGGCGATTCGATCGGCTTTTCTATGAAAAGCACGAAACTAGGTTGGCGAATTCTGACTGATGTCGATCTTGCGCACCACTCGCTCGGGTTCATGGCGCGTCAGGTCGATCTGCAGAAGGCCATTGGCGAGATCGGCCGCTTTCACCTCGATACCGTCGGCCAGCACGAATGTGCGCTGGAATTGCCGTGCGGCAATGCCGCGGTAGAGGTACTCGCGTCCCTTCTCGTCCTGCTGCTTGCCGCGCACCGTGAGCTGGTTGTCCTCCAGCACGATGTCGAGCTGATCGCGGCTGAAGCCGGCCACCGCCAGGGTGATACGCAGCCGCTCGCCGGCGCCATCGGCGGTGACGATGCGCTCGATATTGTAGGGCGGGTAGCCGTCGCCGCCCTTGCTAGCGCGGTCGATCAGGCGCTCGATCTCGTCAAACCCGAGCAGCAGAGGATTCGACAGGAGAGACATGCGGGTCATCTGACAAAGCCCTTTTCCAAGCGACTTCACACCACCCTGGCGCCGGTTCGAACCAGCGCGCACCGGGCGGGCCGAAGCCCCATCCCGGACGGGAGCCCTCGTCGGAGGCGCTCCCAGGATCTTGCCTACGATATGGGCAGCTCGAAATCGAATTCAAGCGGTGCGAAAAAGGGCTCCGGGGCGGGACGTCGTCCGGCATGGAACGATCCGCCACCATTCCGCCCTGGCCTGCCGTCAGAAGCCGTTCCACGCCGCACCGCTGCCGCAGGCGACCGGGTTGGCGCGCGAAACTCAATCTGGAGAACTGAAATGACGTGCCGCCCTGACCGGCTCCTCGCCGCGACCGGTATACTCGCCGCCGCCCTCCTCGCCGCATCGACGGCGGCGATTGCCGACGAAAAGGTCTCTATCACCTCGGAAGCCGGCATCGAGCTGACACCGGAGGAGAAGGCGGAGAAGGACAGCCGCAAGGCCTGCAAGGTGGCCATCTGCGGCGGCTTCCGCAAGCCTCAGGCCGGTGCGGGCGACGTCGCGTGCTCGGTCGTCAAATCATGGCGCAAGACGCAACTCGACAAGATGATCTCCAAGGCCAAGGTGTCGTGGCCGTGGGGGGCGGTGCGCTGCAATGCCGACATCAAAGTGTCACGCGAGGCGATGTCCAAGGCGATGAGCGAGCCCTCCTACGAGATGGCGCTCGACATGCACAAGGTGCTCTGCACGGTGGATCGCGAAGGCAAGGACGCAGCCGAGATCAACATCGAGTTCGCGCCCAAGGTGACGTTCGAGAACGGCAAGGCGACCAAGGCGCAGATCAACTGGGGCAAGCTCGACGCGCCGACGCTGCTGAAGGCTGCGATGTGGACGGCGACCGCGACCGACAACAAGCTCAACGTGCTCGAGTCGACGCTTGTCGAGGACATCAACGACTTCATCTCCAAGAAGTGCGATGAGGTGAAGGAGGAGTGGTCGAAGTAGCGCGGGTATGTCTGGCCTCGGAATTCGTCGTGTCGACGGCACTTTGGCGACACGCTCCAACATCCCTCGCCTGCGGTGTCGCCCCCTAGAAAGCTCATCCAAATAAATCCGGAGCAGCCCATGCCCCGCTTCGTCGCCGTCTACACAATGAAGCCGGAAGACGTTGCCGCCTTCCGCGCGCGGCCCAAGTCCGAACAGGCGGCGATCGACACGATCGGCGTTAAGGCGTGGGAGGAGTGGAGCAAGCGCAACGCCGCCGCCATCGTCGCGACTGACGTCATGGTGGGAAAGACCCAGCGCGTCACCAAAACCGGCATCGCCAATGCGCAGAACCAAATCGCCGGCTTCTTGGTCGTCGAAGCCGCCGACATCACCGCCGCCGCCCGCCTCTTTCTGGACCACCCACACATCACCGTCTTCCCCGGCGACGGCATCGACATCATGCCCGTCGTCACAGGCCCGCCGGAGGACTAGCCGCGATGAAGCAAGCGACAGACAAGGCCGCCGCCAATTGGCGCCGCATATATGCCATGCCCGTCGCAAGTGTTTATCCCTCGTATGTTGCCAAGGTAGAGAAGAAGGGCCGCACCCGGGCCGAGGTCGATGAGATCTTCCGTTGGCTCACCGGTCATAGCCAAGCCTCGCTCGAAGCCGAACTATCGAACAAGACGAGCTTCGAGGACTTTTTCGCGCACGCGCCGGAGATGAACCCGTGTCGCCGTCTTGTAACCGGCGTTGTATGCGGCGTCCGTGTAGAGGACATTCAGGAGCCGACGATGCGCGAGATCCGCTGCCTCGACAAACTCATCGACGAACTCGCCAAGGGAAAGGCGATGGAAAAGATCCTGCGCAAATAGCGGTGCACCGCACTTGCCTGTCTTCTTTGAAGCCGAGGTTCCCGGGACGGTGCGGCCGCTGCGGAAAAAGAAAAAGGGCGCAGTCCCTCCCCGGGCTGCGCCCTCGAGGTCCGAGCGGCGTCCGGGGGGAGGTCGCCGCTCGGTTACGGGGGAAGAAGACAAACGATGCAGGTGAGGGGGAGATAACCACGCCGCCGCTGGATGCGGTCTGAACGCCTCGTTCATCGGGCATTCATGGGCCCGGCGCGGCCTGAGTGCCTACCGCGCAAAGCTCAAAAATTTTGCCGGCCCCGCGCAAAACACACGGCGGGACCGGCTCGCAACACTCCAAAAACGCAACGTCTCCAATCGATCGAGTATGGTCCGCGCCGAAGAGGGGGGCGGCACCGGCGCGGGGCTTGCTCGATCCTTCGCGAACATGGGCCTCCAGGCCAACCGCAACGGGATCGATAACCGTTACGTCGCGGCAGGGCCGCAAGCGGTTCAAAGCGCCGCGCGATTTTCCTCGGCTCGCATCGAGCCTAACCGCGCGTCTCCAGTTCCTCGCGCAGCATCTCAAGCTCCAGCCAGCGGTGCTCTGCATCGGCAAGATCGGCTTGCGCCTTGGCAAGCTTCGCCGCTCCGGTCTCAAACGCCTTCGCGTCACGCCGCATCAGCCCCGGATCGGCGAGCGATGTCTCGAGCTTCGTGATTTCCGTCTCGAGAGCTGCGATCGTCGCCGGCAGCGTCTCCAGTGCGTGCTTCTCCTTGAACGACAGCTTGCGCTTTGAACCCTGTTCCGCGGGCACCGCCGCACGCGGCTCCGCGCGAGGCTGAGAGGCAGTGTCCTTCACTGCTGGAGGAGACTTCGCCAGCGTCGGACGCTCGGCACGCCGTTGCGCTACGATGTCGCTGTAGCCGCCGGCATACTCCTGCCAGCGCCCATCGCCTTCGAACGCGATGGTGCTCGTCACGACGCGGTCTAGAAAGTCGCGGTCGTGGCTGACCAGAAGCACGGTACCCGCATAGTCCGCGAGCATCTCCTGCAGCAGATCGAGTGTCTCCAGGTCGAGATCATTGGTCGGCTCGTCGAGCACCAGCACGTTGGAGGGCTGCGCCAGCGCGCGCGCCAGCAGCAGCCGCGCCCGCTCGCCGCCCGACAGCACCGAAACCGGCGAGCGCACCTGCTCGGGCAGGAACAGGAAGTCCTTCATATAGCTCGCAACGTGGCGCGCCTTGCCGTTGACAATGACCTGATCGCCTCTGCCGCGCGTCAGCGCCTCGGCGACCGTCCATGCCGGGTTCAACTCGTCGCGGCGCTGGTCCAGCGTCACCATTTCGATGTTGGTGCCGAGTTTGACCGTGCCGGTGTCGGGCAACAGCACGCCTGTCAGCATCTTGAGCAGCGTCGTCTTGCCGGCGCCATTGGGCCCGACGAAGCCGACGCGGTCGCCGCGCATGATCCGTGTCGAGAAGCGTCCGACGATCTGCCGGCCACTGTACGATTTGGAAATGCCTTCCGCCTCGACGACAAGTCGCCCGGACTGTTCCGCATCGAGCGCTTCCATTCGCACGCGCCCCTCGACGCGGCGATGCTCACGCTTCTCGCGGCGGAGGTCGGCCAGCTCCCGCACGCGGCGCACGTTGCGTTTGCGGCGCGCAGTGACGCCACCGTGCATCCACTTCTCCTCGCGCACGATCTTTCGGTCGAGCTTGTGCTGCTCGGTCTCCTCCTGCTCCAGCACGTCGTCGCGCCACGCTTCGTAGCGCGAGAAGCCCGCCTCCAGTCGCCGCGTCGTACCGCGGTCGAGCCAGACTGTGGTGCGCGACAGCGTCTCCAGGAAGCGGCGGTCGTGGCTGATGGTCAGGATCGCAGACCTGAGGCCGCCCAGCGTGCGCTCAAGCCATTCGATGGCCGGCAGATCGAGATGATTGGTGGGCTCGTCGAGCAGCAGCACATCGGGCTCCGCCGCAATGACGCGGGCGAGCGCGGCACGGCGTGCTTCCCCGCCAGACAGGCGCGTGACTTCTTCCTCGCCCGTGAGGCCGAGGTCGATGAGCGTCTGGCGCGCGCGGTAGGGATCATCGGTCGGCTTCAGGCCCGCCTCGACGTAGGCGAGCGTCGTATCGAAACCCGAAAAGTCCGCCTCCTGCGGCAGGTAGCGCACGACGGCACCGGGGTGCACGAAGCGCTCGCCCGAGTCGGGCTGCACGGTGCCTGCCGCGATCTTGAGCAAGGTGGATTTGCCAGAGCCATTGCGTCCGACGAGCGCGATGCGGTCGCCCGGCACGACATTGAGCGCGGCGTCCACCAGCAGAGGCGTGCCGCCGAATGTGAGCGCGACGTTGGCGAGTGTTACGAGCGGCGCGGCCATGTGTGATCAGCCCGGCCGGAAGGTCCGCCCGGCCGGCAGTTCGCCGCAGCGGATCAGCCGACTGTCGGCCACCGCAGCATTGCGATGGCGCACAGCGCGCTGGTAGTCGGCATCGCGCAGCATGTCGATAAAGCTCTGCGCGGTCGGATAGCGTGCGATGAAAGCGAGATCCCAAGACTCATCGGCGGGTCCGATCAGCACGAGTTCCGGTCTGCCGATCCAGGCTTGTGCACCGCCGACGCGGTCGAATACCGGCGTCGCGGCTGCGGAATAGCGCCGATAGGCTTCCGCGCCTGAAACCGCCGGCTCGCCATACTCCGCATCGTCCGGTACATATTCGGCCACGGGCCTGAAGCGCAGCAGATTGATCATCAGAACGGGCTCATCGAGCGGCAAGCCGAAGATCGCCTTGAACTGATCTCTGGTCGGGTTGACGTATCCCGCGCCCATCAAATCGCGATACCCAGGTAGCCCGCTACCGCGAACACGTCCTTGTCGCCGCGACCGCACATGTTCATGACGAGCAGGTCGTCCTTGGGCAGCGTCGGCGCGAGCTTCCTGACATGCGCCAGTGCGTGCGCGGGCTCCAGTGCCGGGATGATGCCCTCGGTCCGCGCGCACATCTGGAAGGCGTCGAGCGCCTCCTTGTCGGTCACCGAGACATAGGTGACGCGACCGGTGTCCTTGAGCCAGGAATGCTCCGGCCCGACGCCTGGATAGTCGAGGCCCGCCGAGATCGAATGGCCTTCGAGAATCTGGCCGTCGTCGTCCTGCAGCAGATAGGTGCGGTTGCCGTGCAGCACGCCCGGCCGCCCGCCGTTCATCGACGCGGCGTGACCATTCTCAACCTCCAGGCCATGTCCGCCCGCTTCGACGCCGAAGATCTTGATGCCCTCGTCGTCGAGGAATGGATGGAACAGGCCGATGGCGTTGGAGCCGCCGCCGATGCAAGCGAGGAGCGTGTCCGGCAGGCGGCCTTCCGCCGCCATGATCTGCTCGCGCACTTCGTTGCCGATCACCGACTGGAAGTCGCGGACGAGCTCGGGATAGGGGTGCGGCCCGGCCGCCGTTCCGATGATGTAATAGGTGTTCTCGACGTTCGTCACCCAGTCGCGCAGCGCCTCGTTCATGGCGTCCTTCAGCGTGCCCGCGCCGGACGTCACCGGGTTCACCTTGGCGCCCAGCATGTACATGCGGGCGACGTTGGGCTTCTGTCGCTCGACATCGGTCTTGCCCATGTAGATCTCGCAGGGCAGGCCGAAGCGCGCGCACACCGTCGCCACCGCCACGCCGTGCTGACCGGCGCCCGTCTCGGCAATGATGCGCGTCTTGCCCATGCGACGGGCGAGAAGGATCTGGCCAAGGCAGTTGTTGATCTTGTGGCTGCCGGTGTGATTGAGCTCGTCGCGCTTGAAGTAGATCTTGGCGCCGCCGCCCGACTTGCTCTCTCCGCGCAGGTGCTCGGTCAGCCGCTCCGCGTAATAGAGCGGGCTCGGCCGGCCCGCATAGTAGGTGTTGAGATAACCCAGCTCGGCATGGAATGCGGGGTCGGCCTTGGCCGCGTTGTAGGCGCGCTCCAGATCGAGGATCAGCGGCATCAGCGTCTCGGCAACGAAGCGCCCGCCGTAGAGGCCGAAGTGGCCGCGCTCGTCGGGCCCCGAGCGGTAGCTGTTGAGCTTGCTATCGGCCGGTGTCGTGTCTCGCGATGCCATGTCGAAGTCCTTCAGGGCCTACCCTCGCCCGCCGTCTCCGGCGCACTGCAGCGCCCCGGCGTGACCATCAAAGGGCTTCATTAGCGGTCTTTACCGCCTGAAGAAAGTGGCGGATCAGCTCGGCCGACTTGTCGCCGGGCGCGACTTCCACGCCCGACGAGACGTCGACAGACGGCGCACCGGTCCGGCCTATCGCCTCGCGCACGTTGTCGGGGGTGAGACCGCCGGCCAGCATGTAGGGCATGTCGACCGGGACCGCCGACAGGATGCGCCAGTCGAACGTCAGGCCATGGCCGCCGGGCATGGCAGCACCCGCGGGCGGCTTGGCGTCGAGCAGGACGAGATTCGCCTTGGCCGGGGCCTCGCGATAGCGAAACGCGGCGCGCACATCGGCCTCCGTGGCGACGCCGACCGCCTTGATGACCGGCAGGCCGGACAGGCGGGCGATCTCGCCAACGCGGTCGGGACTTTCGCGGCCGTGAAGTTGCAGATAATCCGGCGCTACGACGCGCGCCACGTCCCTCACCTTGGCGTCGTCGGGATCGACCAGCAGTACGACGGTGCGCACGCGCCCGCGCGCCATCCCGGCCAGCGCCGCCGCCGTTTCGAGCGGCAAGTTGCGCGGGCTTTTCTCGAACAGGACGAAGCCGACCCAGCGCGCGCCGGCTTCGATCGCCGCCTCGAGCGCCTCCGCCGTCTTGATTCCGCAGATCTTGGCGTCCGTCATGGCGCCGGCTCCTCATGTCTCACGGGCGGCCCCGATCAGTCGGAGGCGGCGGCGGCTCCGGCGCCACGACCTCAGGGTCACGCCCGGGCCGTGCTTTGTAAGGCGGTAACGACCAGCCGTAGGCGAGCGCCAGACCGCGCACTGTGAAGCAGGCAAGGAAGGCCGCGCTTGCCGCCACCGGATAGGCGATCCCGATGCTGCTGGCTGCAACGAACGTCGAGGCGCCGACGATCGCGGGTATCACGTAGATCTCGCGCCGCAGGATCACCGGGCTTTCCCCCGCCAGCACGTCGCGGATGATGCCGCCGAACACCGAGGTAATGACGCCCATCACCACGGCGATGAAAGGACCCACACCGGCTTCCATGCCGCGCTGCGCGCCAATCACCGATACCAGCGACAGACCGACCGCATCGAGCCAAAGAAGGACGCGATAGCGCGATTCCGGAATGTGGGCGGTGAAGTAGACGACGCAGGATACGGCGAGCGCGATCACGACGTAGATCGGCTGCCCGATCCAGAACACCGGCAGCTTGCCCATCAGCACATCGCGCACGGTGCCACCGCCCACCCCGGTGACGGTCCCGAGCAGGGCGAAGCCGAAGATGTCCATCTCCTTGCGGCTCGCGGCCAACGCACCGGTCACCGCGAACACGGCGACGGCCGATGCGTCGAGCACGGAAACGAAGGAGGTGAACAGGGCGGCCGATGGCATGCAGGCGATCTTCCGACCTCAGGCGGCCGAGGACGTCAGCGTCCGGAAAGTGCGAGCTGCTTCGCCCGTCCGACATCTGCGTCACGCTCCCGCGCCAGCCGGTCGGCCTCCGCATGCCAGCGGCGCGCCTCCTGCGTGCGGGAGCGTGCGGCGTGCCGCCAATGACCCTGGCTGAGCCAGACCGATGCGCCGCCAGCGACGACGCCGATCAGCAGGGCGCCAAAAATATAGGCGTAGAACGGCAGATCGATGGACAGCACCGGGGCCTCGGGCCGGAAGGGATCGAGAACCAGACGGGCCGAGTGCCGGTTGGCCACCGCCAGCGTGATGAGGAACGCAGCGATGGGGGGGGCGACGAGGAGGAGGACGATACGCTTGAGCACGGGGTCAATGCCTTCGCTGTGTTTGAAAGTCCTGACGCTGGAAGCGCCGCATCACGGCTGCGGCCTTCTCCCTGGCGTCCATTCCGCATAGCATTCCGTGGCGCGTGGGCGCCACTGGTAGGAAGGCGGTAGCACCTGCCGCGCCACAAGAACACGCATCGCGAAAGCTGCGCTAGAGCGACTTGCCTGCCTTGTTGAGCCGGTCGCGCAGGTCCTTGCCCGTCTTGAAGAACGGCACGAACTTCTGCTCCACGGGCACCGGCTCGCCGGTGCGCGGATTGCGGCCTTCCCGCGCCGGCCGGTGCTTGACCGTAAACGCCCCAAAACCGCGCAATTCCACACGGTCGCCGCGCGCCAGGGCATCGACGATCTCGTCGAAGATCACGTTGACGATGCGCTCCACGTCCCGATGATAGAGGTGCGGATTAGAAGCCGCGATGCGCTGGATCAGCTCGGACTTGATCACCGGCGACGCCTCCCCAAAAAGCTCTTGTAAATGCTCAATTTTCCGAAGGGTGCCAAACAGAGACGAGCCCGTCAAGCCGCATTGCGGCTGAGCCGCCGTGATTGGCGAGCGCTTCGCCCGCCCCGGCGATCATTCCCTGGGCCACATCGCCGGCAAACGAACGGGTCAGGCCGAGCAGGCTGAAGCGCCGCGGATCGGCCGGTTTCCAGTCCACGATCTTGAGGTCCTTCTCGACGCCGCGCTTGTCCTCCAGCCAGCGGACGGCGACCTCCTCCCCGCCAATTTCATCGACGAGCTTGTGGGTGATCGCCTGACGGCCGGTGAAAATGCGCCCTTTCTCGAGGCCGGGCACGCTTGCCGTATCGATGCCGCGGCGATCGCGAACCAGGCCCACGAACCACGCGAAGCTCTCGTCCACCATCTCTTTGGTAACCTGCCGGGCCGGTTCCTCCATCGGCGTGAACGGCGAGGGCGCTGCCTTGAGCTCACCGCTCTTCACCTCGCGGACCTTGACGCCGACCTTCTCGAACAGCTCGGAGAACTCAGGCCACTGGACGAGAACGCCAACCGACCCGGTGATCGTGTTGCCGCGCGCCACGATGTAGTCGGTACCCAAGCCAACGATGTAGCCGGCGGACGCCGCGAGCGTGCCGAATTGCGCCACCACCGGCTTCTTGGCGGCGATCTTGCGCAGGGCCTGATAGATGGCCTCGCCGCCGGTCGAGGTACCTCCGGGACTGTTGACGTAAACGATGAGGCCCGCCGCCTTCTCGTCTTCGGCGAGCTTGTCGAACATCCTGAGCTGCTCGCGATCCTCCTTGATCGTGCCCTCGATCGTCACCCGGGCGATGTGCTTGTCGCCGATCAGGGCGCTGGCATCCTCGCGCGCCAGCACGAGCGCTCCGGCGGCAAGAACCAGCGCCGCGATGGCCGCGACTCGCCAGAACGACAGATGGCGGCGCAGGCGCCGCCGATCGAGAACGGTTTCGGTCTCGGACAGCATGATCAACTCCCGCTGCAAGCGACCGCGACAGCCGCCGCAATCGTTAACGAATTCTTAGTGCCTTCAGAGCCTAAGCAAGGTTCGGGCCGCATTCAATCTCCAGCCGCAACCGTTCCGCGGCGGATTTGCGCTCGGCGAGCCGGGACACACGCGAAAAAGAAAGGCGCGCGGGCCGAGAGCCCGCGCGCCTGCATCTGACCCGTGCACGACGTGGCAGCGGTTAGCCTTCGTCGTCGCTGGTGTCGCGCTTCTTGATCGCGGCCTTGAAGATGTCGCCGAGCGAGGCGCCCGAGTCCGACGACCCGTACTGCGCCACGGCCTGCTTCTCCTCGGCGATCTCAAGGGCCTTGATCGACACCTGAATGCGGCGGGCCGCCTTGTCGACCGAGATGACAGCTGCGTCCACCTTGTCGCCAACGTTGAAGCGCTCGGGCCGCTGCTCGGAGCGCTCACGCGACAGATCCGAGCGCTTGACGAAGCTGGTGATCTCGCTGTTGCCGATCTTCACCTCGACGCCGTTCTCCTGAACGGCGACGACGGTGCACGTCACGGCCTCGCCCTTCTTGAAGCCGCCGATGGTCTCGATCGGATCGGAACCCAGCTGCTTGATGCCCAGGCTGATGCGCTCTTTGGCCGAGTCCACGTCGAGCACCACGGCCTTAACCGTATCGCCCTTCTTGAACTCCTTGATCACCTCGTCGCCCGGGCGGTTCCAGTCGAGGTCCGACAGATGGACCATGCCGTCGACGCCACCGTCGAGGCCGATGAACAGGCCGAACTCGGTGATGTTGCGGATCGGGCCCTCGACCTCGGTGCCCTTGGGATGCGAGGCCAGGAAGGAATCCCACGGGTTGTCCTGCGTCTGCTTGAGACCCAGAGAGATGCGGCGCTTGTTGGGATCGACCTCGAGCACCTTCACGTCCACCTGCTGGCTCGTGGAGACGATCTTTCCAGGGTGCACGTTCTTTTTCGTCCAGCTCATCTCCGAGACGTGGATCAGACCCTCGACGCCCGGCTCCAGCTCGACGAACGCGCCGTAGTCGGCGATGTTCGTCACTGTACCGGTGACCCGCATATCGACCGGGTACTTGGCGGCGATGCCCTCCCACGGATCGGCCTGGAGCTGCTTCATGCCGAGGCTGATGCGCTGCGTTTCCGGATTGATGCGGATGATCTGCACCTTCACCGTATCGCCGACGTTGAGGATCTCGCTGGGGTGATTGACGCGGCGCCACGCCATGTCGGTGACGTGCAGCAGGCCGTCGATGCCGCCCAGATCGATGAACGCACCGTAGTCGGTGATGTTCTTGACCAGACCGTCGATGACCTGACCCTCTTCGAGCCGGGCGACGATGTCGGCGCGCTGCTCTGCACGCGTCTCCTCCAGCACCGAGCGACGCGAGACGACGATGTTGCCGCGGCGGCGGTCCATCTTGAGGATCTGGAACGGCTGCGGCTGATGCATCAGCGGGCCGATGTCGCGCACCGGACGGATGTCGACCTGGGAGCCCGGCAGGAACGCGACGGCGCCATCGAGATCGACGGTGAAGCCGCCCTTGACCTTATTGAAGATGACGCCCTGGACCTTCTCGTTCTTCTCGAACTGCTTCTCCAGGCGGTTCCAGCTCTCCTCGCGGCGCGCCTTTTCGCGCGACAGCACGGCCTCACCGAGCGCGTTCTCGATGCGCTCCAGGTAGACCTCGACCGTATCGCCGACCTTCAGGTCCGCCGGCTTGCCGCCGACGCCGAATTCCTTGAGCGGCACGCGGCCTTCCATCTTGAGGCCGACATCGATGATGGCCAGGTCCTTTTCGATACCCACGATCTTGCCGCGGACGACGCTGCCCTCGTCGAGGTCGTCCTTGGCCAGGCTCTCGGCCAGCATGGCGGCGAAATCGTCACGGCTGGGGTTCATCTCTCTATTGATTTCGGTGCTCATCTGCTCTCCTCAGGCGGGCCGCGCGGCGGCCGATTGGATAAACCCGGAGGCGGTCGCGCCTCAGCCCGCGCGCTCCGATCCGGCGTTGGTAACGTTGAAAGCTCCGGCAGCCGCGGTCGCTCGGCAGGAGCGCGCGGCCCGAAAACCTTCGGGTGTCATTGATTTGGATCGTCGGTCCGCTGGATGGGCACGCCCGCCAATACGTATTTGGCCCCGGCGTTTCGCATGGGGCCCTATTGGCCGATCTTCCTCTTGATCAATCCGACAGCGGCGTCGAATGCGCGCGTTCTAGCGGAGATGCACTGGCCGCGCAAGGGCCGGCAGGGCCGCCAAACGCCCGGCGATCGAACCGTGCGGGCCCGAGTTAAGCCGCCTCGCGCTTGCGTTCCTGCTTCTTGCGCTCGTTGGGGTCGAGCCAGCGCTTGCGCAGGCGGATCGACTTGGGCGTGATTTCAACCAGCTCGTCGTCGGCGATGTAGGACAGCGCCTTCTCCAGTGACAGGCGCATGGGCGGGATGAGGCTCAGCGCATCGTCCTTGCCGGCGGCGCGGATGTTGGTGAGCTTCTTGTTCTCGATCACGTTGACGATGAGATCGTTGTCGCGCGTATGCTGGCCCACGATCATGCCCTCGTAGACCCGTGTCTGCGGCGTGATCATGATCGGCCCGCGCTCCTGCAGGTAGAACAGCGAGTAGGCGGTCGCCTCGCCGACGGCATTGGAGATCAGAACCCCGGTGCGCCGGCCCTGGATGTCGCCCTTGTAGGGCGCATAGGCGTGGAACAGCCGGTTCATCACCGCCGTGCCGCGCGTATCGGACAGCAGCTCGCTCTGATAGCCCAGCAGGCCGCGCGTGGGCGCGTGGAACACCAGCCGCTGACGGCCGCCGCCCGAAGGACGCATCTCCATAAGGTCCGCCCGGCGCTCCGACAGCTTGCTCACCACCACGCCCGAGTGCTCCTCGTCGACGTCGATGATCACCTCCTCGATCGGCTCCAGCCGCTCACCGCTGTCGTCCGTGCGCATGACGACCCGCGGCCGCGATACGGTGAGCTCGAAGCCCTCGCGGCGCATATTTTCGATGAGGATGGCGAGCTGCAGTTCGCCGCGCCCTGAGACGTCGAAGGAGTCCTTGTCCGGGTTTTCGACGATGCGGATCGCGATGTTGCGCTCCGCTTCCTTGAGCAGCCGGTCGCGGATGACGCGGCTCTGGACCTTGTCGCCCTCCTGGCCCGCGAACGGCCCGTCGTTGATACGGAACGTCATCGAGAGCGTGGGCGGATCGATCGGCTGGGCCGGCAGCGGCTGCGTGACCGACGGATCGCACAGGGTGTCGGCGACCGTGGCATCCGTCATGCCGGCAACGGCGACGATGTCGCCGGCTTCCGCCATGTCGACATGCGTGCGCTCCAGTCCGCGGAAGGCCAGCACCTTCTGCACGCGGAAGCTCTCGACGACGCTGCCGTCGCGGGCAAGCGCCTTGAGCGGCTGATTAGGCTTGAGAGTGCCCGAAGTGATGCGGCCTGTCAGGATACGGCCGAGGAAAGGGTCCGCCTCCAGCGTGGTGGCGAGGATGCGCAGCGGGCCGCTTTCGACCTTGGGCGGCGGCACGTGGGAGATGACCAGCTCGAACAGCGGCGCCAGATCTTCCTGCGGGCCGGCGGGGTCGAGCGCCATCCAGCCGTTGCGGCCGGAGCCATAAAGCACCGGAAAGTCCAGCTGCTCGTCGGTGGCGTCGAGATTGGCGAACAGGTCGAAGATCTCGTTGAGCACGTCGAGATGACGCTCATCGGGACGGTCGATCTTGTTGATGGCCACGATCGGGCGCATGCCCAGTTTCAGCGCCTTGGAGACGACGAACTTGGTCTGCGGCAGCGGGCCTTCGGAGGCGTCCACCAGCACGATGACGCCGTCGACCATGTTGAGGATGCGCTCGACCTCGCCGCCGAAATCGGCGTGGCCGGGCGTGTCGACGATGTTGATGCGGGTGTCCTTCCAGACGACGGAGGTACACTTGGCCAGAATGGTGATGCCGCGCTCGCGCTCCAGGTCGTTGGAGTCCATGGCCCGCTCGGCCACCTTCTGGTTTTCGCGGAAGGCTCCCGACTGCTTCAGGAGCTGATCGACCAGCGTGGTCTTGCCATGGTCGACGTGGGCGATGATGGCGATGTTGCGGAGCTGCATGACGGTCCCGATCTGGCGCGCGCCGCCGCCGCGGTCGTCTCGACGCGCGATTTCGTTGTGCGGCGCAATAGAATTGGCGTGCTGGTATCACATCCCCGGTGTAGCCGCCAGCGGGGCCGCGGTCGCGGGGCTGTCGCGCCCCGATCCCGTGGTGCCGCTGTGCACGCTTCTTGCTTCTGTGACCTCCAAGCATGCCGCCCCACGAGCGGACGTACCGAGACGGCACAGGAGAGCCCCATGTTCGAGCGCAGCCGGGTCGACAACATGAGCCAGGGCCAGCAGGTTGCCGTGCCGGCCGACATCACGCTGGACGACGGCACGCACCTCAAGGGCCGCTTCAATCTCCCCGCCAACCGGCCAGTCCACGAGGTGCTGAACGGCCCGATGCTGTTCCTCGAGTTCCAGGCCTATGGCGGCGAACCGGCCTTGATCGCCAAGACCGCCATCCGCAGCATCCGTCTCGTCAACGTCCCATCGGCGGGACACCTGCGCGCTGGCATGCGCCCGGGTGAGACGTTCGATCCGCATGCCGTGCTGGGCGTCAAGGTCGGGGCCAGTCCGGAGGAGCTGCGCAAGGCCTACCACGAGCGCGCGAAGGCCTATCACCCCGACCGTTACGCGACAGCCGAGCTTCCCGCCGAGGTCAGCGACTACCTCGCTGCCATGGCGCGTCGGGTCAACATCGCCTTCAAGGCTCTGGACACGACGCACCAGACGGCGAAGCAGCGCGCGGAAGCCAAGGCCGCCCCCGTCTACACCTCGCCCCAGCGTGTCTGATCCGATCGTGCTTCGCAGGTGGACCAGTGCTTGTCGAAATCCTCGTCGTGATCAGAAATGCGCAATTGCACTGCGCGACGTCTACTAGCCGGGGAAAAATCGCCGCAGAGTGCATTTTGCCCTTGGGCAACCATGATTTGACCCAAGCGAATCAGCGATGCTCGCCGCCACGGCCGATGGCCGGGTCTCGATGGGCGGGTGATGAAAGCGAACAATCATTTCATCGTTGTCGCGATGGTCGTTTGCGCGGGCGTCGCAGGATTGCTGACGCAGAAGCCGCTTGACGAGCACCCTGGCAGCTCCACGGAGCATGCGAAGTCCGACGTGGCGACACTCGCCGCCGCTCGTTTGCGACCGTCGCTGGCCGAGACGACCGAGCCCTCCGACGCCCAATTGCCAGACGCTTCAGGTCACGACCGCTTTGCTTTCGTTCGTCATGGCGTCGGTCCTCTCAGGATGCCGTGGCAGGATGCCGAAGTGCTCGTCAGCCCCGACTCCTGGTCGGTCGAAGTCAATGGGGCGGACGCCTCGGTGAAACGTGCTTCCCGCGCGCCCACCACCAATGCCGCGAAATCGCGCATCACGCGCCACACTCTGAAATCGCGCCTCGCGCAGATCGCGCCTGCGGCATTGCCACGTGTGATGTCGCGATTCCAGTCCGCCAAGGTGCCGTGGCCCCCAACGGAACTCGCCTACGTCGGCATCAAGGACGAGAAGGCGCTCGAGCTCTACGCGAAATCGGCCGATGGCAAATGGCAGTTCGTGCATCGCTATCGCGTTCTTGGTGCGAGCGGTCACACCGGACCGAAGCTCGCGAGAGGCGACAAGCAGGTTCCCGAGGGCATCTATCGCATCTCCTACCTCAACCCCAACAGCGCGTTTCACGTGTCGCTGCGCGTGAGCTTCCCGAACGCCTTCGATCGCGCCATGGCCGCGAAGGACGGTCGCAAGGATTTGGGCGGCGACATCATGATCCACGGCAAGAACCTGTCGGCTGGTTGCCTTGCGATGGGCGATCAGAACGCCGAGGAGCTGTTCGTTCTGGCGCAGAAGGTCGGATTGGAGAACGTCACGGTCGTGATCGCGCCGACCGATTTGCGGCGCAACCCCGCGCCGACGCTCACCAGTGGTCCTGCATGGACGCCCAAGCTCTATTCGGAGATCGCCGACGCGCTGGGGCAGTTCAAGGCGCCCGAGCCGCCGAGCCTGCTCAGCCTGCTAGGTCTTTGAGGCGGCGCTTGCCGCTGCTTCCCTTTGACCCTGCCATCATTCATCGGCCGGCGACTTGCGGCGGAACCGTCGCCTCATGCGGCTGGGCGTCGAGCACAACCGCACGAGGTTGAGCGCGCCGCGCGTCCTCCGCCTTCTCCTCCTCCGAGAGCTTTAGCAGAAACGTACCGATCTCAGGCCTCAGGGTGACATGGCGATCGTGGTCGCGCCGTTGCTCATCCTGCTCGTTGCAGGCGGCCGCTGTCGCACCAGGCTTCTTGATGCGGCGCGCCCCGGCGATGAGCAGCGGATGTCGAGGCTCCTCGAGATCCAGCTCCTCCAGAAACGTTTCGCGCAGCGCGTAGAACGCCTGCAGGATCGCGTCGCGGACGAACTTGTGCTCGGCCGGGGTGACACCGGGATTCTTGCGCGGGTCGATCGACTGCAACGCGCGCCGCATGTCGTGCAGCGGCACATATGGGTAGAGCCCGACGAGGCCATCCGTCTCGCCGGCGTTCTTGTAGACGATGCGCATGTTGTCGATCGTCTCGGAGATACGGCAGAACGCGGCGAGATAGGCATGTGCGTCGGGTTTTGCCGTCTCACAGTAGTTGTAGAGCGCGGTCTTGGTGGCAACGATGCCGCGCCACTCGCGCTCGAGCGCGGCGACGAAGGTCGAGCGCTTCTGGAAGACGTTCGCCAAATAGGCCGCCGCCAGCGTGGCGATCAGCAGGCTCATGTCGCGCATGAACTCGTAGACCTTCGCGGCGGCTTTCTCGAATTCGGGCGGAAGGACCAGGAAGACGGGTGCCAGTGCCGCCACGATCGAAACGACGAGCACGAGGCCGATCGCAACGTAGACCTGACGCAGCTTGGAATTGACTTGTTGGCGGGTCATGGCGCTCACCTCCGGACGTTCGCGAGCACCTTAGTATCCGACTTTGGCCAATCTTGCGGCAGTCACGTGCACTCGGCCATCGACTTGAACGGGCTCGGCGCCGTTGCGCGATGTGCGACCGGTTCGCCTTCGTGAAACTGCCATAGCGTACCCGGCGCCATCGTCTCCCACCGCTCGTTATCGGTCAGCGGCTGCGTCGCGATCACGGCGACGCGGTCGTCGGGCGTCGTCACATGATTGAAGTCGACGGTGACGTCCTCGTCCTTGAGATGCGCCTCGCAGAACGGTGCGCGCCGCACGATGTAGGCAAGTTCGGTCGAACAGTGGGCGAGGAGGCACGAGCCGTTCGACAACAGGAAGTTGAAGATGCCGGTCGGCGCCAGCTCCAGCGTCAACCTGTGCAGCGCATCGAACAGGGGCTCGCGCGCTGGCGGTGTCGCACCAAAGCGCGCTTTGAGGCTCTGCATCAGCCAGCAGAAGATCAACTCGCTGTCGGTATCGCCGACGGGTGAGAACGAGCCATCGAGGCAGGGCGAGAAGCGCGGCAGGTGGCCGTTGTGGGCGAACACCCAGTTGCGGCCCCACAGCTCGCGCACGAACGGGTGCGTATTTTCCAGGCTCGTCGGGCCCAGCGTCGACTTGCGGATGTGGGCGATGACGTTGAGCGACTTGATGGGATAGCTGCGAACCAGCTCGGCAATCTGCGAACGGGCGGAGGGCGTGGGGTCGAGAAACGTGCGCACGCCCTTGCCCTCGAAGAAGACGATGCCCCAGCCGTCCGAATGATGGTCCGTGCCGCCGCCGCGCCTGCGGAAGCCGGTGAACGAGAAGCAGATGTCGGTCGGCACGTTGCAGTTCATGCCGAGCAGCTGGCACATGGCGCCTTGAACTCCGATCGCAGCCGATTGTAGCGCCTTGACCCCGTTGCCGCCAAATCGCAACGACGATTTCGGCCGTGGGCGGCAATCGAGTTCCCTGCGTGACAGCGGGCGGCGGCCGGCGCGGGTAGGCTTCGGGTCAGTCGAACCCCAGCCACGCCACGCCGGAGTGAGCCGCCATGCAAGACCTCGCCGAAACCCTCATCACCCTCCTGACGCCCTACGCCGCCCGGTCCCTCGCCGGCAGCACCGGCACGACGACGCTCGCCAGCCTCGGCATCGGCGAACTCGACCTGCCGATGATCCTTCTCGACATCGAAGACGCCTTTAACATCCCCATCCCGCTCGGTGTCGAGACGCAGGATCTGGCGACCTTCGGATCGCTGATCGCGGTCGCCCGCCTCGGCCTCGCCGCCAAGGCCCTGCCGCGCCGCCACGTCACCCCGCGCAAGAAGAGCAGCTGGATGTCGACGAGCGCCCAGGCCTGAAGCGCGATCGGACCGCGCACCACGTTTTCGCCCCCTTGACCCCCGCAGCCGCTTAGCCCAAAGGCAGGTGGCGAGCGGGGGTACGTCATATGATCATCGCCATCGACGGGCCGGCTGCCTCCGGCAAGGGAACGCTGGCAAAGCGGATTGCAGCGCATTTCGGCTATGCCTGCCTCGACACCGGTCTGCTCTATCGGGCGGTGGCGCGCGACCTGCTGGCCTCCGGACGGTCTCTTGAAGATGCCGCCGCCGCCGAATGGGCGGCCAAATCACTCGACGCCAAGACCTTGGATGACCCCGGGCTGCGCCTGCCCGGCGTCGGCGAGGCGGCTTCGGTTGCCGCCCGCATCCCGGCGGTCCGTTCCGCCCTGCTCGCCTTTCAGCGCGATTTCGCAGCCCAGGAACCGGGCGCCGTTCTCGACGGCCGCGACATCGGAACCGTGGTGTGCCCCGATGCCGAGGTGAAGCTGTTCATCGTCGCCGACGTCGAAGTGCGGGCGCGGCGCCGCTACGAGGAGCTGAAGAAGCGCGGCGAGCCGGTGACCTACGAAGGCGTGCTGGCGACAATCAAAGGGCGGGACGCGCGGGACGCAGGCCGCGCCGACGCGCCGATGACGGTCGCCCCCGACGCGATCGTCCTCGACACGACCGGCCTCGACGCCGATGCGGCATTCGACGAGGCGTTGGCGCTGATCCGAGCCAAGAGATGAAGAGATAGCGCGCACTCAGGGTGCGGAGAACGCGATGACCGCCTCGACGGCGCGGCGCCATCGCGCCCAGGAGGCATCGCGCGTCGCGCTGTCGCATCTGGGCGCGAACCGCTTCTCCGCCTGCCAGGCCTGGGCAAATCCATCCTCGTCCGGCAGCACGCCGGCCCGGTGCCCGGCGATCCAGGCCGCGCCCAGCGCGGTCGTCTCCAGGTTCGCCGGCCTTTCGACTGGCGCACCCACCGCGTCGGCGATCATCTGCAGCACAACGTCGTTGGCGACCATGCCGCCGTCCACCCGCAGCACGGTTTCGTCCAGGTTCGGCCAGTCGCTACGCATGGCCTCGATCAGGTCGCGTGTCTGGAAGGCGGTCGCCATCAGCACCGCACGGGCCAGCTCGCGCGGCCCCGTCGCGCGCGTCAGGCCGAAAGCGGCGCCGCGCGCCTCCGCTCGCCAAAAGGGGGCGCCCAGCCCGACGAAGGCCGGCACCACGACGACGTCCTGTCCGGGGTCGGCCGCCTCGGCCAGCGCCGCCATCTCCGCCGCCGACGCGATGAGACCAAGGCCGTCGCGCAGCCACTGCACTGCAGCACCGGCAACGAAGATGGAGCCTTCGAGCGCATAGGAGCGGCGGCCCCTGAGCTGATACGCGATGGTGGTCAGTAGTCGGCTGTGCGAGGCAACGGGCTCGCTGCCCGTGTTGACCAGCGCAAAACAGCCCGTGCCGTAGGTCGCCTTCACCATGCCCGGGCGGAAGCAGGCCTGCCCCACCGTCGCCGCCTGCTGATCGCCAACCATGCCGCGGATGGGGATCGGCGTTCCGAACAGCTCCGGCGCCGTTTCCCCGAATGCAGCATCGCAATCCATGACGACCGGCAGAACGGAAGACGGCACGCGAAACGCTTCGAGCAGTCCGGCGTCCCATTCCCCGGTGCGGATGTCGAGCAGCGCCGTGCGCGCCGCGTTGGTGGCATCCGTCGCATGCACACGCCCTCCGGTCAGACGGTACAGAAGCCAGCTGTCGATTGTACCGAAGGCAAGGTGACCCGCCGCGGCTGCCACCCGCGCACCCTCCACGTTGTCGAGCAGCCAGGCGATCTTGGTGGCGGAGAAATAGGGGTCGAGCAGCAGCCCGGTCTTGCGAGAAAGTTCCGCCTCCAATCCCGTCTCGCGCAGGGACTGGCAGGCAGGCGCTGTGCGACGGTCCTGCCAGACGATGGCGCGATGGATCGGACGGCCGGTCCGCCGGTCCCAAAGGACGGTGGTCTCGCGCTGATTGGTGATGCCGATCGCCGCGACGTGCCGGGAGCCGGCACTGGCGCGCTCAAGCGCCGCTCGCGCGGTGGCTAGAGTCGTTGCCCATATTTCCTCCGCGTCGTGCTCGACGCACCCCGAACAGGGATAGTGCTGACCGATCTCCTGCTGGGCGCTGCCGACGACCCTTAGACTCTCGGCGTATGCCAATGCACGCGAAGAGGTCGTGCCCTGGTCGATTGCCAAAATAATTGTCATTGCATTCGCTCGCCTTCAGCTCCGCGAGGCGAAAGCACTCTGCGGAACGCGTCAAGCACTCTCTTTGCTTGACAGACTGTCGCAGCTCTACCAATGTGCGCGCACGCCGACGATGGGCCTTGCCGGCGAAAAAAAATAACGACGGTCCCGAGTCTAGGGAGACACGCAAGGGGCGATGCCGACGGCATCGCCCCTGCGCTTTTTGGGGACCCTTCATCCGCAGCGAATCGCACTCCGCGGACGCCCAACAATCCAGCAGCAATTGCACCTAATCGTAGAAGCGATGCAGGTTCAGTCGTACTCTATTAGATCATAGACTGGCGATATAAGTATTATGTCGCTCTGAGCGCCGGAACGATAAGCTGGCACCTGCGAAGCCGCGAACGAAACAAGCGGTGCGCGGGGAGCCACCCCATACGGCAGGACTACGGGGATCGCATGGACGCCATGAACGACGACGCTGCTGGCCGGCTGGACCTCAATCTGTTGGCCATCTTCGACGCGATCATGGGCGAGAGAAGCCTGACCAAGGCGGGGCAGCGGCTTGGCATCACGCAATCGGCTGTCTCGCACGCCCTCGGCCGCCTTCGCGACCTGACAGGAGACCCCCTGTTTGAGCGGACCGGCCGCGGCGTGCGGCCCACGCCCGCGGCACTCGCCATGAGCGACAATGTGCGCCGCGCCCTCGATCTGCTGCGCCAGACGCTGCGCTCGCCCAAGGGCACCTTCTGCCCACTCAGCGACGCACGAATTTTCGTCCTCGACGTGCCGGCCGGCATCGACGCGGTGCTGCTGCCGGTTCTGAATCGGATCATGCGAGAGGGGGGCGGTATCCGCTTTCGCATCCGCCAGGGACGGGCGTCGGGCCTGCTGTCCGAGTTGCGGTGCGGGGAAAGCTGGCTTGCCCTCGACCACGAGCAGACATCAACCCCCGGCTTCACGTCCGAACTGGTCATGGAGGACCGATACGTCACGATCGCGCGACGCGGTCACCCCGCCCTGTCGAACGGATTGACGCGCGACATTTTCGGGTCGCTCAGTCATGTCGCGGTGACATGGTGCAGCGCGCAGGGGCCGACCCCGCTGTCGCGACGGCTCGAGGAGTTGGGCATCCGTCGCGAGCTGAAGTTCGCAGTGCCAAATATCTATTCTTTGCCGCAACTGATCGAGAAGAGCGACCTGGTCGGCGCGCTGCCGTCGCGCTTGGCAGTGCGTGCGTGCGAGCGATACGACGTGGAGTTGCACCAGATGGACTTCGGCGTACCGCCCCTCGGCGTCTACATGGTCTGGCACGAGAGCTTCGAAGCCGACCCCGGACACCTCTGGCTGCGCAATCTGGTACGTGAGGTGATCCAGGCCGTCTGATTCGCGGCACTTGGGCTGCCGGCCGAGGCTCGACAAAACGCCCGGCTTCCGCTATTACCCCGGCAACGAACAACTCCCCTCAGTCGGGATGCCCGCCAAGGGCCGCACGAGCCGCTCCCGCCCCGTACGCGCAAGCGCCTGGGGAGGCGACGTGGCTCCTCTGCTATGATGAACAAGAACAAAGGCTTATCAAATGAACATCATACAAGAGCTCGAGCAGGAGCAGATCAAGGCCATTACGGCCAAGCGCGGCGTTCCCGAATTCGGTCCGGGCGACACGCTCAAGGTGATGGTGAAGGTCGTCGAGGGTGCCAACACCCGTAACCAGGCCTACGAGGGCGTCTGCATCGCCCGTTCCGGCGCCGGGCTGAACGAGAGCTTCACGGTCCGCAAGATCTCCTACGGCGAGGGCGTGGAGCGCGTATTCCCGATCTACTCGCCGTTCGTCACAGCCATCGAGGTACTGCGGCGCGGAAAGGTGCGGCGCGCAAAGCTCTATTACCTCCGCGGCCGCCGCGGCAAGGCTGCCCGTATCGCCGAGCGGACGGACGCCCGCGCCCGTCGCCTCAACGCCGCCTGGAAGGGCTTCAAGAAGCCCAAGGGCGAGGCCGACGATCTTACGCAGATCAAGGGCATTGACGCCGATCTGGCGGCACGCCTCAAGCAGCTCAACTGCCTCAAGCTCGAGCAGGTCGCGAACTTCTCCGATGAGGACATCGCCAACCTGGACGACACGCTGCAGCTCGACGGCCGCATCGAAAAGGACGACTGGCAGGGCCAAGCCCAGCGCCTGATCGCCGAAGCGGCGGCGGGCGAGGTTCCGGCCGAGGATGCCGAAGCGGCGAAGAGCTGATCGCCTCGAGGCGAGCATTCGACGAGAAACAGCGGCGGGCGAGGGCCCGCCGTTTTTCTTTTCTGGAATCGAATTGCGGGAAAACGAAACGGCGGGCCTTTCGACCCGCCGTCCTGGTATCGCGTCGCGCTCACGCCGCCGGTACGGCGCAAGCCAGCATCACTCCGTCACCGTGAACTCGATACGGCGGTTCTGTGCACGTCCCTCGGCCGTATCATTGCTGGCGACCGGGTTCTCCGCACCGAAGCCCTGGGCATCGACGCGCGACTTCTTCACGCCCGCCTTGACCAGATAGTCGGCGACCGCACGGGCACGCAGCTCTGACAGGCGCTTGTTATAGGCGGCGCGACCCACCGAATCGGTATGGCCATCGACGCGGATGCGGCCCTTGGCACAGCCCTTGGCTACCTTGGCGAGACTATCCAGGGTGACGTTCGAGGCGCGGGCAATGCGCGCGCTGTTGGTCTCGAACAGGATCACGCCCTCGGACATCGCCTTGCGCAGGTTGCCCTCGCAGCTTACCGCCTCGGCCGAGCGTGGCGCGGCCGCGACCTTGGCACCACCCTTCGACGGCGTGGTGCCCCAACTCGCACGCTCGGCGAGCAAGGCCTTGAGCGCATCGGAGATCTGGCCCTGCGGTATCGCCGTCAACTGCGCTGCAGGGGTCGCGACCAGCGGGTGCACGATCGTCTCGCCCTTGGGCGCGGCGATCTTACGGCCGGCATCGGGAGGCAGCGGCCACTTGGCGCCCGCCGCCAGCGGCGGACGGCCGCCACCTGTCGCTTTGGCCATCCCCCACGTCTCGCGCGCGGCGATCAGATCGCCGGTCGACGAAACAGGCAGCGCAGGAAGACCGGCAACCATCCGGCCTTCGCCGGTAGGCTTTGCCGGCGCACCGCCCGAGGAAGGCGCAGCACCCCAGCTCGCCCGCTCGGCGAGCAGCTTCTTGAGCGCGTCGGCAATCTGGCCTTCGCCAAGCGCCGCCATCTTGGCAACCGGCGTGGCAACGAGAGGATGGACGATCGTCTCGCCGGCCGGAGCCACGATCTTGCGACCGGCATCGGGAGGCAGCGGCCACTGGGCACCGGCCGCCATCGGCGGACGGCCACCCGCGGTTGCCTTCGCCATTCCCCATGTCTCACGCGCGGCGATCAGATCGCCGGTCGACGAAACGGGCAGCGCAGGGCGGCCCGCAACCATCAGGCTGGCACCCCCGCCGGCTGGCGCTCTTGGTTCGTCCGCCCGCTTGGTCGGCGCCTTGAGCCAACCTTCACGCTCGGCAAGAAGCGCCTTCAGGGCGTTGGCAATCTGCCCCTCCGGTATCGGCGCCACCTGGGCAACGGGCGTCGCCTCGAGCGGCCTGATGATGGGATCGCCTGGCGGACCTTCGGTGCGTCGCGACGTCTCCTTGGGCAACGGTGAAACCGCACCCTTGGCAAGCGGCGCCGCAATCACGCGCGGCTTGGGTCCATCGCCCCACGCCTCGCGCGCGGCGACGAGTTCCGCCGTCGAGCTTGTCGGCAGGTACGGGTAACCGATCGTGCGAGATGGCTCCAACCCCCAGCTCGAGCGCTCCGCAAGCAGAGCCTTTAACGCATCGGAGATCTTGGCCTCGGGAACAGCCGTCAACTGCGCAACGGGCGTCGAAACCAGCTCATGCACAATCGTTTCGCCTTTCGGCACGACGATCTTGCGCCCTGCGTCTGCCGGGAGCGGCCACTGCGCGCCCTTGGCGAGCGTCGGCCTTGCTACCGCGACGGCCTTACCCGCTCCCCACGTCTCGCGCGCTGCGATAAGATCGCCCGTGGACGACGTCGGCAGCCCCGGGAGACCGGCAACTACGATCGCACCGGCGGACGTCGCATCACCCGACGACGGCGCCGTGCCCCAGCCTGCGCGCTGCGCGAGCAGAGCCTTGAGCCCATCGACAATCTGTCCCTCGGGAATTGCTGCCAGCTGGGCAGCAGGCGTGGCCACGAGCGGATGCACAATCGTCTCGCCCGCAGGCGCCACGATCTTGCGGCCTGCATCGGCCGGGAGCGGATACTGCGCTCCAGCTGCCAAGTGAGGCTTGGCGGCGGCAACGGACTTGCCCGCGCCCCACGTCTCGCGCGCCGCGATAAGATCGCCCGTGGACGATGTCGGCAGCGCCGGAAGACCAGCAACAACAATCGCACCGGCGGAAGTCGCATCGCCCGATGACGGCGCGGTGCCCCAGCCCGCGCGCTGCGCGAGCAGGGCCTTGAGCCCATCGACAATCTGTCCCTCGGGAATTGCTGCCAGCTGGGCAGCAGGAGTAGCAACCAGCGGATGCACAATCGTCTCGCCCGCAGGCGCCACGATTTTGCGGCCCGCATCGGCTGGCAGCGGAACCACCGCACCCTTGGCGAGTGGAGCCTCGACCGTGCGAGCGGCAGGGCCGGCACCCCAGGCTTCACGCGCCTTGATGAGATCGGCCGTCGACGCAGTCGGCAATAGGGCAAACCCGCTGCCCATTGTGGCTGGCCCTGATGGAACGGCCTCCCCACCCTTGGCCGCGGTCTTGATGCCTTCCTTCTTGGCGCGGCCCAGGGAGACCTGTTCTTCCAGGCACTGTGAAAGCAACCGGTAGCTGCGGTCGTAGGGACCCTTCAGCTGGCCGATGCAGGCATCGCGAAACTCGGAGGGCACGACATCCCAGCCGCCGGACAGCGTACGTTGTGCTTCCGCCTCCAGAATGCGGCACTGGCCGCCTGCGCTATCGGAAGCGCAAATGTCAGAGATGCTCCACGACGGCAGCCCCATGCCTGCCGCAACATTCGGTGCTTTCGATGTTCCCGGCAGCCCCCCGGTCACCGCATAGGACGTACCGATCGCAGCGAAAAGCGCTGCAATGATCGTCCCGACCGTTCGAGCGGAAGTCTCGCCCATCCTTCGTCCTCCCAATTTTCGACGCTCGCTTTCGGACTTTCTGTCCAGTCCGTTTGCGATTGACCTGTTTTGCACTAGATTTCGCATGAAAGGAACAACAACAGAGATGCACACGCCATGATGTCGGACCTCGGTCACGCGCTCGACCTGCCCCGTGATACAGCGATCAAGCTGCACGGTCCGGAGGCTTTCGCTGGGATGCGCAAGGCCGGTCGGCTTGCTGCCGAGGCGCTCGACATGCTGGTGCCCTACGTGGTGCCCGGTGCCACAACCGAAGAGCTAGACGAACTGGTGTTCGCCTTCGCGCTCGACCACGGCGCCGTCCCCGCACCGCTCAACTACCGCGGCTTTCCCCGCTCGATCTGCACGTCCGTAAATCACGTCGTCTGTCACGGCATCCCGGGTCCGAAGCCGTTGCGTGAAGGGGATATCGTCAACATCGATGTGACGCTGATCGTGGACGGTTGGCACGGCGACACCAGCCGCATGTACCCCGTGGGTCCGATCTCACGTCGCGCGGAGCGGCTGATCGAAGTCACCTACAATGCCCTGATGATCGGCATCGACGCGATTTTCCCCGGCAACACCACCGGCCACATCGGGGCTGCGATCCAGCGTTACGCCGAAAATGAGAGGTGCAGCGTGGTGCGCGACTTCTGCGGTCATGGCCTTGGCCGCGTCTTCCACGACCGGCCCAACATCCTTCATTATGGGGAGGCCGGAGAAGGTGTTTTGCTGAAGCCGGGAATGCTTTTCACCGTCGAGCCGATGATCAATCTGGGACGGCCGCACGTGAAGGTGCTGCCCGATGGTTGGACGGCGGTCACCCGCGACCGCGAGCTGTCCGCCCAGTTCGAGCACACCATCGGCGTCACCTCCGACGGGTGCGAGATCTTCACGCTGTCGCCGCACGGGTTGCATCAGCCGCCCTACGACCCCAAACGGCCCGGTTCGGCATGACGATCACAACGTCAGAGGGGGCAGACGCATGGGCGGGGGTGACGGCGAACGGACGGGACGCCGCCCGGTCGGGTTGTTCGACGCACCGACGCGCGTGACACCGGCGGGCAATGCCCACCCGCCACATGCCACCGCTCCCAATCCCGAAGACGCAGCCTCAAACCCGTCTGAGCCACCGGACCTCTTCGCTCCGCAGCGCCCGCTCAATTCCGGGCATCGCGAGCGGCTGCGCGCGAGGTTCGGAAAAGACGGCGGCGACTCGATGCCCGACTACGAGTTGCTCGAACTGCTTCTCTTCCGTGCCATTCCCCGGCGGGACACCAAGGATCTTGCAAAGCGGCTGCTGATGCGGTTCGGCTCGTTTGCCGAAGTCGTTCATGCGCCCCCCCATCGTCTCAAGGAGGTCAAGGGAGCCGGTGATGCCGTTATCGCCGAGCTCAAGATCGTGCGCGCGGCGGCGCTGCGCCTCATGCGCGGGGAGCTCATGAGGCAGCCCTCGCTATCATCGACCGCCGACGTGGTGGCTTATGTGCGCGCGGCGCAGGGCTTCTCCACCCGTGAGCAGTTCCGCATCCTGTTCCTCGACAAGAAGAACAAGCTCATCGCCGACGAGGTGCAGGGCGAGGGAACGGTCGATCACACTCCGGTTTACGTTCGCGAAGTCGTCAAGCGTGCGCTGGAGCTGTCGGCTACCGCCCTCATCCTGGTGCACAACCATCCCTCGGGCGACCCAACGCCGTCGCGTGCCGACATCGACATGACGCGGCATATCGCCGACGCCGCCAGACCGCTCAACATCTCGATCCACGACCACATCATCGTCGGCCGCGGCGAGCATGCGAGCTTCCGCGCGCTGCGATTGCTCTGACCGGACGTGGCGAGCAAAATCTCGATGCTGTCTTTCGCGCGACGTTTTGCTAGCCTTCCGCGCATGGACCACGCGTTCCCACTGCTGGACTACGTGAGCCGGCATCGACTGCCGATCATCACCATCGGCGCCGGCGAGACGATATTCCTCAAGGGTGATGCGGCCGACCGCATGTTCGTGGTTCGCGCCGGCCACGTCGAAATCCTGATGTACGGCCGCGTGCTGGAGCGCATCGGACCTGGCGGCATCTTCGGTGAAATGGCGCTGATCGACGCTGACACCCGCAGCGCCGCGGCCCTCACGCGCGAAACTTGCGAGGCCTACGCGATCGACAAATCGGCCTTCCTCACCCTGGTTCGCCAGGAGCCGCGCTTTGCGCTCGCCGTGCTCTCGATCATCGCGGAGCGAATGAAGCGCGCCGCATCGCTCGCGGCAACCGTGGCCAAGCCGAAGCGGCCCTGAACCCTGCTTCAGCGCGCGCGCCGTTCGGCTTCGTCCATCCTGCGCAATGCATCACGAACGATGCGCGCGTGATCGAACGCCAGGTCGCGTGGACGCCAACGGGCATACCAGCCCGCATCGGCCGCGTCGTCACCGGCACGCGCCGACCGTCCGCGCACACGGGCGAGGAAGGCAACCGAACAGGCGTGGCCGCGCGGGTCGCGATCGGGCTCGGAGTACACGCCGACGAGCGTGAGGCGGCGGATCGCGACGCCCGTCTCCTCCAGCACCTCACGGCGACAGGCGTCTTCAACCGTCTCGCCGACATCGACGAAGCCGCCGGGCAACGCGAGCAGGCCCTTGAATGGAGGCCCTCCCCTGCGAACGAGCAACAGCTCGCGTTGCGCGTTGATGACGACGCAGTCGACGGTCAGCAAAGGCGTGCGCGGTCGCATGAGGCTCCGATCTGGCTCGAGAAGCATCTCATCCCGGGCATACTTTGCCAATGCGCGGCCGAACGGGTCGCAGCGGAGCCCGTCCTGCCTCAGTTCGTCAGGCGCAGCCGCACCGAACGCTTGGCGATCTCCTTGAACGTCTCCAGCAGCGCGGCATTGTCCGCGGCATAGAAATGATTCTCACTTGCGGAGGCGCACGCTGTGAGAACCTTGTTGGCGCGTGTACCCGGTCCAGCTGCGGAGCTGAACCCGATCGTATAAAGCGCGGTATCCCCATCGCCTGACCGCTTGAACTCCGTGCATGCCTCGATGGAGAGCCGGTCGAGCTCGGCATCGGCCTCTGCGCTGGTACCGATGGATTGGTTGAACGGATCACTGTCCCGGATATAGCCGTACGGGGTGAACGAGTTGTCCACCGGCGGGGCACTGAGGACCTTGCCCTTGAGCCCGACGGAGCCGGGATCGAAGCGATAAGGCTCGCTGGTATTGCTGCCGCTGCAGGAGTCGCCGTCCGTGACCATGTCGCCGTCCGTCAAAACGATCATGATCTTCTGCGTGGTCCCATCGGCGGCCCCTTCGGTGAACGGGGCCTGAGGCGACAGCACGCGACTTGCCCAGCCGACGGCAGGTCCGATCACGGTGCCCATGTTGCCATAAGCCTCGAGCGCATTGATGGAGTCGCGAACCGAAGCGGAGTCCTCGGTCAACGGGACAACCGGATAGCGCGGACAATTGAAGTTCGGGCCGAAAATCCACGGGTCCTTCCCCAGCGGAAGGGGCTCCACGCTCCGGTAGCCGGAGTTGGTGCCGTTGCTGGGGTTGAGGCAGTTGCTGTCGTTGGGCTCAGGCGGCCAGATATAGGCGGGCCACTGGCCCGATCCGTCGGTGGCCCCCGCGTTGTAGACGTCCTTGTGATGAAAGCCGTTTGGTCGCTCCAGGACGCAACCGCCCCAGCCGGAGCTTGCGAGCAGCGGATGGCTCTGATTGGCGACAACGGCCCCCATGTTGGTGCCGATATTGACGGCCATGTTGAACGGCACGACGGCAAAGCGCACCTTGGCTTGGCTCGCCGAGCCGGCAAGCACCGCATCGATGAGCGAGTTCGCCGCTGTCTTTACTCCGTCGATCCGCGTGTTGCGCATGGAACCGCTGATGTCGACGACGAAGACGATCTCGGTGTCGAGCCGGTCGAAGTTGGCGCTCGACCCCACGTCCACGCCGAGTTGGTCGAACCCCATCGCGCCCATCAGATAGGTGGAGACGTCGAAGCTCGCATGCCCCGTGCCGCCGTTACCGTCGACGAACTTGAATTCCAGCGTTTTCGGAAAGGGTTTGATGTCACCGTAGTTGGCCTTGAACGTGGCCCGGAAAACGTTCGCCCGTTCGGAACTCTCAACCAAGGGATTTGATGCTGCAAGCACCGCGGCATCCAGTGCCGCCTGCGCGCGCGACTTGTAGCGGTAGACGTTGCCCAGGTCGACGGCCGCGCCAGCAAAGCCCATGAGCAACACGAAGCTGAACGCGAACATGATCGCGACACCGCCGTCTTGCGAACGAGCAAGACGTCGGGCCATGTTGAGCCGACGCGGCATGAGCCAAATTCTCCAGCAATTGCACAGGAATCGTGCATATCGCATCATTTATTGCTGATACGCTAATGTCTGTGGCGAACGATGTGGTCAGACCAACTATATGGTAGCGGGCCTCATCGAGTGCGTGCCGTTTTGCGACTCCTCCCGGCGCCGCGCCCTGTCCAGCCAGCGGGAGATTGCACCCTCAACCGACCCACGAGATGCGAAACGGCCGCCGGGTGCGTCTGCGCCCGACGGCCGTTTTCGTAACCTGGGTATGTGCCGGCGTCAGCCCGCGTCGCGCTCGCGGCGCGGACGACGATCCCCACGGCCACCACCCTCGCGGTCCCGGCGCGGCGGGCGCTCACGATGGTGCTGCTCCTCGGGCGGAGCCCCTTCTTCGCGGGGGATCTCCTGCCCCGTCGCCTGGTCCACGACCTTCATCGACAGGCGCACCTTGCCGCGGTCATCGAAGCCGAGCAGCTTGACGAAGACTTCCTGCCCTTCCTTGACGACCTCGCCGACGGTAGCCGGGCGGCCGTTCGAAAGATGCGAAATGTGCACGAGGCCGTCCTTGGCACCGAAGAAGTTCACGAAGGCGCCAAAGTCCATGATCTTCACGACCTTGCCCTTGTAGATCTGGCCGACCTCGGGCTCCTGCGTGATGGACTTGATCCGGTTGATCGCCTTCTCGATCGACTCCCGGTTGGCGGACGCGATCTTGACCGTGCCGTCGTCGGAGATGTCGACCTTGGCGCCGGAGTCGGCGACGATGTCGCGGATGACGGAGCCGCCGGAGCCGATGACCTCGCGGATCTTGTCCACGGGGATACTGATCGTCTCGATGCGCGGCGCGAACTCGCCGAGTTCGTCGCGTGCACCGGTCAGGGCCTTCGACATCTCACCCAGGATGTGAATGCGGCCCTCGTGCGCCTGCTCGAGCGCGACCCGCATGATCTCCTCGGTGATGCCGGTGATCTTGATGTCCATCTGCAGCGACGTGATACCGTTCGCGGTTCCAGCCACCTTGAAGTCCATGTCGCCGAGATGATCCTCGTCGCCGATGATGTCGGACAGCACGGCGAAGTCGTTGCCCTCCTTGATGAGGCCCATGGCGATGCCGGCCACCGGCGCCTTGAGCGGAACGCCGGCGTCCATCAGTGCCAGCGAGGTGCCGCAGACGCTGGCCATTGAGGACGAGCCGTTCGACTCGGTGATCTCGGAAACGACGCGGATGGTGTAGGGGAATTCCTCCTGCGTCGGCAGCAGCGGATGCACCGCGCGCCAGGCGAGCTTGCCGTGGCCGATCTCGCGGCGGCCCGGCGAACCCATGCGGCCGGTCTCACCTACGGAGAATGGCGGGAAGTTGTAGTGCAGCATGAAGCGCTCTTTGCGCGTGCCCTCCAGCGCATCGACGAACTGCTCGTCCTCGCTGGTGCCGAGCGTCGCGACGACGAGAGCCTGCGTCTCGCCGCGCGTGAACAGCGCCGAGCCGTGCGAGCGCGGCAGCACGTGCACCTCCGACATGATCGGCCGCACGGTCCTCAGATCACGCCCGTCGATGCGGCGGCCGGTCTTGACGACGTTGCCGCGCATGATCTCCATTTCGAGGGCCTTGAACGTGTCAGTGAGCAGCACCTTCTCGCCGGCGTCACCCTCCGGCAGCTCGACGCCTGAAAGCACCTGGTCCTTGACGGCGGCAACCATATCGTTGCGCTTCTGCTTCTCGGCCGTGGCGAAGGCCTCCTTGAGCGCGCCTTCCGCGATGGCCTTCACCTGCGCCTTGTACTTGTCGGCGTCGGGCAGCTTGACGTCCCAGGGTTCCTTGGCCGCCTTCTCGGCCAGCTTGACGATGGCATCGATGACCGGCTGGAAGTGACGGTGGCCGAACATCACGGCCTCTAGCATCAGCGTTTCGGAAAGCTCCTGGGCTTCCGATTCCACCATCATCACCGCGTCCTGCGTGCCGGCGATGACCAGATCGAGCTGGGACTGTGCCATCTCGTCGAGCATCGGATTGAGTACCAGCTCGCCATTGACGTAGCCGACGCGCGCCGCGCCGATCGGCCCCAGGAAGGGCAGGCCCGACAGCGTCAAAGCGGCGGATGCGGCTACCATCGAGACGATGTCGGGATCGTTCTCGAGGTCGTGCGAGAGCACGGTCACGACGACCTGCGTCTCATTCTTGAAGCCTTCCACGAACAGCGGGCGGATGGGGCGGTCGATGAGACGCGATGTCAGCGTCTCTTTCTCCGTGGGACGGCCCTCGCGCTTAAAGAAGCCGCCGGGGATCTTGCCGGCCGCGTAGGTCTTCTCCTGGTAGTTCACGGTGAGCGGGAAGAAATCGACACCGGGCCGCGGCGCCTTGGCGCCGACAACGGTGGCCAGCACACTGGTCTCACCGTACTGAGCGAGGACGGCAGCGTCCGCCTGACGCGCCATGTGGCCGGTCTCCAGCTTGAGCTTGCGGCCACCCCAATCGATTTCCACGCGATGAATGTCGAACATGTTCGGTCTTCCGTTTCGGACTTCGTTTCTAGTCGTCGATCTGTCTTTCGGAGCGCCAGCGTTCTAGCACAAACGCGAGCGGCGCCGGCATCCTCCGAGGGAGCCGGCGCCCAGCGCTCGCATCGTCACGCTTGTCGAAGAAAAGCGCACCCCGCGATGCCGCGGCCGCCGGACGGCGGGATCAGCGGCGGATGCCCAGCTTCTCGATGATCTTCTGGTAGCGGCCCTCGTCCTTGCCCTTCACGTAGTCGAGCAGTTGACGGCGCTGCGACACCATCTTGAGCAGTCCGCGACGCGAATGGTTGTCCTTCTTGTGCGTCTTGAAATGCTCGGTCAGGTGGTTGATCCGCTCGGTGAGGATTGCGATCTGCACCTCCGGCGAGCCGGTGTCGTTGGCCTTGGTGGCGTTCGACTTGATGACTTCGGCCTTGGCGGCCTTGCGCTCGGGCGCAACCTGCGACATCGGGTACCCTTTCTGTTGTGATGAAACGCGGAGAGCGAAAGGGCCTCCGCGCGGGAGGCGGCCACAGCCGGGATGTCGTCCAGCAGGGTCGCAGAAGTGCAAACGCGGGCTCATCGAAGCCCGCGCAGCTGGCGCCCTTATACACGAACGCAAGGGGAATGCGAGGCTTTCCTGCGGGGCCTGCCGCCGCATGGGGCGCGTCGATTTAACGTTGTTCAGCCGATGTTGAAGACGCGGGTCGGATGCAGTGCCCCCTTCTCGATCTCGCCCAGCGCCACGAGCCGTCCCTTGCAGGTGGCGAAGATCGGCCCGGTCATGACAGGCGCATCGCGGCCGCGGATCAAGACCGAGCGGCCCAGCGCGAGGTTGGCGGCGTCCGACTGCGAGACCGCGAGCTCCGGTACGTCGGCGAGCGCTGCCTCGACCGGGCGCAGGAACTGGCCGAGATCGGCTCCGGCTGCCGCATCGGCCGCGGCCTGCAGCTCGTCCACCGTCACGGCGTCATCCTCGCTGAACGGTCCGACACGGGTGCGCCTCAGCGCCGAGACATGCCCGAAGCAGCCAAGACGCCGGCCCATGTCGCGCGCCAGCGAGCGCACGTATGTGCCCTTGCCGCACACCGCCTCGAAGGTGGCACTGTCGGGATCGGGCATATCGACGAGCCGCAGTTCCTCGATCACGACCATCCGTTCGGCAAGCTCGACGACCTCGCCATCCCGGGCCAGATCGTAGGCGCGGTTGCCGTCCACCTTGATGGCGGAGAACGACGGAGGACGCTGGCTGATTTCGCCGGTGAAGTCTGGCAGCAATGCCTCGATCTGTAATCGGGTCGGACGTCCGTCGCTGCGCTCCGTCACCTCACCCTCGGCGTCGTCGGTGGCCGTTTCCTCGCCCCATTTCACTGTAAAGCGGTAGGCCTTCTGCCCGTCGACCGCGAACGAAACCGTCTTTGTCGCCTCGCCGAAGGCGATGGGCAGGATGCCGGTCGCCAGCGGATCGAGGGTCCCGGCGTGGCCGGCCTTCTGCGCCGCGTAGAGGCGCTTGACCGCACCCAATGCCTGCGTCGAGGTCACCGCGCGCGGCTTGTCGAGGACGAGCCAACCGTGGACCGGATTGCCTTTCTTGCGTCGCGCCATGTGTCGTGATCGTTCCAGTTATCCGTTCATGCACGCGGCGATGGGAGCGCCCGTCAGGGGGATCGCCTGACCGACGCGGCTCACGCCATATCACCGCATCTCATAGCGCCAAGTCATAACGAGCGCCGAGCGTCTGCATCAGGCCGATGAACTCGGGGAAACTCGTTGCGATCATCGCCGTGTCGTCGACCGTGATCGGCTGCTCACTCGCCAGCCCCATCGTCAGGAAGGCCATTGCGATGCGGTGGTCGAGATGCGTCGCCACCGTACCTCCACCGCGCACCGGGCCGCCGGTGCCATGCACGGTCAGCGTATCGCCGGCGACGCTTGCCTCGACGCCATTCGCCGCCAGCCCCGCGGCGGTGGCGGCCAGCCGGTCGCTCTCCTTGACCTTCAACTCAGCCAAACCGAGCATCGTCGTGTCACCTTTGGCGAAGGCCGCAACCGCGGCCAGCACGGGATACTCGTCGATCATGGAAGGCGCTCGCTCCGCCGGCACGATGACGCCACGCAGCTCGGAGTGGCGGGCACGGATGTCTGCGATCGGCTCGCCGCCTTCCTCGCGCGCGTTGGCGAACGTCAAGTCGGCACCCATCTCCTGCAGGGTTGCATAGAGGCCTGTCCGCGTCGCGTTGACCAGCACACCCTCCACCGTGACGTCCGAGCCCGGCACCAGCAGTGCCGCCGCCACGAGGAAGGCAGCCGAGGACGGATCGCCGGGCACGACGACGTCGCGGCCCGACAACTCGGCATCTCCCACGACCGTCACGAATGTCCTGCCGTCGCGCTGCTCGGTGCGCACAGTTGCGCCGAAATATCTCAGCATCCGCTCGGTATGATCGCGGGTCGGCTCCTTCTCGATCACCGTCGTCTCGCCCGGCGCATGAAGGCCGGCAAGCAGGATGGCGCTCTTCACCTGCGCGGACGGCACCGGCAGCTCGTAGACGATCGGCACGAGACGCTCGGCGCCCTTCAGCGTCAACGGCAGCGTCTCCCGGTCCTCGATGATCTCAAGCCCCATCTGCTTCAGCGGTCCGATGACGCGGCGCATGGGGCGCTTGGTCAGCGAGGCATCGCCGGTCATCGTGACCGTTACGGGGTTGCCCGCGACGACCCCCATCATCAGGCGCGTGCCGGTGCCCGAATTGCCGAAGTCGATCGGTCCGTGGGGATCGGCTAGACCGCCGACGCCTCGACCGGTGACGACCCAGGTGTCGCCCTGCTTATGAGCAGGAGCGCCCAGCGCCGTCACAGCCTTGGCGGTATTGATGACATCCTCCCCTTCGAGCAGACCGCGAATACGCGTGAAACCGGTCGAAAGCGCACCCAGCAGAAGGGCACGATGCGATATCGACTTGTCGCCCGGCACGCGCACGCGGCCAGAAAGCGGACCGGACCGGTTCGTTGTCAGGGGACGGGGGGAGGCGTGCGACACGGGCGAGTTCCCGACAGCTTAGAGGAGCGGAACACGCAAGTCGCGGCCGCGGGGCCGGGGGTATAGAGCGGTATGCACGGTGTCAATGGACTGGCTGAAAGCGGGGCCGGGCCTTGCGAACCTCCTTCCAAAAATGGCCGCTGCCCCGCAATCGGGCGCGGAGCCCGGCCGAGCCCCCGATCAGGCAGTCGACGCCGGTGATGCCGTCAATCAAATCCCGCTTGCGACCGGCTAGATCGTTAGGTTTTGACAACCCAGCGCGCGTGTGGCAGACCGCTCGCTCTTTTCAGGCACATTGAGGCTCGACCCATGGCGACAAAGCAAGCGCGCGGCACCAAGCGCACGTGCCAGAGCGACGAATGCGGCGCCCGCTTCTACGATCTCAACCGCGATCCGATCGCCTGCCCGATCTGCGGCTCGGTGTACGAGATTGCCTCCGGACCCGTCGGCGCGATCTTCAAGGACGAGGAAAAGGCGCCCCGCAAGCCCAAGAAGGATACGGCCAAAGCCGAGGCCGACATCGAGGCCACCGAGGACGGCGAGGACGTCGCCGACGAGGAGGAAACGGTGGAGGCCGATGCTGACGATGCCTTCCTCGAGGACGAGGAAGAGGAAGAGGGCAGCATGTCCAACATTGTAGGCGGCCGCGGCGAGAAGGACGAGGAGGTCTGAGGCCGTCGGCACGTCCAATTGGCTTGAGCCGGCAGCGCACGACAGGTGCCGCAGCTGCATCGGCCACGTGCCCGCAGCAAGCTGCTGTCGTGGTCGTTTAGATCGAAATTTGACGCTTGAAGTTTGCCCAGGGAGGGCATATTCAAGCGGCCTTACCGGGACGGGCGGGGCAACCACGCGTCCCGTCCCAACGGTTCGGGGCCGTAGCTCAGTTGGGAGAGCGCTACAATGGCATTGTAGAGGTCAGGGGTTCGATTCCCCTCGGCTCCACCAACCATAACACATTGATTTCACTAATTATTTTAGCATCGCAAATTGACGCGCAATAACCGCGGGTTAGCACTGCGTGTCGTCATTTGGGGCGGTCTCTGCGCCCCGAGTAGCCGGTCTTGGCGCGCCAAATGTCCCGCGGTCTCTGGCCTCGAAATTCCTTTTCCGGGCGCCGTCCGCGGTCAGTCAAAGAGACGCAGTTCGCAGCCTAACTGAGACCGGTTCGAAACAGGTGCGTCACCCCGAATTGCGTTAGGTCGTCGACGACTGAGTGTGATGCTCTCGCCTCAAGAAGCGGTGCTCCTTTCCGAACGCCAATAGCAAGATAATGCGCACGCGATTTCACAGGCTTCACCTTGGATGTCCAAGATTTTGGTTTCGAACTCGGTGGCATCACGCAAGGCGGGTCTGCGGTCGCTAGGACGAAAGGCAGAGTTAGCGGACCTCTGCGAAGCCGGTCGAACGGTTGAATGGTCGGCACGAAGAATGTCTCCTTCACATCGGCCAGCGGAAGCGCTTTGACCTCAGTTGTAGACCGAGGTTTGACGGCCCGACGTGCCGGTTGTCGAATTCTCGAGATTCAAAGCGCTCGTCGAACGATGCGACACGCCTATGACGCCTTCCATACCTGCATATGCGAGAGTGCGGCCGCTCGAGGCATCAGCGCCGACATCCCAGGCTATAATTTTATTTCTTGACGCACGAAGTACAGATTGTATGAGTATCCTTCGTCGCAAGGCAGCAATGCGGTGCCTCGCTCAGCCACCCAGCGACACGCGATTGTTATTGAGTTCTCGCAAGTCCTGAGGGGGGCACCACCCATGTCGACCACAAAGCGGCCGCGGTCCTTGCGGCACGGCACGACTACGTCTGCACCAAGCCTTTCGCGCTTCGAGCGATCGAGCGTCAGCGCCGTCGCCGTTGCTTGCATCATGGCGAATAGCGGCATCCCGGCATTCGCGCAATCGGCCGATTCCGCTATGGCCCAGCAAGGCCAGACGCAACTGCCGAAGCTGACCGTAGAGACGACGGTCAGCAAGAAGAAGAAGTACTCTAAGCCGAAGGTTGCAAAGAAGAAGCCGGCTTCGATTGCGGCACCGGCGCAACCGGAACCACTGGTCGAGGACGCTGCTTCTAAGGCTGCGGTGTCGGGTCCAGCATCGCCCGGCGGCAATCCTTATGCAGATCCGCAGGCGCCCTACAAGGTCGACAGTTCGGCCAATGCAAAACTGACCGAACCGATCGTCGATACTCCGCGCACGGTGACGACGGTGCCGAAGGAAGTGCTCCTGGACAAGCAGGCGACTTCAATTCGCGAGCTGACCCGCACGACGCCCGGTATTTCACTCGGCTTCGGAGAGGGCGGCAGCGTCTTCGGCGATAATATTTTCATCCGCGGGTTCAACGCCAACAATGACGCCTATATCGACGGTGTGCGCGACTCTGGCACGACGTCGCGCGAGACGTTCATGACCGAACAGGTCGAGATCCTCAAGGGACCGAGTTCGACGATCGGCGGTCGTGGCACGACCGGCGGCGCCCTCAACATCGTTACAAAAAAACCGCAGGACGAAAACTTCGCGATCGGTGCACTGACGCTGGGAACCGATAGCACCGTTCGGACGACGCTCGATGTCAACTATGCGGTCGACCCGACGTTTGCAGTCCGCATGAACGGCATGTGGCAGGAAGCCGATGTCGCCGGGCGCGATGTCGTATTCGATGATCGATGGGGTGGGGCTGTCTCGGCGCAGTGGAAGCCAACGCACTGGTTCAAGCTGGTGGCGGACTACTACCACATCAATCTGGACCAGATGTCGGATTGGGGCGTGCCCTACGCCAACACGGTAAATGGCGTGGAGTATAATGCGCCTTGGCCAGAGTTCGGCGTCAGCCGCGACAACTGGTACGGCATCGCTGCACGCGACTTCCAGAAAGGCGAGCAGGATATCGGCACGCTCACAAACGAGATCGAGTTCTCGCCGGGCATCAAGCTCACCAACAAGCTTCGCAAGAGCCGGACCTTCAGCGACTATATCGTCAGCGCGCCGGGGGGAACGAATACGAGCGATCCCGATCCCGCCAATTGGACCGTCGGATCATCGGTGAAATCGAATTACCAGACCAACGACATCCTCGCCTGGCAGAGCGATTTGCAATCGGAGTTTAGGACAGGCTGGTTGAAGCATACACTCGTCTTCGGCTTCGAACTCAGTCGTGAGGAAGTCGCGCGGCAGGGCTACCAGAACCTCGACACGGAAAGCTTCCAGACCAGCGGCATAACGAGCTGTGTCTTCAATCTTTGGAACCCGTCGTCGACGGACACGACAGGCTGCTGGGGGCCCAATGATGTTGCGGTTCTCTCCGGGAATGTGACCAACACGCAGATTGATACGCGAAGCGTCTACATTCTCGACACGATCAAGCTCTCCGAACAACTGCGCATCAGCGGCGGCGTTCGAATTGACGACTACGACGTCTCACGCAGCAGCAACAACGCCGACCTCAGCCGCTCGGACACTATGTTCAACTGGAACGCCAGCATCGTCTACAAGCCGGCTCCGAACGGCAGCTTGTATGCTTCCATTGCGACGTCAACCAATCCAATGGGGCAGGAAATCGAGGGCGGAGGCGGGTTCTATGGCGGACTCGACACGAACGGCGCACTCCTCGACCCCGAGGAAAACACCGCTTACGAAATCGGCACCAAGTGGGAGTTCTTCGATCGCAATCTGCTGGTTACAGCGGCTCTGTTTCAGATCAGCAAGGATAAGGCCCGCGAAGATACAGGTGGTGGGGGCCAACCGCAGGTCACCGATGACACCGGCAAGTACCGCGTGCGCGGCGTAGAGTTCGGATTTGCCGGCAATGTGACGGAGGCATTCTCTCTCTACGGAGGCGCAGTGTTCATGGACAGCGAGATCCAGGAATCAGTCAACGCGAACAGCATTGGTGAGAAGCTCGCGAACTTCGCACACACTTCGTTCAACCTGCTCGCCAAGTACAAGCTGACCGATAAGCTGACGGTGGGCGGACAATCAACATATCAGGGACCGATTCATCTCGGCTCACTCGCCGCCAACGGCCGCGAGTTACCCGATACATGGCGCTTCGACCTTTTGGCTGAGTACGCCATCACACGCAATGTCGATCTGCAGCTCAACTTCAACAACATATTCGACGAAGTGATCTACGACGCGGGTTACCGTTCGGGATCTCCGTTCGTCTACATCGCCCCCGGGAGGGCCGGCTACGCAACATTGCGGGTCAGGTACTGATGCAACCAAGCTCCAGACGATCTCTATTCGTGATCGTCTATCCGAACCTGCAAGCGGATCACTAGCCCCGCTTGCGGGTTCGTTCCGTGTACAAGGACGCGAACAACGACATGCTGATCTGCATCCCCGAAGTGCTGACAAAGGCCGAAGTCGGCGAGTTTCGCGCGCTCCTAGACGCTGCCAAATGGGAAAGCGGCTCAAAGACAGCAGGTGCTCAGGCGGCTGTGGTGAAAAAGAACAGGCAACTTCCGCAATCCGCTCCCGTCGCGCAGCAATTGGGCGAGCGTATCCTTGGTGCGCTGTCGCGAACACCGCTTTTCATGTCTGCGGCGCTGCCATTGAAGATTCTGCCGCCCATGTTCAACCGGTACGAAGGAGGCGAAAGCTTCGGCATCCATGTCGACAATGCGATCCGCGTCGTTCCGGGCACGCCCGTCCGCATCCGCACGGACCTTTCCTGCACGCTATTCCTTAGCGAGCCCGAGGACTACGACGGCGGTGAACTCATCGTTGAAGATCACTATGGCGCTCAGGAGGTCAAGTTACCGGCCGGCCACCTCGTAGTTTATCCATCGACCAGCCTGCACAAGGTCGAACCCGTCATGCGCGGCGAGCGCACCGCTTCGTTCTTCTGGTTACAAAGCATGATCCGCTCGGATCAGAACCGCTCGCTTTTATTCGAGCTCGACCAGACGATCCAGGACATCGCAGCGCAGAACGGCACAGACGATCCGTGCGCCGTGCGGCTGACCGGCATCTATCACAACTTGATCCGCACGTGGGCGGACACCTGAATGACGGCAAAGACCCAGGCGGGATGGACAACATGAGACTGCAAAAAGTAGCAGCTGGAGTTTGCTGCGAGGCCAAGCGAAAATTGGTCATCCTGGCCCTTGCCGCAACAATGGCCGGGGGAGCGTCAGCTTGGGCGCAGGCGCAGCCACCAGCCGCAACTGATGTGTCAACCGCGGCCGGCGCTTCATCAAATGACCAGTCCCAAATCTCGCCAGAGCCTGCCGCCACCTCAAGTTCCATCGCGCAGCCGGAGCCATCTGTTGCATCCCCTACTCACGCACCAGCCGAACAAGCAGCAACTGCGGTAATGCCAAGCGATACGACGGCACCGCGCGGCGTACCACGCGATCATTTGCCCGACAGCCTTTCTCCTTGGGGCATGTTTCTGGCCGCGGACATTGTCGTCAAGGCGGTCATGATTTCGCTCGCAATCGCATCTGTCCTGGTTTGGACGGCATGGCTCGGCAAGCTGGTGCAGCTCGCATTCGCCCATCGCACGGTGCGAAACCGGATGTCGTCGATCGACCAGCAATCGTCAATATCGGCTGCTGCTGGTCTCGTCGCTAGCGCTCGAGATCCGGTTGCATCAATGGTTCGCGAAGCCATGCGCGAGTTGGAACTCTCCGAACAGGGCGCACTGAGCGTCGACGGCATCAAGGAACGCGTCGCATCACGTCTCGGACGCATCGAGGCAGCGGCGGGACGAATGATGAACGCCGGGACTGGCTTGCTCGCGACCGTTGGGGGCACGGCACCCTTCATTGGACTGTTGGGTACCGTATGGGGGATCATGAACAGTTTCATCGGCATTTCCAAGGCGCAGACAACCAACCTGGCGGTCGTTGCTCCGGGCATTGCCGAAGCGCTAATGGCCACCGCCATTGGCTTGGTCGCGGCAATTCCCGCCGTCATCTTCTACAATCAGCTCGCGCGCACGGTCTCCGGATATAAGGCGGCTCTAGCAGACGCAGCGTCCGTTGTTGAGCGGCACGTTTCCCGGGATCTCGACCGGCAACGTCACGCGCGCACCTATCACTTCAAAGCCGCGGGGTAGGCATCATGGCCGGACGCCTGTCGCGCGACGACGACGAACTCGTGGAAACACATGAGATCAACATCACGCCGTTCATCGACGTGATGCTGGTGCTGCTGATCATCTTCATGGTTGCCGCGCCGCTTTCCACAGTCGACGTACCAGTCGAGCTTCCGGTCGCTGTTGCCAAGCCGCAACCGCGACCCGAAAAGCCCGTCTACGTGACCGTGAGGGCCGACCTCACAATTGCAATTGGCGAAGATGCGTTGCCCGAATCTGATCTCGCTCAGGGGCTGGACATGGCAACACGCATCCGCCGCGATACGCGGATCTATGTGCGGGCCGACAAGTCGGTGCCCTATGGCGCGCTCATGAATGTGCTCAACAAGCTCAGGCTCGGCGGCTATCTCAAGGTCGGCCTGATCGGGCTGGAGGGCAATGGCGATATACCGGCCGCACCCAAGGGCCAGCCACTTCAATGATCCACGTTTTCGAGACAAGGTTTGCGCGATATCGCCGGTGGACACTCGCGTTTACCGCCGGTCTGCTCGTGCACATGGGCGGCATTCTCGCGGCACTGCATCAACCCGTCGAAGAGGAGACGGACGAGAACATAGCCGGCCCTATCGCCATCGAGCTTGCACCAGTCCCCGTCTCGCCACCGGCAGACGATCTCGACCTTCCCGTTGGTCCACGCGCCGAGGAAACGGCATCGTCCACGGCGACGCCTGTCACGGCGGAAACGGCGAAGGAAGAAGAAGCGCCCAATCTCACGACGACACCCTACGAGCCCGATGACCCGGACCTGAAGTTCTCCAAGCAGGTTCTCAAGAAAGAGGATGCCGAGGAGACACCAAATGACGACAAGACAACCGAAAAGGTTGAAGCGCAGCAGGCCGCAAACGCGGCCCCGGTAACCGATACGACGGCACCACCGCCCTCTCCCGCGCCGCCGGCACCGGCAGCGGCAGCGCCGCAAGCAGGACTCGATCGATCGTTGCGTATTGCCATCGAGCAATGGCAGCGCAAAGTGGTCGTGCATCTGAACAAGTACAAGCGCTACCCGCCGGAGGCGCGGGCTGCTCGCAAAGAGGGCGACGTGACGATCAACTTTACGATGGATCGATACGGTCGGATCGTAGCCAACGCCATACGCTCGAGTTCGGGAGAAGCCAGTCTGGATCGTGCGGCTTTGGCGATGCTGGAGCGCGCAGGACCACTGCCGGCTCCGCCCAGAGAGATGGCCGACGACACTTTTGAACTGACCCTTCCGGTCGAGTATCGAGTAAAGAGATGAGTGCAAGCATGTCGGATGGCCGTACGTGCATCCCTGTCTCGCTGGATGACTACGAACGCCTGGCCGAACGCGCACTCGACGAAAACGCCTGGGCCTATATTTCGGGTGGTAGCGGCGACGAAGTCTCCTTGCATTGGAATAGGAGCGCCTTCAACGACTACGCCATCATGCCGCGCGTACTGGTCAAATCGCCATCGCCAACCACGTCCGTTGCATTGTTGGACCGGACCCTTGCTCACCCATTGATTGTCGCACCGCTCGCATACCAGAAACTCGCCCATCCTGCTGGAGAGCATGCGACAGCAGCGGCAGCGGCTGCGCAGGACGCATTGATGGTGCTGAGCACATTGTCGTCAACATCCATCGAAGATGTCGCCCGGGTCGAAGGCCGGGCATGCTGCTGGTTCCAGCTCTACTTCCAGGAGCACCGGGAAGATACGCTGAAGCTGGTTCGACGCGCGGAAGATGCGGGGTACGAAGCGATTGTCGTTACCGTCGATGCGACTTTGTCAGGCGTGCGCAACAAGGAACAACGTATCGGCTTCCAGTTGCCGGAGACCGTCCGCGCCGTCAATCTCTCGCCACCGCGAGCGGCTCAAGTCGCAGACCACGCGACGAACAATCAAAGCAACGTCTTCCGCGAGTTCATGCGGATCGCGCCAACGTGGCAGGATGTCGAATGGTTGGCAGAAGCTACGAGGCTGGCGGTGATAGTAAAAGGGGTCGCCGCGCCGGCGGATGCGGATATCGCGATCGAAAGTGGCGCCAGTGCAATCATTGTGTCCAACCATGGCGGACGCGTTCTGGATACGGTTCCCGCAAGCCTCCATCTGTTGCCGCCCGTCATAGAGAAAGTCCGTCGACGCGTTCCGGTACTGATGGACGGCGGGATTCGGCGCGGCACGGATGTCTTCAAATGCCTGGCACTTGGCGCTGGCGCGGTACTGATCGGCCGGCCCATACTGTATGGACTGGCGGTGGGCGGGGCGCGGGGCGTTTCGCACGTTCTGCGCATTCTCCGAGACGAACTGGAAATCGCGATGGTGCTGTCGGGATGCATGAGCATTGAGGACATCAGTGCGGCTCGCCTGGCGCGTCCTGGCGTCATCGCGTTAGGATGAGACGTCCGCGTGATGTCACACGCAAGATGTATCTCTTGCCGTCGTGGACGAGCACCACTTCCCGAGCGCCTGCCAAGAGATCACCAATATCAATCCGTCTTGGCGGATGTTCCCCAGCAGCGCTCTCGTTCATCTGGATACATTGCTCCGATTGCAACCACGGAGCCTAACCGGACGAACAGCCAAGGAGCGGGGACCTTGGCCATTCGTCCGGCACGTGCTGCTGGTCGGTTCCCTCGCCGTCCGCGCAGCCACCCCCGAAGAAAGGAGTATCTTTCTTTATTTTTTTCGTCAAGTTTGATGATGAACCTGATCTGCTTCCACCAAACGCGCCGAAGAGGCGAAGCGCTTGCTCGAGAGCGGCGAGCTTTCGGCGGAGGAGATCGGCGCGTCAGTCGGATACGAGAATCCGGCCTTCTTCCGGCGCCTGTTCAAGCGATCGACCGGCCTCACATCGGGAGCCTATCGACGGATGTTCAAACCGATGGCAACCGCTGCCGTCAACGACGGTAACACGCGAATCTCCGATCTCCGACGGTGAGCTAGTTGCGCCGTCCTGCGTCGTGCCTGGCACGCGTCAGCCGGTCGACGAGGTAGCTGATCGACTGATAGGGCCGGCCCGAGTGCTCCGTAAGCCCGATCTCGCAGGTCCGGCTCGTCGAGTATCCGCGATCGCAGGATTCGGGCAAAGCGCTCTTTAAATGCCTGAGTGCGCTTGCGTTGAGCTCGGGCACGTTGAAGCCCTTGTCGCCGGCAAATCCGCAGCACTGGATGTCGGCTGGAACCACAACCTGATCGGTGAAGCGCGCCGCGATCCTCTGCATCGCCTGCTCCAGTCCCATCCGCCGTCCGCTACACGTCGTATGAATTGCAATGGCGTCGTCGGAGCGCTGTGTCTCGACACGGTCCAGAACCAGCGCCTCGATCGCCTCGACGAGATCGTAGACCTTCAACCCCGCGCCGACGGCAACCTGCTTGGCACGGAGGGCGCAGGGGCTGGTATCGAAGACAATGGCATCGCGACCCTCGTGGCTCGCCTTGCGGAGAGCCGCGGCAAGCTCATCGAGCTTGGCCTTCCCGACATCGATGAAGCCCTTCGAGTTGAAGGGCATGCCGCAGCACAGACCTTCGAGCGACGCCGGCAGCACCACATCGTAGCCGGCCTTATCGAGGAGGCTGTGCACGATTTCAGGCACGGTTGCCTGCTCCGGGTCGCTTGGCGCGGGTCCGAAAACGCGCGTCGCGCAGCTCGGGAAATAGACGACTTGCTCGCGGCCTGTCGCAACGTGGCGCGCAGGCGGTGGTGCGGCCGCCGGCATGGCGACAGGCCAGATCGGAACGGCACCGCCAGACGCTCGATTGAGCGCAGCGAACAGGCGGGACAGGGCATGGTCGCCGATGATGCGGCGGGCCATTCCGGCAAAGAACAGGTTGATTCGCACGGCGCTTGCGACGGCTGCGAAGTTGCGCGCTATGCGCCGCGCGAAGAATTGCGCGAAACCGCCGCGCCGCTGCTCGGCCGGCCGAACGAAGCCGGCCCTCGCCCCATGCCAACGCGGGTGCCGCGCCGGCACCCGCGAGCCAGTGGCTCCTCCCCACCATCGGCACTTGTTCGCGGCCCACGCGGCTCAATTTTGGGTGCAGCCATGACCGCCCGCCGACCGCCGCTCCCCGACAGCCGACATTTCCGGTCCGACGAGATGGGCCAATTGCGTCTGCCCGAGGCAGGAGCATGTTTGTCCCCACCTGACGGTATCGCGGCCGCGTTCTGGATCGATGCCGCAACTGGCCGCTTCACGTGGTCAACTGCCGCGCCTCGAACTCGTCAGGTTTCGCGCCTTCGTCCCGGTGTAGAAATTACCGTCGGCCATCTGCCAGTTTGACCGATCGCGGGTCGCGGCGCAGGGCGAGCATGGCAGCGATCCCAACAATTGGTCCGGGCACTAGCAGCAAAAAGGTCCAGCGCCAACCACCGAGGATGTCGGCCACGATCGGGGTCAACCAGATCACAAAAATCGTCAGCGCAAATCCAATTCCCATTTGAAGCGCGAGTGACGACCCGACAAGCCTTTGGTCGGCAAGTTCCGAAACGGCTGCCGAGAACTGAGCGCTGTCGGCGACGATCGTGAATCCCCAAACGAGCGCGATCATAGCAAACAGCCAGAACGGCCCGTCGAAAGCGAATCCAATTGCCAGGGCTGCACTGGCTGAGAGCAACATCATCAACGATGTCGCCAAGCAGCGGCCGATCCGATCAGCGAGCCAACCGCAAAAGATGCAACCGGGCATGCCCATCGCAATGACGGCAAAACTCAGAAGTGAGGCGTTCGCGAACTCAAGTCCCTCGGTCTGAGCGGCCGTGCAATAGACCAGGAACCATCCCCACATGGCGTACAGTTCCCACATGTGCCCAAAGTAGCCGAAGTTCGCTAGCATCACCGGACGATCACGCAGAACGGCACCTATCTGACCCAGATCGACCGTTGCGCGGGCGAATGCGAAAGGCCCTTCACGTACGGCGAAGGTAAAGATGCCGGCCGCAATGAGCGCTCCGACCGAACTTGTCATGATAACGATGCGCCAATCGAGCCCCTGCCCGAGCCCACGGACGAGGTGGGGCATGGCCGAGCCCAGCGTCAGTGCGCCGACCATTACCCCCATGGCAAGCCCGCGCCCTGTGCGAAACCACGTCGCTATGAATTTCATGGCGGGTGGATAAATGAGTGCCAGCGACGCGCCTGTTGCAAACCGTAACGCTATGGCGATCCAGGCGGACGGGGCCACGAGAAGCAGCGCATTCAGCACAGCGGCCGCGAGACACGCAACAGTCATTAGCGCGGTGAGCCGCCAAATGTCTGCGAGCGCCAACACGCTGGACGTGAGCGCGCCGACCACGAAGCCCGCCTGCACCGCGTTCGTCAGCCAGCTTGCTTCAGCGGGGGTAAGGCCAAGCGCCACAATTAATTCCGGCATTATCGCCGTTGCGGAAAACCACGTGGTCAGCGACAGCACGACGGCAAGTCCGGCCAACGCAAGCGCGGACCAACGCGCGGAGTCAGGGAACTCTACTGTGATGGAGATGCCCTCCCGGCGGCAACTGAGCCTCGCGCTAGACCTTCTTCAGCAACGTGGTGGAATCGTCCCTCGGGCATGAAGCAGTGGTAGCACAGTTCCCACTGTGCTTAGCGCAAGTTCCGCCAAAATGCCAACGTCCGGGTTTGGGCCATGTTGTCGAAGAATATGACGCGAACGACTAAGGCCGAAGGCGGTTCACCGCCTATCCACAGAAGCAAAGCCGTGGCTCCTTTTGGTCCGGGCGCGCGCGCCTGCTTTGTGCAGGCGCTGAAGGCCGCTCAGGTTAATCACACTTCCGCTAATTTCAGCGACGCCGCCTTGGCACTGAAACCCGACGCTGCCCGATGCGCCTCGGCGCAAACGAAATCGGGGGCCGGCGGCCCCCGATCAAGGTTCAAGATTGGTCGCGTCGGTCAGGAGGCCGCGCGCTTCAACGCGACGACGGTCGCAGAAGGGGCCGCCAGCAGGGGAGCCGCAATTGGCTTCTCGCGGCTCCGGCCCGCCGCTGCCCCCGCCCCCAAAGGCCCGAGGGCCTTTGGAAACGCTTTGCTCGCGGTCCAGGAAAAGTCCCTGGCGGGGTGCTCGATGAGCGACGCTCCTCGAAACTGACGCACGGGCGATCGCCACCACCCTCCCGGGAACGTCGCCCTATCAGTTCCCCTTCAGCACCTCGACCAGCGTCTTGCCGAGGCGCGCGGGGCTCGGCGAGACGCGGATGCCCGCCGCTTCCATCGCAGCGATCTTGTCCTTCGCACCGCCCTTGCCGCCGGAGATGACGGCACCTGCGTGCCCCATGGTGCGGCCCGGCGGCGCCGTAAGACCGGCGATGAATCCAGCCATTGGCTTCTTGCGGCCCTTCTTGGCCTGCTCGATCAGCCACGCCGAGGCATCTTCCTCCGCCGAGCCGCCGATCTCGCCGATCATGATGATGGATTGCGTCTCCGGGTCGTCGAGGAACAGGTCGAGCACATCGATGAACTCGGTTCCCTTCACCGGATCGCCACCGATGCCGACCGCAGTCGTCTGGCCGAGGCCCTCGTTCGTAGTCTGGAACACGGCTTCATAGGTGAGCGTGCCCGAGCGCGAGAGAATGCCGACCGAGCCCTTCTTGAAAATGTTGCCCGGCATGATGCCGATCTTGCACTCATTGGGCGTCAGCACACCCGGGCAGTTGGGGCCGACGAGCCGAGACTGGGACTTCTGCAACCGCGCCTTCACCTTGACCATGTCCATCACCGGCACGCCCTCGGTGATGGCGACGATCAGCGGCACGCCCGCGTCGATCGCCTCGATGATCGCGTCTGCCGCACCCGCCGGCGGCACGTAGACGACGGTGGCATTCGCACCCGTCTCCTTCACGCCGTCCGCGACGGACTTGAAGATCGGCAACCGATCGCCGCCCTTGCCGGTCCAGAACTCGCCCCCCTTCTTGGGGTGGATGCCGCCGACCATCTTGGTGCCGTGGTAGGCGAGCGCCTGCTCGGTATGGAACGTGCCGGTCTTGCCGGTCAGACCCTGAACGAGAACCTTGGTGTCCTTATTGATGAGGATCGACATGCCTCAAGCTCCCTTCACGGCCGCGACGATCTTCTGGGCGGCATCGTCGAGGTCGTCGGCCGAGATCACGTTCAAGCCACTCTCGTTGATGATCTTCTTGCCCAGCTCGACGTTGGTGCCTTCCAGTCGCACGACCAGCGGCACCTGAAGCCCCACCTCCTTGACCGCCGCCACGACGCCTTCGGCAATCGTGTCGCAACGCATGATGCCGCCGAAGATGTTGACCAGGATTCCCTTCACGTTGGGGTCCGCGGTGATGATCTTGAAAGCCGCGGTCACCTTCTCCTTGCTCGCGCCGCCGCCCACGTCGAGGAAGTTGGCCGGCTCCGCGCCGTAGAGCTTGATGATGTCCATGGTAGACATCGCAAGACCAGCGCCGTTCACCATGCAGCCGATGTTGCCGTCGAGGGCGACGTAAGAGAGATCGTACTTCGACGCCTCGATCTCCTTCTCGTCCTCCTCGGTGATATCGCGCAGCGCCATGATGTCGTCGTGCCGGTAGAGCGCGTTGTTGTCGAAGCTCACCTTGGCGTCGAGCACGCGCACGCGACCGTTCTTCATGACGATCAGCGGATTGATTTCCAGGAGGCTCATGTCCTTCTCGGTGAAGGCCTTGTAGAGCGTGGGAAACAGCTTCATGCCGTCGGTCCGCGCATCGCCCTCGAGCTTCAGCGCATCGCACAGCTTGCCCGCGTCGGCGTCCGTCAGGCCGGTCTGCGGGTTGACCGCGAGGGTCACGATCTTCTCGGGCGTGTCGTGGGCGACCGTCTCGATGTCCATGCCGCCTTCGGTCGACACGACAAACGCCGGGCGCCCGACCGTGCGGTCGATCAGGATCGACAGATAAAGCTCGCGCGCGATGTCGGCGCCATCCTCGATATAGAGGCGATTGACCTGCTTGCCGGCGGCGCCGGTCTGCTTGGTGACGAGCGTGTTGCCGAACATCTCCTTGGCGTTCTTGATGGCCTCGTCGGCCGAGAAGGAGACGCGCACGCCGCCCTTTGCGTCAGACCCCAGCTCCTTGAACTTGCCCTTGCCGCGGCCACCGGCATGGATCTGACTTTTCACAACCCAGACGGGCCCGGGCAGTGCCCGCACCGCCGCTTCGATTTCGCCTGCCGACGTCACCGGCCGCCCATCGGCAACGGGGGCGCCGTAGCTCTTGAGCACCTGCTTGGCCTGGTATTCGTGGATGTTCATCGCTCTATCCGCCGTTGATCTGCGTCGTCGCTGCGCCCGTGGGGCAGGCTTGTGACGAAGGGGGCAGAGCGCGACTGGCACCAGGCCAGCTGCTGGCCGCAACCTCCTTCGAAACGGACAGGCGCGCCGGAGAATTCAATCGACCCGGCGCGCCGCCTTTTCACGCGCCCAGCTGCGGGGCGATCTTGGTGCAGGCCTCGACGAGCACCTTCACCGAGCTGACCGACTTCATGAACATGTCGCGCTCCGCACCGTTGAGGTCGATCTCGACGACGCGCTCCGCGCCGCCCGCGCCGATCACCACCGGCACGCCGACGTAGAGGTTCGACACGCCGTACTCGCCTGAAAGGTAGGCAGCGCACGGCAGCACGCGCTTCTTGTCCTTGAGGTAGCTCTCGGCCATCTCGATGCCCGAGGCGGCTGGTGCATAGTAGGCCGAGCCGGTTTTCAGAAGCCCGACGATCTCGCCGCCGCCCTTACGCGTGCGCTCGACGATCTGATCGATGCGCTCCTGGCTTACCCAGCCCATGCGGATGATGTCGGGCAGCGGGATGCCGGCGACCGTCGAATAGCGGACCAGCGGCACCATGTCGTCGCCATGACCGCCCAGCACGAAGGCCGACACGTCCTGCACCGAGATCTTCAGCTCGTCGGCGAGGAAATGCTTGAAGCGCGAGGCATCGAGCACACCGGCCATGCCGACCACCATGTTCGGAGGCAGGCCGCAGGCCTTCTGCAGCGCCCAGACCATGGCGTCGAGCGGGTTGGTGATGACGATGACGAAGGCGTTGGGAGCGTACTTCTTGATACCGGCGCCCACCTGCTCCATCACCTTGAGGTTGATGCCGAGCAGGTCGTCGCGGCTCATGCCGGGCTTGCGCGGCACGCCCGCGGTGACGATGCACACGCCCGCGCCCTCGATATCGGCATAGGCGTTGGTGCCCTTCAGGGTGCAGTTGAAGCCCTCGACGGCTCCCGACTGCGCGATGTCGAGGGACTTGCCCTGCGGCAGCCCCTCCGCGATGTCGAACAGGACGACGTCCCCGAGCTCCTTCAGGCCGATGAGATGGGCGAGCGTTCCGCCAATCATGCCGCCGCCGATCAGGGCGATCTTGGTGCGCGCCATGCGGGTTGGTCTCCTTCGAGGTGTGATGGGGTCAATGTGCTGACGAAATTCGGCGTCACCGGGGGACGGTGGCGCGCGTCGGGGGGTGCGACGGTGTCGCGCGGGTTGGTTAGCTCGAAAGCCGCTGACGCTCAAGGGAAACGCCAGAATATCGAACCAAAGTTGCGGCTTGATGCGTGCGGCTGGTCGATACGGATGCGCAATGGATAGGCGCAAACACCGGCGCCTGCGGGTCGGCGTCTTGACGCTGACACCGAACGCCCGAAAACCGGCGGGCAGGGGCCGCTCGCGTGCACGCGAAGTAGGCAGCAAGGGGGGAGGCAAGCCGGATGCAGCAGGCATCGCGCGCCTTCACGGCACGCACAATCGTCCGCGCAGCGCGGACCGGTGGTCTCGTCCGGCGCAGCATGGCCGTGGTCGGCGCCCTGGCACCGGTACTGAGCGCCGGCGTACCGAGCGACATTTGCTCGAGCGACATTTGCTCGAGTGACGGTAGAAGGGAGCTCTCGGCGCAGCGCGCCGGGGGCTTCTTGCTGACCTGCACGCAAACCCTTTGCCTCAGGTCGGCTGGGCGGCGTGATCCAACCGCTCGGACCGCCGCGCCAGAAACGCCTCGGTCCGCATCTCGGTCAGACGCGAGGCGGTTCGGCCGAACAGATCGGCGCCATCACCCTTCTGGTACAGCTCGCCCGGCTCGGCCTCCGCGGAAGCGATGAGGCACACATCGTTGTCGTAGAGCGTATCGATGAGATTGATGAACCGGCGCGCATGGTCGCGCCGCTCCGGCCCCATGAGGGGAATGGCGTCGATCATCACCGTATGAAAGGCATGGGCCATCGCCAGATAGTCGAGCGACCCCAGTGGCCGCTCGCACAGATCGGCGAAAGAGAAGCGCGCCACCCCCAACGCGGCGGCGGGCACCACGAGCTGCCGTCCCTTGACCTCGAGGATCGCCTGGCGCGGCTCGCTGCCCCCGGTCAGCCTCTGCCAATGCGCATCGAGCGCTGCCTTGGTTTCAGGGCCGGCAGGCGCGAAGAACAGCGGCCTTCCGGCGATCTTGTCCAGGCGGAAGTCCTTGGCCGACTGCAATTCCATGACATCGAGCCGGTCCTCGATAAGGTCGATGAACGGCAGGAACAGCTGGCGGTTGAGACCGTCGCGATAGAGTTCGTCGGGACGGGCATTGGAGGTCGCGACGATCGTCACATGCCGCGCGAACACGGACTTGAAGAACCGACCTAGGATCATGGCGTCGGCGATGTCGGTCACGTGCAGTTCGTCGAAGCACAGCAGGCCGGGTGATCCGACCATCTCCACCGCAACGTGGGGAATGGGATCGCCCTCCATCGTCTTGCGGGCAATGGCGATGCGGTCGTGTGCTTCCGCCATGAACTCGTGGAAGTGCTGACGCCGCTTGGGTGCGAAGTCGACGGCGGCGTAGAACAGGTCCATCAGCATGGTCTTGCCGCGACCGACGCCGCCGTGGAGATAGAGCCCGCGCGGAGCTGGCTCCTCGGCCTTGCGCCAGAGTCCTGAAAGAAACCCGCGCGAGGCGGGCCGCCAGCGCTCGAGGTCCCTGGCGAGGCCATCAAGCCGCTCGACGGCCTCCCGCTGCGCAGGATCTGCCTCGATTGCGCCGGCGGATAACCGCCGCTGGTACCGCTCACGCACGCCGCCGGCGTCCTGGTTCTCCGAAAACTGCAGGTCAGCCATGTCTATTCGGAACGGCTCATGATGGGGTGGCGCGGGGCCGATCGCTCGAAACTGCCAGAATCACACAGGCGAGGCGAGGCTGACGCGGAACGCCGCACCCCGAACTCATATGGCAGCGCAGCATCCGCAATCAACAATTTTACACCAACCTCCTGTATATTCGTGATTATGCCACGTCCCCGGCGCATTGTGCGTCGCAATAGGAAGGGCAATATAACCGCGAGCCAACGATAGCTCGTGGCCGCCGGCAAAGGGGGACCAACCCCGTACCGGCATTCCTCGACAAGAGGGCAACCAGAGCGGAGGTTCATCATGAGCGAGCACCGATTCTGGGGAGGAACCATCAGAAAGCTTTGGCCGACGGAGACCGACCGTTTCCGCGACCATCTCCTGCGTCTCGACAAAGATACGCGTCGCATGCGTTTCGCGCACGGCGTCTCCGACGAGTTCATCGCTGACTATGCCCAGCGCATGAACCACATGGGCTCGATCGTGTTCGGCTACTTCGAGGACGGTGAGATGCGGGCCGCTGCCGAGCTACGGAAGCTCGGCGACACGTGGGGCAGCGAGGCCGAGGCGGCATTCTCTATCGAGAAGCAGTACCAGGACAGGGGATTGGGCACCGAGCTCATGGGCCGTGTGATCCGGTCGGCGCGCAATCGCGGCGTCAACCTGCTCTACATGAGCTGCCTTGCCGAGAACGGTAAGATGCAGGCGGTAGCGCGCAAGCACCATGCGGACCTGCGCTTTGAGTATGGCGAAGTGATTGGCGAGATCGTACCCGACGGTCCCAACTACTTCTCGCTCTTCACAGAGGCTGTCGAGGATCGCGTCGGCTACATGTTGGCCGTGCTCGACCTCCAGTCGCGCCTGACGAAGGCCGAGGCAGCCTGAAGATCAGGCCGCAGGCATTCCCATCGACCGAAAAACAGCAAGGCGGCACCCTCGGTGCCGCCTTCTCGCTTGTGGATCTGAGGTGGCCGGTAGCGGACTGTCAGCCCGCACGGCGGCGCGAGGCGTCCGCGCCGTTGTCGTTGGCGAGCACGGAGGGCGCTGCGAAGCGGTTCTCGTCAAGCAGTACCTTGACCTTCTCCGCCACCAGATCGCGCACGAAACGCAGGACCGCAAGGCGTTCGCCGAACGGGACCGGCACAGCCAACGGGTCGGGCAGCGTCCAGTGCATGAGCTTGGGTGCGCCGCGCCATTCCGGCATCCGCTGCCAGTCGATCGCTTCGGAGAGCGTGGCCACGACATCGAATGACAAAGCCGACGGCCCAGCGAAATTGCTCCAATGGACCGGCCGGCTGACCTGCGGCAGCGGCAATTCCAATTCTTTCATGGCCTGAAGCGCATGACGGTCGAATTCACGCGCCGGCCGAGAACCCGCGCTGAAAGCGTGCCACCGGCCCTTGGATGCGGCATTGATCATCGACTCCGCCATGATGGAAAGAGCCGCGTTGTTTTCACAAACGACGAGAATGTTGAGCATCGGAGTTCCAACCATTGCAAAACCAAATCGGGACAATCGCCACACACGCCGATCGATCCTGGTGCCGCACTAACCTTCCGGTCGTGTCAGCCGTGTGACGCAAATGCGGCCGACGATCGCAACACGTCGTGCTCGGAGGGAGCGCAATGCCGCGCTTTGTGATGGACCACGAGCACTTGTTTAGGATATCCGCCGCGTGTTCGCTGTTACGTGCGGAACCGGAGCGTGCTGCCAATCGAGAACGTTCGAGCGAAGTGCAAAGCATCGCACCGCACACTTTCAATCGATCAAACGCCGATCGCAAACATCTCTGCACCTTTTGCATCGCGACCGCGATGTGGTCATTTCTCGAAGCTTCATTCGATCAATCGCGCATGAGAAATCGTTCTCGAAAAATGAAGTCTCGCATTCGTCGCGGCATTCAACTTCATGAAAAGCAGCGAAAATCGATGCGCGTGCGCAACACTTGAATACGTTGCGGGAAAAAAATCGCGGCCGAAGCGAAATTGGGTGTCAACAAAATCCTCGAACTTGCACATGATTTTTTTGTTCGAACTGATTCGAACGGCAAGGGAGAGAGAACCATGGCTAAGACTGCTACGAAGGCTGCCGCGAAGAAGCCGGCTGCCAAGAAGAAGGCTCCGGCGAAGAAGAAGGCCGCGGCCAAGACCACCGCTCGCAAGGCCGCGAAGAAGCCGGCCCGCAAGGCCAAGGCTGTCGCGAAGAAGAAGCCGGGCCGCAAGCCCGCCACGCGCAAGAAGACGGCCGCCTAAGGCCGGCACCGGCGCCACGCCCCCGGCTGGGCACCTGGGGCGTCTGCGGCGGGGCTGCAATGAGCGTACTCATCAAGACCGGTGGCGGCGTGACGCGCCACCGGTCTTGCGTTTTTTGAAACACCGAACGCGGTCCGCGATCAGGCCTCCTTCCACCGCGCCAGCCAGGCCGGAAATGGCATCCCGGTAAGCAGGAACATCGCCGCGGCAACGACCGCATTGCTCAGCGGGTGGCGCGCGAAGAGACGATGCTCAAGGGGCTCGCTGTCACCCTCGTCCGGCTCGACGGGCGAGCGAAGGAGGTCCAGCGCGGCCTCCGCCTCGCTTGCGGGAACCGTGATGCCGATGCCGCCCAGCGCGACGAGCAGCGGCCAGTACATCTGGGCATGTTCCCGGCCTTGCGCCTGCGCGGCCAGGCCGGCAGCCTCAAGCATCGCGGTCGCAACGAGCGCCTCGGGCACACTTAGGGCACGGTGGACGGTAACGAGATGGGACATGCGCGCTTCCCACTATGAGTGAGTTTCAGACGCGCAGCATCCCTCGAAACATGGAAGGCCCGCTGTTCCGAGCGGGACAGCGGGCCAGATGCGTTCTCTCGGGTCCCAACTGAAGCGCCTGGCTCCTGCTCTAGACGCGCCGCTGCACCATCAGCTTCTTGAGCTCGGCGATGGCCTTCGCTGGCGACAGGCCCTTGGGGCAGGCCTTGGCGCAGTTCATGATCGTATGGCAGCGGTAGAGCCGGAACGGATCCTCGAGGTCGTCGAGCCGCTCGCCGGTAGCCTCATCGCGTGAATCGATCACCCAGCGGTAGGCCTGCAGCAGAATGGCCGGCCCCAGATAGCGGTCCGAGTTCCACCAGTAGCTCGGGCACGAGGTCGAGCAGCAGGCGCACAGGATACACTCGTAGAGACCATCGAGCTTCTCGCGGTCCTCACGGGACTGCTTCCACTCCTTTGGCGGCGCGGGCGTATCGGTCTTCAGCCAAGGCTCGATCGAGCGGTGCTGCGCATAAAAGTTCGTCAGATCGGGCACCAGATCCTTCACCACCTGCATGTGCGGCAGCGGATAGATCGCCACGGCGCCCTTCACGTCCTCGGTCGCCTTGAGGCACGCGAGCGTGTTGGTGCCGTCGATATTCATCGAACACGAGCCGCAGATACCCTCACGGCACGACCGGCGGAAAGTCAGCGTCGGATCGATCTCGTTCTTGATCTTGATGAGCGCGTCCAGAACCATCGGCCCGCACTCGTCCTGGTTGACCCAGTAGCTGTCGACGCGCGGATTACGTGTTTCGTCGGGGTTCCAGCGGTAGATGCGGAACTCCTTCCAGCGGCCGGATCGGCCCTTCTCGTTCCACGTCTTGCCCTTCTGGACAGTCGAGTTCTTGGGGAGCGTGAGCTGAACCATGCGCGTGTGGCCTGTTCGTTGAGCGGCAGCATCCCGTCGTGCTGCACTGCACTTGACTTGCCCCTTAGCCGCCGAAGTGTCAACGCTACCAACGCATAGCCGAGGACGCCCGGGCGTGGACCGGTCAGGAAAATCCGCATGAATTCAGAAGAAGCCGTTTGCCGTCGTTCGGAACCGCCGGGCCATCGGGATCGCCGCGCCGTCCTGCCGCAACAGGCGGCACTTGCCGGCCTCGCGGCCATAGCCCTGCTCGCACCCGCCGCCACGGCCCGGGCAGGCGGTCTCGAAGCGCGCTGGAGCGTTACGACACTTGGCGGGGCGCCCGCAGTGCCGGCGGGCGACATCCGGTTCGAAGCCGGGGAGGTGTCCGGCGCCACGGCCTGCAATCATTTCCGCGGACGCTACCAGAGCAGCGAAGCCGACAATTCGCTGCGCATCGAAGTGCTGCAGACGACCCGTCGCGGCTGTGCGGGTGAGGCCGCCGAGCGCGAGCGCTCCTTCCTGGAAAGCATGGCGAACGCTCGGCGCTATCGCATCGAGGGCTCTGCGCTACATCTTGTCGACGGAGCGGGAGTTGACGTAGCCGGCCTGCAGCTCGCGCCCGATGCGACTCTCACGGGCAAGCGCCACAAGATCGTGTCGTACCTCAAGAACAGCGGGCTCTATTCGATCCGCGGCGGAACCGGGGCCGTCGTGGAATTCAAGGACGGCAAGCTGATGGGCTCGACCGGCTGCACGCGCTTCGAAGGCACCTACGATGCGACGGAAACGACCGTGCGCATTGTCGTGGCCGCCAAGGCGTCCGAACCCGAGAAATCCCCCTGTTTTTCCGATTTGGCCGATCAGGATGCCGGCA